>CAYUDX010000021.1:2839-48867 GCA_964443355.1 uncultured Spirochaetia bacterium
GCGTCGTTGTGTTGGTTATTGTGGCAGTTACTGTCTGGGTTACAGTCTGCGTCACCGTTTGTGTCACTGTCTGCGTCACTGTCTGCGTTACTGTCTGTGTTACCGTCTGCGTCACTGTTTGCGTTACTGTTTGCGTTACCGTCTGCGTCACTGTCTGTGTCACTGTCTGTGTTACGGTCTGCGTGACTGTCTGTGTTACTGTCTGGGTAACAGTCTGCGTGACCGTCTGGGTAACCGTCTGCGTGACCGACGGGGTCGTCGTATTGGTTATTGTGGCCGTTACCGTTTGAGTTACAGTCTGCGTCACCGTCTGCGTTACGGACGGGGTTACTGTTTGTGTGACGGTCTTAGTTACCGTCGATGTCACCGTCTGCGTTACCGTCTGGGTAACTGTCTGCGTTACTGTCTGTGTAACAGTCTGAGTCACTGTCTGTGTCACTGTCTGCGTTACCGTCTGCGTTACCGTCTGTGTCACTGTTTGCGTTACAGACGGAGTTATAGAAGGCGTCGTTGTGTTGGTTATTGTGGCAGTTACTGTCTGGGTTACAGTCTGCGTCACTGTCTGTGTTACTGTCTGCGTCACTGTCTGTGTTACTGTTTGTGTCACTGTCGGCGTTATAGTCTGTGTAACCGTCCTTGTTACCGTCTGGGTTGCCGTTTGCGTTACAGAAGGCGTTGTCGTATTTGTAATTGTCTGTGTAACCGTTTGTGTCATTGTCTGGGTTACCGTCTGCGTAACCGTCTGGGTTACCGTCTGCGTCACTGTCTGGGTCACTGTCGATGTCACTGTCTGTGTTGCCGTTTGTGTAACCGTCTGGGTCACCGTTGGCGTTACCGACGGCGTTGTTGTGTTTGTTATTGTGGCAGTTACAGTCTGAGTTACCGTCTGTGTTACTGTTTGTGTTACTGTCTGCGTTATTGTCTGTGTTACTGTTTTTGTTACCGTCGATGTCACTGTCTGCGTCACGGTCTGCGTTACCGTTTGGGTAACCGACGGCGTGATCGAAGGTGTTGTTGTGTTCGTTATTGTCGGGGTAACGGTCTGTGTCACTGTCTGCGTTACCGTCTGTGTCACTGTTTGCGTTGCCGTCTGTGTTACTGTTTGTGTTACCGTCGATGTTACCGTCTGTGTAACCGTCTGCGTCACTGTCTGGGTCACTGTCTGGGTGATCGAAGGTGTGGTTGTGTTTGATATTGTGGGTGTTACGGTCTGGGTCACTGTAGACGTAACCGTCTGGGTCACTGTCTGGGTCACTGTTTGTGTTGCCGTCTGTGTTACTGTTTGCGTTACCGTCCGGGTTACCGTAGGCGTTACTGTCTGGGTCACCGTCGGCGTTACCGAAGGCGTAGTTGTGTTGGTTATTGTGGCCGTCACCGTCTGGGTCACTGTCGGCGTTACTGTTTGTGTTATGGTCTGTGTTACTGTCTGGGTCACTGTTTTGGTTGCCGTTGATGTGACCGTCTGGGTTACGGTCTGCGTTACTGTCTGGGTAACCGAAGGCGTGATCGAAGGTGTTGTAGTGTTTGTAATTGTCGGTGTAACCGTCTGTGTCATTGTCTGCGTAACCGTCTGTGTCACTGTCTGTGTAACCGTCTGCGTCATTGTCTGGGTCACTGTCTGTGTTACCGTCGACGTCACCGTCTGCGTCACCGTCTGCGTCACCGTCTGCGTAATCGAAGGCGTCGTTGTGTTTGAAATGGTCGGAGTTACGGTCTGTGTGGCGGTCTGCGTTACAGTCTGCGTCACCGTTTGTGTCACTGTTTGTGTTACCGTAGGCGTTACTGTCTGGGTGATTGTTTGTGTCGCCGTCTGCGTCACTGTCTGGGTCACCGTCGGCGTTACCGAGGGCGTCGTTGTGTTGGTTATTGTTGCGGTCACCGTCTGGGTCACTGTCGGCGTTACTGTTTGTGTTATGGTCTGCGTCACTGTCGGCGTGACGGTTTTAGTCACAGTTGACGTAACGGTCTGCGTTACCGTAGGTGTCACCGTCGGCGTTACCGTGGACGTTATCGAGGGCGTCGTTGTGTTTGAAATGGTCGGGGTTACCGTCTGCGTAGCAGTCTGGGTTACAGTCTGCGTCGCTGTCTGGGTAACTGTCGGCGTTACAGTCTGCGTTACCGTCTGGGTGATGGTCTGCGTTACCGTCCTTGTAACTGTCTGGGTAACTGTCTGGGTTATGGAAGGCGTTGTTGTATTTGATATAGTGGGAGTCGCAGTCTGCGTTACCGTGGGCGTTACGGTCTGCGTCACTGTCGGGGTAACCGAGGGTGTGGTTGTGTTGGTTATTGTGGCTGTGACAGTCTGGGTGGTTGTCTGGGTAACCGTCTGCGTGGTTGTCTGGGTCACTGTCTGCGTTACCGTCTGGGTCACCGTTGGCGTTACCGTGGGCGTAACGGTTTTTGTGACCGTAGGGGTCATTGTCTGGGTTATGGAAGGCGTCGTTGTGTTCGTTATTGTCGGCGTTATCGTCTGGGTCCCCGTCCCGGTTACCGTCTGCGTCGCCGTTTGAGTCGTTGTCTGAGTGACCGTCATGGTTACTGTCGGTGTTACGGTTTGCGTTATTGTCGGCGTTACCGTCTGTGTCACTGACGGGGTTATCGAAGGCGTTGTCGTGTTGGAAATCGTAGGTGTCGCCGTCATAGTTACCGTCTGTGTCACCGTAGGCGTTACGGTCATGGTAACCGTCGGCGTCACCGTAGGCGTCACTGTCTGTGTAACCGTCCGTGTGACGGAAGGCGTCATGGTCGGCGTAATGGAAGGCGTTATCGAAGGTGTTGTAGTGTTGGTAATGGTTTGTGTCACGGTCATTGTCACAGTGGGAGTTACTGACGATGTTATTGTTGCCGTCACCGACGGGGTTACCGTAGGCGTTACCGTCGCGGTGATGGTCCGCGTGACGGTTTGAGTGACCGTCGGGGTAATGGTCTGCGTAACAGTATAAGTCGGCGTTACCGTCGGCGTCGCAGTTTGCGTTATTGTGGGCGAAGCCGTCTGCGTAACGGACGGGGTAAATGTTGGCGTATAGGTGGAAGTCGGGGTGACCGTGGGGGTAAACGTCCTGGTAACCACGATAAACGCCACCTGGTTTGAATAATTGTTGTTCATTTCAGCTATGTTCTGAACGCCCGTGGGCGTCAGCGTCGGCGTATAAACAGGCGTGTTTGTAAATGTATAGGTGTATGTATAGGTGTATGTCACCGTAAAGGTCGGGGTCCTCGTGAAAGTCGGCGAGCCTATGACATAGAATTCATAAGCCCCGATGTCCGTCGTCCCTTCGTTCGGCCTTACCTTTCCGTCATAGTCGACCAGGGGGGCGCCTGTGTTTGTCCCGTGGTTCCTGCTTGTAGAGGTTGAAAGCAGGTGAAGGTCCGGCGTTCCGCTCGTCGCCGGGTTCACAACTTCACCGGCCGCCGTCACGCCAAAAATGCATCCCGCCCCGAAATGGCCGGAATTTGTCTGCTGCTGGAAAGCACAATACTGGAAATGACCCTGGCTTACGTTGAGCGCGCTTGCGTCAAGATGAAGGTCCGTCGTGTTTCCTATAAAAAGGTCGTTTAGCTCCAGCGAGAAGCCGTTGTCGTTGGTGCCTGTGTTCGCGTCATAATATCCGTAATAATTATTGAAGACCGTGCAGTTCGTCAGGTCCACGGCCATTATGCCGCTGCCGTCGTTGGAATAAACAGCCGCGTAATTTGTCCCGGTAAAACCGTATAAAAGGCAATTCGTCAGATAAACATACATTCCTGCGTTATTCTCGTTGCCGCTGTTCTTATAAATGCCGTATTCGAAAGCGTTCCCGACTATGGAGCACTGGTTGAAAGTCACGCTATGAATGTCGGTGTCGGTATGCACCACTGAATTGTTGGTGGTTGACGTGTCGGTCCTTTCAAGGGTGCAGTTCTGGAAATTGACGTTCGCGGTGACGTTGTTTATCTCTATAGTATAGCCGCCGCCGGAAGAATGGTCTATTATCACATTTGATATGGTAGTGGCCGTCCCGCCGCTGTAGTTTGCCTGGTATAGAATGGTGGGATTGCTTCCCGTCCCGGTTATGGTGTATGTGTTGCCGGCCTGGGATGTCACGTTCACATTTTTTCCGTTGGTGGTAAAACTGACATTATCCGTTATATTTGAATGCAATTCAAGGGTGTCGCCGTTCAGGACGGAACCGCTTGCATACGCCGCTGAAATGGTCAAATAGTTACAGCTGCCGCCCGTGCACACCGTCCAGGTGGTGCCGAACGCGGCAAAAGGCATCGCCATCATTAATAATATAAAAACAGGCAGACCGATGGGTCGGCAAACCGTGGTCGGCCTGTTTTTGATCATAAAAGCATCTCCTTTCTTATTTAATCAAAGCTAAAAACCAAATTCCCCGATATGTTCCTGTTTTACTCCCGCCATAATGGCGGCATATTTTTCCCTTTCGTCAAGCAGGGCAAAAAATTCCTTTTTCCACGGAAGCATGGTGGGCATCCTGTTCACCTGCACGGCAAAACACACCTCGTTCTGCACGCCGACCCCGACATTTGTAAGGGTCCAGATAACAAGCCTGTTTGAACCGAACGTTTGTTGTGTACAGCCGTTCGTGCAGCTCACAAAATCCGTGACCGCGGGTATGGTGTCCCAGATCGTAAACGATTCCGGGACAGAGCTGTTATTCTGGTAAATAAGGCAATAATTCACCGTGTCTCCGAGGCTGACTATGGTCGCGTCTTCGGTTTTTGTAAGGGAAATTATCAGGGGAGGCGTGGGTGTTGATGTAAGCGTCGGCGTCAGCGTCCAGGTCAGCGTCGATGTCAATGTGGGGGAAAGCGTCCAGGTTAAAGTCGGCGTCAGGGTCGGGGACATTGTGGTTGTCAAAGTCCAGGAAAGCGTCGGGGATATTGTAACGGTCTGGGTTATTGTCCTGGTCGGCGAAAAGATTATAAGCCCGACTGCGTTGGTTGTGTTTGAATCCGAGTTTGCCTGGTTCTGTACGCCTGTGGGTGTCGGGGTCGCCGCCGCGCTCACCGTAAAAGTAAGGCATGCGTAGGAATCCGCGTTATTGCCCGGGTTCATGTAAACATTCCATTCCTTGACGCACACTATAAGTGTGTATGTGCCGGGCGCGTAGGTCACGGGGACAGTCAGGGTAAGTGGCCCTCCTTCAATGCCGGAAATTGGGTAAGATGTTCCCGACGTGCACTGGCTCCCGCAGCCGAGATCCCTTCCGCCGTTCACATTGCATCCCTGGCAGAGAATGTTTTTTCCGCTTTCTGATACCTTAATGTCGGTCCCGGCCCCGGCCGTCGGCAGGGAGCAGGTTGAGCCTGTGCGGAAAGCCACAAAATAACCGAGCGTATCGTTATTGCCGGCCAGGGTATAGGTGAAATTTACCGACATATTCGCCCCGGCTGCCACTGTCGAGGGAGCTATGGTGATGCTCCCGCTTGTGACGGTTGCGGCATGCATGGCCGCCGTGAATCCGGCTATAAAGACAAACGCAATAATTATCACGCGGCAGGCCCCGGACATTTCCTTCATTACGAAGTTTTTCATAACCTGCCCCCTTCCCCCGCCGGCCAACCGTTGTCGCGCATTACCCATGGTAACTCAGTGCCCTCAAAATACGCTTTCCCGCCGCCTGAGCCCGGCCCCGTCCCGTAAAGATAATTTTTCTGGTCCAGCAGCGCGAGGAACTCATGGTTCCATTCGTTGTCGTCGGTATATGATGTTATCTTCCCCCAGAAACACACGGTAACATATGAGTTTGCCGGGATGGTTATCGTCCACAAGAGCAGCGACCCGGCCTGGGTGCATGAATTATCGCATCCCTGGTAAGTGTAAACGGACGGTATCGTGTCCCATACATGGAACCCGACCACCGGCGATCCCGACCCGTTTGACACCGTGATGCAATATGTGACGGTGTCCCCGAATACGGCCGTTGACTCGCTCTCGGTCTTGGAAAGCGTGATGCCCGTTATCTGCGTGGAAGTAAGCGTCGGGGTGAATATCGGCGTATTAGTGTATGTCATGGTGGGCGTCAATGTCCAGGTGCTCGTGGATGTCTGGGTGATCGACGATGTCGGCGAGCGTGTAAATGTCTGCGTCAATGTCGGCGTCACCGTAAAGGTCGGCGTGCAAAGGTCGTTCATATTGACGGTGGACACCACGACAGGCGATGCTAAATATGTCAATGACGCCTTGTTATACCAGGCGCAATTGTTCGGGTTTTGCGTGGTCATGTGCATGTTCATTGGGACATCCACGCATCCCGTAAACCCCGGGGGCGCGAGTGTGATCGTATATGTGGTTGTGTGGCCGCTGTTGGACGCGCTGATGCCGGATATTCCCGTCACGGGATTTCCGATGTAATAAGGGCCGTCGTATTGCCAGTTGTCGGTATTGTTTGTCCAGTCGTCGACAAGGGTCATGGTCCCGTTCCATGCTCCGCCGCCCGTGTTGCATATGTGCATGTTATATGACACCGCCGTGCCGTTCTGTATCCCCGTAGTAGGGTTGGCGGATTTTACAAGGGTCAAAACAGGAGGCGGCGGGCATTCATCGTGCACGGTCACCGTCGACTGAACCGTCGGCTGAGCCAGGTAAGACAGGTCCGCCACGTTGTCCCAGTTCACGCAATAGGTCGGCTGGCCGGAGTACATGGTGACGCTGAAGACGTAATCATAGCATGAATTTGCGTTGAATCCGTTGGAGAAAGTAATGGTCGCGGTCTTGCCGCTGCCGGAGTACTGGATGTCCCCGAATATCGGGTCCGTGTATTCATAGGGCCAGTTATACGACCAGCCGTCGACCGCGTCGTTCCACTGGTCCTGGATGACGACGGGATTGCCGAATGTCCCTCCGCCGGCATTACAAATGTGCAGGGTAAAAGTCACGAGCCATGGCGCGTTCAATCCCACGTTCGTAGAAGGGTTGGCGGATTTTGTTATCGTGAACGCGGGCGGTATGGGCGTCACCACCGGCGTAAGCGTGAAAGGCGCCCTGAACCATATTGCGCCGCAAGCGGTGGACATGGTTGCCGCGTAGCTTAAGGACTCGCAAAGGTTTCCGGTTGCCGGGTCGTATATCCTTTTTCCGTATTTATGCCCGGTCATGATCACAGGCGGGATCCACGCGCCGTTCAATACGTAAGGCGGCTGGTACCACTGGTAACCGCCGCTGGGAGTCGGCGAAGGATTCGGGCTTACACAGGTGGTGTCCGACAACATTTCAAGTCCCGCGTCGTTGCTTGACGAAATTGCCGTTGTCCCGTCGCTGCATCCGATATCAAGCGACCAGGATCCCCACAATTCGCAGCAACTCGTATTTTGCACGTATGTCGCAAGTATGTTTCCCGTGGGCAGGAGCAGCGCCAGCTGCGCCGGGGTGAAATATATGCATTTTGGCTGGCAAGCCCAGCCGACATCGCAGTATGTGAAAGTATCGAGCAGGGTTCCGTTCAGGTATATTTGCGCTATGTCGTCGACCGCGGCGCACAGCGTCGCGGACTGCGGCGTGCAAACCGCGTTCAGGGCGGAAAACTGGAGCAGAAATAATATTAATGCAGGAAAAAATTTGGAAAGAAAACCAGCCGGCCGTTTTTGGCCAAGGTTAGCAGCCGCCTTAATTTCAGGACCCGCCTCTTCAGCTTTTTTTCTTTTCAACATTTTTTTTACCATTTTATCCCTCTTATCCATTTTTTATCTTAAAATTTACTTCACAAAAAACATCTAAAAGCGCGGTGGCGCACTTTTCCTGCCTGCAGTCTTTTTATTTTTAGACACCACTGCCACTCTTTAGAAAACTCTAGTGTTCTATCCTATTTCCCTGGTTAAATTATACCAAATGACAGTTTTTTTGTCAATTTTTAGTCAAATATTTTTAGGCCTAATTTATCGTTGAAATGCCTTATTTTTATGGGATAAAATAGAACGACCTAAAATTTTTGATTTTGGGGGATTTTTTTCCGGGTTACTTTATTATATAAGCTTACAAAATACTATTAACAGGTTTATTCCGTATAGTAAAATCAATAAACAATTTTTCATAAAATTATTTTTTATTTTGAACCAGTTTTATTTTTTATAACCTGATTTTTCAGGCAATAATCTTGTCCACTATTTTTTTCAACTGAACTTCGGAAACAACGCCTATGATCTGGTCCGCCATTTTGCCGCCCTTGAAGAACATCAGCGTTGGAAGCGACCTTACTCCCAGAGAAGATGGCGACGCGCTGTTGGAATCCACGTCCATTTTCCCGACCTTGAGTTTTCCGGCGTATGCCGCGGCTATCCTGTCTAACATGGGAACTATCATCTTGCATGGCCCGCACCAGGGAGCCCAGAAATCAACAAGCACCGGTATCTCTGATTTTGTCACTTCTGCGTCAAAATTAGCGTCGGTAAAGTCCATGGGGAAACCTCCGGAATTATTTTTTATTTCCTGTCGATGACAAGTTTTGAAAAATCCGCGAAAGTGTAAAATATCTCCCTGATCTCCGAGAGCGTGTTGAGCCTGTTGTTCTTTTTACCCGGGTCCTTGTCCATCACCAGCACTTTTTCAAAATACGCGTCTATCGCCGGCTTGAAGGAAGCGATCACGGCGAACGCTTCCCCGTACTTTTTTTCAGCCATCATGGAGATAAAAGCAGCCCTTTCCGACTCGAGCCTGGAGTAAAGCGCGCTCTCCTCGGCGGTGTCAAAAAGTCCTTTATCCACGGCGTTTTTCTCGTGTTTTGGCGGAATGATGTTGGCCACCCTCGACATCGCGAACACGATGTCGTTGAAGGATTTTTCGGTTTTTCTTTCCTGCGCGAGCACGTCCGCTTTTTTAAGGTCGTCAAGCATGTTCATTGCCTTGCCGTGCGCCACCGCGTTTATTATGTCATAATCAACGCCCTTATCCTTAAAATAATTTATCTGCCTCTGCCTGAAAAAATCCGTTATCTCCGAGGTGTCCGTGTCCCTGCCGAGCTGTTTTTTGTAGGCCAGCGAATCCTCATAAATAAGAAAAGCCAGGTCCATGTCCAGCTGTTTCTCCAGCACGATGTAAATTATGTTAAGCGCCTGCCTTCTGACCGCGTATGGGTCCTTGCTCCCGGTGGGCTTGAAACCCGCTATGTAGAATCCGACTATGTTGTCCATCTTGTCGATGATCGAAAGCAGCAGCCCTTCTGCGGTCGACGGCAGCCTGTCGCCCACCATGTTTGGAAGGTAATGCTCGGAGACCGCCTTCCAGATCTTTTCCGGCCTGCCCTGTTTTTGCAGGTAAACGCCGCCCATGAACCCGCGAAGGCCAACGTATTCCTTTTCGCCGACCATATTCGTCATAAGGTCCGCTTTGGAAAGGTAAGCCGCCTCCTGCATGGCCGCGGTATCGTCATAATTGAATATTTCCTTCGACCTTGATGCGATCGCCCTCAATCGTTCCATTTTTTCATGCATGGTGCCGAGCCCGGTTATAAAAATTGCTTCCTTGAGCCTCTCGTTATTATTTTCAAGGGGGACTTTAAGGTCCTCCTGGAAGAAGAATTCCGCGTCTTTAAGCCGTGAAAACAGCACTTTTGCCAGCTGTTTTGATATAAAATTGTTGTTTGCTTCTCCGCCGTCCCGGATGTTGACGAAACAGTTCGTGAATTTTCCGTCCCGGCCGCATACCGCAAAATACCGCTGATGCTCCCTCATGGCTGTGATTATGACCTCCTCCGGAAGGAACAGGAACCTTTCGTCGAAAGTCCCGGACAAAGCCGTCACCGATTCGACGGAGTTTGCCAGCCTTTCAAGCAGCACCCCGTCGTCGAGGAGCTTCATTTTCCCGCCGGCAAGCGCCCCGGCGGATTTCTTCAGTATCTCGTCCTTGCGCTCCCGCTGTGATAGTATTATCCCGTGCTTTTGCATTATCTTCAAATAATCGTCCGCGTCCTTTACGCTGACGGACTTATTGTCGTGTATGAATTTGTGCAGCCTGGTATGCGCACCCGATCTCACTTTTCCGAAATTAAAGTGCAGCTCGTGAGAGTCCATCATGCACAGTATCCAGCGCACCGGCCTTGCGAACGCGACAAGGCTGTCGTCCCACACCATGGATTTCGGAAAACGCAGCCCTTTTATTATGCCGGGAATTGATTCGGCGAGAACTTTTCCGGACGGCATGCCTTTCTGGAAAATATCCAGAAAAAAGAATTTTTGCCCCTTCTCTTCCTTTATTTTGGCATCTTTTTCCGCCGCCGAATTCGCGGCCAGGAATTTCTTCCCAACTTCGGTGAACTGCCCGTCCTTAAAAGCTATGTCCGCACGCGGCCCTTTTTTCTCGAATGAAAGGTCTTTCTGCGACCCGGCAACGCCCCTTACTATCACAGTGAACCTGCGGACCGTGTAAAAAGAGGTTATTTCCCCGAATTCGATGAGTTTTTCCTCAAGGAGCTTTTTGAGGTCGGCCTCCAGCTGTTCCGACGCCGGGCTTAAGTAATCGGCCGGAAGCTCTTCCATTCCTATCTCAAGTATGAGGTCAGCCATTTGTCTCTCCCGTCACTTTCATGTAACCGTCCGCGCATAATTTCGCGAGGTCCCTTATTTTTTTTATGAACGAAGGCCGCTCGGAGATCGAGATGGCCTTGCGCGCGTCGAGCAGGTTGAACAGGTGCGATATCTTGAGGACGTAATCGTACGCCGGTATCGGAAGGTTCAAAAGCGCGATACGCTCGCCCTCCCTGTAAAAACTGTTCAGGGTCGAAAGGAGCATCGCGGTGTCGGCATGCTCGAAATTATAGGCGGAGAATTCCTTTTCGTTCTCCAGGAAGACGTCGCCGTAGGTTGTTTTTTCGTTCCATGTCACGTCAAACGCGCTGTTCTTGCCCTGGATGTACATGGCAAGCCTTTCCAGCCCGTAGGTAAGCTCGGCCGATATCGGGTTAAGCGTTATGCCCGCCATCTGTTGGAAAAAAGTGAACTGGGTTATTTCCATGCCGTCTAGCCAGACCTGCCATCCCAGCCCCGACGCGCCGAGCGTAGGCGATTCCCAGTCGTCCTCGTTAAACTTTATGTCGTGCTCTTTTATTTTAATGCCGATGGCCTCGAGGCTCTCCAGGTAAAGCCTTTGGATGTCGTCGGGCGATGGTTTCATAATGACCTGGAACTGGTAATAATGCTGGAACCTGTTCGGGTTGTCGCCGTAACGCCCGTCCTTGGGGCGCCTGCAAGGCTCCACATACGCCGCGTTCCAGGGTTTGCTTCCCAGCGACCTGAAAAAAGTGGAATGCGAAAACGTGGCCGCACCCTTTTCCATGTCATATGGCTGGGCGATTATGCACCCTTTCTTCTTCCAGTAATCCTGAAGCGTGAATATCAAGTCCTGAAAATGCATTTTATACCTCTGTTTGCCTTATTTTTTCTTTTTGTCCGGGACCATTCTGCTGTGGTCGATGTGCCTTTTTACATACCATGCCACGCCCGCGATGAAAATCAGCAGGACCAGCGCGTCGACGACGTGCAGTCCCTTGCCCAGGCTGTGCTTTAATGTCTCTTTCCACGCGTTGATGTCGGCCGCGTGTTTGCCGAGCTTCCAGCCCACCCAGGCAAGCGCCCAGCACCACGGAATGGACCCGACCGCGGAATAAAAAGTAAACCGCCAGAAATTCATCTTTGATATGCCCGCAGGCAGGGATATGAAGGTCCTTACCACCGGCATGAGCCTGCTTGAAAATATGGTTATTTCGCCGTATTTGTTGAAAAATTTATCGGCGGTATCCATGTCATGGTGCGAAAATAATATGAATTTCCCATATTTCGCCAAAAACGGCCTTCCGCCGTAATACCCGACAAAATAAGAAAGCCATGAACCCAGAAGGCATCCGAAAGCGCCGATCAGGCCGAGCATGAGCAGCGTTGTCTGCTCTGAGCCAAAAACATAAAATGTCTGCGCCGCTCCCTGCACCGCGAGGAAACCGGCAAAGGGCATGATAAGCTCCGACGGCAGCGGGATGCAGGCGCTCTCGATGGCCATGGCCACGACAATGCCGCCGCCCAGAGGACCGAAAAGCCTGAAGAGCCATTCAACGAACTGCCCCAATGAAGTAAGGATCGCTTCTACCATTTGATTGATTTCTCCTTATATTTATTATTATATCGGCCATAAACCGCAACATTTCAGCTTAAAGCGGAACAAATAACAGCAATACTTTATACAATAAATCCAATAAAATGACAAGCGGGTAATTGCAAGGGCGATAAAACGCGGGAGGTTTATCTTAGATGTTTTTGCGAAAAAGCGCGTCCGGAACCTGATTTTAAATACTTTTCGAAAGCAAAAGCTTTCTTATCATCCATAAAATAAAAACAGTTAATTAATTCCATGGTTTGAATTTATTTGTATGCGTTAATTTTCCCTCGTTATGCTCTTTAACACGGGCGGTGACATCTTCCGTAATACCGGTATAATATTGTTCGTGGAAGTTTTGACTTTGAATGATATAAATATATTTCGTATATATCCCTCATTTTCAAAACATTAAAAGCCTTGCCCGCCTTCGCAAATACTTTAATGCCTCGGCGGGCATCCTTCTTGACTTAATTCAACACATAGCTAATATATTTACTCGACTACTCTTCTGGCCACGTCATCCGGCTTTGTAACTTGGATGGCCTGCCAGCCGTAGCCGAAGGCGAAGGATGGTGGAGCAGATCGGGATTGAACCGACGACCCTCAGACTGCCAGCCTGATGCTCTCCCAACTGAGCTACTGCCCCACTATGTTATTGGAACGTTTTCAAAGCCACTAAATTCTACATTATACGCTTTTATTACGCAACAAAAAAGTGATGTTGATTTTACTTTCCTTTCCGCTTTTTTATCCAGTTATTGACGTACGCGTCCACCTGCGTCGCCGACGTGAACACCTCAAAAACCTCCACATCCCCCTCTATCCCTTTCAGGGCTATGGGCTGTTCGAGTTTTGCCAGCGATATGTATTTGTCCAGCACGGTGTCGTAATAATAAAATATATTATACGACAATTCTATGTCCCCGGCGTCCACGATCCCAACCTCGACCTCTTTCTTCAGGGTTTCGAATACCTGGTTCGTTATCACTATGCCCTGGTTGAAAAGCTTCTTGTTCTGCGAATAGGCCTTTCTCGGTATGTTCTTTATGCCGTAAAGTTTCTCGAGGTAATCCTTTACCTCGGCGGCCGAGCCGGAGAGCCTTGCGGCCTGGGTAAGGCTGGGTGAGAGCACGATATTGAACCTCACGTTGTTTTCCTCGCCTATTACCGCAAAGAAAAGGTCTCCTTCAGTTATGCCTATGCCTATTTCCACGCGCGGCATTGAATACTCGCCCGCCACCCTGTTCAGGACGTCCTCGATCTTCATGTCCGGATTCTTTACGGATAGCGCGATAAAATCCCCTATTTCCCCCTCGCGCGGGTTACCGCCCGGGACCCTGATGTCCCGGAGCTTCATTTCGGTGTTTATGACGCCGGACCTGACAAGCTCCTTGAAAATAGCGCGCTCCTTGTCCCTTATCTTCCCTTCGGCCTCCCTGCGCAATAAGGCGAACTCGCTGTGTATAAGGTACGCGCTCCTCAAGCTTTCCGTCACCTTTGAATAATGCGCGGCAAAGCCGTCTCCCGCAAAATATATCTCGTTGCCGCCGTTGGTCACGGACGTTTTATAAACGGCGTTAAGGTATGGCGTCAGGAATCCCGCCGTATCCTTGGTCAATTTCATGGTCGTTTCCGTGGAATTGCGAAGGTCAGCGAACATAAAAAGTTTCTTTCCCCTTGCCGCCCCGGAGCTTCCCGGGTATATCTGTCCCTCCGCCCTGATGTAAAAAAGGTTGCCTTCCTCGAACAAATTATCTATCCTTGTTTTTTGGTCCGAGGCCACCTGCACACACTCGATGCAGTCGCGCCCGGTCTTCGGATCCCTGCCCTGCCTGAAAAAACTCTGCCTTAATATTTTTATTCCCAGCATTTCGTCGCTGTAAGCCGACTTTTTGCCGTATTTTTGCCTTATCACCGAGAAATTATTCATGAGCCTGAGGCATCCGGAAAAGTTCTCTATACAGGCGTTGAGTATCCTTTCCCTTTCTTTTGGCCTTAATCCCCCCAAAAAAGAGCTGCCCGCCCTTTTTACGCGCTCACGCGCATAGCCGATGTATTTGGCGGTCTCTTTCGCGCGCCTGTTGCCTATTGCCTTAAGCGCCCTTATAACGTAATTGCCCACCTTGTTGCCGGCGAACAGGTCGTCGAGGGCCTCTTCATGGCGTATAAAATTGATAAGGTCGCTGTTACCGGTCTCGGCCACTATCTCGCGCATGGACCTTTCTATTATGTTCTTTTCATGCCTCATTGTCAGCCTTACCATGAAATCCCGGTCGCGCGCAATGAGCTTTAAAAGGTTGTTCCTGTCGCGCTTGCCCTTTAGGATGATTTTTATCAGCCCCATCTCGGAAAGGATGTTCTTCAGGCTGTCGTTCCTGCGCACCTTGTGTGAATTGTCTATGACCGCCTCGAATATGTTAAGGAAACGGTTGAATATGGTCCTGTCGATGAAAACGTTCCTGTCGCGCGAAAAAATGATGCGTTCAACGTGCGCCATGTCCGCCGCATCCGCGAACATTATCGCATACCTGTTGAGCAGGGGCTCTATCTTCGCCTTGTCCTGGCCGGTCTTTTCCGCCCTGGTGCGGTCGACTTCCTCGTCGGTGAAAACTTCCTTCAGTATTATCTCAAAAGCCTCCCCCAGCTTAATGGACAGCGTGTCCCGCATTATTTTCAGCGTGTCGAAATTGCGCTGGAAATATTCGTCGGATATCACCGCTATGAGGGTTATTATGGCCACCCAGGTAAAAAATTCCAGGTCCTCTATCCCGGACTCCTTTTGCTGGCGGATGGAGTTGAGGACCACCGCCTTTATCCGCGACTGTAGCCTGACCTTGTGCCCGTAATACCATGTGGAAAAATCCTGCCACTGGGCGTTCCCGAAATCCGACAGGATGTCGAAATAAAGGCCGGTCATGTTCTTGTCCTGCGGGAGGGCGCCGAAATCCCCGAACTTTTCGTCGGAGAGCACGGCATCGTTTATGAAAGAGGATAGGAAATCGTGGACGGCCATCTCAAGGTCGAAATCAAAAGAGACCTGGTAGAATTTGTTCGTGGGGTCGTATGAAACTTCCGAGCCTTTATGATAAAAGGCCATGTCGGGTTTTCTTGCAGAAAGGCCGGTAACGGGCATGGTCGCCTCTTTTTTAGTCTTTTTTTTACTTCCTGACGCTTAAAACGTCGCCTGTCCTGACCCCGCAACGCACTGCGGTTCCCGGGGCCGTTTCTATAGTATCGGCCGCTTCCGGAATAAAAGCAATCCTCCACGGTGCGAGGCCCTCAAATATCCCTTCAACGCGGCCCTGTTTTGATATCATCAGGACATCGATCCCGGAGGACATAAAGAACGTATGAATGGAATTGCACCGCGGGAAATAAAGCCCGTATCCCCGTGCTATGTTTTTTTTGCCTATAAGACCTTTTAGCCTTTTAATAAAACCGTCCGCCTCTTCAAGATCCGCTATTATGACATCGTTCCCTTTATAAAGTTTCACCTTTTGGCGCCCTCGCCGGATTTATTTACAATCCGTTCATTAATTTTATCATAATCGGCCCGAAAAGGATAATAAATATGACCGGAAATATGAACAATATAAGGGGTATTAATAACTTTACAGGCGCCTCATACGCCTTTTTCTTCAGGGCCATGAATCTTTTCTGGCGTATCTCCGCGGCCTGCGAACGTATCGCCTCCCTGACATTGCCTCCGGTTTTTTCAGCCTGGACGAACGCGTTGACAAACCCGCCGAGCTCGGCTATCCCGTTCTTGGCCGCCATTGCCTTCAGCGCGGTTTCAAAACCTTCGCCCAACTCTATTTTTTTTACGGTCTTAAATAGCTCGGCGGCAAAAACTCCCTTGGCCCTGGAAGCGTACCGGACAAGCGCCATGGACGCCGAAAGCCCCCCTTCTATGGAGGCGGCTATAATGTCGTATGCGTCGGGCATTTCCCGCAGTATCCCCTCTCTTTTGCGCGCGGCTTTTGCCCTTAAAATGGCCTCCGGGACGAAAAACAACGCGGCCGCGCAAGCCGCCCCGGCAAAAACATTCGACAACAGGATTGCTCCGGCCGCGGCTCCGGCTGCCGCGCATGATTCCTCCCCGAGCAAAAAATCCTCCAGGTAATCGCCGGAGTCCATGTCCACCCTTTTCAAGAGCAGCGCTATGGACCCGTACCTGGCCGTTCCCGTGAGTTTTTTGTTCACGCCGTTTATGTGAGCCTTAAGCGACGATATTGCCCCGGCTGTCTTTTCTTTTATTCCCGTAAGCACGGCTCCGCCCTTAAGCTTTTTTATCTCCTCGTTCCTGCGCACGATGGAAATAACGGCGGCGGCGGACAATGACGCCGACACAAAAACAAGCATGCCGTAAATCAGTTCCATTTTTCCCTCACCCCTTTATGTCGACTATCCTGTAAATGATAAAAGCCCCTATGGATTCCATCAGCACCGCCGCGGCCGCCATGAGCAGGCCTTCCCTGGTCGTGAAAAGCGGCAGCATCAATTCCGGGTCCATTACGGAGAGCACCCCGGCGAGAAGGAACGGCAGCGCCCCGACGATGATCCCGGAAAGTATTCCCTGCGATGTCAGCGCCTTTACTTCCCTTAAAAGGGAGTCCCTCTGCCTTATCGTTGAAAGTATCGCGGAGAGCACCTCGCTTAAATTCCCGCCTGTCTCCAGGGCGGTCGAGAGCGCCGCTGTCAATATCTCGTTTTCTCCGACTGGGACCCTGCTGTTGAGTTCAATGAAGGCTTCCTTCATGGCGGAACCCAGCCCTGTTTTCTGGATAACAAGCGATATTTCCCTGCCGACAGGGGAATTGTCGGATGCGCAAAAATCCTGGAGGGCCCTTGTGACGCTGGTCCCCGACCTCAAGGCCGCTATCAGGTGCTCCAGGAAACCCTGGAGCCCGGCGCGGTATTGTTCCAGGTAGCGCCTGCGTTCCATGGAAACGTATATTTTGGGTAGGATCAGCATTATCGCCGCGGAGGGGACCAGAAGTATCCACATGCCGGTCACGGCGCAAAGTGCGAACAAAACCGCGCCGGCAGCAGCCTCGATCCGGACAATGGCGCTTTTTTTCACGCCGGCGATGGAATTTTTGACGAGCCCTTCGACAAACCCGGCGTATGAAACGGCCCTGTTTTTTATTGCGGAAATGGCGGCGCGGTAAAAATATGCAAAAATAGCAAAGGCGGCAAAAAGCAGGATAAAAAAGAGGGACTTCAAGACTTGAACTGTTTTAGGAACCGCGTGTCGTTTTCAAAGAAAAGCCTCATATCATCTATCCCGTATTTAAGCATGGCAATCCTTTCGACCCCGCATCCGAAAGCGAATCCGGAATATTTTTCAGGGTCGATCCTGACGGCTCTTAAAACGTTTGGATGTATCATACCCGAACCGAGAATTTCCAGCCAGCCCGTATTCTTGCATACGCCGCACCCTTTGCCGTGGCAGTTCACGCACTGCACGTCCACCTCGGCGGAAGGTTCCGTAAAAGGAAAAAAACTCGGGCGGAACCTTGTCTTGAGGTCGGCTCCGAACAGTTCTTTCGTAAAAAGGTCAAGAACCCCCTTCAGGTCCGAGAAACGGATGTTCGTGTCGACCATAAATCCCTCGACCTGGTGGAACACGGTAGAGTGTGTCGCATCCATGGCGTCCCTGCGGTAAACCCTGCCCGGCGCTATAACCTTGAGCGGCGGCGGGTATTTTTCCATGGTCCTTATCTGTATGGGGGAAGTATGTGTGCGCAGAAGATGTTTGTCGTCTATGTGAAAAGTGTCGTGCATGTCGCGCGCGGGATGCTCGGAGGGGAAATTAAGGGCGGTAAAATTGTAATAATCCTCTTCCACGTCGGGCCCCTCTTCGACGGAAAATCCCATGGCCATGAAAACCGATTTTATCTCTTCCATTACTTTTGTTATGGGATGGAGCGTTCCTTTTGCCACGCGGTAAGCCGGCAATGTGACGTCGATCCCCTTCAGTTCCAGGGATTTTTTCGAATCAAGAAGTTCCCTTTCCCTGCGGGAAAATTCCCGCTCGGTGAAAGTCTTGAGCTCGTTCACCCTGCGGCCCGCTTCTTTTTTATCGGCGGCGTCCTTTAAAGAGGCGAACATCTCCGTGACAACGCCTTTTTTGCCCAGGTATTTGGCCTTGAACTGGGCCAGTCCCGCCTGGTCAACGGCTGCGTCCGCGTCGGCTGTGATATTTTTTTTTGTCTCTTCCATGGGTTCCCCTGTCGTATAAATAAAAAATCCAGGCAAGAATACCTGGATTTTCTAGTCTGTGTAAGCCATGATACTTTATGGGATTACTTTTGTAAAGTGTTATTTTTCTCCGCTGTTTTTTGGGTTTTCCTGGTTTTGTCCTTTACCACATTATACAGCAGATACGCACCGATGGATCCTGTCTTTTCGAAAGTCGCCCAAAGCTCATTCATATAAGTCCCATTTGATTCCTTCTGTTTAGCTTCCATATTTTCCATTTACATCTCCTAAATAAGTAGTATTTTAACATTCAAATTATAGCACATAGAATTGATATGTCAAGAAAACCGGATAGCCGGTCCCGGTCGGATTTCTTTTAACGTTGAAATTTCCTTATTTTTATGGAATTTAATTGAATTTTATGTTTCTTAATGCAGAATGCATTTTTAATTAATAATGAAAACGTGTTCATTGAACAGGGGTTTTACGGATTTTTTAATATGGTTCCTCATTCATTGATCAATAATTCGAGACCGTCGTAAGCCAGCCTTATGCCCCGTGGCAGTTTTTTTTCCACGGCGATATGTTCGATGGCGTGGGCTATGTGCGTAAAAAAAGTATTATTTGCGCCGATGCGCTGCGCCGCATCTATTGCCTGGTCCAGGCTGAAATGCGTCGGGTGCGGTTTTATCCTCAAGGCGTCAAGTACAAGAGTGTCGATGCCCTTCAGGCTGTCGTATGTTTCCCCGGGTATGCCGGAGCAATCCGTAAGATAGGCGAATTTTTTATCAATGATGTATCCTGTTATGGTGAGTTCCCCGTGGCGAAGCGGCACAGCGATGACGTCAAAACCTCCGGCCCTGAATTCCCTGAAATGCTCCAGTAAATTTATTTTTATATGGGGTTTGCCGCCGCCCTGCTGCGTCTCCCTGAAAATATATGAGAACCTTTCTTCTATCTCGGAGCGGGTCGCCGCGTCGCAATATAACGGGATGTCCATCGACTGCTCCTCATTATATATCCTGATGTCGTCGAGCCCCGCGATGTGGTCGGCGTGGGCGTGGGTCAAAAGCAGGGCGTCGATGCGGGTTATTGAATATTCCAGGCAGCGCAGGCGGAATTCCGCTGGCGTGTCGACCACAAGGCTGCATCCGGGCTTTGACACCCATACCGACGAGCGGTACCTTTTGTTCCTCGGGTCGGGTGACGAGCACGTCGGGCAGGTGCAGCCCACCACGGGCACGCCGTGAGAAGTGCCTGTCCCGAGGAATTTTATCCTCATACTACCACTTTACAAAACAGGCCACGAGCACGGCCCCGAAGACGACCCTGTATATGACAAAAGGGACGTAGGAATTCTTTTTCACGAAATCAAGCATGAACTTGATGGTGAAGATGCCGGTTATGGCTGCCGCGGCAAACCCGATAAAGGAGAGGCCAAACCCTCCGGCCGACGAGGTTTTGATCAGATGCTTAAGCTCAAGCAGGAAGGCGCCTGCCACTATGGGTATGCTCATTATGAAAGAGAATTCTGCGGCGTCCTTCCTCTTGAACCCAAGGAACATTCCCGCGGTTATGGTTATGCCGGAGCGCGACACCCCCGGTATCAGGGCGATGGCCTGTGCGATGCCGATGATCACTGAGTCAAAGAAATTCATTGCGCCCGTCTCCCTGCTTTTTTTGCCGATGCGGTCGGCGAGCCACAGGATTAGGCCGAATACTATAAGCAGCGTCCCTATCTTAACCGGGTCGCGGAAAGTCTCCTCGATATATTTGTTCCACTTGAACCCGACGAGGGCGCCGGGTATTGTGGCTATTATGACGAATAGCCCCATCCTGAAATCCTGTGTCTTGCGCGCTTCCGCCGAGGCCAGCCCTTTAAAAAAAGCGCCGAGCAGGGTGAGTATCCTTTTCCAGAAAAATATCACGAGCGCCACGAGAGTGCCGGCGTGAAGCGCGACGTCGTAGCTCACGGAATCGAGCAGGGCCGAATGGACGTTGAATATCCTGGGGTAAAGAGCGAGATGGGCGCTTGAGCTCACCGGAAGGAATTCGGTCAAACCCTGAATTATGCCCATGATAAGAGAGTGCAGGTAATCCATAAAAACCTCCGTAAAGTTGAATTTAATGGCTGTTAACGATTTTAACCGTCAAATCCGTCTTTTGCAACAGTAAAATACCCGCGATTTTACCCTTGATTTATGCGGCAAAACCATTATAATCGTTTTTATTGGTAGGGCGGTTAGGCATTACTAAAAAAAGCGCCGGATGTTTTTCTTACGGCGCCAACGGGGGTTCAAATGAAAAAATTCCTTCTTATCCTGTTCGTATCTTCCATGTTTTCATCCCTTTTTGCCGCGGATAATAACGCCGTGGCTTCGCCGGGCGCGGTGACATCGACGGCTGTTCCCGTCCAGGTCACGTCCACGGCGACGACCGGGCTGGGCATTGACGCTGCGGCAACGGGTTCCATCGGCTTAAGCGGTTTTACTTTCAGGTTCCTAAACGCCGACAAAACGGGATATGAGATCCCTTTTTCGATAACTTACTCATCTTCATACAACAACACAAATGGAGTGAATTATGGTTTTACTCTGGCGTCGGGACTCCGTTTTGTCAGGCCTTTACTCGTTAAAAATTTTATAAGAGTGAACACATTATTGGGAGCGACTATTTCATATTCAGGCAACTGGTCAAGTTATTATTCTTATGATATCTACGACCCGAATTACAGCCGTTCTAACGACACATTCCTTATTAATCCGCAGTTCGGCCTTGAAGTTGAAATCCCTGTCGGTGGAATCCTCTCACTGCCGGCGGATACAATATGCATAACAAGCACCCTTATATTAACCGGAAGCGCCGGCTATACGATGAATTACTTCGACAGCAAATTTACTTCAAGTTCCGTAAATTTTCAGTTTAATTCGCAATCAACCGGCACGAGCCTTCTCAGCGTCGGTTTAAGGTATTATTTTTAATGAAAAAAGCCTTATTATTACTGGCGATGGTATTATCGGCATCGTGCGTCCATGCTTCGGACGGTTTGTCCGTATCGCCGCAATCCGTAACGCCGGCCGCTTCTTTTGGCATAGGCTTTGACGCCAACTCCGGAGCTTTTAACGCGAATACCGGTTCCATAACGTTGGGTTCTGCGGGGGCAAGCATAAATGGTTTTTCCATGATTTTTCTTGATAAAGACAGGAATGGTTTTTCGATCCCTGTCAGCCTTAATTTCTCAAGCGCCAACAGTCCATACGGCAGTGGCGGCGGAACTTCGGTTAGTTCGGCCAACTTGTTGACAATAACGGCGGGGTTTTATCCCATAAGGTCTATTTTCAAAAACAATTCGGTAAGATTGAGTTTCATTTATGGTGTCAGTCTCTTGTATTCCTGTCTCCTTCATGGTTATATACCGGAAGACTATGCGACATTAAACTGCATATGCGGCATATCATTATCCGCCGGGCTGCAGCTTGAAGTTCCCATAGGCGGGATTTTATCGCTTCCAAAAGATTCTTTATGTCTCGTATCAGGGGTAAATTTGTCCGGTTCGGCGTTATACAGCGAACATTTTAACGGCAGGAATTTTGTCTCCGACCAGCATTCATTTTATTTCGGCAGCGCTTCTACAGGCGGAAACATCTCAAGTATAGGAGTAAGATATTATTTTTGACCGTTCAAACTAAAAATCAGGACCTTATGTATTCCTTTATCGCATCAGCGATGGCGTTCATTATCTCCTTAAATTTCCCCATATCCGGCTCGAGCAGCGTCACCCTGAACCCGTTCAGGTCCGAATTAAAACCGGAAGAAAGCGGCACCACGCATATACCCCTCGATGCCAGCAGGTGGTAAACGAACCTTTTGTCAAGTTTGTCCGTGGCCATGAGCGGGGCTATGATGGCTCCCGCCTCTTTGTTTGCCGGCTTTAACGACTGGCCGTCCTTAAGGACCCCTTCATTGAATAGCACGGTCGCGTAAAAAGCTCCGTATGTTTTGTTTATCGTCAGCTCCGGTATCTTCGAGAATATGGAGTACGCTATCTGTGATTTTTCCCAGTATTTCGCGTTCCTTCCGGCCAGATAGGGATAATACCTGTCGTCGCCCATGACTTTCGGCAGAACCTTCTGCGGCAATGTAGTGGCGCACACTTCCAGCATTTTCGCGTCAATGAGGGTTTTCGTGTACCTGGCGAATTTCGCGTCCCTTGATGTGTTGTAAAATTCCACCCAGCCGCACCTCGCGCCGGGCCACGGGAATTCCTTTGATATGCCGCGCATGGCGATGCCCGGCACGTCCCCTATCACCGAGGCAAGTTTTTTGTGCTCCACCCCGCCGTAAAATAGGTTGGAGTATATCTCGTCGGAAATAATGAAGAGGTCGAATTCCTTTGCCAGGTCGACCACCTGTCTTATGACATCCTTTGAATATACCATGCCGGTCGGGTTGTCGGGGTTCACGATGAGTATGGCGCTTATCTCTGGATATTTTATTATCTTTTCCCTCATGTCTTTAAGGTCAGGATACCAGTTGTTCTTCGGGTCGAGCCTGTATGTTATGTGCGATGAACCCGCGTGGGCCGCTTCCGCCGAGGAATGCGTCGAATATGCCGGGTTCGGGCCGATGACCCGCGCGTTCTTGTTGAGGTAGTTGTAGACCGTGGCTATGGCGTCGCCCAGGCCGTTAAAAAAAAGTATGTCCTCGGATGTGATCTGCGCGCCTCCCTCGAGGTTGCGCTCTTTTGCAATGTATTCGCGGGCCGTGACAAGCCCCTTTGTGGGGGAATAGCCGAAGCTGGAGTTGTCGTTTTTTACGGTATCGGCCACGATGTCCCTTATCCATATCGGGACTATCTCGCCCTTGGCGACAGGGTCGCCTATGTTTTCCCAGACTATCCTGACTCCGGTCTTTTCTATCTTATACCCGACATTGACGATCTCGCGTATCTCATATACAAGTTCGTCCGCGCCGGGATGTATTATGTTATTTCTCATTTTCCCGCCTCATTTATCCATCGCAATTTTTGACTTGTGGAAACTTCATAGAATGATACCAAATGGCGGAGGAAAATGGAAGAAAATGTTAATGTTTTAGCATCATTATATATTAATTTAATGCTTAAATTTTACTTTCCCGCATAATCCATTGCATGGTAAAGTTTTCCGCTTCCCCCGTTATCATCGAGCAGCACGGGTACCATTGCTCCGGGAAGCACCGAATCCGGGTCATTTGGGGCCTGCGGCCCGCCGAGGTCCGTGCGCAGCCAGCCCGGATCCATTAAATTGATAAGCACTCCGGTTCCGTTTAGTTTGTTTAACATATCGCGCACATAGCGATCAAGGGCCGCCTTTGAACAGCTGTACGCCATTAATTGGGGTTCATTCGCGATGCCTGAAGTTACGTTTACCACGCGCCCCCATCCCCTTTCCACCATTTTCGGAATAAAAGCATTGCATATCATTGCGGGTGTAATGGCATTAACCATAAAACTCATGGCATACTCTTCAGCGGCTGCGTCGTAAATTTTCTCGCGGTATTTTGTCATTATGCCGGCGTTGTTGTAAAGTATATCAATATGGTCCCCGGAAATGCGCCTTGCTTCCGCAATTAAGCGCTGCACCTGAGCCTGGTCCGAGAGCTCCGCAGCGACCGCGTGCGCAACGACGCCTTTTGCTTTAAGCTCATCCACCATTTTTTTTGTTCCGTCAAGGGTTCTGCTCTGAAGTATCAGTCTGCAGCCCTTGTCAGCAAGGGCCTTTGCCACTCTGGCCCCCACGCCCCTGCTCGCTCCTGTTAAAAGAACCCATTTACCCTTAATATTTATCATTTTCGATTTCCTCCAATTATATTTTTTATTTTATCATAACATTAATTTACGCCGGCGTGTGTCAATGTCTCAAAGGCAATATTAAACTGCAGCCAGGTTGTGCCGCTGTTTGCCCTCAGTGATGTTATCCACTGGTTCGTATAATACAGTGGATCTCCCGGCGCCGCGGATGACATTCCCTTCCGGTTTGCATAATGATTGAAACCTATTTCAAAAGTATCCAGTACCTGGCTTTGCGGGTTCCAGCTTCCCGAGCATGTGCCGCATGGGGTATTTGTGACAAACTGCTGCGCAAGCAGTTCAAGGGCCGGTACCAGCGATGTCTGGTATGTTGTATAAAGATTGGCGGGACTTCCCTGGTGGTAATCGATCTCGGCGCATTCCACCGCAGCGTCAAGAGCGAACTGCACATGGTGTCCGTTGTCGCGGCATGTTTCCTGTTCGAGCCCGGCCGTCCATATCAAAGGGCAGTTCCAGAAATTCATGGGAAATACCGTAGAACAGCTGTTCTGCTGATTTTGGCTGCCGGGAATTGAATATGGCTGGCTGAGGCCCGTGTCCGGATTTGTGGGATTATTTACCGTCGGCCAGGTGGAATCGTAAAAATAACCCGGCATCCTGTTCTGGTAGCGCGTCACCGCCATGTTCCATTCGGCCTGGTCGTCGCAGAATACGGCCATTGAAAACATGGCATCGATCTGGGTCAGGTCAATGTTCCCGTTGTCGGGGCACATGGTATTAAGCAGGGGATAAAAGGCGGTTTTGAACATAGTTACATATGCGGTGGTGTTTGCAGGTGTCCAGTTGGGGCTCATCCGCAAAAGTTCGCATGCGTTGGCGAAAAGAACTCCGAACCACCCGGCGTCCAGGACATCCTGCTGGGAATAGCCGCAGCCCGATGATGAAAAACCCTGCATTGTCGCGTAATTTGCGAGGATCGTCATGGCCTTTGTATAATATGATGTGGTGCCGGTCAGATACCAGGCAAGCGCGTTCGCGTAAACAAGCGCCGAGTCTGTCTGAACGTTGCCCTCGCCGCCCGGGCATACATCATCGATTGTGCCGTTATAAACAACTCCGGAGGAAGCGCTGCCTGTCTGGCCGATAAGATTGTTATACTGCTGCAGCCACGGCTGGGAGTTTGAGGCAATTTTTGATTTAACAAAAGCCAGCTCGGCGGCGGAGGACCACGCTCCCGGATGGACGAATATGGAAGTCGGTGTGATTGTGGGCGTTGATGTTGCGGTCCACAAAGGATTTACGGTATTAGTGATGGTCGGCGTTGCCGACGGCACAGAACCCTGGAGCGATACATTGTCTATGTCAACCGTATAATCCGCGCTCCAGTTGTTGATAAATGTAAGGAAAGTAACCTGGGTCTGCCCTGTGCCGAGCATACCCGCAAGGGGTATCTTCGCGGTTTTCCAAGTGGTGTCTATTACGCCTCCCTCCACAAGATAATTGGCCACAAAAACATCCGTTCCTGTGGTCCAGTTTATCCTGACCTTTAACTGGTTAACCGTGCCGGGGCTTGACGCGTCCTGTTTTACATTAAATACAAGATACGTATCGGCGCCGATATTTACCGCGGCGGTCCTGTCCCATTCCTGCTGCTGCCACCAGCCCGTAACCGACGCAAAAGTAAGTTTCATCATGTTGCCGGGGTCTCCTCCGGTAACCTCCGTCACGGAGCCGGGCGCCGCATTTACAGGATTCCCGTCCTGCAGCCTCGAACCGATTGTATCGCCGTTGTAAATTGCCGGGCCCGCGCCGACAGTTGTCGCGGTCGGTGTAAGCGTTATCGTAAATGTCATTGTCTGTGTGCCGGTTGCCATGGGCATTGTGCCGGTTGTCGTTAATGTAATTGTTGAGGATGCCGTCACTGTACGGGTTGTAGTAACGCTGGCAATTATAATTGT
Organism: uncultured Spirochaetia bacterium; assembly: GCA_964443355.1. Lineage (GTDB taxonomy): Bacteria > Oederibacteriota > PGYV01 > PGYV01 > Palsa-1178 > Bog-1181. The sequence continues at coordinate 28,878 of CAYUDX010000021.1, forward strand.
ATTTGTCGGAACGGGGGTTGGAGCAGAAGTCCTGGTTGGTGTCTGTGTTGAAGTCAGTGGCGCAAAAGTATTTGTGGCGGTAGAAATATCATCGGGCCCGAGCGGACGCACGTTGGTCTTTTTAGAGCAAGAAAAAATTGCCAGCATTATAAGTGCGGTTGCTGCGGCTGACATTAAAAAACCCTTCTTCATATCTTCACCCTTTTTCCACGGCTCCGGAGCCGTTGAAATGATAATACGGCCATTGTGCGGCCGCGCCGTTTAGGAAACCGGTTTCCTAAATACGAATGAATTATACATTTTTATCATAAAATTGTCAAATATTAGTTCCGGAAAAATTATGCGGATTTTCTTATTATAAGCTCCGGTTCCAGTACGATATCTTCGGTCTTTTTGAGCTTTCCTTCAATCGCCGCCACAGCCGTATCAAAGGCCACCGCGCCCAGTTCCGCAATTGGCTGGAAAACCGTTGTAAGTGGCGGATTTAAATGTTTTGCAAACATCATATCATCATAGCCTATGACTGCAAGGTCGTCCGGTATTGATAACCCCGCTCCCTGCGCCGCCTCCATAACTCCCATGGACACTATGTCACCCGCCGCGCAGAAAATGGCGTCGGGTTTGATCCCTTTATCCATAAAATTTCCAAAAGCCGATACGCCATCCTCGTATTTAAAGTCATGGACAATCTCAATATTTTCATCCTTTATGGCCACGCCGTGCTTTTTCATGGCGGCTTCAAACCCGGCTCTCCTCTCCACGACCGAAAGGTCTATGTCGCACGTCCCGTCGTCAAATGTACGGCCGGATATGAAGCCGATATTTTTCTTCCCTTTTTCTATAAGGTATTCGGTGGCAAGGAAGCCCCCCTTATAATTATCAACCCTTATGGAATGGGCACCTTTCATTGCGTTCCCTATCAGTATCATTGGTATATTAAATTTTTTATAATCAATTATGTCTTTTCTTGAAGGATTAATTGCCAGCGCCACAAGCGCCGCCGCTTTCTTGCCATAAAGTATTCTTTTGAAAAGTTCCGCCTTTACCTTTACATCACCTCTTGTTGAATAAGTGATCATATCATGGATATACCTGTTGGTCTGTATGGACCTTGTCTCAAAAGCCTCAAGTATCTCGGAAATGAAAGGTGAGGCATATTTCGGCGCCATGAACACTATGACGTCCGTCTTGCCTTTTGCAAGGGTGTGGGCCGACTCAAATGAATAATAATTATTTTTCCTGATGATTTCATTTATCCTGTTTTTTGTCGTCTTTGGTATGCTCTTGTAATTATTAATCACCTTGGATACCGTACTTTTCGATACATTGGCCAGCTTTGCAATGTCCTTGATGTTAAGTTTTTTCACGTTATCCCCGCGTTATTCGAGCCATTTTGTGTATTCTCCAATATCAACTTCATCCCGCTTTGCCGGGGTTTCATCCGGATAACCTATGACGCAGGCGTCGATCTCATATTCCCCGTCATCCAGGCCAAGAACGCGCATAAAATCCCTGTTCCCGGAGAGCATTCCGACGGCGGATATTAACTGGAAACCCAGCCCCATGGCCGTGGCTTTGAGCCACATATTTTCCATGGCATACGACATGGACTGCTTTTGCGATGCCGGCATTCCTTTTCTCTCGGCTATCACTATGAAATACGGCGCAGTTTCCATTGACGGAAGCCCTTTTTCAGATACCCTTGTAAGCCTCTCCATGAGCAATGCCGCCTTTTTCCTCAATTTCGGGCTGAACAACGACGCCAGTTTAAGCTTTTTCAGGTTTTCCGCCGCGTTGGAAATTATCATATTTTTCAGCCTGACGTGCGCGTCCGATCCTTTTTTGACGGCGACGAACTTCCTCATACGGGCGAGGGATAAATCCGTGGCGCGCGCAAAAGGCGCCGCAAAACCGGCCTTTATTATATTCTCCACAGCCTCTTTGGCCAGGCCGTCCGGCTTAAAACGCCTTATTGACCGCCTCGTTGAAATAATCCCGTCGAGCGCCGCATTGATTTCCTGTTCAGATGCCATTTTGATTCCTCCTGTTTTATCGATTACGTGAGATTATAGCATAAAGCCCTCGACTTTGCCGCCCTCCAGGATTTTTATTTGAAAGTCCCGATCCAGCCCAGTATCTGCGACTTTATCTCGTTCCTTATCTCCGCTATCTTTTCCAGTTTTTCTTCCTCGGTTCCGGCAAGCTTTGACGGGTCGGAAAACGACCAGTTGAGCCGCTGAGTCACGCCTATGAACAGCGGGCAGCGCTCCGCCGCATCTTTGTCGCATACGGTTATGACGTAATCAAATATCCTTCCCTGCTTGTAGAAATCAAAGACCGACTTTGTCTTGTTCCCGGAAATGTCGATGCCTTCCTGTTTCATGCTTTTGACCACAAGCGGGTTCAAGACACCCGGTTCGATTCCCGCGCTCTCCGCGAAAAACCTGTCTCCCGCGAATTTGTTGAGATAAGCCTCCGCCATCTGGCTCCTGGCGCCGTTATGTACGCAAACGAACAAGACCTTGATCATTTTATAGCCTCCTGTTTTTTTATCAGCAACATACTGCTTTTTTATTTTTCCTATTAAACCTTGACAGCAGCACTGCCGAAGCGCAGCCCGGGCCGGCATCCACTTTTATGGCCCCGAAAGCGCAATTTTTCGCGCAGGCGCCGCATTCGATACATTTTTCTTTCACAGTGACAACCGCCTTTTTTTCGTCCATTTTAAATATCCTGTGCGGGCAAACTGTTACGCACATGCCGCAACCCGCGCATTTTTTTACGTCATATTCCAGAGTGTTAAGCCCAAGATATGTCAGTTCCATTTTATTGCCCCTTTCATGATAAAATCCGTTATCTGCAGTCCTGTTCCAATAACCGCTCCCATAATCATCACCGGGGCGGATATTTCAATCTCCCTGCGCACGCCGGTAAGGGAAGTGAAAGTCGTTGTGCCTGTGTAATTCATAAAAACAAAGGATGCAAGGGTCGTAGAGAGTACGATAACCGCCGCCTGCGTAAGGCGTGTCATTCCGCCAGCAAGAAGCACAAATATAACTGATCCGGCAAATCCGCTGATTGCCCCCTTTACAGAAAACATTCTTCCGGGCAGATAAGGCATAAGCGCGGCCGGAATAATTGTCGAGAAAAATACCGCCACAAACATGGCCCCAATAAAATACGATGCGTTCGAAATTCCGGAGATAACGTTAAATCCGTTCTTTGTAAAACTTGCCGCGAGTACCGCAATTAATGAAACGATTGCCGCAATCTCCACGGCGGAAACAAATTCTATTCCCGTTATTTCAAGCCTTTTCCACAGCCCGAATCCGACCGTCCTCTCCTTTTCACCGGCATTCATGCCGTTCTTCAGGAATTCCTCTATATCACACGCCTCAACAGGGCCGTAAATTACCCTGAACCCCGAGTGTTTCATCACAAGATGCGTTTCGATACCCGGAGCCCCGAGTTGCGGCACTATAAGATTTTTGTGTGTGACAATTTTATCGAGTTTTACCGTCAGGATCCTTTTTATAAGCTCTTGCGTGCCAAACGTCCCTTTTCCGGCCGCGCACCAGACATTGACGCCTTTTGTATCAAGGACAAGTATCCACGCGTCAATGCCTGAAAGTTCTTTTCTTAGTGCATCAAAAGACATTTTATAATTTGCCGACACGAGCACCGGCGCCGTCTTGCCCGGCCTTCCTACGGCGTATAATCCCGGACGCACGGCGTGATCCATCCTGTTTATCCCAAAACGGGCCAGGAAATTTCCAATTATGTCCGTAGCCGTCAACTTTGCGGGAACAAGCGGGATGCTCTCACCGGCGATGTTTATCATCCACCTTGAGCCCGTTTCCTTAAATTTCACTATTTCTTTTACCGGCCCGCCGCAGGAACATTCCTCTTTTTGCGCCTCTTTTGCCTGCCCGCATCCGCAGCTTTGCTTTTCTGTTTTCATTCTTATATCCTTTTATTTAATTTTTTTAATTTTTCCGTTAATATCCGCTGAATAATTATCGATAATTTCCGGGGTTATCTCCGTTTTTCCCTTTTCCGCTCCAAAATCGGTCATAATAAACTGCACGTACGGCAATCCCGCCCTTTCAAATATTTTTTTTCCGCAGGACATCGCGCATCCGTCCAGGACAATGTTTTTTCCCGCGGTTTTTGCCGATCCAATAAAAGAATCCAATCCACCGCCGATTCCGGCAAGGCAGGTCATCTTTCCCGCGCCGGTTTTCATCATCTTTCTTCCCACTGAATCGGCCAGAAACCCCAAATTTGAACCCCCCGAACATGCATAAAGCAGATCGATCCCTTCATTTCCCGATGCGCAGGATTCCGTCATGATGTCCCCTCCTTTTTTCTTTAAAACATCCTTCTCAACCCCATTGCCGCGTTTACAAGCAGTATCATGACAGGCACTTCAACAAGCGGTCCAATTACCGCGGCAAAAGCCTGTCCCGAACTGATGCCAAATATGGCTATGGCAACCGCTATTGCAAGCTCGAAATCGTTGCTTGCTGCCGTAAAGGACACGGCAACCGTCTGCTTGTAATCGGCGCCGAGAGCCTTTGATATAAAAAAAGTGACAAACCACATGAATAGGAAATATATCACCAATGGAACCGCCACTATGACCACGTCCAGGGGCTTTTTTATTATATATTCCCCTTTCAGCGAAAACATGATTACGATCGTAAACAGAAGGGCTATAAGGGTCAGCGGGCTTATCTTTGGGATAAACTTCGATTCATACCATTCGTTCCCTTTCGCCTTAAGCAAAACATACCTTGTCAGCATGCCCGCAATAAACGGTATTCCCAGGTATATAAGCACTGTCCGGGCCGATTCCCATATTGATATCGAGACGTTCATGCCTTTTGCCAATCCGAGCGCGTTCAGGAGGAATGTCACAAAGAACCAGATATATACCGTGTAAAAGAGCACCTGGGCAACGGCATTAAAGGCCACAAGGCCGATGCCGAGCTCCCTGTCGCCCTGCGCGAGATCATTCCAGACAATGACCATGGCGATGCACCTGGCCAGGCCGACAAGTATCACCCCGATCATATATTCGGGATAATTGCGCAGGAACAGGACGGCCAGTCCAAACATTACAAAAGGTCCGACAAGCCAGTTCTGGATCAGGGCCAGGGTGAGAAGTTTCTTGCTGGCAAAAACCCTGTCCATTTTTTCATATTTAACCTTTGCAAGCGGGGGATACATCATAAGGATCAGTCCTACGGCGATAGGAATGGAGGTTTTTCCAACATTGAATTTGCTTATAAACCCGGTAGCCTGTGGCCAAAAATAACCGATCGCAATGCCCGCGCTTATTGCCATAAAAATCCACAGGGTCAGGAACCTGTCGATAAATGACAACTTTTTAATGGTTGTTTCCAATTTAATTTTCCTTTAAAGCGGACTTTTCCTGCTTGCAGTATTTTTTACAGCACCCGCTGTTTTTCTTAAGTACAATCCTTGATTTCTTTATATCGTTTTTGAATGTTTCGTCGCCGCCTGACATTTCCTTAATAAATGATATTACCGCTTCATTGATGCCTTCTTTAAGTATGGAATAGTGCATCCACAGCCCGTCCCTTCTGTCCTTAACAAGCCCGGCGTTTTTCAGCACCCCGAGGCTTCTTGAAGCGTGTGTCTGCGTTATCCCGAGCGTCTGCGTTATGTCGCAGACGCAAAGCTCGCCTTTTTCCGAGAGCAGCCTGTATATCCTCAGGCGCGTCTCATCCCCCAGGGACTTCAATCTTCCTACTATCTCTTTCATTTCTCACCTCGATTATATATTTATATATTTGAATATACAAATATATAATGCGTTTGTCAAGCTGTTTTTATTGCAGGTTTTTATTTCAGTATTACCAGGCAGTCGGTTTTGCTTCTGAATGTCCCCGCGTCGGTCTTCGCCGTTATGGTGTAGTAATATATGCCGTTGGACATGTTCGAGAATTTATCGCCTTCCAGCGTGACTGTGTTCTCTCCCGCGGCAGCCGAGCCAAGCGAAATGGTTTTCACCTTCCTGAAAGCCACGGTGTAAACGTCCATTACCACATCATTGGAATAAGAGGCAAAATCGAACTCTACGGAGAGCCCTGATTTCCCGGGGTTAAGCGGGTTGGGATATACCCTGCTTTGCGCCGGATTTTGAGGCGTCGGAGAAGGTGTATTTGTGGCTGTCGCCGTATTAATGGGAGTGTTGGTAAATGTCTGCCGGGGCGTGTTCGTGGCGGTGGCCGACGGCGTGCTTGTTTCCGTGTCCGGAGGAGTGGAAGTTGTTGTATTGACCGGTGTGGCAGTATCCGTGCCGCCCGGAGTGAATGTGGGCGTAGCAGAGAATGTCGCCGTGGCCGTGTCTGTAATGGTCGGCGTGGCCGAGTTCGTGGGCGACGGCGTGGCTGTATTGGTGACGGTCGGCGTAAAAGTGGGTGTCGCGGAACAGGTCCCCGTCCCGGTATTTGTAAATGTCGGTGTGGCTGAATTGGTCGGCGTGGCCGAATTCGTGGCCGACGGCGTGCTTGTATTGGTGACGGTCGGCGTGCTCGTGTTGACCGCAGTCGTCGGCGTCGGCGACTGCGTTGGCCCGGCAAGGTCGCTGATCAGAGACATCCCGGCCGGCGAACCCCATCCGGTGCACAGGTCGTAACCCGCCGTGGCCGGATAAACCGAGGCGCTCCCGTTGTTTCCGGTAGTGATGTCGTGAAAATCAGCCGCGTAATTCGGCCCCTTCGCGATATTGTATATGGCCGGATTCAGGAAGCCCACCGGTGAATTCCCCCTGGCGTCGGCTTCCTGGTTTATGAGGGCGCAAAACCCGGCCCATAAAGGACAGGAGAAACTCGTGCCGTAAGCCCCGACCTGCGTCCCGTTGTTGTATACGATAAAAACATCGTTGGCGATCGCCGATACGTCGGGATAATTCCTGAATGTCGTGGAAACATAGGCGGAGTTTGCGGCCGTGGTTATCCCCTGCTGGTAATATGGCAGGGCGACCTGCGTGCTTTTTCCGCCGCCGCTTTTGCCGTAAGCGCTGTTCCATGTGGTCTCCGACGACCATGCACCCGAGTCCGTCGTAAGGTCCGTGCCGCCAACTATGGTCACATCCGGCATCTCATAATCATATCCGGTTATCGAACCGGGTGAATAAGCTCCGGTGTCGCCCGAGGTGTGAAAGAAGGACTGGCCCTGCGATTCTATCTTCAGGTAGTAATTGATCTCTGTGGTGCCCATGGGAGAAAGGTAAAAAGATGTCGTGAACTGGTTGACCGCGGTGTCGTTTGACATGGCCGACAGGATGCTGTCATAACTCGCAAGCGTGGCGTCATAATAGGCCTCATACACGTATACCTGGCAGCCCGGCGCCATGGATATTACCGCCTCGATGTCCATGCTCACCTCCAAATCGTAGTTGTAATAGGATCCCGGCGAGCCGTAAACCGCCTTATTGGTTATGGGAACGTTCGGCAGCGACGCTATGGTTTCGTAGCTCCTTATGTCAGCGGTGTAATAATTGTTAAAGGCAAATATCCCGACTATCTGCCCCGCACCGGTAAGCGAGGAGGGCGCGTCCGGGATGTATGCATTCCTGTAATCCGCCCCCATAAAATATCCGTTGGGACCGGTTCCGGTGGTCGCGCTGGTCTTTATGACAACCGCGCTGTTGAGCCCGTTTATGTGCTCGATGGGGACGTCCGCGTCCACGGAAGGCTCAGCATCCGGCGCGTAAAATTCGGTGCCGTCGGGCCTGCGGTAATTGTAAAGCTTCACGCTGAACGCGCTCTCCACGTCCGAGCCGGCGCCCTCCGCGTTTATGAGCATCCTGTCCTTGAACTCGCCGATTATTTTCATCCCCTTTGACCTTAAAAAATCCCTGGCTTTCGCGTATTCTTCCTGCGTAGGAGCATACCTGTCGATGAATTGCCGCGAAGTCAAATAATGGCGGTAATTTTTACTTTTTGGGTTGCTTATGTCGGCCAGAAAAACCTTAAGTGCGTCCCTGTTATGCAGCGGCAGGCCTACGGCAAGGGTTATTTTTTTTCCCCCGTCGAGCCTTTCAAGTTGTTTTGAAGAGGCGACGTCCTTCGGGATGTGGTTGTGCAGTTGTTGTTTGTTAATGGAAGGGCCGTTATTGTCCGCAAAAGAAATCAACGGCATCAGCATGGCGCAAGCAGACAAAATCATGAACAACCCCATTTTCCGCACCAAACCACCCCGTTTTAGTAAAATATATATAATAGTGAACACTGTATATGACAGATTTTCGCCGGAATTTGTTCCATATTAATAACGCGTTTTTTATTTTGTTTGGCCGGGTTTCAAAAAAGCCTCGAACGTTACCTGCCTTCGATGGTGTCTATGGGGCCGGCCGCGGCTTCCATCTCTATATCCTTGATTATACCCTGTTTTATGTATATCGGCCTTATGAGTTTTCCCATCTGCGGCAGCTCCCTGGCGAATATCAGCGCACCGACCATTATAACGCTCCCGCCGATGGTAAGAGCCCGCGGCGCGCCTATGGCAGCGGCAATGCTTCCGTATATAAGGTTCCCGAATGTCGAGACCCCGGCGGCGATGGCGTAAAAACTCATGACCCTGCCACGCATGGCCTCCTCGCTTATGGTCTGCAGTATGGTGTTGCTTGAGGCGATCATGACGACCATGCCCACGCCGGCGCAGAAAAGCGCCAGCATCGCCAGGGGCAGTATCGTTGTGAATGAAAACGTAATGACGGCGGCGCCGAAAACCGCCTCTGCAATGGAAATGAGCCTTCCGAGCCCAAGCACGCTTTTACGCGAGGCAAGGTAAAACGCGCCGCAAAGCGCACCGGCGCCTATCGATGAAATGAGGAACCCCATGGTGTGCGGTCCGCCGTGGAAAATATTCTTGGCAAATACCGGCATAAGAGTGGCATACGGCAACCCAATCAGGGTGACAAGCGACATGTTGAGCAGCATCGACCTTAAGGGCCTGAAACCGCTGACATATTTAAAGCCGTCCCTGAGCTCGGAGAGTATTTTTTTGCTTTTGCCCGTGACGGGCCTGTCTTTCACCCGCATCCGGTTAAGTGCGTATATCACGGCCAAAAAACTCAGGGCGTTCAGGGTAAAGCAAACCCCCTCGCCCACAAGGGCTATCAATATTCCGGCGATTGCCGGTCCGATGAGCCTGGCGGAATTTACCAGGGCCGAATTCAGCGATATGGCGTTGCTCAGGTCGTTCTTGTCCTCCACCATTTCCATCATGAAGGACTGCCTGGCGGGTATGTCAAAACTGTTCACGGTGCCGAGAAAAACGGATAGTATGATTATGTGCCAGGGCTGAACCACGTTGGTTATGACAAGCACCGCCATTATTGAGGCCTGAATAAGGGCCAGCGACTGCGTGAAGCGCAGGATGGTGCGGCGTTTCCACCTGTCGGAGAGGACTCCGGCAAAAGGGGAGAGCACCAGCAAGGGCAACTGCGAGCAGAACCCCACGACGCCGAGCAAAAACGCAGAGCCGGTGAGCCTGTAAACGAGCCAGCTCATGGCCGTGGTCTGAAGCCACGTGCCGATAAGGGAGGTTCCCTGCCCCATGAAAAAGAGGCGGTAGTTCCTGGAATTGAGAGCGCGGAACATCTCCGGAAGTTTGAATCCTTTGGTTTTTTCCATTTAGTTGCCTTTCATCGCATGCCGATTTAGTAGATTATTAATAATATCATAATATGTTAAATACGGGATTTTGTCAAAAGTTTATGATATGATTCCCTCTCCCTTGAGGGGAGAGGGTGATGATGCCTATGTTTTCTCTGTTCCCCTCTCCTGTATCCTCTCCCACAAGGGGAGAGGAAAAGAGCGTTATAAATTTATACACAACTTCTAGCAGTCTTTTGCTGGTCATTAAGCTTTCAGTACAATTGCTTTGTTCCCAAGTTTGGGAAATAGAATTCCAGTATCTGCCTGTAGCTTTTGCCCATGAGGCTGAGTGTGTGCGCCCCCTGAAGGCAAAGTCCGACGCCGTGGCCATGTCCCCTGCCGGTAAAAACATAAACATCTCCCTGCTTTTCCACCTCGAAGAATTTGGAGGGTATTAATGCCCAGCCTGCTTCCTTGCCGAAAACGGAAAAATACCTGTTGGCGTCGACCACGGTGTTTTTCTCGCCCTCCGGGCATTTATAATAAAATTTCAGCTGTTTCGCCCTGCCCGAGGCAGTGCGGGCTGAAATCGTAAGGCCCGTGACCTCCGGGTCCTTATCCTCGACGAAAGATGAAAGCGCGGTTTCAAGCTCCCGCCGGGTAACGGTTTTGACCCACCGAAAATACCTGTGGTCCTTGCACAAAGGAATGCCGTCCATGACATCCTGAATGCTCTCCCCGCATTTTCCGGCCCGACCCGTGGAAAACTCCCCGGCATTCTCGGTGATGCCGCCGCAGCAGGCGGAAAAATAGGCGGAATCCTTTGCGCAATCGCCGGATAATATAATGCCTCTTGTTGCAGCGGCGGCCGCGTCCCATTTCTTCTCGTCAGCAGGGATCCCCTTGAAAACCTCGCAATGTGTGAGGTCGCAAAAATCGTAATATTTATGCCGGTTGTTATTCAAGGCGGCGAATGTCCTTATGACAACGGAGTGGGCCTTGGCAAGTTCGGGGGTGAACATGGAATCGTCCTCTTCGGAAGCAAGGACGCAGGGGACATAATCCTCGATATCGATGGTGGTTATTAGGGCGATGCCCTTCTCATCCTTTAATATGACGGCATTTATGCTCCCGGGAAAACGTCGTTTTTGCCCGGCGGCAGAGATGGTGTAACGGCCATAAGAGCCGCTAAAAAGCCGTATATCCGTACCCTTTTCAGTGTTATTGCCGCCATAATCGGCCCGGATAACATCCCCTTCCAATCTTAAAACACATTTACCATGAGTTTTATCCTCGGAGGTTATAACGGCATCCCGGATGTCGTATTTTGAGAAAACCCTGACTTTTACGTCACGGGCGAAGAGAGAGGAAACTAAAAACAAAAAGAGAATTATTGCAAATAAAAATGGCCGAATATTTTTAAATAAAAGTTTGTTTGTTTTATTTTCCATGTAAACATATTAGAACCGCAGAGCTGTGAAGTCAATGTAAATTCATATATATGGTTATGCTCATGCATTCTCCGGTTATTTATCCATTTTTTTAATTCACATCTTCCCTTCCACTTCCCCCACCCACGCCTCGACAGCCCCCCAATTCATCCAATCCCCCTCCGGCACGGCCTTCTTAAATGCCGGCATCAATGTCAAAATGCTCTGCGGGAATGGAATATCCTTATATCTTATCCTGCCCGGAAATAACCCTTCGCCAACCGGCTTCACTATGGCTTTAATCGGGTCCAGGTACGCCGAGACGGTCTTCCTGTTTTCCGGGGTATCCTTCTGCATTGTCAGGCAGACAACGAATATCGCCACCGGCACTTTTGTTAGGGCCGCCTTGTTCTTCTCCGTGAACCTTATAACCGAGCCTTTAAGCTTCCCCATCTCAACTGCGGAGCCGATTATGACCGCGTCATAACCCTCGATCGTCTTTATCTTTTCAACCGGCTTGACGTCGGCCGTCATCCCTTTTTCAGAGAGTTTCTTCCCGATAAATACCGCGGTCTCCGCCGTGGATCCCGCAAATGAACCGTAGGCTACAAGGATTTTCTTTGACATTTTGTCCCCTTTCCCGAATTGGGCTTCTACTTGCGATTGTTTATTGACACATCCTATGAATGCAAACAGGATAAATAAATAAAGAAATGGTAATCTTGCGGTTATTTTTTTCGATTTCAATGAAATGTTGTCGGATGGCATTTTCACTCCCAAAATTTAGTGTATGGCCCGCCAGTTATCGTAATGCAATTATACACCAACTAAAACTCAAACTCCATCCCGAAATATATCAGCCTGGGAAGATTGTTTATCTGATCGGGGCCGCCGGTATAACCGAACTCCGGGGACAGTGTCCCCGCCGGATTCTGCCGGTTCAACGCGTTGATTATTTCAAGATACAGGTTCAATCTCCATCCTTCGAAACAAAACGTATAATCCGTCCGCAGGTCAAGGCGCAGGTAATCCCCGAGCCTTGTATCGTCGGTCTCGTTTAAAACGGGATGCCAGATGCCTATGCCGTCAAAAAAACTGCTTTTTATGCTCTCCGCGAACGGCCCTGAATTATACCGCAGCTTGGCTCCAAAACTCCATGCCGGCGTTATGTTGTAACTGGCCGCCAGGTTCAATATGCTCGGCTCGTCATATTCGTATAAGGCCCATAACCCCGTCTGCGGGTCCAGCCTTTCCGATTGCGACAGGGCGTATGATATCCATCCGAAAAACCTGTCCACGCGTTCTTTCAGGAAGAACTCCACTCCTTTGGCTGTGCCGAAACCCTTGTTATTATACGTTTCGGTGCCGTCGGGATTGGTAATGTCGGCCACAAGGTTCCTGTAGGTCTTGTAATAGACGTCGATACTGCCGTTCAGGCTATCTGAAAACTTTTTTTCCAGGCTCAAAGCCATGTGCTCGGCGATGTTCGCGCTTAAGTAAGGATTTCCGTATTCGGCGTTCAACTGTTCCGCTGTCGGGAACTGGCCGTAGTATCCCCATGCCGCTTTCCACAGCGTGCTGTCATCATACCGGTACTCGAGCCTCATCCTCGGGAAGAGGGTGTCGTGGGCCACATCGTCCCTTTTGTCATATCTCACCCCCGGTATGAAGGCCCATTGCGTGTTTATCTGTATGCGGTCCTGCAAATAAGCGCTCCGTTCATAAAGCCTTGAATTTATAGTGGCGCTTGCCGGGTCCGAGACTATGCCGTCGGTTATGCTGATGAAATAATACGCTTCCGCGTTCTCGCCGATTGCGCCAAAATTTCCGCCGAAACCAAGCTCATGTTTCATGCCGAGCAGTTCCCCGGCGTCCCACACGGCTTCCTCTTTTATCCCGAAATAATTTTCGCCGGAATTTATATTAAAACAATCGCCCATGGTTTCTCTCTGTTTCGTCGAATAATAATAAGGGGTCAGAGTGGATGTCAGGCCGTGTATCGAGGTGTTGACCCAGCTCATGCCGGTTGTGAACGAATAATTATTGACGCTGTAATCCCCGGAATATTCAGGATCAACCCCCATGTTTTCCCCCACAAGCAGGCTCATAAAGTCGTTGCTGCCCAGGGCCAGGCCGTGGAAACGGTTGTCCGGACCCAGCGTAAAATCAAGCGTGCCTCCAATGTCCCAGAACGCCGGCAGAGCCGTAATGCTGAAACTTTTCATGTATCCCCCGAGCACCAGGTCGATATAACTGCGCCTGCCCGCAACCGTGAACGAAGCGTCTCCGATGCCGAGCGGCCCTTCAAGGAGCGCCTGTGACATTATCATGTTTATATCCGCCGTTGCGTAAAGTCCGTCCTTGCGGCCCGCCGCGGTCTTTGCATCCAGGACCGAGCCCATATAGTCCCCCCACTTTGCCCCAAAACCAGTTCCATACAGGTCCACCGAAGAAAGCAGGTCCGAATTCACCGTCGATACCAGCCCTCCGAAGTGGAAGGGCTCGGGCCACGGGATATTGTCAAGCAGGTAAAGGTTGTCGTCAGGCCCGCCGCCCTGGACGACAAGCTGGCTCGAATAATCGCTCGGGGCCGCAACCCCGGGCATGTCCTGTACCGCGCGCAGGGCGTCTCCGGCGTTGCCCGGTGTTTTCTTTATTTCATTTTGGGTGATTGTGCTCCCGACCACCTGGTCGCCGGCCTTTTTTGCCTGTACGACGACCGTGTCCGAAGTAAAGTATGTTTTTTCCATGTGAACGTTCAGCTCGATATCCCGGCCGGATTTGATTGAAATATTTTTTGTCGCGGGAGAATAACCCTGGGCGGTAAATATCAATATCCCTTCGCCCGCCGGTAATTTTATTTCATAATATCCGCCCGGGTCGCTTTCGGCCGTCAGGCTCGTCCCTTTTACCTCCAGCAGCACATTTTCCACCGTGTTATGGGTTCCAAGCTCAAATATCCTGCCGTGGACGGCGCCGGATTCCGGTTCAGACGAAGCTGTGTCCGCGGCAACCGCCGCATCCGCCGAAACAGATATGTTTACACCCGCTGCCGCGTCATTTGCGGCGCAAACAAGTGCGGATTGGCAGGCAGAAAATGCGGCCACGGCCGTTAATATAAATAGCTTAATATTTTTTTTCAAGACAGCTCCCCCGGAAAACTTTGTGTCGGCGCCGGTTTCGTTTTTCCCAAACGGCTAAGGCGTGACAAATATGGAAGTAACCTCGCCTCCGCCGCTTCCGCCTCCGGGCAGATCGACCAGCGTGCCCGAAGACCAATAACACGGCGTTGTATTATCCTGCCCCCCCACATACACTGTCCCGCCGGATACAAAAATCGACGACGCCCAGCCGGAATTATACGTGGTGGGCAGCGCGGTAAACCCGCCGTCCTGCCAGTAGCACGGCACCGCGGTGTCGTAATAATTATTATAATAACCCGACACGTATACGGAGCCGCCTGCCACGAATATGCCGTTTGCGATCCCGTTGCTTCCGCCATAAGCCACTCCCATATCCGTCCTCGTCGTTCCCGTCCAGTAGCATGGTATGTTCGTGCTGCCGTTGTAGTAATAACCGGCGGTATATACCGTGCCGCCCGACACGAAAATGGAGTTTGCCCTCGCGCCGATTCCGGCCGGAAGGTCCGTTCTTATGGTGCCGGTCCAATAGCATGCGACCGTCGTTGTCCCGCTGTTATAACTGCCCGACGTATAGACATTTCCTCCGGATACGAATATCGAATAAGCATAGGGCGTGTTTCCCGTGAGGTCCGTCTCCACGGAACCCGTCCAATAACAGGCTACTTCCAGGCCGGAACTGTTTTGATAATCCCCGGCCGTGTATATGGTGCCCCCGGATACGTAAATCGAGCTTGCGGCTCCCCATAGACCGGCGACGGTAAAATCCGTTTCCGCGCCCGTCCCTATCCAGTAACAGGCGTGGGAAGTGCTGCCAAAGTTATCGTCTCCGGCTGTATATACGGTTCCCCCGGACACGAATAAGGAGCTTGGCCCGCCCAACGATGTGGCAAGAAAGTTTTGCGACGAGCCGTTCCAGTAGCACCCTTCCGTGCTGCCCCAGCTGTAAGTCCCCGCGGTGTATATGCTCGGTGTCCTGGTGGAAGTCGGGGTCGCGGTCTGGGTTACGGTCGGGCTATATACGGGTGTATTTGTGCATGTCACCGTGAATGTCGGTGTCGTGGAAAAAGTCGGTGTGTACGTCAATGTCGGCGTCGAGGTCCTGGTTATTGTGTTTGTCGCCGAGCTTGTGTATGTGATGGTCCATGAATATGCCGGACTTGCCGTCGGGGAAAAAGGCGACGATACGGCCGAGGTCGGCGTAAATGATGGGGTGGACGCCGTCGCCTGGGGATTAGGCGTGCGTGTGTCTGAAGGTGTGCCGAATATGACCTGCGTCGGTGAATTTACCGCGGACGGGTCGACCGGCTGGCGGAGCTTGTTGCAGGCCGGCAGCACAAATACCGCGGCCGTTATCATGGCCGGTATTAATATTTTCCTCATGACGCCGTCCCTTGATTTTTTAAAATTTTTCATTTATCGCCATTTTCAGCCCGGGCCCTTCAAAAGCCGCCGAAGTTTCGGCTGGAAAAGCCATGTGAAAAAAGAGGGCGTCGCACGCGGTGTATAACAACGCAATTCCCGTCACGGCCGCGGAAACGGCGAGGACGTCCCCCTTGCTCTCCACGCTGCTTTTCATGCTCATGAGTGTCAGGTAATTTTTATGCGTCGTATCGTTGATGCTGTCGTATGTGCTGTTGTAATCGCCGGTCGATCTGTTGTAATCATACCATGCGTAAGCGGAAAATGCGGCAAGGGCCGTGTCGGCGCCGACAACCCACCAGTTCACCGCGGCAGAGCCGCCTGTTGTTTTTG
This sequence comes from uncultured Spirochaetia bacterium, assembly GCA_964443355.1. Lineage (GTDB taxonomy): Bacteria > Oederibacteriota > PGYV01 > PGYV01 > Palsa-1178 > Bog-1181. The sequence continues at coordinate 44,838 of CAYUDX010000021.1, forward strand.
CAGCCATGGCGTCCATGTAATTTTGCGGCCGGCCGGCGTCATCCTGAGCGTATATTTTTTTCCTGACAAGAGTGAGAAAATCAAAAAGCCGTCGGTTCGGGTTTTCCTTGTAGGCTTTCACGTAATAACCGTAGGCTGTCTTATAATCCCCGGACTTATACGCGGCGTTTCCGCCGTTTATATCCTCGCTGTAACCGGCAAAAGCCGCGGCACACGGCAACAATATAAAAGCGACCAGCACGACCGGGATTTTCATTTTTTTGCACCGCTTTGACATGTCAAATTGTTCGCCCGTCGCGCATTGTCACTGGACAAACATTGAATTTACGACCGCGCTGTGGGCGCCGTCCCCAAAATCCGTCCTGACGCCGCCGGTCCAGTAGCACGGCACGTTCGTCGAACCGTTATTATAATAACCGGCGGTATATACCGTATTCCCCTCTACAAACAGGGAATTCACGTAAGTATTGTAGCCCGGATAGTCGGTTGGCAGGTAGTAAACGTTCGTTCCCTGGGCATAATCCGCATAATAATTCGTGCCGTCATAATACCGGCCGGCCGTATAAGCCCCGCCGTTCCCGTAAAACACGGCGTTTGAGGCAAGCTGTGTCGCGTTGCACTGGTTGTTGCACACCGCATTGAAAGAGAACTGGGTCCAGTAACCGGAATAATATGTCTGGCAGGAATTGTACGCGCTGTAATAATTCCCCTGACCGGCGGAATACACCGTTCCGCCCTAAACAAAGATCGAATTCACCTGCCAGAAACCGCTGCCGTAATCCGGCAGGTCGTTCCTTGTCGTCCCGTTCCAGAAACACGCCACTTCCCTCGAGCCGCCTATGTAATAATAACCGCCCGAATATACCGTTCCGTTGGCGACAAAGATCGAATTTACCCCGGCATTATCCGCGCCGTCACCGGCAAGGTTCGTCCTTGAAGCCCCGGTCCAGTAACAGGGGATGTTCTTTGCGCCGTCGCCGTAATAGCCGCCGGTGTACACTGTCCCGTTCAGGACAAATATCGAGTTTACCTGTGCGTTATGCGCGCCGTCTCCCGCAAGGTCCGTCCTCGACGCGCCCGTCCAGTAGCAGGGGATATTTATTGCGCCGTTAAAATAATAACCGGCGGTATAAATGACGTTGTTCGACATATATATGGAATTGACATAGGCATTATGGATATTATCTCCGATATCGGTGCGCGACGTCCCCGTCCAATAGCACGGGACCGATATGGCGCCGTTGAAATAATCCCCGCCCGTGTAAATTATTCCGGCGGGTGTCGGGGTCGGGGTCGACGGGGTCTGCGAGGCTTTTGCCTGCGCCGTCGCCGTTGCCGCGGCCGTAAGGGTCTGCTGGGCGACGTAAGTCTGAGTGGCCGGCGGCTGGCCCGATATGGCGGTCTGCGTTTCCTGCGCCGCCGCGGTCTGCGTGGCGTTCGGCGTCGGCTCGGCCGAGGTCGGCGTCTGGAGCTGGCGGCAGCTGCCCGCCATTATTATCAGCATCACGACGACGAACGCGGCTGTTATTTTTTTCATTTGTCTCTCCTAATAATTTACGGAATACGCCAGGCTGAACTTGCTGTTTTTGGGGTCAAAGGCCGCCTGGACGGGAAAAGCCGAATGTATGAAGAAAATATCGGATAACGTGTACGCGATCAACGCGCCCGCCACAACCCCCGTTACCGCGGCCGCGCCGCCTTTTTGTTCGGTGTATTTTTTCAGGGCCGTCAGCATTGCCGCGTTGTCATCGGTCGTGCCGTTGTAAAGGGAATACATTGCGCCGTAATAATCCGCGGCTCCGTTGTAATCAACGTAAGAATATATCGCGACCGCGGCGGCCACGGCATCCACGCACAGCAATGCGGTGCCGAAGCCCGCGGTATTTTCCTGCTTTTGCGCGGCCGGCGGAAAAACCGCCGCTGCCGGGCTTGCCGGCGTATTGGCCTGGTCCGGACTTTTGACCTGCTCCGGACTTTTGGCCTGGTCTATCTTTTTTTCAATCGCGGATATTAGGGATTCAAGCTGCGGACCCGGATTTTCAATATCCGCGCTCATATAAAACGTGAGGGCTTTCTGGTAATCGCCTGATTTATACGCGGAATTTCCCTGGGATATGTCGGATTTGTAGTCGGCAAAGGCCGGGGTTATAATAAGGATAAGGATTGTGACAAGAAATGTCAACCGCGTTTTCTTGTTGGCCATTGGCACCCATCTTCCTGGCAAAATAATGAACTAACCTGCAACAGCCATATTATAATACAATATTACACAAAATCAACATATATCAACGGCATCGCTTTTGCCAACCGCGTGATCATTGCAGCCCCAGCTCTTTCATCCTTATCCCGCAGTTGAGCTGTGTCTTTTTATCCTGAAAATAGTCGTAATCATCCCGCGGCGCGGCGCTTACGACCTCCCTGAAATATTCTTCGGCCCTCTCCTTTTCATTGAGGGCGTAAAGCGTCTCTGCAAGGAAGTATTTTATCAGCAGTGAATCCGGTTCGGCCTTAAGAGCCTCTTCCAGGTATTGCTTTGATTTGGCCTTATCGGGCCAGCCCAGGATGAACGGTATGTTCGGCGCGAGGTAATTCAGCCTGCCGAGCGCCGCGAGAGCGCTGTAATCCTCAAAAGTCCTGTCTTCATTATAGATCTTTTCGCATAAGTCCCTTATCCTGTTGGCCACTACTATGGCCTGGACGATGTTATAGTTTATGTTGTTCAGTATCAGCAGCAGCGAGATGTCAAAATCCGCGTAGATGGAATTGTTTTGCCCGGGGTACAGCCTCTCCAGCATTGAGAGCGTTTCCGAATAGACCTTCTTTTTCTCCTCTTCCATTTCGTTGTCGGGTATAAGCAGGTTATACTTGATTTCTATTATCTTGACGTATTTATGGACAAGTTTTTCGTCGGCGCTGTCTATTGCGATGGCTTTTTTGTAATCATCAAGGGCTCTGTCGGCCAGGCCGATGGCGCGGGCAGTGTCCCTGGTTTTGGCCAATTGCGCTTCGGCCCTATCCCCCAACTTTTCAAATTCACGGGCCTGGACGGGGACCACTTTTGTGGGAGTGGGAGCGGCAGTGGGAGATGCGGTGGAAGTTGGAGTCGCAGTGGGTGTGGGCGCGGGTGTGTTGACGGAAGCTGCGGCAACCGGGGTGTTTTCTGTTTTTTGTTCCGGAACCGATTTGCCGCCGTCTTCCGGCCTGCTCTGCAGCGTGCAGGATACCAGTGCCAGGCAGACCATAAAAAATAGCGCATATTTAAAATTCATTTATCGGAACGCCCCCCTGGCCCGAAAATGTTTTTTGGAATTAATGGATTTCCGGTCTGTCTTTCTGATTTTCGTTTATAACAATATAATATATTCTTTTGCCGTTTTTACAAGGATTTTTTTAAATTCCAAAATTTATCGATCGCAACCCGCACCGGTTCCCGGGAACGAGTTGCCGCGCTTCATGCCAGTTTGATGCGGTGTATCCACCATTTTGTATATTCGGCATTTGCGAAATCATGGGTTTTGGCAGTATTTGTATCATCCCGGGCCGCCTTGTTTTGCCCGTCAATATCAGGGCAATCCGCCTCGTTTTTCATTTCGCCGGTTTGCGCGGGGATGTCGGAAGCGGGGCCGGGCATACTGTTGGTTTTCATTTTTCATCCTCCATGATGTAAAATAACCGGCATCCGTGCCGGATTCTTTCTTATTATAGTGTCGGCAGAACATGCGGCTAACTAAAGGTTATTCAGGGTATGGCGCATCAGTGCCCCTGCTTTTTCTTCTTCCTCTTTTCAATCTTTTTTAAATACATTTCTTCCTTTTTTATCAGCTTTTCCTGCCTGCTTATCAAATGCTTCTCTTTTTTTGAGCTCTCAAGAACGGCTTTTAACGCCCTCATGGAGCGGGTCCCGGGACCGACGGATCCCAGGGCTTTGGCGGCGAGTTTTTTTAATTTTCTGATGTTATGTGATTCGCTTTCCGGCTGTGCGTAGTCAGCACACTATAGAGTTTTGAGTCCGTTTTATCTTGATGGTTCT
>CAYUDX010000022.1:0-48767 GCA_964443355.1 uncultured Spirochaetia bacterium
GGCCTTACCTTCATCTCATTTTGTCGGATGTCTTCTATCCGACATCTCGGCACCTACTTTCATAAATCGGTATATTAGAAATTTAAAAGTCAAATCCAATAAGTGAAAACAAATATAAAAACTCAAAATAAGTCAAAAATTAATGCCAAATATGAAAACGCGGAAACCTCATAATTACAAAAGCTCCATTTTCATAAAACGAATAAAAAGTATAATAAAATATAGTTTTATTGTCAACACAAAAACACGGGTATTTAAAGGGACCCTGCCAATTATTTCGCCCTTAATTATATGATAAAACCTCCGGCGGACCGCCGCCGGCGGCAAAAAATCGTGTTTTTAATGCATTTATTTTACCTCAGCACAACAAAGGGCAGTGTTTTCTTGTATACGGTAGTGCCGTCTTTGACCAGTTTTACCCTTAGAATAAAAGTGCCGTTTGAAAAATCCGATGTAACTACGTTATATATATTCAACGGATTAACGGCATAGTCAAGCCTCCTGACAAGCCTGAATTTGACGGTATATATCTCCACCCGTACCGCCTCCGCTCCCATCGAGTCCTTTATCGAAACATTCAGCGAACCCGCCGCTGGCACCGGATATAAAAGAACCTGATCCTTCTGCGCCTGGGAAACCGGGACCACGGTCTGTGTGAACGTGGGCGTGGGCGTAAAGGACGGAGTGTATGTCGGGGTAGGAGAAACCGTTCTTGTGACGGTATATGTGCCGGTTGCCGTCATGGTGCTCGACGGCGTCGCCGTGCTTGTTCGCGTGTATGTCGGCGATGCATAAGTCGATGTTTCCGTTACGGTCGGCGATATGGTAAACGTTTCGGATATTGTAAACGTCGGGCTTATGGTAAAAGTTTCCGTTATGGTCGGGGTGCATGTCGGCGAACACACCTGTGTCTGGGTGCCGGTGTTCGTCTGTGTGGAGGTCGGTGTCCGCGTCATGGTAATGGTGCGCGTGGCGGTGAATGTGGCGCTCTGCGTCCGTGTAGGGCTTGCCGTTTTTGTCTGCGTGATCGTTGAAGTCGGCGTAATGGTCGGAGTGCTCGTCAGCGAAGGCGGCGTTCCAAAAAGGTAAACGGGGGCATAATATGACGCCGGCATGGATGACATGGAGGTAAAATTACCGCCCGCGTGCAGGATGTCCTTTTTTGCGGAAAGCGCAACCCGGTATACGATGCTGTTTGCGTTGGGATTAAATATGGTGTCCAGCGCGCCGTTTGAGGCCAGAACCCTGCCTATGCCGTTCCTCTGCATCCCGCCAAGCATTGAAAAAGTCCCGCCCATATAAATATAAGCGCCGTCGTACTCAAGGCATTGGACCGTGCCGTTCACATTGGGATTAAATGAAGCGCTCAAAGACGCGCCGTTCATGTCCACCATTGCCACATAATTCCTGGCCTGGCTCCCTACGGACGTAAAATTCCCGCCGAAATAAAGCCATGTCCCGTCGCTTAAGACGGCATTTACCGAGCCGTTTATCGTTTGCGGACTGAAAAGCGCGTCCGGCACTCCTGTGTCTGCGTTCACTTTTGCAATTTCGCTGACCGCGGTCCCGCTAACGCTTGTAAAACTGCCTCCCAGATAAAGGCTGTTCCTTGCGGAATTGTATATAAGGGAATTTACCGTGTAATTTGCGCTGCAGCTGAACAGCGGATCCAGGCTTCCGGTGACGGCGCTGACCTTCGCTATATTGGAACACGGCAGCCAGTTGACGGTGCTGAAATAGCCGCCTATGAACATGCTGTTTTCAGTGCTGTTAAAATCCAGCGCGTTAACCGAAGGGCCCTCCACCCTCGGCGTAAAATATGGGTCCAGCGCCCCGTTTGAAAGCGAGACCCTTGCGAGACAGGGTAAGGCCATGGAGCATATATTCATGAAGGAACCGCCGACATACAGGTACTGCCCCATATATCCAAGGGTCATAACCACATTATCCGTGTCCGCCGTGAACGCGGTGTCCACAGAGGAGCCGTCGTATGCCAGTTTTGCCAGGTTCCTTCTCGCCACCCCTCCTGCGAATATAAAATTCCCGCCTTCGAAGATCCTTCCGTAGGCGCAGGAAAGCGTATTGACCGCCCCGTTCGCATAAGTATTGAAAGCCTGTATTACCGCGCCGCTTGCCGGGTTAAGTTTTGCGGCATTGACAACAGGGTAGCCGCCCGCGTCGTTGAACGTCCCTCCTATATACAGATTTGTCCCGTCGTAAGAAAGCGCCGTTATGGAATACGAGTCCGCATTCGCGTTAAAAGAGGTATCCAGCGCCCCGGTCAACGGGTTTACCTTAGCAACGCTCCTTCTTACGTATCCTGAAACGTCCTGGAAACTCCCGGACAAATATATGCTTCCCGCGGCCTCAAGTATGTCGTTCACGGTATTGTTGACATACGCGTTAAAGGCCGTGTCAACGGCCCCCGATGCGGTGCCGAGCTTGGCCGCATATTTAAGCGCAACACCGCCTATGTTCAAGAATGACCCTCCCGCGTAAAGGCAGTTGTTGGCCGCGCTGTAAATCAGCGTATTCACGGTGCCGTCCGCGCCGGGATTGAAAGCCGGGTCGGCCGCGCCTGTCGCGGGGTTCAGCTTTGCAAGCCTGTTTAACGTCATGCCGCCCGCATGAGTAAAATCCCCGCCGATATAAAGGCTGGTACCGTCCGTTGTTATGGCATTAATGTTGCCCCAGGATCCCGAGTCAAAAGCGGTGTCAAGCGAACCGTCGGCCGCCGAAACCTTCGCCATATAGCTCTTTGCCGTACCGTTAACCGTATAGAAAGTCCCTCCGATATAAAGACTGCCTCCCTGAAGCAGGAGGGCGTTTGCGCCGTTCCCGAACGAGGTGAGTGTGACGTTAAAATTCTGGTCTGCTTTGCCGCTGGAAAGGATATGCGCCACCATTGCGTGCGGGGCCGCGGAAACCCCGGAGAATAACCCCGCAATATACCATCCGCCGGAACCGTCCGGAACACTTGCGTTCACCTGCCCCCCGATTATCTCGGAAGGGGCCGTTATAGACCCGTCCGACGGGCTTACTATGACCCCGTATTCCGACCTTACGCCGACCCTGTTGAAAAGTCCTCCTATATATACGTTGCTGGCCGTAGATGTTATCGCGTAAACTATCCCGTCGGTGCACATTGAACCGATAAGCTTGTATACCCCTGGCGTGTAAGTGAAAGTCGGCGTGGTTACAAATGTAATAGTCACCGTTGGCGTTGGCGTCGTTGTGAAAGTCGGCGAAGGCACCGGCGGCGGCCCGAGATACATCATAAGAAAATTATTCGCGGGCATGTTAAGGTAGGACGAAAAGGAGCCTCCCACGCAAAGGACGCTTCCCGGAAGCGTCAGTTTCATGTCGCTTATTCCCCCGCCTGTAACCGACTCGTTGAACGTGCTGTCTGCCGCGCCGGTGGTGCCGTTGATGCGTTTTATCGCCGTATTGTCCGAATAATACATATTCACCCCGTCAAATATAACGTTCGACGAGTTATTATCCTGGCCATTGGGATTAAAAGACATGTCCGGGGCGCCCGATATGTGGTTTATCTTTGCCATATAACTCCTGTATATGTCATAAACCATGGAGAATTCGCCGCTGAGGAATATATTTCCATTCCCGTCAAAGCACATGGAGGACGGGTCATGGTAGTATGTGCCAAGATCCGGGTCAAAATTTAAGTCCACCGCGCCTGAAACCGGGTCGAGTTTTGCCATGCCGCTGCGCTGTTTGCCTCCCATTGAACTGAACGTGCCTCCGACGTAAATGCTTCCGGGGCTTGTCAGCAGGAGTCCCACCCCGCCGTTTGAATTCGCGCTGAAGGTAGTATCGAGCGCGCCCGTTGCCGCGTTGAACTTATTTATATAGTTGCCCGCAGCCGGGGCCGGTGTGGGTGTAAAATATCCGGCGGAAAATAACGACCCGGTGGACGGGTCGTAAGCGATCTTGTTGACGCCGCCGTAATTTGCCGGCGGCACGAATGTTGTGTCAAGCGCTCCGGTCGCAAGGTTTACCTTTGCAAGGCCGCTTCTCGGGGTTGTGCTCACAGAAGTGAACGACCCCCCGAAGTACAGGCTCGTGGGGTCGTAACTTATGGACTGGACATTCCCGCCGTCGACCTCGGGTTTAAAAACGGGGTCAAGCGCGCCCGTTGACAGGTTTATCTTGGCCAGCCCTTTCCTGTACTGGCACGCAAGCGTGATGAAGTACCCTCCCACGAACACGTTCGTGCCGGTGCCGTCCGCCGCAAGAGCTGTTATGTCATTGTCGGCCATTACATTAAATACCGTGACTATGGCTCCGGTGGTGGTGTCCATCTTTACCACGGCCCTGGAGTTTCCGGCCGCGCCCGGCAGCCCGCCGGCCACATAAAGGTTGCCGCCGGATAAAAGAACCGTATCAAAATATGACACCCCGAGCTGCGGCTTAAATGCCGGATTTACGGCGCCCGTCGAGGGATTTACTTTTATGAAATCGGGGTAAACGTAGGCTCCGTTATTGGATGACCAGAAACTGCCGTATATATACACCCATGCTCCGTCGTAATAAATATAGCTGGCCGCGTTATCGAGGTTCGGGTCAAAGGTGGGGTCGACTGCGCATGTGGTCCTGTCTATTTTCGCCGCCCGGTTGCGGTATACCCCCGCTATAGAGGTGAAGCCTCCGGTGATATACAGTCCGTTGGCCCCGTCAGGGCAGGCGGAGTCGACGCCGCTGTTAAAGGTGGCTGCCGTGCAGAATGAAGTGTCCGCCGCGCCGGTTGTTTTGTCAAGCTTTGCCATGCCATACCAGGAGGAACCTTTTATCGCGGTAAAATCACCTCCTATTATTATCCTTGTCGCGCTGTCCACAAAAACAAAGGTCACCGGCCCGGTTACGCCGGGAGAAAACTGGCCGTCGGCCGCGCCCGTTATTGCGTTTACCTTATGCAGCCCGTTATATGTGCCGTAATACAGGCTTCCATTGTCAAGGCATAAAGATATCACCATGTCCGGTGCTGCCGTCAGCCTGAAGACCGGATCAAGGGCGCCGTTGGAAAAAATGTGTATGAGCATGGGCGCTGATATTCCGGCTGCGTAGGTGAAATTCCCTCCGGCATACCATCCGCCGTTGCCGTCGGAAATCGCGGAATTAACATTGCCGCCGTTTATGCGCGGGAATCCCGGGACTATGGAGCCTGTGGATACATTGACCGGCACTCCCGGCCCCGTTGCCGGCCCGACAAGGGAAAAACTGCCGCCAATGTAAACGTCGCTTGCGGTGCTCGTTACGCAATTTACCGACCCGCATGCGACGACCGAATCTATTAGGCTGAAAAAGCCGCCCGGCGTCGGGGTGTAGGTGCATGTGGGCATTATCATGGCGGTGCTGGTCATGGTCACGGTAAAAGTCCCGGTAAAAGTCGGCGTGGCTATGATCGTCCTGGTGGGCGTGGCCGACGGCGTAAACGGCGTGGATGTGTTTGTCGGGGAGAGACCAAGCCACAGGGCCGCGTATCCCATGGAATTTACGCCGCCTATATTTTCAAAATAACCTCCGGCATATATCAGGTTCCCCGACGGCGCTGCGGCCAGCGCCATCACGTATGAATCGGCCCCTGGGTTGAATATCGAATCCAGCAGCTGGGTTGCGGAGGAGACCGCCGCAATATTTGTCCTGGCCTGCGACTGTATCGCGTTAAAAAGCCCGCCCATGTATATTTTGGAACCGTCCGAAGCCAGCGAGTATCCAGTATTGCCGTTGCTGATATCATGGGCCACATCAACGGCTCCCGAAACGGCGTCGGCCCTTGCCGCGCCCCTTCTGGAGAGCGAATTGGCGTTGCTGAAATCTCCGGCCACATATATGCCGCTCGGGTCCTCCAGAATGGAGTTAACGCTCCCGTCGACGGCCAGCGAAAATACCGGATCAAGGGCCCCGGTTACCGCGTTCAATTTTGCCGTGCCGCTCTTTGCGGTCCCGTTCACGGTGCTTATCGAGCCGCCTATATAAATATTGGCTCCGTCCGTTGCCAGTGACAGAACGTAATTATCTATCCTGCCGGCATTGAAAGAGGCCACTGCGGCGCCCGTCAGAGGGTCAAGACGCGCCAGCCTGTATCTTTGCAGGCCTCCTATTGTAGTAAAACTTCCTCCGGCTATAAGCTGGGACCTCGCGCCGTCGTAATAAAGAACGTTCAGGCCAAGATCCGGCTGCGGGTTAAAAGCCGGATCCGCCGAGCCCGTAATAGGGTCAAGCTTTGCGGCATATTTCATCGAAAGCCCGCCAATGATATTGAAATCCCCTCCCGCGTAAACCGCTCCTCCTCCTGGAACGGCCGCAAGCGCACGCACCGAGCCGCCGCCGCCGCTCGCGTTGGGATTGAATACAGGATCTATGGAATCGGTCGGCACAAATACCTTGAAAAGCCCGTTCCTTGTCACGCATTGCGCCATGGAAAAATTACCCCCGAAGAACATGCCTGCGGCCCCGGGGCACACAACATTCGTATAATCGTTCAGGGAAGGATTAAATGAAGGGTCAAGCGCGCCTGTTGCCGCATCCAGTTTTGCCGCATAATTCCTCGGCTGACCGTTAACGGTCTTAAAATATCCGGCCGCGTATAGCGAAGAGCCGTTATAAACTATTGATTGCACAGACGCACCCATCACCGGGGAAAACGCATTGTCGGGAATGCCTGTCACCGGGTCCACTTTCGCCATGTAAGCATGGGCGGTATTGCTCACACTGTTAAAATACCCGCCTATGTAAAGTGAACCGCCGGAATCGTCGAATGCCATGGAATATACCGTGGATGAAGGCTTCGGGTAAAACGAGGTGTCAAGCGCGCCGGTGGTCGAATCCACCATTGCAATATATTCGCGCGCGGTCCCGCTTACGGAGCTGAACCCGCCGCCCATATAAACGCCGGAACCCTTTACCAGAATCGAGTAAACAGTATAATTTGGGGCCGGATTGAAAGACATGTCGGTCGCGCCGGTTACGGCGTCCACCTTTGCCGCGTAGTTCCTTGCGGTGCCGCTGACACTGGTGAAGTTGCCGCCTATATATATTCCCGAGGCGTCCCCGCCGATCGCATAAACAATGTTGGTGACCCCGGGGTTAAAAGATGCGGACACCGTATCCGCCACCGGGTCCACCTTGGCAAGATACTGGTATGGAAACCCGCCTATATTGCTGAAATCTCCCCCGACATAAAGGTTTGTACCGTCGTAATAGAGTGAGTAAACTTCATAATTGGCATTTATGTTAAACGCCGGATCGAGCGAGCCATTGGAATATATGTGCGCCAGTTTGGACATCTGTATGCCCGCAACCGCGGAAAAATTACCGCCTATGAACCAGCCGCCGTTTCCGTCGGATACGGCCGCCGCGATTTCACCGCCGGTCACTTCCGGGAACCCCTGTATCCTGATTCCGCCTGCCGGATCAAAGGGCAGTCCTTTGCCGGTGCGGTAACCGACAGTGCTGAACGCCCCTCCTAAATACAGGTTGTTGTTATCCGCGGCAATGGCATAGACGTAGCCGGGGTATACCTCGACCCTGCTCTGGACAGATCCGGCGCCTGGAGTGGGGGTATAAGTCGGAGTTGGTGCGCCGATAAGAAGTTTAGATGACAAGCAAATTAAAAATATAAACGCGCATAAAAAACGGTTTTTCACAAAAACCCTCCCGGATGCCATATAACCCTTATATGCCGTCTTGCCTATGAGATATATTAACATCAAATTTAAAACCTTTCAATATTAATTATCCCATATCCCGGGTGTATACTTTGAGGGTTTATTCGAACAGCGGCATGAATAACCGGGGGGTGTTCTTTCTCACACCCCCCGGAGATAATACACTTATTTTTTCTTGGCGGATTTCTTCATGGCGGACTTTGCCGGCGGCATCGCCTCGGCTTTGGCCTTTATCTGAGAAAGGCCGTCGTCAAAGACGCCGCCCAGTATCTTGTCCCTGTTCATGAAGACCGAAAAAACCTTTGTCATATACGAATTCGCGCCGGACATAGCCCACGTCACTTTTGTTGAATCGCCCTCGGGCGCAAGCGTGAAATCGAACGTATTGACAGCCTTCATGGGTTTGATGTAATTGAGCTCTATTTTTGCCATTGTCGGCTCCATCGCGTCCTTTATTTCCATGCTGCCCTCTCCGTCCATGCCTTTGCCGGTCCAGGTGACCATCGAACCCTTGCCTTTTTCCGCGCCTGAGTACGTCTTCTGCATCGACGGGTCCATCTTTTCAAAAGGCGACCATGCCGGCCAGTTGTGGAAATCCGCTATCAACGGATAGATGCTTTCCGCCGGAGCCTTCACGAGAACCGAGCGTTCAACCCTCATCATGTTCGGTAAAGTCGAAGCATAAACAAGAATAGCCGCAATAACCAGAACTACGATTATACCCACCGCCCCAAAAAACTTTTTCATCTTAACCTCCTCTTTTTTCCGCTGTAAAAGCCGGTTCAATTCTTTCACCCGGTATTGTGACATGGAACGTCCTAAAAGCAATTAACAATTATTAAGGAATTATAGACAGTTATTGCCACAAACAATTATTGCGTTCCGCGTTCTACCATGGCTCTATTATTGCTGATTTGATTTCCTATTCCTGTATCGTCGTGAAATTATATGGCCCGTTGCTTATTGTCGGGTCTATCGTCTGCGGCCCTGTGTCCCCCACAAAATCTCCCGCCTCGGGCGCTCCCGGAAGCGCGTGGCCGTCGGTTGCCACCTGGACTATAAAATAGAACGAACCAGGAAAACATGCCAGCATGCTGTAATTAAAAGTGTATGGCCCCGTGCCTGTACTGCCCGATATTGTCATCACTTTATCGTAAAATACGCCGTTATTCGGGTCAAGGGCCGTGCTTGCTATCAATATCATATTCTTGCCGTCGCAGTTTGCCGAAGTAGTTATGGAACCGGTGACGTTGTTTACTCCCTGCACCATCGTTATGTCCTGACCTGTCAAATTTACCGTATTGGTGACCGGTACGTTTGCCGAACCAGGGTATGCCGGATAAGTGGAGCCGACCCTTCCAAGATAATCCCCGGCCTCGGGCGGACATGTCGTACAGCTCACGGTTTTTACCACGGCGTAAACATAGTATGTCCCCGCGGGCGCGGTTATGGAGTAAGGCACATTGGCGCTTGCGCCGCAGTATCCTATGGTCATATTGGTTATTCCATTTCCAAAATCCATGTCCGTATCTATCAGGACTTCATACATGGTCCCGGGCTGGGCCGAAGGAAGGATAAGGTTGCCGGAGACCGTGCCGGAATCAATCGTGGCGGTCACCGTAGGGGTTGCAGTGGCAGTCGAAGTCGGGGTGGCGGTGGCCGTGGACGTGGTTTTAGTCGATGTTGTGGTTATGGTTGCGGTGCATGTAATTCCCGAAGGGCTTGAAGGATTGTTTTTCTTGCAGGAAAAAAGGAGCGTTGCAAGGGCAAGAACAAAAGCCAGAAAAATTATTGCTGATTTTTTCATCATTCCCTCCCTAAATATGGTTGATACGGATAATTATATTGGGAAAAACGGGGAAAGTCAATGTTATAGCAGTTTATGCAAATTTTGGTCAAAAGGACCAAGTTCATAAAGGCCAGGCGTTTCGGGCGCCACATAGGGCGGCCCCTACAGGAGATTGATCAAAAAATTAATCCATCCGGCAACGGCCAAAGCTACCCCGATTGGCAGAAACATTCCTGCCATTGCCTGATTATTCCTGTTTAGAGAGGCAGCAAGCCGCCTCTCTACAAGTTCGTCAGGTAGCATAACCGGGGCGCCTCTCCGGATTTTCAAGTTAATAAGGAATAAAAATGCAATAAAAACCGCCGGCCACCGTCTATATATACAGCGACAACAATATTTTAACCGAAAAAGAAGGTGCGCAATATGCCGGGCAATATCATTGAAGTTTCACATTACACACAGAAATACGGGGATTTCAAGGCCGTGGACGACATATCTTTCAACGTCGAGGAAGGCTCCATATTCGCCTTCCTGGGCCCCAACGGCGCCGGGAAAAGCACCACCATCAACACCCTCTGCACCATCCTCTCAAAGACGGACGGGATGCTGAAGATCAACGGCAACGACGTTGCCGGCCACAAGGACAGGGTTCGCGCCGACATCGGCATCGTATTCCAGGAATCAACGCTGGACAACAACCTCACGGTCTTCGACAACCTTAAACTGCACTGCGATTTTTACAACGTCCCTTATGAAGAGGTGAAAAAACGCATAGACTTCGCCCTTTCGCTCGTGGACATGCTGGACTGGAAAAAGTCCGTGGTAAAAGGGCTCTCCGGCGGCATGAAACGGCGAGTGGAAATAGCGCGCGGGCTGGTCCATTTTCCAAGGGTGCTCTTCCTGGACGAGCCGACAGCCGGGCTCGACGCCCAGACGCGCGCGAATATATGGGAATACATCAGGAAACTGCAGAAGCAAAAGAACATAACCATCTTCATGACCACCCATTATATGGAAGAAGCGGAGATATGCGACCACCTGGCAATAATAGACCACGGCAAAATAGCCGCCAACGGCACCCTTTACGACCTTAAACGCAAATATTCTTCCAGCGTGACGAGGATAATGACCGGGGACACGGCCGCATTGCGGGGCTATCTTGACGCAAGATCGGTGGACTTTAAGGAGGACGGCGGCCTTATCACCTTCCATTCCAACAATACGGAACTGGTGCTGGATATCGCATCCCGGTTCAAGTCGTCCATAACAGACCTTGAGATAAACAAAGGCACCCTGAACGACGTTTACCTTTCGATAACCGGGAAAGAGGTGAGGTCATAATGCGCGCCATTAAATCCGTCTTGCTGAGGAGCCTTGCGTCTTTCACCGGCGACAAAATAAGGCTGGTTTTTACCTTTATAACGCCCTTCTTTTTCATGTTCATATTTTCATTTACGATGAAATCGGCTCCGGCCGGGCTCATGCAGCCCATGAATTACCTTTTATCCGGGATAATAATCATGACGGTCTTCCAGACCGCCCTGAACAATTCCATGGGCATCATCGACGACATAGCAAGCGGTTTCATGAAGGAGATCATCGTGGCGCCGGTCCCGCGCTGGCAGATATCCATAGGCCAGGTCCTGGCCTCGATGATAATCGCCGTGATACAGGGGCTCATGCTCCTGATAATAGGATTTTTCATAGGGTTCCGGCTGGACCCGCCGCATGTTGCCGGGCTCGTGGGCGTAATGGTCCTGGTGGGGTTTACATTCAGTTCCATCGGGCTGTTCCTGGCGAGCCTGACAAAAAGCTCGTCGGCTTTCCAGGTCATGGTGTCGGTAATCGTCCTGCCGCTGACCCTCGTCTCCGGCGCGCTAATTCCCGTCACGGCCCTGCCTTCGTTCTTAAAACCACTTTTTTTCTTCAATCCGCTCTCTTACACGGCCTCGATATTCCGGTTCATTTCGCTTAAAATGGAAAATCTGCCGGTGGACGAGCTGATAAAACAGGGCGTGGCTTTCCAGCTGGGGAGTTTTATCATAACGCCTCAGGCAGCCCTGCTGATAATAGTCCTGATGAGCGCGCTATTTTTCGGGTTGTGCGTGCACAGGTTCAACGAGGCTGATTTCTCGAGCGTGAAAACTTTCAAACACCATCATTAAAGGAGCAGGCCGGACGTCACTGCACCGTGTAATACACCGTAAACTTCGGCCTGTAATAATCCACGGTAGCCTGTGATGTGTAAAAATATTCAAGCCCATCCAGGACGTTTTCATTCTGGTCTATGATAATTACCCCGTAATTTGTCGCCGGGTCGGCCAGCCATGACTGGACCATATTGTTATCAAGGGTAAAAGTTATCGCGGCATTTCCGTTCTGGAATGAAACCGCGTCGCTAACAGGCGCCGGATCGTATCCGCCGCCGGCCGGTATCCACGCCTCTCCGCCCGTCAGGTTCCATGTCGCAAATTGCTGTATCCACTGCTGATTAATCCTGTAAGCTTTCATGACCGGAGCCGTTGCGCCGGAGCCCGCAGCTGCCGTCAGCGTCAGGTAGGCCTTAACCACAGCCGCGTTTGAAGGTATCAGCTGTGTCAGGTCCGCCCTTATTATTTCCCTGTTTGAATCCGATGTGGAGGCAATATACCCCACATAATAAAGATTGTTGGCGTAGTTTTTGGCGGTGGCGTTGGCAGAATCGATATATGTGTCCACTATGCCCACGTATGAAGCGGTTGGAGAAAGTCCGTCCTGGAATGTAATTGAGAAGGCATTTGCCCCTGCCGGGCCGGTCGATCCTTTCGGCCCGGTGCATGAAATGAGTAGCGCCGCGGTTGCGGCGATAACTATTGCGGCTAAAAACCGTTTTTTATACATAAAAAAACACCCCCGTACGTGTTCATCAGCCAGGGCGGCTCTTATCTTCGCCCTTCCTAAGTGTACCGGGTGTATAGAAATTATATCCAATAATCAGGAAAAATCAATTATTTTTTGTAAAAGTCTTTAATATTTACACCCGGCCGCTTATCTGCTAATATATGCAAAACATTAATTAAGGAGACCCGATGGACATCGACGTAATAATACCCGTCTACAACGGCGAAAAACACATAAGGACCTGCCTGGATTCCCTAAAAAAACAGGTTTACACCGGCGGCAAAGTCAATATTTATATCGTGGACGACGATTCCGGCGACAATACCGTGGCCATAGCAAAAGAATACGGCTGTAAAATATTGAAGAACGGCGAGCGCCACATCGAGCGCGGCAAATCCATCGGAATAGCAAACAGTTCGTCGGAGCTCATATTATTCATGGATATAGACAATTATTTTATTGAGGACGACTGGCTCGCACAGGCCGCCGACAAATTAAGGATATATCCCGACGCCGTAGGGGTCGAGGCCTGCAGGTTCAATTACCGCGGAAGCGACCCGGCCGCAAACAGGTACTGCGCCCTTTTCGGGATAAACGACCCCATCGCATTTTACCTGGGCAAACGCGACAAATTCATGGCAACCGAGGAGAAATGGAACATTTACGGCAGGGCCGAGGATAAGGGCGACCACTTCCTCGTGACATTTTCCCCTGACAGGGTGCCCACGATCGGCAGCCAGGGGTTTTTGATACGCAGGGATATGCTGAAACTCACACAGACCGAGCCGTATTTTTTTCACATAGAGGGCAATATGGAAATAATATCAAAGGGGCGCAATAAGTATGTTTTCCTGAAGAACTCGGCCGGCCATAACCACGTGTCGTCCGCTTCGGAGTTCCTTAAAAAGTGCAAAAGGAACATATACCTGTATTACAAGCACAACCACCTGAGGAAATACAACTGGGAGACGAAGAACGGCGGCTTTGTCCTTCTGGTGCTCTCGATGGTGACAATAATAAGGCCGCTTTATGACGCCCTGGTGAATTACGTTAAAAAGCCCGACCCGGCGTGGTTCCTGCACCCTTACTTCTGCTTCATGGTGCCATTCATTTACGCGGTGGAGACCGTAAAGGTGAAGCTCGGGTTATATAAATTTTAAGATAAAATTTACTTCTTCTCTCTCTTGAAGTCGAGTATATGCCCCAGCACCGCGTTGCCCGCCTTGAAGAGGAACATAAAATCCTCCCATGACCTCATGGCAAGCACCTGGCGCATCATGAACTTCGGCGTCATGAACGCCCTGTAAATATCGTCGCATATCTTCATGACATCCGACGGCTCCATGTCCGGAAACTTGAAGACGGGCCTTGTCATGTCGAACTTTTCCCACTCTCCCGGCGCGAACCTGAGCCAGTTGTTCTCGACGGCCTGGGCGTAAAGCGGCGTGCCCGGATACGCTATGACCACCGTGGCCTGGAGCATGTCCGCAAGACCCTTGTCAAGGAGGCTTTTGGCCAGGTTGTAGGTGCGCATGGCATCCTCGCGCGTCTCCCAGGGGTAGCCCACCATTATCGTAAGGTGCACGCCGAGCCCGGCTGCCTTGGCTATCCTGCACCCTTTTTCAATGTCCTCGACCTTTGTGCCTTTGCAGAGCCTGTCGAGTGTCGCCTGGTTTGCCGATTCAAGGCCGAATTTTAAAAGCCTGAAACCGGATTTTTTCATGAGCGGCGCAACGGTCTCGTTGATGTAGTCGAACCTGAAATTCGCCATGAGCGAAAGGTTGTATTTCCTCTCTATCATTCCGTTGCAGAATTTTTTCAGCCACTCCCCCCTCGGAAAAGTGCCCGTATCGTCGAATATCTCCCTGATGCCATAATTTTTCACGAGCATGTCTATCTCGGCGAGCAGGGATTCCGGCGTCCTTGTGCGGAAAGTCGGGAAAAGCGTGGTCCAGGAACAGAAAGTGCATTTCGCCCAGGGACAGTCGCGGCCCACCATAGTGTATGTGTAGGGTTCATACTTGAAAAATTTCTCGCCGTACTGTTTCCAGTTCGTTAGCTCCCTGTCGATCATCGGCAGGGTGTTGAGGTCGTGCTCGAGCCTGAATTTTCCCGTGTTCATTATCTGCGCGCCTTCCCTGAACCATACACCCGGCTCAAGCTGCGCCTTATTTTGCGAATACTCCAGGATGTTGAGCAGCAAAAAATCATAATCTCCGCCGGTCAGGACAAAGTCTGTCTTTGAGTTTTTCATTGTCTCTTCAGGCATTGCCGTCACATGGTCGCCCATTAGCACGGTCCTTGTCCCCGGAAGTTTTTCCTTTATCTTATCCACAATCGCCCAGTGCTGTTTTACAACCGGTGTTTTTGTCTCAAATGCTATAAAATCCGGCTTTTCATTTATTACGATCTTTTCCCATTCGTCATACGAGCGCTTTAGCGCGATGGAATCGTCCCATATAACGTCGTAACCCTTTGACTTTAGCAATGTCGCGGCCGAGGCCGGCACCATCGGATATATGAAAGACGGGTTGTGGAACCACTGGAACTGCCTGTTCTGCCCGAGCGTGGGCGTGCCGTCCCCCGAAAGCGGCGGGTAAGATATCATGACCTTCATTTTTTTCTCCTTTTTGCCGCGGCAAAGACGGTCTTTTCCGCGTTTTTTTCCTCGTCAAGTTTGGGTGAAAACAGCCCCTTTATGAAATAAACGCCGTAATAAAGGTGCGTCGTAATTATCCCCAGCATCGTGGGCGCGGCGTAAGCCGGCCCCGCGGTCCTTATTGAATCCGTGAATAACAGCAGCACATATATCTCGAGCGGCACGGCCCAGATCGAGAGCCATTTCATCCCGAAAACAAGCGGGTAAATAAAACTCAGAAGGTACGCGGTGAATGCGCTGGGGATGAAATACCCGGGCTTAAGCGAAGTCTCTGGAAACTTCTTCACAAAGTATCCCCTGTGCAGGGCGTAATTCTTGACCTGGTTTATGTGGCCCGAAAAAAAATCGCGCCTGTGGTGGTAGACGAAAACGCCCGGGTCATAGGCGATCTTTAATTTGAGGTCCCTTACTATCTTCAGGCAGATGACCGTGTCCTCTCCCGGCCAGAACTCGGTGTCAAAACCTCCGACCTTTTTCAGCACATCGCGGCGGATGAGCAGGTTGCAGGATGGGTAATCATCCACGAAACGCGGCTTTTCCGGCATGTAACGGTAACGGTAGCCGCCCCCCCCTAAAAACGACGAATAAATGAAGCCGCTGACTTTCCTGAAATAGGGGTCGTTTTCCGGCGTCGCGGCCGGCCCGCATACCGCTCCTATCTCCGGGCCGGAAGAAAATATGGCCTCAGCGGTTTTCAGCCATTGCCTCTCAGGGAAAACGTCGTCGTCGATGAACGCCGCGATCTCGCCTTTCGAAAGTTTTATCCCTATGTCGCGCTTTTCGCCGGGAAATATGTGTCCGGTCGGGACTATTTTCAGCCTGAATTTAAATTTGCCCTTTATCTTTGCGGGTGAATCCGGCAGGACTATGACCTCGACCCTTTTAAGGTCGTAATCAAGTTTGTTTATTTCCGGCAGGGATTCCCTGATGTAATCATTGACCTCTTTTACCGGAATAATAATGGAAACCGTTTTCACCGGACATCTCCGTCTTTCGTTTATTTTCTAGCTTATCCTGTCGTAATATTTGAGGATATTGAGCCTGTAAAACACGGCCAGCGTATCCCATAGCATCTTGAATATGAGTTTCGCCGTTATATGGCCGTATTTGCCTTTGTAATCCACCACAACCGGCGCCTCGGATATCTTATACCCGCTGTGATGCGCCAGTATCAGCAGTTCCAGGTCAAAGGCGTATCTTTTTATAAGGACCTTATGGAACGTTTTTTTGAGCACCTCGGCCCTGAATATCTTTATGCCCGTCTGCGTATCGCGCAGCGGCAGGCCGAAGAGCATCTTTACAATGAAAAAATATCCCGACGAAAGTATTTTCCTGCTCCCGGGATAGTTCAGCACCGATAAAGGGTGGCGTTTGGAGCCGATGACCACGTCGCTTCCCTCTTTTTCCATGACATCGAAGAGCGTCTCGAACTGTTTCGGGTGTATGTCAAGGTCGCCGTCCAAGAACATGACCAGGTCGCCGGTGCAGTTGTTGAAGGCCATGCGCAGAGCCTCGCCCTTGCCCTCGTTCTTGCCGAGCTTGAAGACCTTGATGTGCTCCCTGCTCGCCTTCATGGCGCTGTCGTATGTCATGTCGTTGGAGCCGTCGTCCATGACTATTATCTCGTAGGTGATCCCTGTTTTCCTGAAGTACTCGTCCGTTTCCATTATATTGGCCGCTGCCGCAAGCGCCTCGTTATACATAGGCATCAGCACCGAAAGTTTTTTAAAGGGCATTTTCCACCGGTTTTGCCTCCCCGCGAAGCGAAGCCATTGTAAGTATGAAGAGCGCGAGCGTGACGCAAAAAAGCACGCTTATGACCTGGTAAAAACTGGAATGGAAGAACCACAGCAGGGCCGGGTAAACGATTATTGCGCCGAACATGAGGTAAATAAAGGCGTACCGGTGGACAGCCAGCGCGTAATTTATGACCACGTTGAAAAGCACCAGAGGGAATATGGCCGCGCCGAACAGCCTTACCACCCCTTCTATGGCGTAGAATTTCTCGCCGAACATGACGCCGATTATCAGCCTGGGAAAAAAGTAGCATATCACCACCCCGATAAGGCTTATAGCGGCTGTAAGCCCGAGGCTCTTGTAAAGCAGGGTTTTGGTCCCCCTGTTGAGCTCGTGGCCCTCCGAGACCTTTGGAAAAAGCGTCATGGCTATGGCCGATGGGAAATACAGGAACGCCTTGCCGACCATCGAGGTGGCCGAATAAAGCCCGGCGTCATGGCTGTTGAAAAAATGCTTCACCGTGAAGACGTCTATGTAGCTTAACAGGGCGAAACCCAGCATTGAAAAAAACACCGGGAGGGCGAACGAAAACAGGTCCATCTTTTTTATAACCTCGCCGGCGTCTTCCTTGAACTTGAAAATATACGCTATGAGAAAAAACCCGAGTATGTAAGATGCCAGTCCCCCGGCAAGCGTAGTGGATACCGCGCCGCGCACTCCCCAGGAAAGCGCCCTCACAAATACATAAAGGAAAGCCAGCCTGATGACCGCGTCGGTGACCATGGATATTCCGAGTCCGACAAAGTTCTGCATGCCCTGGAGGATGCCGCGCACAACCGGCAGCACCAGCATGACAAGCGATATGACGCCCAGGATGTAATAAAGCGCCGGGTCCTGGATGTGGAAAAAATCCTTTATCCCGCCCGGGAAAAGCCCCGCCCCGGCAAAGACGCAAAAAAACGCCGCGCCTATCACAAGGAACCATACGGAGGTCAGGCGGAAAAGTTTCTCGATGCTTCCGAATTTCTCGTGCGCCCTGAATATGGCGGTCTTTTTCACTATAGTCATCTGCAGGGCAAGCGATGGCATGGCAACTATCACGACCACGGCAAGCAGCGTTACCAGAACGCCGTATTCATCCGGGCCCAGCAGCCTGCTGGCGAAGCTGTGGAATATGAAATTCGACAGGTTCACCAGCGAGGATGCCGTGAAAAGTATGAAGGAATCCCTTACAAGGGTGTCCTTATTTCCCGTTTGTGTCATCTAATAACGCCCCGGGCGTCACTCGAACACCGGCCTTATTTTCATGACCTTATTGGACGCTATTTCCGTGACATACAGGTTATCCTGTTTGTCTATGACTATCCCGAGCGGATTTTGGAAGAGCGGCTTGTCCTTCATGTCGAACTTGATGGTGCCGATGTATTTGAAATTCTTGTCTTTCGTGTCGAACACGACTATCTCCTGCGTGCCCGAAGAGACCGCGTAAAGCCTGTCGGCGGAATCCACCGCAAGCATGGGCCAGAGCGGTATGTTGGTCTCCCATGCCTTTACCTTTATCTGCGCCTGTGCGACCAGGTCCCCGGACATGACTTCGATGCGCCTGTTGCCCTCGTCGGACACATATATCCTGCCCTTTGAATCTCCGGCCAGCCCGAACACTTCCATGAATTTCCCCAGTGATTTTCCGGTCCCTCCGGACGGGTTGCCCAGCCTGTTGCCGTCAATGTCGAACCTGTGGACCCTGCTGGTCCCGGTGTCGGCCACGTACACGAGCCCGTACCTGTCTATCATGACGTTCCTCGGGCTGTAAAATCCGGCCTTTGTCCCGCCTATCTCAAGCTTGAATTTTCCGTTGGGATCAAATTTCTGTATCCTGCCGTTCCATGCGTCCGCAACAAAAACGTCGCCCGCCTGGTCCACCGACATGCCCGAAGGCTCGTTGAATTCCCCGGGTTTGGAGCCCTTTGCCCCCCATACCGTCGCGACGGTCCAGTCGTCGGCTGGATTTGCCGGAAGCTTGAACTTGCCTATGGTATTGTTGTTGAGCATCGCCACATAAATGTAGGCCCCGTCCGGCGAGAGCGCGATCCCCCTGGGCGAATTAAGCTGCCCCTTTTTGTCGCCCGTGGTCCCCCACTCGGCGATCTTGTCCGATTTTATGTACTTTACCGCCGGCCCGCTTTTCACCTTTGATATGATTATAACCAGCGCTATTATAGCCACTGTTATTATCAGCACTCCCAGGCTTCCTCTGCCCTTCTTTTTCCTTGAATTCTTTTTTGCTTTTGCCTTTATCTTCGATCTTTTCTTTGCCATATTGCCCTCCGTTGTTCAAATAATATTGTTCATTCCTCCAGTGTCAGTATCTTTGCCGTGGCCGAATCGGTCGCGAGTATCTCTCCGTTAAAGAACACGACGCCCAGCGGGCACATCATGTTGGCCTTGTTCCTGTCGGCCGTAATTGTCTTTATAAGGTTCCCGGACTGGCTGTAAATAAGCACCCTGCGGTTCGTGGAGTCCGTAACGGCTATCTTTCCGTTCTTCATGTCTATGTCCAGGTACGGCTCCATCAGGCATCCGTTCTTGGATATCTGCTCGTCGGCCCAGCCCTTTATGGGGAAAGCGCGCACGAACTTCCCCGAAGTGGTCAGCACCTGTATCCTGAAATTCTTCCTGTCGGCCACGTAAATATTCCCGTCTGGCCCCTGCTTTACGCTGAAAGGCTCGAGGAACTGGACTTCGCCCTTGCCGCCGCCTTTTTTTCCGAAAGTAAGCAGAAGCCTTCCCGCCTTGTCGAATTTATAAATAAGGCAGTTGCCGGTGTCGAGGATGTAGACGTTGTTGTCGCGATCCACGGCCACGTCACGCGGCCCCCAGAGCCCCTGCTTGTCGCCAATCATGAGCATGAAACTTCCCGTGGGCGAGAAAACTTCGACCCTTCCGTTCCATGTGTCGGCCACGTATATGTTGCCGTCGGGCCCCACGTCTATTCCGCACGGTTCCTTAAAATCCCCGGGGCCGTTGCCTTCCTTGCCCCACGACAGGATAAAAGCCCCCGTGCTGTTGAATTTCTGCACCCTGTTGTTGTGTGAATCCACCACGTAAATATTTCCGTCCCTGTCCACGGCCATGTCCTTTGGCGCCGAGAAATATCCCTTGTCCGCGCCCGGGGCGCCTCCCTGGGTCAGGATATTCTGCGGCTCGACCGCGACTTTCCTGTCATTCCTGACATTGGCCGGGTTGAACATGATCCCCAGAAGTATGACAATCGCGAAAAAAAGCGCTATTATCAGTATCTTTTCCTGCTTTGACATCAAGGATATGTCGATCATTCTTCAAGCCCTCCTGTCCAGTATTGCATCAGGTCCTTCCTGACGTAAACGACAAAATCATATGAGCCGAGGTCGTTCCAGACATCCCTGTAAATATAACGGTCCCAGAGCATCTCGAATTTCCCTGGCTTGCCGGGTTCGCTGAAAAACGGCGCGTCCCACCATTTTCTCTCGTCGGGCGCCCACCATTCCCTGAGCTTGTAACGGGTGCCAACGTAGGATACCACCCTGCCGTCCGGCAGTTTAGTATCTTTTGTCAGCCTGGTCCTGACGTCGATGTCATGCCCGGGCGCGGCCTCTTCTATCCCGGAAAGGATGACCGGCTTTCCTATCTCGGAGTCCGGTACGTTCTTCGGGTCGTAGGCTATTTTCTTAAAATCGCGCAAATACCATGCGAAGGGCCATGTGCAGTAGTCCTCGCATACTATGTCGAGGTTATGCTCGTCAAAGGCGCGGAAATCCGCCGAATCCAGTTTTTCCCCTTTGAGGTCCTTTGCGAGTTTCATTATTTTTTTGGATACCATCGGAACGTCCGGCGACGTCTGCACGTAAACAAGCGACTCGTTCGGCGAGGCTCCCTTGCCGTAGAAGCAAAGATACATTGTGCTGTGCACGGAATAAAGCGCGAGAAGCGCGAACAAAGTTATGGCCGCCGTGCGTTTCCAGCCCCAGTCCACGCGTTTCATCACGTCCGCGAACATCTGCGCCGCCAGTATCAGCATCGGCAGCAGAGGGTGTATGGCCAACCACGGCATTTTTTCACCGGCCCATGAGTAAACTATGATGGACATTATCCACCAGTAAATGCAGAACATGTTGAAGAACGTCCTCTTTGACTGGACCATGACAAAATAAACCGAGGCAAAAAGCATGAATAACACGGATACCGGTTCATAGAACGGGAGTATCAAAGTGTAGAAATAAAGAGGCTGGCTGCCGCGCTCGACCCCGTGCTGCCCTATCCAGTATACAAGGCCGCCAACATAGCCGTCCCAGATGCCCTTTAAATTGCTCAAAAAATTCGGCCAGAACGGCCCCTGTTTGTTGAAATAAAGCAGGCCATGGACCAGCACAAAAAGGCCGAGGGCCCTTAAAAAATCCCATTTGCCGTCCTTAAGCCAGTAATCCACCGTCCTGTAAACGACACCCTCTTTTTCGAACTTGTCCGGGTTGGCGCGCAGCGAATATTCCCAGAACCAGCGGCCGATTAGGAACGTGCCGAAGATGAACATGGTTATGTAATTGGCCTCCTTGGTGGCCCATGAAAAAGCGAGGCCGACCGCGGCAAGATAAAGCCAGTTCAGTTTTCTCGAATCAAAATATCTCATCAATCCTATGAATATCATAATCGTATCCACGGCCATGAAAATATCCTCGCGGATGAACCTGGCCTGGTATGTCCATGTGGGGGAGATCGCCATTAGCAGCGCGGCTATAAGCGCGCCTGATTTTCCCATGTAGGGCCGGAATGCCCACAGCAGGCAGATTCCGAGCATTCCCCAGATGGCCGGGGCCACCCTCGCGGTGTAATCGGATACGCCGAAAAGAAAATAAACCAGCGCGTTGGCGTGGTAGTGGAAAGGGCCGTGCATCATGGGATTATATGAATACCCCTCGCCCTTGAAAAGTTTCCACGCGTAAAAGGCGTGCATGGATTCGTCGTGGTGCAGCGGCTTGTCGCCCAATACCGCGAACCTTAAAGCGAATGAAGCGATTATGATAATTACCCACGCGATCGTTTCCCAGTTGAGGAAAACCGAGCCTGCCGGCGCCGGAATAACGGCATCTCCGTCATAAACGGCTTCGGAGGTCTTAGGATCTTTTACGTCCCTTAAGGGCGCCTTTATTTTCTTCTTATCGGCGGGCCTTGCCGCCTCTTCCCTGGCCGGGGCCGCGACGGGCGCGGCCTGGATAAGCTTTGCTCCGCAGCTGTCGCAGAACCTGTTGCCGGCAGGATTCTCTTCCCCGCATTTGGGGCACTTTACGGTGTCAGACATTTTTTATCCTCCTAAAATATTTGATCCACGGATAATATCTTCCCTGGCTTTAATCCCTGAGCTTATAAATGACGGTATCCATCTTATTTGCGTAAACAATGTCGGCTATCTGGCCGAATTTGGCCAGTCCCTGCTGGCTGGCCGCGTATTTGTCCTTTTCAAGGGCTCCCATATAGACGTATTTCACGTCGTATTTTTTCATGAGCGTCAGCGCCCTGTTAATGTCCGTCGTCTCGTATATTTCACGCACGTCGTTTTCCCTTATAGTGGCCTCTTCGCCCGTCCCGCGCCACTGCGTCTCGTGCCACGGCCATCCTATCACCGTGGGCAGTCCGGTAAACGAGGCCACCCTTGCGAATTCCGTGTATGAGCCGCCGCACGCCTCGAGCATGACCGGCGTTCCCTTGATATTGTGTTTTATCCAGTCGATTGCCTGGTAATCCCCGTAAGCCGACATCCTTCCGTCGTATGAAAAACCGCGCAAAAAGTCGGTCCCGTCCAATGTCATGTAGTTCTTAAACCCGTCGGTGCGCACCGCCGTGCCGCCTATCGTGTATAAAAGCCCGAAAAATATCAGTATCCCGAAGACCGCGTTCCACGCGTAGCGGACGGCTTTTGCCTTGAAATTGAGGTAAAAATGGTTCACCCAGAAAAAGGAATAAGCCGCCGCGACCGAAAGCATTATCCACGCCTGGTAATAAAATTTGAAGACCGTGTTCATCCTGCGCAGCTTCACGTTGTCGTTAAACCCGTCGACCACCCTGAATATTTCGGTGCCCCACGTGGCGAAGACCGCGGTAAAAACAAGTATCAAAACGAACTGGTTTTCCTTGAGCTCAGTCCTTGTTATCAACAACAGGACGAGCACGGAGAGTATTATGAAAAGCAACCCGGTGGTGAGGCCCAGGTTCACCTTGTCTATTACTGATTTGTAGACCGTAAGGGCTATGGCGATGCCGACCGCGGTGAACGAGTAAACATAGACCCGGTTGTCCTTGTGCGCCAGCGGATCCGCCAGGAACCTGAAGAAAGAGGAGGCCACCTCGTTGGTCTTTTTCGGCGCCACGTCCTGGCCGCCGAGATAAAGCTCGTCGCCTGATATCATGTAGCCGCACTGCCCGCAGATGTTCTTGCCTTCCCTGAACTGCGCGCCGCAACGCGGGCAGAAGAGCTCCCTTTTCTTTGACCTTGCCCCGGTTATCCTGAAGGACTCAACCCAGTTCAGCACCCTGGTGGTTATAAAGGACAATACCGGAAAAAGCATTATGCCGAATATCACTATGTAGTCGGAAACCTTGGTGTTTACCATGACGAGGCCAATGCCTTTCACCTGTGACTTAAAAAGCGCGGTAAACGGAAGGTAAGCCACTATGCCCACGCCCAGCACGATCCCGAGGGTGTAAAGCATGTCCTTGTATCCGGCCTCGAGCTTTTCATCCCTGGCGTACTTGTTGGAAATAATGCAAAGCGCCGTCACAAAAAAGTATGTGGGGAAATCCCATGAATTAAGGAACCAGAGCCCTCCGAGAACGAGGCCTGCGAAAATTATGAACCCCAGCTTTTCAACGGTAACTTTGAACATCTCCTTTGCCTCGGTCTTGATGAATGTCAGGCCGATGTTGAGGGCAAGAAGGACGAAGGGTATGGCCATCTGGTGCGGGTGCATGTCCCCGAGAAGGAACGAAAAGAAGGGGAACTCGGTTATCGTGTAATCGTAATTCTCGTAATCCATTATGCGCGTCGAGTTCCACCAGTTAAAGTTCTGGAAGAACCCGCCGAACCCGTTGTGCGCAAGCTGCCTCAATCCGTCCAGGTTTCCCAGCAACAGCAGGAATACGAAAGCGAAGAAACCGACGACGTAATTTTTTGTAAGGTTGAAAAGCAGCCCCACGACGCCGATGGCCGACAGCGCGTAAAGGTAGGCCAGCGCGACGTTATAGGACATCCCGTTCGGGATGAAAGAAAGTTTCTGTATGAGCCCCATGAGCACGTAGCCGAAATAGTAATAGCTTATGTAAAGTCCGCTTCCGGCCATCCATGGGTCGTAAGGCGGCATGTGGTTGGTTTTCCCCACGGCGTTCATAAAGGCGAAATCCATGAACTTTTCCTGGCCTTCGATGTCGGGATGGTACATTTTCGAGAAGGCGTAACTGAAGAACACCAGGAAAAAGAAGAGTTCTGATATCAGGACTATGGCGAATTTTGTGGAGAAAAAATCCAGTATTTCCTTTCCGCACTGGAGAAAAACCCACGCGGAGGCCGCCGCCACCAGCAGCATCACAAAAATGACGGAAACTACGGAAAAATTGAGGAAGCCTACGAGCCACGAAAGATAGCCGATGATAAAAAGGCCGACTATCTTCGAGAACATGTAACCCTTGTCGTAGGAATTCCTGAAAAGATAAAAACTTATCGGGAAAGCGATAAGCCCGATCAGCAGTGAAATTATCCACCAATACATCAAATGACCAAAATAAAGACCCACAGTTCCACCTCCGGCAGAATTACCATAATTTAATAGTGTTTTTTGTCCCATGTGCAGAATAATTAAAAATATGGAAAATTATAACCAAAAGAGCTGTTTTTGTCAACAAATACGAAATATATATATTACCGGGTTTTCTTTTTTGCCTTTTCCATAACGGCCGTGATCAGGTAAATAACCAGTCCCAGCGCTGCAAGAAAAATCCCCCATAATATTGATGCTTTTGAATTATAAAACAGGACTTCATGTTCCCCTTTTTCAAGCACGAGCCCTGTGGCGGCGTAATCAGCGTTGAAAAGCCTGCCCTCCCGTCCGTCAACCTTTACCCGCGAGCTTTTAAAGAGCTGGGAAGAATTCACCAGCAGGGCCCTTTTATTAAGCACAACCTTAAGCCTTGATTCGTTCGGCGTATACGAAAGCACCTTTATGCCGTAGTCAAGCTTTACAGGGTCGCTTCCTATTTCCGTTCCGCCCTCCACGACAACAGCGCGGCTGTTATCCGGCAGGGCCCCGAGCATTGAAAGGGCCCCGGCTTCCGAGGATGCTTTGACGATTTCGTCCGAAATATAAAAACGCTCAAAGGCCCCGCTGTCCAGGTAAATCCCGCTCTGCCCGGAAAACACTTTTTTTAAACCCGGCTCGTTTGACCCGCCCTCATCAAGGTAATACCTTATATTAAAACGTCTTCTTACTGAAATTTTATCAAAAAGTCCACCGTCTATCATGGCCATTATCCTGTAGGGGGCGTTGCCGTTGTAACCCTGTAATGTTTCCAGGTTATAGTATATGTTGAGGTTGTCAATGGCCTCGTGGCTCTTAAAGGAAACCCTGAATATGCCCCCCTGCCTTTTCAGGAACTCCGCGGCTCCGCCCCCCGTGGCCGATATCCTGTCGGCCGGCATAAAATGTATATATTTCTTCTCAATACGGGCGGTATCAAAAGCGTGGACCACCAGAAGCGCCGCGAGAATAAGGCCGCCGTTCCTGTAACTGCGGCCGGAAACCAGCAGCCAGAGCAACGCCGCAATTGCGGCGGAAACAGCGGCAAAATAATAAATATCCGTTTTTATGGACGGCAGGACAAAGTTCACGACAGTCTCCCTGAAATTGTCCGGCCCCAGGAACGACAGTACCTGCGGGAACCTTTCCAGGCGGATGCCGGCCGCGGCAAACATCAGCAGGGCGGCCGCGACGATGGAAACGGTCATGTACTTCAGCGCATTGACGGCTTCCTTGCTTTTCAACGGGTCAAAAATATTGTCAATTGCGATCCCGGATAAAAAAGCCGCTCCGAAACAGCTTATATATGCGAACCTTGCCGGTATCCTGAAACCGTTAAAAACCGGCAGATTGACGAACACCGAATACAGCGGCGTGAACCTTCCCATGGCCAATGCCATAAAAAAAAGCGAAAGGGCCGCCCAGAAAAGCCCCCTGCTTTTCATGCCGGATTTCAAAAAAGCGAACGGCATTATTATAAGCGGGAGAAGCCCCATGTAAAAAACAGCGTCGGTAAGCCCCATAAATGTCACCGGGACCTCGCCGGTCAGGACTGCCGAATCCGGCAGAAGAAGGGAAAAAAAAGATTTCGGGTTAAGCGACCCCCAGGTAAACCTCCTGTAATCAACGAGCCTCCTCCAGGATTGCGGCATGTATTCCCCGGATGGCAGGGACTGCGGCGCGCTTGCAAGAAAAGTCATCGCCCCGCACAGGATAAAGAACATGGAAAATTTTATGATATCTTTTTTTTTCGACTTTCCGGAAACAATCATTTCAAAGGCGAGGTAAATTGCCAGGGCAAAGGCGTTATACGCCGCAAGCTGGAACATAAGGCACAGCGACTCCATGGCCAAAAATATCCCGGCCGCCAGAAAGTCCGCCAGGGAATCATTCTCCAGCCCTTTTTTGACAAAATAAAATGTGTACGGTATGAAAGCCGCCGCCTGTATCACCCCGAGCTGCCCCGCGGCAGTGAGCGTGACAATATAAGGCATGGTCATGTAAACAAAGGCTCCTGCAACGGACCCTTTTTTGGAAACGCCCGAATATGATATGAACAGATACGCCCCGCCCGCCGCAATAAGCATATGTGCAATCATCATGATGGCGTCCACATTGTGTATGTCGACCGGAAGCAGCGTCATAATAAGATTCAGCGGATAAAAATAGATTATATTCGAGGAGCCTATCAGGGGGAGCCCCATGAAAATGCAGGGCATCCATAGCGGCATCTGGTGGTATTTCAGGAGCATTTCTTTCGCAAAGTAACGAAAAGGCATGCCCAGGGTTATTATGTCGTACCCTCCTAGCATTTCCCCCGGCTTTAAACCCCGGAAAAACAGGAAGGCAGGCACCCCCAGGAACAGGGCAACCGCAAAAAAATACTTGAACGGAAAATTCTTCATTTCCCCCCGCCTGCTTAAATGTCCGTATTTATGCGTTCATGTTCTCGGCCGCGATGTCCGCCCTTTTGCGTTTGTTCGCACCCAGTATCTTTTTCCTCATCCTTATGTTCAATGGGGTTATCTCCAGCAGTTCGTCGTCGGCTATATATTCCATCGCCTGCTCCAGTGAAAATTTACGCGGCGGCTCCAGTTTTATCGCGTCATCCGAGCCTGAAGCCCTCATGTTCGTCAGCTTTTTTTCCTTGCATACGTTTATGACCATGTCGTTCTCGCGGCTGTTCTCGCCGGCAATCATTCCCTCGTAAACTTCCGTTCCAGGGTTTATGAAGAACTGCCCGCGGTCCTGCAGCTTGTCCATGGCATAACCCACGGCCTGTCCTTCTTCCATGACAACGAGGACCCCGCGCGACCTTGTCGGCACTTCTCCGCGGTAAGGCCCGTATTCGTGGAAAGAATGGTTGAGGATTCCGGTGCCGCGCGTCTCGGTCATGAATTCGTTCCTGAAGCCGAGAAGCCCGCGTGTCGGTATCATGAATTCAAGCCTTGTGTAGCCGTCGCTGCCCTGAACCATATTTGTCATGTTGCCTTTTCTTATTCCCATCTTCTCGATCACAGTGCCCACATGCTCCTGCGGGACGTCCACTATTGCATGCTCTATGGGTTCGAGCTTTTCGCCGTCCTTATCATGGTATATGACCTGCGGTTTTGACACCTGCAGTTCAAAGCCTTCGCGCCTCATGTTCTCTATGAGTATGGCAAGCTGAAGCTCGCCCCTGCCCTTTACTATGAAAGCGTCCTGGGTCTCGCCGTCCGATACAACTATCGATACGTTGGTCTGAAGCTCCTTGTAAAGCCTTTCCCTGATGTTGCGGGAAGTGACGAATTTTCCCTCCCTGCCGGCAAAAGGCGAATCGTTGACCCTGAATGTCATGGACATGGTGGGCCTGTCTATGTCTATTGTCGGCAGCTCTATGGGATTGTCCTTGTCGGCTATGGTTTCTCCGACGTCGATGGTGTCGATGCCGGCAAGCACGACGATATCGCCGGCGTAGGCTTCCTTGGTCTCGACCTTTGTGAGCCCTTCAAAGCCGAATATCTTTGTTATTTTATAAAGCAGCTTGTCGCCGTTCCTCTTCATGATGACGACTTCCTGCCCCTGCCTGACTGTGCCGTTGTGTATCTTGCCGGTCCCCATCTTGCCGAGATAATTGTCGTAGGATATCGCCGATGTCAAAAACTGGAAAGGCTTGTCCGCGTCGCCCACTGTATCCTCGACGTGGTTTATTATCATTTCATAAAGCGGTATTAAGTCCGTGTTGGTGTCGTGAAGGTGGTACTTGGCCACGCCCTCGCGCGCAGAAGCATATACCACGGGGAATTCAAGCTGCGCATCCGCGGCGTTGAGCTCCACGAAAAGGTCGAACACCATGTTCAATACCTCGTCGGGCCTTGCGTTGGGCCGGTCTATCTTGTTTATGACGACTATCGGCATGAGCCCGAGCTCAAGGCATTTTTTAAGGACGTATTTCGTCTGGGGCATGGTCCCTTCAAAGGCGTCGACCACGAGCAGGACAGAATCCACCATCTTCAGGATGCGCTGGACCTCGCCGCCGAAATCCGCGTGACCCGGGGTGTCGACTATGTTTATTTTGTAATCCTTGTACCGGAACGAGGCGTTCTTGGAAAATATGGTTATGCCGCGTTCCTTTTCTATGTCGTTGGAATCCATGACGCGCTCTTCAAGTTTCTGGTAGGATTTGAAAACCCCGGCCTGCCTGAGCATGGCGTCGACCAGTGTTGTTTTTCCGTGGTCGACATGGGCCACTATCGCTATATTCTTGATCTTTTGCATGATATCTCCTGTTTTTAATAATGGCAAAGGGCTGCCCGGCAGCCCTTAAAATACGCGTCGCATTCTGTGAACGGCAATATAAACGAAAACCCGGGCTCCTTAAGTTTACTGAGCCCGGGTAAAAGCAGAAACTGTAGAACCACTTAAGAAACAATTACCTTACAAAACTGTTCCAAAGCAAGTTCTCTTTCTACTTCTACCACTTTTCTCTTTCTATTGCCTTCACTATTATATATATCAAATTATAGATTAATAATCAAGCATAATCGGGAGCTATAAATTTCCAGGCCGGCGCCCGCTTATTTATTGATTATCTTCAGGCTGCCAAAAACAGTATCCGCCTTTATTTTAAGGCAATTTGCCCCGTCCTTGTAGGAAGGCGACCTGTATGTTAGATTGCCCATTGATACCTCGTTGCCGTCGGGCATTTTAACGCCCGAAAATACGGATTCGGCCTGAATTTTAATCGGCATATTTTTGTCCACAAATACCGTCGTATCGCTGAAAACAGTGTCCACCCTTGCCGTTACGGTATTGTCCTTTATGTCGGCCCCGGAAAGGTCTATCACGCCCTTGCCGAAAACCACGCTGTAATCCCCCTTGATGCTTTCCCTGGAGGATATTTCAACGTTGGAAAAAACCGCGGAATTGGATGAAGAAAATCCGTGCCATCCGGTTATGACCTTCAGTCCGAAATAAATAATGATGAGCC
This sequence comes from uncultured Spirochaetia bacterium, assembly GCA_964443355.1. GTDB lineage: Bacteria > Oederibacteriota > PGYV01 > PGYV01 > Palsa-1178 > Bog-1181. Next base: position 29,540 of record CAYUDX010000022.1, read on the forward strand.
CCACCAGTATCCTGAAAACCGGTATGTCTATGTGCAGCACCGCCTTTAACAATATCGAGATGCCGAATATAACAAGCACCGCCCCCCAAAAAACTCCGCTCGACAAGAAACTCATTTTCATGTTTACCTCCTTTTTTATTTTACCGCAGACAGGCCGGCGTGCGCCGCCAGGTAAGCCGCTACGATCCTGACGGCTTCCCTGCGCGCCTTGGCGCTTATCCTTGTCTTTTCATTTTGTACCCTTGCTTTTTTTTGCGCCGCACCGGTTCTGCTCATATTTTCCTGCTCTCCTTTATCCTGGAGCCGGGCGCCGCCTTAAAATCACGCTTGTATTCGACGAGCATGATATCGCACCCTTCGCCGATGTAAACATCCGTGCCGCGCACGATCCCGGCTTCGGTGTATTCCAACTTCACCACGTCCCCTTCTATTGACCCGGCGATGAGCCTGCCGTCCAGCATATTAAAACCTGGAAAGATGTTTTTCAGCCATTTATTGAGCCCCTGCCCCTCCGTGATGGTTATCTCCATTCCGCCGATCTCCTCGGCGTAGCTCTTGCCGTAAAGTTCGCATTTTATCTTTTCCGCGTTAAGCAGCCCCTCGACCTTGAACCTTCCTATCGAACGGAATTCCTCGGCATTGCACCCTTTTTCCGACATAAAATGGCCGCGTATGTCTATTTTCTCCGCCTCCACGGCTCCTTCCGCGTCAAGCGCCCCTTCCACCCTTATTTCTCCTATCTTCGCGCCGCCTTCGATGTCGGTCTTGCCCCTCGTGTCGAGCCTTGCCGCGTCAACGCTTCCTTCCACCATGAGTTTGCCGTTGATGACGGCGGAACCCGCTTTCAGGTTGCCGTTCACGGAAAGCATCCCGTTCACCTTGAGGTCCGTGCATTCAAGGCGCCCGTTGATCTCAAGGGCGCCGTTGACAACGGTGGCGGCGTACACGCCTCCGGAGAGCCTCATGCTGCCGTTAACCTTCAGGTCGTCAGCCGATCTTGCCATTATTGATCCTCCTTTAAAGTATTAGTTTTAGTTCTTCCACGCAGGTATTCATGGACAGCCTGAATATGACCTTTGCCCGGGACTCGAAGAGCAACTCGTTGGAGGCGCCGGAGAGAAGGCAGAGGGCGACGCCAAGTTTGCGCAAAATGACAAGCTCGCAGCCCTTGCCCTGAAATTTTGCGTAGTTGTCCTTAAGGCACGCGACGGCCGAGGCGCATTCATCGGCCCCGATATCGCCGGACGAGAGCAGTTTCTGCGCGGTAAAGCATATGAGCACGCCGTCAAAATCAAGCTCTTCCCCCGCGCCGAAGGCCCGGGAAAATATTTCCATCGCCCCGGGTGATATGATGTTCCTGGACAAAAGCTCGCTTTTTTTCATGTGGATGCCGGGAAGCCCCGGTGAAAAAACGCCCGCAAGATCGTTCAGGGAAAGGTCCTCTTTCATATCCATTATTTTTTCGATCCGTTTTAATATCATCGCCTTTGGAAAAAAAGTCTCCTGTCCGGTAAAAGTGGATTTGCGTATGAACCATTCCTCGGGTATCAGGTTCTTTCTCTTCCACCTGTATAGCTGGCCGTAGGATATCCCCTTTAGTTCAAGCAACTCTTTTTTTGATATTAATTCTTCATCCATTTTTACTCCTTTTAGCGTAACATAACATTGTTACGTTGTTATGTCAAAAAAATATCCCGATTTCTCACAGTTCAATATAAGCTTATTTAATAGTTCTTTTGTTTCTGACAATAATATAGCGTAACAATGTTCTGTTGTCAAGAAGAATATTCCTTACTTATTGGTTTTGACTTTTGCCTTTTTACTTTGAAAAATTATTCTATCTCCAGCGTTTCAATATCTATTGTCCTGAATAGTTCCAGGAAAGCCTTTAGCTCGGCCTTTGAAAGTGTTATTCCCTTTCCCATTTTCCCGTGCTCCCCCGCCCATGAACGTACATCGATCTTGCCCGGCCTGTCGTTCCATTTTATTATATTAACCTCTTTTTTCCATCCTTTTGACCCCTCGCCAAGCGCGCCCAGCGTCCTTACAAGCTCGTACTTGATCTCATCGGCCATTGATTCCTCCGTTTACATTTTCTCTTCCCTTTAAAAAAGCTCCATCTGCCTCGGGGAGTTCTTTTTTGCCGGGTCGTATTGAATAAATCCTTTTTCAAGGTTAAAGGAAATAAACCCCAGGAACTGCTCCAGAAACGACTTTCCGCCCCGGGATATTTTATATTTCATTTCGTCCACAAAACCCGTGATGGCCGCCGGTATCATAACGGCCTTTTCCTCGGTAAAAAGTTCCGGCCTGTTTGTCTGCAGGTATTCGCATGCCGCCTCGATCGCCTTTAACCCTTCGTATGCGTAATTTACGGCGTCCCCCCTGTCCGTGTCGGAGCCTGCGTATTCGCCGGAAAAATATTCCACCAGGTTGCCGGTGAAATACAGCAGGAACGCCCTTGTCTCTTCGGGGATCTTCGGGTTGTGTTTTTTTATGGATTCAAATATAGCCTCGGGAAGCCCCGCCATGGACGATTTTTTAAAAAGTTCGGGGGAAGATTTTTTTATCCTTAAAGCCGCTTCACCCGTGAGTTTGAGCCCGTTAAAAGCAGTTAAAGCCTCTTTTTTCATAAGCACCCCGCACTTAAGCTCGAATATTGATACAGTTTAATACAATTACAGGGTGATAATCAAGGTATTTCTTTTGCACCTCGATATATCGCTCAACGACGAGTTGAATCCTTTTCCTTATTTAAGGATGAGGGGCAAGGGTTTAGGCGATAGGATTCTAGAACCGCCCCACGAAATGGCCCAGCCAGAACATGAACGGTATCATTATGATATGCAGCACCCACCACAACGGCTTTAAAAACTTGAATTCATTCATTTTTCATCACCTCCAGAAATAATTTCCAAGGAAATATACCGCGGAAAGAAGCGCCAGGTGTGTGTACCAGAAACCCATATTCGGGTACCTTATTATGTTCCAGCCCGTGGGCTTTGGGTCGCTGTCAAGGTTGAAGACCTCAAGGCAGAAGATCGCCCTGCCGAGGTAAAATTTTCCCAGGACGATGAATATGTCCGGCAACAGGGGCGACTTAACTATCGAGAAATCGGCCATCGTTATGATTCCGATTATCGCCATGAAACCGTTCAGTATATAGGCCAGGTGCACCGTCTTTTTGAACTTAAAAAGAAGCGGCACGCCGAGCACGCTGATGATCCCCGCGAAGAAAGGGACATAACCGAAGATGTGCTTTTCCGGATTGTGTATGCGGAAGTGCAGCCCTAATCCCCCGAGTGAAACCAGGAATAGCGCGCCAATGAGATAATTGGTTATCTTGTTTTTCATGCTGTTCCCTCCTGTTTTTTACTTTTGTAATTATACCAACAAATCGGCGGAAAACAACATTAAATCAGTTCAAAGCAACCGATGCCTCCCGCTCCAGGACGCATGGCTTCTTGAACCACAGCAGCCCTTTCGGAGTTAGATAAACGTCGTAATCAAAGCCGTCCTCCTCTTTTTTAGTGAACTTGTTGAGGACGTTCAACCCCTTGATATTCATATATATCATCTGCATCCTGACGTGATCCCTGCCGGAGAAGGCTCCGGAAAAAAATATGGCGTTTCCCATTGAAACTCCCGAGCCCGTGTATTTTATCTTTAAAGGCATAAAACCCTCCATCCGGTCTGTTAACCGGTTAATCATTTTTACAATTATATAATAAAATCCGGGTTTGTCAATGCCGTTATGTGAAATTTGCGTTCCGCCCCTGGATACTCAAGGCGGTTAATTTTGGCAATAACATATGGCCACGGATTGCACATAGTATTTTTCTGATAATTGAAACTTTATACTATTTGTGTTATATTTATTTATCAAAGTACACGGAGGTTTTATCATGAAAAAATTTATTCTTTTTCTGTCATTATCTGCTATCGTGCTGGCTGGCTGCGCAAGGGTTTTTCATGTCAAGGTGGATTCGATCAACGGAGGCGCCGACGTTACGGGCGCAGTATACGCCATATTCCCGGGCAACCAGAACACGGACCCTAATGACCTTCAATTCAGGGAATACGCCTCGTACCTTTCGCGCGCACTTAAAATATTGGGCTATGCCGAGGCCGCGCCGGGCGCCTCGCCCGACATTGAAATTTACCTTTCATACGGCATGGGAGACGCGGTCCAGCATGTTTCTACATATAATGTGCCCGTCTACGGCCAGACAGGCGTACAGTCCTATACTTATGTGAACACCACAAGGAACGCCTCCGGCATATCCACCATCAGCAACACCTACGAGACCCCGCAATACGGGATCACCGGTTTTACCACCCAGACGGACACCTATACAACATACCCTAAATACATCATTATCGACGCTTATGACGCAAGGAACGTCACGCAGGGCAGCCAGATGAAACAGATATTCAAGACGTCCATTTCTTCCCAGGGAGCCTCACGCGAATTAAGGAAGGTTTTCCCCTATATGCTGGCAGGGGCGGAGAAATATATAGGAGCCAATACGGGGGAAGAAATTACAGTGAGCTTTACTGCCGATAATCCGATGGTCCTTCAGATAAAAGGGATAGCAAAACAATAAAATTTTTCCGAGGTCCTATGTTTTCGGGAACGCGGCTTTTTTGTAAAGGTAATAATGGTGGGTGAACCCGTTCTTGTCCACCGTCTGGCCCGACGTCTGCTGGTAATTGCTCTTATATAACTTCTTGTTGTTGAATTCCTGGTGAAAAGGTATCCCCACTATTATCTCGTCCGGCTCCGATTTTACGAAAGACATGAGCCTGGCCGTCGTCGTAATGGTGTTGCCGTAAACATTCAGGCTCTTCTGACCGGCGATATCCACCTCGGCCAGAAGGTCCTTGCCGTTGTTCACGGCCAGCCTTATCTTCCACTCAGCGACCTTCTGCCGCCTGTTCTCGGCGTTGACCACGGTGAGCCTGTCGAGGAATTTCGACGCGAAGGTAAAATTAATGTCCTCCTCGTTCCTGTCTCCCAAAAAGCACACATATGCCCCGTCGCCGACGAGTATCAGAAGGTAATCCTTGTAATTGACAAGCAGCTGGCTCAGTATGGAATTGAACTGCGGTATCCAGTGGTCGCGCAGCGTGTCCAGGTCCGTTATGGTGGAGCCGCGCATGTCAAGGCCGCAGCATGAATTGAACTGTTCCTTGCCTGATTCCAGCTCTTTTGTAAAATTGGCCGGCATGAATATGTTGTTTGCCTGAATCCTTGCCGCGTCATCCGCCGCGGTTAAAACCCTGAATTTATACTTGAACCCCTCGTAGTATTCCCTGTCCTCGGGGAAAACAAAACTGTTGAATTTATAAAATGCCGCCTGTGCGTCGGTTCCGGCCTGGTTTATCCATTTGGCTATTGCTGTCCTGTCCGCCTTGCCGGTGGCCACAAAGAAAACCGTGTCCCCTTCGCGGAGCTCCTCTCCGGCACCGTAAGGTATCAGCCTGTACTCGCTAGCCCTTTTGATGAATGTCCCGGCAAATGATGACGGTTTCTGGAGTCCCCCGCCTATCTTTGAGACGCTTTCCGGGGTCCAGCCGTCGAAGACCCTCCAGGCGTTCTTGTCCCATTTGATGTGGGCCTGGATGCGGCTGAGGGTGTTTTTTTCATCGGGACAAAGCTTGATATCAAGGCCTTCCATGTCACGGCCTATTATGTAGGTCTTGCTCTTGTCCTTAAGTTCCAGCAATTCCTGTTTTCCGCAAACTCCGCAGCTGAAATTTAACTTCATTTAATTTTTAGTCTCCTGTGACTTTGGGTCATATAATAACAATATTATACCATAACAAAGGCGGATTATCCATTTTATTGGCCGTATCCGCCGGTGAATAATCGGGCCAAAAAAAATACCAGGGGTCTAAACTATCCCCTGGTATTTGTATTTATGCGTTGTGCTTATTTAAAAAGGATTCTCTTCCCCCGGCTCTTTTCCCGAGTAATCCGTCGTGTCTTCAGGAGCGGCCGCAGGTTTCGTGCCGGGAGCCCCCTGGCCCGGTTTTCTCGGGCCTATATTCCTGGTTCCCTTGCAGTCGGGATATTTTACGCAGCTTAAAAAATCGCCGTTTGGCCCGTTCTTTACCTTCATGTCTGAGCCGCATTTCGGGCATGTTTCCCTGTAATTCTTAGTCTGTTTGCACTCGGGATACCTGGAGCACGAATAGAACCTTCCGTTCTTTCCGTTCTTCAACAGCATCTGAGAACCGCAGGCGGGACATTTTTCCTGCTCGCCTTCGTAATTCGCCGTGCCTTTGCAGGCCGGAAATTTCGAACATCCGTAAAACTTTCCTTTATATCCTTCCCTGAGCACCATATCGGAGCCGCAGGTCGGGCATTTCGGTGTATCTGCCATGGTCGCATTCTCCCGCATTTTATTTTTTAAACAAGTTCCTGTTCCTCGAGAAAGTTGGCCGCCAGAAGGATATGCTCGTCGTTGTTCTCCTCGAACTTATCCTTGGCAAGCAGGGCGCGCAGTTCCTTGTGCGTCTCATCCTCGCTTTCTTCCTCGTCGTCGATGTACATTTCCTCGCCGTATTCGTCGTCATCCTCGTTGGTGCGGCGTTTGTGCTTGGCCGGGGCCGCGTCTTCGACCAACTCTTCGAGCTTTTCAAAGGCGTCCTCAAAACATTCGGACCTGAGGTAATCCTTCAGGGGAGCCCACGCCTTCACGGAATTGTCCTCCTTGCCCTGGCCGAAAACAGAGTTGAAATCTATGCGCAGGTCCTCGAGTGTCGTTTCCGGGACCTTTGATAATTTGACAAGGTCGTCGAGCTCCGTCAAAAGGCTTTTGATCTTCTTTGCCCTTTTCGGGTCCAGCTTCGCAAGGTAAGTCTCGGCTTCCGGGTATTTATCGTCTTTTGTGCCCAGGCCAGTCTCGTTGTCGAGTATCGCAGGAACATGCCTGAACCTTAAGAACGCGGCCGCGTCCTGCGGCGAATCGAAGACCAGCGTCGTTTCCGTGCATTCCTCGCCCCTGCAGTCCTTGAGCCTCATTAAAAATTTCCCCGCGGCAAGGTTGTCGATGCCCGGGTAGTAATCGGTCCAGTTCTCCCATTTGTCTTTGAGCAGGTCAAGTTTGCTGGCCATGGGTTCTCCTTGTTATTTTTAAACTTACTGATTCTTTCAGGTAATATATACCAGATAATCGCCACAAAGGCAACCCGCTCTTTTATTTTTTTTCTTCCCCGGGCTCCCGGACTTTCAGCCCCTCTATCTTTTCAAGGACGCGGTCGAGCTTCCGCGTGCGCGTCGTGCGCAGGGAATCGAATTTCTCGTGAGCGTCGTCAAGCGACGCGCCCACCGAGTCAAAAACGTCCCTGTAACGCTCCCATTCCTCCTTAAATTCGGCCATAAAGGCGCGGGTCTCGTCTACGGCCCTTTCCATGCTGAAATTTGACATGGCTTCCCTTATGGTCGCCAGAATTGCGTAGAGCGCGAAAGGGCCGCAGCAAACCACCTTGTCGGCCATCGCGTCGTCTATAAATGCGCGGTCATACTCGTTTATAAATCCGTAAACCTGCTCGTTGGGTATGAACATTATCATGTAATCCACTGTGCCCGCCCCGGTATTTATGTATCCACGCTTCAGCAGTTCTTTCACCTTCTGCCTGGCGTCCCTGAGGAACTGGGCCTTGTATTTTTCCTTTTCCATATCCGAGGCGGCTTCCACGTACCTGGCGTAATTATCCAGCGGGAACTTCGCGTCGATGTTGACACGCTTGTTATTAGGGAGAAAAAACGTGAAATCAGGCTTGCCTTCGCCCTCTTTCTGCTGGGTGGTGTAATTCACGGTCTCGGTCAGCCCCATGAGGTTGAAAAGGTCCTGCGCGGTGCGCTGCCCCCATTCGCCCCTCTTTTGGGAGGAGCCCAGTATCTGCCTCAATCCCGTGGTGGTCTGCTCCAGCTTGGTAAAGGCTTCGCCGGCGTTTTTGAGCCTCTCGGCTATGGTGGCTGAAGTGTTGTTGCCCGCGGAAAGCTGGGCCTGGATGTTCTTTATCTGCTCGTTCAGGTTTTTTATGGATTCGTCGATGAGCTGCTTGTTGGCGGCAATGTCCCTGTTGATGAGCTCTTTTTTCTGGTCAAGCTCGGCGCCGCCTATTTCTTTCTGTTGTTTCAGGACGTCCATGGCCACGCCGGAAAACATCTGCTTTATCTCGTCTTTTTCCATCCCGGCGCTTTTAACGGAGAGTATCCTGAACTGGAGCCATGCCACGACGCACAGCAGTATAAACACGATCCCTATGGCTGCGTATGTCAAGAAGTCCTCCGGTTTTTTTTATTCGAAGAAATATTACATCAGGCTGGAAGAAAAGTCAAAGGCTATCCTTTTGGGATCTCGTAGATCTTAAGGTCCTCCGGGGCAAAGGTCTTTATCATGGGTTTTCCCGCACCCGGTATCTCCACCGTGACCTGGGCTATTATTTTCGGCAGCCCCGATCCGGCCCCGAGCATCTTTGCCTCCACGGAGCGCACAACGCCCACTTTCCCGTCGGAGAGTATCACGACAGTCCCGGTCTTAAACGGGGATTTGTGCATCTGCTTGTCGAGTTTTTCCATTTTGGAGGCTATATCGGGCCTTAAGCCCGCATATTTGTTCCCTTTTAATATGTAAACGATAAGCGCTATTATGACCACAGCTATTATCAAATAAATGACAATGTTAGGATTTATCGCCCCGTAATGCAAAATGCCCTCCACATAGTTTAGATAGCCTGTTGTTACAAGCCGCATCCTATAATATTATATTACTTTTGCGCAATTTTTCAATGATTTTAATGGAAAAAACTTTACCCGCCGCAGGCCGTCAATTTCCCTTGCCAAAGAAGATGCGTTTACTTATAATATCCATATTAAACATCAGGGAGCAAAAAGGAATGGAAAAAGTCAAAGTCTCTTATATATTGAAGCTCAGCGTGATAGGGTTCATACTTATGATAGCGGCGGCGGCCACGATAAACAGGGTCATTTCCGCCCTTTCCACCATTTCAATGCCGGACCTTACGGGGCTGAAACTCGAGAGGGCGCAGAAGATATCCGCCGGGATGAAGATCGAGCTGAAAGTAGAGGATGAGATAAACAGCCCGATATATGAGGCCGGATCCATCATAGCCCAGGACATACAGGCGCGCTCCGAGATAAAAAAAGGCAGGACCGTGTATGTTGTTGTGAGCAAGGGCTTCAAGCTGGTCCGGATACCGGACGTCACCAACAGGCCGCGGGCCGAGGCCCTCGTCATGATAAAGAACGCCGACCTGCTCGAGGGGTTTGACACGATAATAGCCTCCCCGTTCATAAAAGACACAAATGTCATTTCGCAGTCCCCCGATGCCGGGCAGGAAGTCCCGGCAGGCATAAGGATAAACCTGCTGCGCTCATCCGGTCCAAGGACCAAAAATTTCATCATGCCGCGCCTTGCAGGCAAGGATACTCTCGAGGTCTTTTCCATACTGAAGAACAAGGGGCTGCACATCGACAGCCTCTCCTCGGAGGCCGGGTCGACGGCGGCCTCGGGCACCATAATAGCCCAGTCGCCCCAGTCCGGATACATGGTAAACGAAAAATCCGCGATAACTCTCAAAGCCAGCATAAACGAGAACGACTTGCGCCTTAAAAAGCGCATCATAAACATCTCCTACACGAGCGAGTCGGCGACGCCCCAGCTCATAAGAATAAATGTCCTGAGCCTGAACGGCAGCGAAACGGTCTATAACGAGGTGGCCCAGCCCAACGACCCTGTGAACGTCAGCGCCGCGGTGCGGGGCCAGGCCGTCGTGCAGATATACGGCGGCATCGAGCTTTTAAAAGAAATGGAATTCCCGAACTGATGCGCAAACCCATGCTCTCGCCTTCGATACTGGACTCCAATTTTGCGGAGATAAAATCCACCATAAGCCTGCTCGACCGGGCAAAGGTCGAATATATACACTTTGACGTCATGGACGGCAATTTCGTCCCCAACCTGACTTTCGGGCCTAAAATAATGCAGCCCCTGAGGCCGCTGACATCGATCCCCTTTGATACGCATCTTATGATACTTCACCCCGAAAAATACGCCCCCCTCTTCATCGAGGCCGGGGCGGATATCATAACCGTGCACCAGGAGGCCTCAAGCGACCTGGCTTCCCTCATTAAAATGATACACGCCTCCGGCAAAAAAGCCGGGGTTGCGATAAAACCCGGGACACCGTCGTCCACTCTTTACAAATACATGGACTCTATAGACCTGATACTGGTTATGAGCGTCGAGCCCGGGTTCGGCGGGCAAAAATTCATGGCGGACATGCTCGAAAAAGCCTCCGATTTCAGGCAAATAATAGACAGGAACAAATACTCCTGTCTCATAGAGATCGACGGCGGCATCAATAAAACAACGGCGCCCGCGGCATTTAACGCCGGCGTGGACATATTTGTGGCAGGAAGCGCAATATTCGGGTCCGGCGACCCCGAAGCGTCCATCACGGAGCTCAGGAAATCCTTCGCTTAAAAAAAATCATCATTCCGGGAGTTTTTAATAATGTTCGAGAACATATCAGGCAAACTCTATGACATCATGCGCAGGATCCGCGGCGCGGGCGTAATATCGGAAAAAAACATCGACGAGGCCCTTAAGGAAATACGCATGTCCCTGCTCGAGGCTGACGTAAGCTACAAAGTGGTTAAAAGTTTTATTGAGACCGTAAAAAAACGATCGCTCGGCGAAGATGTGCTTAAATCCCTGTCACCGGACCAGCAATTCATAAAAATGGTCCACGACGAACTGGCCTCGTTCCTTGGCGACAGGGACAGCGGTCTTGATACGGGCCGCAGGCCCATGCTTTACATGCTCATAGGGCTGCAGGGCTCGGGAAAAACAACCACAGCCGCCAAACTGGCCAATTACCTCATAAAAGAAAAAAAGGCCGGAAAAGTATTGTTGGTGGGCGCGGATACCTACAGGCCCGCAGCCAGGGACCAGCTGGAAAAGCTTGCGGCCTCGGTGGGCGCGCAGTTCTACACGGAACCCCACAACGACCCGGTAAAGATAGCCGTGAACGCCTATAAATCTCTGGAAACAAAAGCCATAGACGCCGTAATATTCGACACTGCGGGCAGGCTGCACGTGGACGAAGGCCTTCTTGACGAGCTGAAAAGAATGAAGGCCGCCATTCCTTTCACCGAGATACTTCTGGTGGCCGACGCCATGCTTGGCCAGGAATCCGTGAATGTGGCAAAAAATTTCAACGACGCGGTTGCGATAACCGGGATAATACTCACAAAAATGGACGGTGACGCGCGTGGAGGCGCGGCGCTTTCCATGAAACACACGGCCGGGGTTCCCATAAAATTCATGGGGACCGGGGAAAAGACGGACCGCCTCGAGGCTTTCCATCCCGAAAGGATAGCCTCGCGCATACTGGGAATGGGCGACGTGGTTTCCCTTGTCGAAAGGGTCCAGCAGTCCGTTACCGCCGAGGAGGCGAAAAAAGCAGAGGAAAAATTCAGGAAGGCCAATTTTAACCTGGAAGATTTCCTGGGCCAGATGAGGCAGATGAAAAAACTCGGCCCCATGGAGGAGATACTCAAGATGATACCCGGAGCGGGCGCGGCCGGGCTTTCAAATATAAACATAGACGAGAACGACATGAGGCACGTAGAGGCCATTATACTTTCAATGACAAAACGCGAGAGGAACCATCCGGAAATAATAGACGCCTCGCGCAGGGAAAGGATAGCAAAAGGCAGCGGGGTAAGACCCGAAAGGATAAGCAAACTCTTGAAACAATTCAACCAGGCGAAGAAAATGATGAAATCTTTCGGCAAAAAACGCCACAACATGCCCAATTTCGGCGGAGGCTTCCCCGGCGGCATGGGTTTTTAGGATTGCGGCCATACCTCGGGCTTCGCGCCGGGAATGGACGAAAGCAGCAGCCTTGTATATTCCATACGCGGGGATGAAAAAACCGCGTTAACTTCCCCTTTTTCCACGACCTTCCCGTCCTTTAAAACCACAACGTCATGCGCAAGGCTTTTTACTATCCTTAAATCATGGGTTATGAACAGTATGGAAATTCCCTGCTTTTCGTTGAGCTCCTTGAGCAATGAAAGCACCTGCGCCTGGACCGAAACGTCAAGAGAGGACACGGGCTCGTCCGCCAACAGCAGCGCGGGCTGGAGCGCCAGAGCCCTGGCTATAACAACCCTCTGCCTCTGCCCGCCCGAGAGCTCATGAGGATATTTTTCGGCTATCGATGCCGGCAGGCCCACGGATTCCAGGGTTGAAAACATCGCGGTCCGCAATTCGCCCCCCTTCCTGTTAAAATGGAACCTTATGGGTTCGGCGACGGCCTCGCCGGCCTTCATCCTGGGGTTGAGCGACGAAAATGTGTCCTGGAAAATATACTGCACCCTCCTGCGCTTTTCCTTTGCATCAAAGACAAGAGGTTCGTTATTATAGATTATTTCTCCGCTGTCGGGTCTTTCCAGCCCGGCAACGCAGCGCGCAATGGTGGTTTTTCCCGATCCGGATTCCCCGACAAGGGCCGTTATCCCGGCGTCGGCCACCTCGAACGACACGTCGTCGACGGCGGCCACAATTTTTCTTCCCCCGGCCACCGACGCCTCTGTCACAAAACTTTTTTTCAGCGATGCTATTTTCAGCATATTATCCGCCTTTTCCCTTTTCATACGGGAAAAAACACCTTGCGCCGTCCATCATGTCCGGGTGCGTCTTTTTGCATTTTTCCCGCGCCCTTGCGCAGCGCGGCTCGAACGCGCATCCGGTTACGGACAGCCTTAAGTCCGGCACCGAGCCCTTTATGACATTAAATTCCCTGGAGGCGGAATTTATATCCGGTATTATATCGAATAACGCATGGGTATAAGGATGGGCGGCGTCCCTTATGGAGCCGATGGGCCCGTCCTCCACTATTTCACCGGCGTACATTACCACCACACGACGGCACAATGCAACGGCAAGGTTGAGGTCGTGGGTAATGAGCAGCAGCGTCAGGCCGTGCTCTTTTTTCAGCTTTGCCAGCAGTTCCATTATCTGCGCCTGCACGGTGACGTCAAGCGCGGTCGTGGGCTCGTCCGCTATCAGTATCTTCGGGGAGCAGGAAAGCGCGATGGCGATCATCACCCTCTGCTGTTCGCCGCCGGAAAGCTGGTGCGGATATGAATTCAATATGCGCCCTGGTTCGTCAAATCCGGAATCCTCAAGCAGGTCCGAGGCGGAGGCTTCCATGGAACCCCTGTCCGGCGCCGGTTTTATATGTGCCAAAATCCCCTCGAATATCTGTTCCCTGACCGAAAAAAGAGGGTTCAGAGACGCGGCCGGGTCCTGGAATATCATTGCCGCGACCGCGCCGCGCATGTTCTGAAGCTCTTCACGGGAAGCATTTAATACGGAAAGGCCGTTCACGGTAATGTCGCCTGCGGTCACGGAATTGTTCGCCACCAGCTTTACGAGCGAATAGGCGAATGTGGACTTGCCGCAGCCGGATTCGCCCACAATGGCGACCGATTCGCCAAGCGATACGTCGAGGTCGACCGTGCGCAGGGCGTGCAGTTTTTCGCCCGGCCCGAGCGTGTAATCCACCGACAGATTTTTTACGGATATGATGGCGGTCATATATTTTCCCTCTCCGGGCCCTTCATTTTTTTAGTTTCGGGTTGAACTGGTCCCTCAACCCCTCGCCCATTATGTTGCACGAAAAAACGGCAAAAAATATTGCCAGGCCCGGGAACAATATCAGCCACCAGGCGGTATCGATGTAATCCTTGCCCGCCGTCAGGATATTTCCCCAGCTCGGGTACGGCGGCTGGACGCCCAGCCCCAAAAACGACAGCCCGGATTCCGTGAGTATGGCCCCTGAAATGCCGAATGTCATATAAACAAAGACCGGCCCCAGGATGTTGGGAAGGATGTGCCTTGCTATTATGTATGCGCGGCCGAATCCCATTAGCCTGGCGGCATCGACGTAAGCCAGTTTTTTGACCGAGAGCACCTCGGCCCTTATTATCCTGGCTATATCCGTCCAGGAAGTCAGCCCTATTATTATCATTATGTTTATTATTGAAGGGCCGAGGAATACTACGAGCATCAGAATGAGGAACAGCGTCGGGATGGTCAGCATTATGTCCACGAAGCGCATGGCGATGGAATCCACGATCCCGCCGAAATAACCGGCTATGGTGCCGACCAGTATCCCGATTATCGTGGAAATAAGCACCGCAAAGACGCCCACGAGCATGGATACCCTGGCACCGTAGACCATGCGGGAAAAAAGGTCGCGGCCGAACTCATCCGTGCCGAAAATATGTGCCGCGCCCGGCGGCTGCAGCCTTTCCCCTATGTTCTGCTCCTTGTAATCATACTTTGTGAGCGCCGGAGCAATGGCGGCGGTGAGCACAAGCAGGGCCGCGCATATGGCGCCGGTCAGTACCATTTTGTTCATTTTAACATTCCTTTACTTTTTGGTTTAACATTTTAAGTTTTTAATTTATTTATACCTTATCCTGGGGTCTATCATCGCGTAAGAAATGTCCGCCAGCAGGTTGCCCAGTATCGTCAGCACAGCGGCGATCGTCACGTCCCCCATTATCACGGGAAAATCAAAGGACATTGCCGCCTCGTAAGCTAGCCTTCCCATGCCGGGCCAAGCGAATATAGTCTCGAATATAAAACTTCCGCCGATGAGCCCCGGAAGGGACAGCCCCAGCAGTGTCACAACCGGCATAAGGGAATTTTTAAGGGCGCTTTTGTATATGATATCCTTTTCCGGGACGCCCTTGGCGTAAGCGGCCGTTATATACTGCTGTGAAAGCGTTTCCACCATGCTTGATTTTACATACCTGGAAATGTAGGCCAGGCCGCCGAAGGCGGTTATAAAAACAGGCAAAACCATGTGCCAGGCCACGTCGAGAAGCTTCTCAAAAGGGTTCATCATGTCGAAATTCAGCGAGGTTATGCCCGAGACCGGCAGTATTGGGAATTTCACGGCAAAGAGCATCATCATGATAAGGGCAAGCCAGAAAGCCGGGACGGAATATCCCGTAAATGTGACGAACGTAACCACCCTGTCATATACGCTGTTGCGTTTCAGGGCGCTTGTAACGCCTATTATGATGCCAAGTATAAATATCACTGCAAGGGATGTGATGTTGAGCAGAAGCGTGGCCGGCAGGCGCTCAAGCACCTTGTCCAGAACCGGCCTGTTGTCCATAAAGGAATCCCCGAAATCAAGCCGGACAAGCCTGGAAAGCCAGTTGAAATACTGGACATGCAGGGGTTTGTCGAGGCCGTAAAGAGTTTTCAGGTGCTCCATTGAATCCGGCGAAACTTTTACGTTCATCTCCATTGTCGCCCTGACGAACCCTCCGGGAGTGAGATGTATAATAAGGAACGTGATGATTGTTATGCCGAAAAGCACGGGTATCATCAGAAGCAAACGCCTGAGTATGTATCCCTTCATATCATATCCTTTAAAAACAAAAAGCCGCCTCCGTAAAAGGAGGCGGCTTTTTGCATATTTAAGCCTTTGCTATCAGCCTTTAAGACCGCTTGTCGCGACTCCCTCGATGAAGAACCTCTGGCCGAAGAAGAATATCAAAAGTATCGGCAGAAGGACTATCGTCGAGGCCGCCATCATAAGATTGTAATCCGTCCCGTACATGGTCGTAAATGTCTGCAACCCGAGCGCGAGCGTGTAATTCGAGGTGCTATTGAGGTATATCAGCGGGTTCATGAAGTCGTTCCAGTTATATACGAACCCGAATATGGCAGTGGTCGCCATCGCCGGTTTTACAAGCGGGAGAAGTATCGTCCAGAATATCTGTAAATAGTTGCACCCGTCTATCTTGGCCGCGTCGTCAAGCTCATATGGTATTGTCATGAAGAACTGCCTCATGAGGAAGATGTTGAACGCGCCGCCGCCGAAAAACGTCGGCACTATAAGCGGGGCGAACGTGTCTATCCATCCAAGATATTTGAAAAGGATGAACATCGGTATCATTGTAACCTGGGCCGGTATCATCATTGTGGAAACCATCACCAAAAACAGCGGGTCCCTGCCGGGAAATTTGAACCTGGAGAAACCATAGGCCACGAACGTGGAGCTCAGCAGTACGCCTATGATGCCCATTATGGTAATTATAAGCGTATTGATGGTGTACCTGGTGAATGTCTCGTCGAGCGCTTTTGGCGCCCATGCTTTCGCATAGTTGGACCACTGCGGCATCACGTCGGCCAGTTTGTCCCCCTCGGTCACCATATCGCCGTCTTTTACCACCGGTCTTGTGTCCTGGGTAATGTTGTATTCTTTTATGGACCTTCCGTCCGGGTCCACGATCCGAAGCAGCATGGTCTTGTCCTTATTCTCCGTGATCCTTATTTTTCCCTTTGCCGGGATCGTTGCCAGCACGTCGCCTTTGTTGACCATCTGTTTTTTCTTTACCTGAAGCTCGGCTATTGCCGGGATTACATGGCTGTAGCCGCCGAGGTCTATGCGGACGGTGCCGTCGGCGTCCTTGTCTATCTTTATTTTACCTTCATGTTCGGCCAGTATCTTCGTCTTATAATCAAGCTTGAGCTCGGAATAGGGTATCCATTTCGGAGGGTTCGTGAATATTTCCCCCGGCGCCTTGAGCGACGTGGATATCATCCACACGAGCGGTATGACAAATATCAGGGCTCCCGCCCATGCTATAACATAAAGAATCCAGCTTGCTATTCTTCCCTGGAGCCTCTGGCTCTCCCAAAAACTTATCTTCTTTGCCATATTCATGAACCTCCGGTTAATTTATGATGTCATTCCAGATTTATTTCTTGAGCTCGCCTTCATAATGGACCCATCCGCCCGAGAACTTGAACTGCAGAAGGGTAAATACGAGGATTATTATGAAAAGCACCCACGCTATGGCCGAAGCGTAGCCCATGTTGTGGAACTTGAAGGCCTGCTGGTAAATATAAAGCACCATGACCAGCGTGGAGTCCGCCGGACCTCCCTGCCCCCCGGTCATGACGTAGACCTGGGTGAATATCTGGAAGGACGCAACTATCGACATTATAAGGTTGAAAAATATTACCGGCGTAAGCATGGGCAGCGTGACGTACTGGAACTTCTGGAACATTCCGGCGCCGTCGATCTCCGCGGCCTCATAAAGCTGCCTTGGTATTCCCTGCAGGCCGGCAAGGTAGATTATCATGTTGCCGCCGACTCCCCACAGGCTCATTATAATGATGGCCGGTTTTGCCCAAACCTCGTCGGCCATCCATTTGGGCCCCTGTATCCCCAGTATCGAAAGGCCGTAGTTTACAAGTCCGAAATCCGGGTTCAAAAGCCACATCCATATTATTGCCGACGCGACGCCCGCGGTAACCGAAGGCAGGTAATAAATCGTCCTTAAAAGCCTAACCGACCGCCATTTCTGGTTCATCAGAAGCGCGATGGCGATCGACCCTATGATGCCGAGCGGCACCGAGAAGAGCGTGTAATAAAATGTATTATACATGGAATTGAGGAACCTTGCGTCAGTGAACATTTTTATGAAGTTACCGAGTCCGATGAATTTTGCGGGAGTTATCAGGTCCCAGTCGCAAAAAGCCAGGATCAGCGAGGCCACTATCGGCCCTCCCGTAAAAAGCAGCAGGCCCAGCAGCCAGGGTGACAGGAATACATAACCCCATACCGCGTCCTGGGTTGACATTTTCATTTTACTTTTTTTGATTGCATTTTCCATCGTGTTCCTCCGCGAGTTTTATTTTATCCGCGTCAGCGGGACTTTAGGTGCTGCTTTTTATCCTATGAGTGCGTTCAACCCGCCCGGGAAACCCGGGCGGGTTGAATAATATGGTTATTCCTTGCTGAAATAATTCTCGTTTATCTCCGGCACTATCTTCTTCAATACCGCGGCGGCCTTTTCCTTGCCGTTCCAAATCTTGTCAAAAGCCGGGGCTATCATGGACACGTTGACCTCTTCCCACTCAGGAAGGAGCGGTTCGAACTTGACGTAGTTTACGGCCTTTAAAAGCATTTTCTTGTTAAGCGGTTTCTTGCCGTCCAAAAACGCCGGTGATTCCGCGATCTTTTTCATTGCGGGCTGCGCGAGGCCGGTCTCGGCGAGCTTTTTCTGGCCTTCCGCTCCCGCGAGATAGGTCACAAGCTTCCACGCCATTTCCTTGTTCTTTGACGACTTTACTATTGCGTATCCCGAGCCGCCCGTGGGATAAGCCTTGATGCCTTTCGGGCTCGTCGGGAAAGGAACCACATCCCAGTCAAAATTGGTTATCTGCGACCTGAAAAGAGGCGTCTTCCAGATGCCTGACATGAACATCGCAACCTTCTGGGAAACGAACATATCCGCCGTTCCCATTCCGCCCATCGCGGTCATCTGCGAAGGTGAAGGGGTGATATAATATTTGTTGATAAGATCGCTCCTGAACTGGACCGCGTCTATCACGGCCTTGGAGTCCATAACGCACTTTTTCGGGTTCTTTACGTTATCGACCATCTGTCCGCCGTTGGAGAATACGAAAGCTTCCCATATGGGCCAGTCATCCACGTAACCGTACTGCGTCGGCACGCCGTTGGCATCCTTTTTCACGAACTTTTTCCCCATTTTTAACAGGTCATTCCATGTCCAGTCTTCCTTGGGGTACTTAACGCCGGTGGCGTCGAACATCGTCTTGTTGTAATAAACGACGCATATCGGGGCTATGTCCCTTGGCAGGACAAAAAGGCTTCCGTCAACGGTGAACCTGTCGATTATCGCGTCGTAAAAATCGCTCTTTTTGAGCGTCTTGTCCTTGTCTATGTAAGGCGTAAGATCTTCCAGCACTCCCTTTGCGGCAAATTCCTTGAAGTTGTTGACCTCGACGAAAAGCACGTCGGGCGCGCTTCCGCCCGCAAACTCGGTGAGAACTTTTTCCATGTAAGGAGGTCCCGATGGGGCCCTTTCAGCGCTGACCTTGACTCCAGTTTCCTTTTCAAACTTCGCAACCATTGTCTTGATGATCTCGATCTCGGATGTGTCGCCCCAGTACATGAACCTCAGGGTGTTGCCGCCAAGACCAAGTCCTCCTTTACAGCCCGCGAAGAACGCAAGTGCCGCTACCGATAAAACTGCCAATAAAATTAGAAAAACCTTCCTCATGCTCTCTCCTCCTTGGAAAAATAAATATTTTCAAAACTTATTTTACTATTTTACTATTTT
>CAYUDX010000023.1:0-48314 GCA_964443355.1 uncultured Spirochaetia bacterium
CCGCGAGGGCGGCAGGACCGTTGGTTCGGGTATAATCACAGAGATAGTAGAATAAGGAAGGGAGACTTATAATGCAGTTGGAAACACAGAAAATCAGGATAAGGCTCAAGGCCTATGATCACAAACTTCTCGATAAATCGGTAACCGATATTATCAAGAAAGTGAAGGAGACGGGTGCGAGGGTTTCGGGCCCGATACCGCTCCCCACAAAGATCCACAAGTATACGATCCAGCGGTCGGTTCACGTGGATAAGAAATCGCGCGAACAGTTCGAAATGAGGGTACATAAAAGGCTCATAGATATCCTCGACCCGAATCACGAGACAGTTGAGAAATTAAAGAATCTCGACCTCCCGGCGGGGATAGACGTAGAAATAAAGCTGTAAACGGAGGATAAGAAAAGTGGTAACAAAACTCATAGGCAAAAAATTAGGAATGACACAGGTGTTCAACGCCAAGGGAGAAATAGTTCCCGTGACCATAGTGCAGGTCGAGGATTCAATTGTGGTCGACAAGAAGAGCGTGGAACGCGACGGCTATATTGCGTTAAAACTCGGCACATTCGACGTAAAAAAGCCTAAGAACATGCCGAAGGCCCTCAAAGGCCTGTTCAAGAACGAAAAAAAGCACCTTGATATGCCGTTAAAAAAACGCCTTTCGGAGATAAAGGTCTCCAAAGAAGACGCGGAGAAATTCAATATCGGCGACACCATAACGGTAGAGTCGGTGTTCAAAGAAGGGGACTTCATTGACGTATCCGGGGTCTCAAAAGGAAAAGGTTTCCAGGGAGTAATGAAAAGGCACGGGTTCCACGGCGGGCCGGCTTCGCACGGATCCATGATGCACAGGGCGCCGGGATCCATCGGCTCCTCCACGTTCCCTGCCAGGGTTTTCAAGAACATGAAGATGGCGGGAAGAATGGGTTTTGACAGGATAACCACCATGAACCTGTTCATAGAAAAGATAGACCCGGAAAACAACTACGTGCTTATCAAGGGCGCGGTTCCCGGCGGAAAGAATTCGGAAGTAATCATCAAGAAAAGCGCCAAAAAGAAGATCGTCCAGGCGAAATCAGCAAAGAAATAAAAGGAGAAATCCCAAATGAAACTGGAAGTTTTAGACAAAGAAAACAAGAAAGTGTCGGAGTTTGAAATAGACGATTCATTCCTTGCCGTAAAGGTTAAGGATGACCTGATACACGACGTTATGCTTGCCTACCAGCAGAACCAGCACATCGGTTCTTCGAACACCCTGGACAGGGGAGACGTACGCGGGGGCGGCAAGAAACCGTGGAAACAGAAAGGCACAGGACAGGCCAGGCACGGGTCCATCCGTTCCCCCATCTGGAAAGGCGGCGGAGTGACCTTCGGACCGAAACCTGAGAGGTCGAGGATGCAGGTAAACAAGGCGCAGAAAAAGCTCGCTCTGCAGGCTGTCATGGCCGGCAAATTAAGGGACGGCGAGATAATTGTGCTCAATGAATTTTCGGTCGCAACGCCGAAAACCAAAGAGGTCATTTCAATATTAAAGAACCTCAACCTTAAGAATTCAAAGGTGCTTCTGGTGGCCGACAGCGTAAACGAGACGCTGATAAGGTCCGCCAGGAACATCGAGAAACTTACCGTCACAAGGCAGAACGCCGTGAACGTTTACGATCTTCTGACACATAAAAAAGTTCTGATGACGAAAAAGGCGCTGGAAGAGATCATCAGCAGGAAGGGATAATAATGGACATATATCAGGTAATCAAAAGGCCGCTCCTAACGGAAAAAAGCGGGTTGATGCGCGAAGAGGGCAACTACTATACCTTTGAAGTCGAGAAGAAGGCCAATAAGGAACAGATCAGGCAGGCCGTCGAGGCTTTATTCAAGGTTCATGTCATAAAGGTAAACACAGTCACCATGCCGGGCAAGGCAAAAAGGTTCGGCAGGTCGGTTTCACAGGCGAAAAGGATGAAAAAGGCCATAGTGAAGCTGAAAAAAGACGAAAAAATAGACATTTTAGAAGGAGTATAAGCAATGGCGATGAAAACATTCAGGCCGATTACTCCGGGCAGAAGGCAAATGACCGTTGACACCAAAGAGGATGTCACGAGGGAAAACCCGGAAAAATCGCTGACCAAAAACCTTCACAGGAAAAAGGGCCGCAATAACTACGGCAGGATAACATCAAGGTTCAGAGGAGGCGGGTCGAAGAAACTTTACAGGACAATTGATTTTAAGAGGGACAAGCTTAATGTCCCGGGTATAGTGGAAACCATCGAGTACGATCCGAACAGGACTTCCAGGATCGCGCTTGTGATCTACAAGGACGGCGAGAGAAGGTATATAATCGCACCAGTCGGATTAAAGGTCGGGGATTCGATCATTACGGGACCCGAGGTCGAGATAAAGCTCGGCAACGCGCTTCCTTTGCAGAACATCCCGGTCGGAACGATAGTGCATAACATCGAACTTTACCCGGGCCAGGGCGGAACGATCGCCCGCGGCGCCGGTTCGTTTGCCCAGATAATGGGAAAAGAGGGCGGGCTTGCCGTATTAAAGATGCCCTCGGGCGAGCTGCGCATGGTGCGTGCGCTGTGCTACGCCACCGTAGGACAGGTGGGAAACCTTGAACATGAGAACGTTGTGATAGGAAAAGCAGGAAGGTACCGCTGGATGGGCTGGAAGCCGAGGAACAGGGCGGTCGCGATGAACCCGGTTGACCATCCAATGGGAGGCGGCGAAGGCCGCAGTAAATCCGGAGCGCATCCGCAGTCGCCCACCGGTGTCAAGGCAAAAGGCTTCAAGACAAGGAACCGCAACAAACTTTCAAGCAAGTATATTATAAGAAGAAAGAAAGAAAAAGGCTCAGGAGGTATACAGTAAATGACAAGGTCACTAAAAAAAGGCCCTTTTATCGACGCGAAGCTGCTTGACAAGGTCATGAAGATGCAGCAGTCCGGCGAAAAAAAGGTCATCAAGACCTGGGCGAGACGTTCGGCAATATCGCCCGAGATGGTCGGTATAACTTTTGCCGTGCATAACGGCAGGAAATTCATACCGGTGTACGCTACGGAAAATATGGTGGGACACAAGCTCGGGGAATTCGCGCCCACAAGGATATTTAAAGGCCACGGCGAAGCCAAGAAAGAATCGCTGGCAAAGACGTAACAATCCAGGAAGGAGCATATAATAATGGAAGCGAAATCAACAATAAAGCATTTAAGAATGCCGGCCAGGAAAGTCAGGGTCGTGGCAAGGGAAGCTGTAAAAAGGCCGGTCGGCGAAGCGCTTGACCGCCTGAAGTTCATCCCTAAAGCGGCGTCGCCGCACCTGATAAAGGTGATCAAATCGGCTGTGGCCAACGCGTCCAAGAATTTTGGCGCCGACGCCGAGGCTCTTGTGGTCAAGGCCATCAGGGTCGACCATGGTCCGACTTTAAAGTATGCAAGGCGTTTTATGCCCCGCGCACAGGGCAGGGCCGCGAAGATAAATAAAAGGTCATGCCACGTTGAAGTTATCGTGACAGACAACAAATAAAAAGGAGAAATAATATTTTATGGGACAGAAAATTCATCCTGAAGGCGTCAGAATAGGCGTCATCAAAGGTTGGAAGTCAAGGTGGCTTGTAAAGAAAAATTTTAAGGACCTCTTGCTGGAGGATTTTAAAATAAGGAAATTCATAAAGGAAAAACTTTACAGCGCCGGCATATCCAAAGTGGAGATCGAAAGGGCCGGGAACAAGGCCATCCTTAAGATTTTTACAGCCAAGCCCGGGATGATAATAGGAAGGAAAGGCGCGGAAGTCGAGATACTCAGGAAAGACCTTGAAAAGTTGACCGGAAAACAGATACTAATCGAGCCCAAAGAGATACAGAAGCCGGAAATAGAGGCCCAGCTCATAGCCGAGAACGTGGCGCAGCAGCTGGAAAAGCGCATATCATACAGGCGCGCAATGAAAAAAGCGATGCAGACCGCGATGTCGCCGGATTCCGGCGCTCTCGGGATAAAGATATGCTGCGCAGGCCGCCTTGCCGGAGCCGAGATAGCAAGGACCGAATGGTACGTTGAAGGCAGGGTGCCGCTCCAGACTTTAAGGGCCGACATTGATTACGGAACGGCCACGGCGTTCACCACTTACGGAACGATCGGCGTGAAGGTTTGGGTATTCAAGGGAGAGATACTTCCCGGCGACGAAATTAAATAAACACGGAGGACTATATAAATGTTAATGCCGTCAAGAGTAAAATACAGGAAACAGCAGAGAGGCAGGATGAAGGGAAAGGCGACCAGCGGGAACAAAGTCAGCTTCGGCCAGTACGGCCTGAAAGCGCTGGAACCGCACTGGGTTACCGGAAGGCAGATAGAAGCGGCCAGGGTCGCCATAAACAGGAACCTTAAAAAGGGCGGAAAGCTCTGGATAAGGGTATTCCCGGACAAGCCTGTGACGAAGAAACCGGCGGAAACCCGCATGGGAAAAGGAAAAGGCGCCCCCGAATTCTGGGTGTGCGTCGTAAAACCCGGCAGGGTGCTTTTTGAGCTTGACGGCGTGACCGAAGACATTGCGCGCCTGGCTTTCAAAAAAGCCTCGGGAAAATTGCCGATAATGGTAAGCTTTGTAAAAAGGTACGAGATTTAACATATAACGGAGGATTTAAATGAAGGCACAGGAAATCAGGGACCTAAACGTTGAAGAAATAGAAAGAAAGATAAAAGAACTCAAAGAAAGCCTTTTTAAGCTGAAGGTAAAGCTATCGACCAAACAGGTCGAGAATACGTCCCAGTTTAAGGCCGCAAAAAAGGATATTGCCAGGCTGCTAACGATAGCCAAGGAAAAAAAGGCAGCGGTAAAAGGAGGCAGCGCTAAATGAGCGAAAAAAACAAAAGAAGGACCATAGAAGGAACGGTTATCGGCGACAAAATGGACAAGACTGTGAAGGTTGCGGTTGTCACGAAGGTGCAGCATCCTGTTTACAAGAAATACGTGAAGAGGACCACCAAGGTAATGGCCCACGATGAAAAGAACGAATGCAAGACGGGCGATATGGTATCCATAAAGGAAGTCAGGCCGCTGTCCAAAAACAAAAGGTGGGTAGTCACCGCGATCCTCAAAAAGGGACTACAAAAAATAGACCTTATAGACGACGGGAGTGAGCAAAATGATACAGCAACAAACAAGGCTTGAAGTAGCCGATAATTCCGGCGCAAAAGTTATCATGTGCATCAAAGTTCTCGGAGGAACGAGGGCCAGATACGCGGGCCTGGGAGACGTCATTGTGGCGTCCGTAAAGGACGCAATACCAGGGGCGCAGGTCAAAAGAAAAGAGGTCGTAAAGGCAGTGGTCGTCAGGCTGAAGAAGGAAACCAGGAGAAAAGACGGTTCCTACATCAGGTTCGACACCAATTCGGCCGTTCTAATCAACGACCAGAACCTTCCAAGGGGCACCAGGATATTCGGGCCCGTGGCAAGGGAGCTAAGGGAAAAGAATTTTTTGAAAATAATCTCGCTCGCGCCAGAAGTTGTATAGGAGGACACGAATAAATGAAAATCAAGATAAAAAAAGACGACATAGTAACGGTAATAACGGGCAAGGATCAGGGCAAATCCGGCAAGGTGCTTAAGGTTTTTCCGGAGGGAAAATTGATCGTCGAGAAGATCAATTTTGTAAAACGTCACACAAAGCCGTCGCAGAAGGTTCAGCAGGGCGGCATACTTGAAAAAGAGGCGCCGATCGCGGTCTCAAAAGTAATGCTGATATGCAATAAATGCGGGAAGCCCACCAGGGTAAAAATCGGCTCGCTGCAGAACGGCAAACACATACGTGTGTGCAAGAAATGCAGCGAAATGATCGATGAAAAATAGGAGGCTGATATAAATGGCAAGGCTCAAAGAAAGGTATGAAAAGGAAATAATTCCCAAGATAATGGAGGTCAGGGGATTTAAGAACAAGTTCCAGGTCCCGAAACTCTCCAAGATGGTTATCAATATGGGAGTCGGCGAGGCGACGCAGAATGTAAAGGCCCTTGACGAAGCCATTGAGGAGCTCACAGCCATAACCGGACAGAAGCCCCTTACGACAAAGTCGAAGGTTTCCATATCGAATTTTAAGCTCAGGCAGAACATGCCCATAGGCGCGAAAGTGACGCTGCGCGGGGACAGGATGTACGAGTTCCTCGACAGGTTCATCTCGCTCGCCCTTCCCAGGGTAAGGGATTTTAACGGAGTGCCGCGCAACTCGTTCGACGGCCGCGGGAACTATTCCATGGGAGTCAAAGAGCAGATAATTTTTCCGGAAGTCAAGTTTGAGAAAGTCCTTGTGATAATGGGCATGGACATAACATTTGTAACGACGGCAAAGAACAACGACGACGCGCTGATACTGCTCGAGTCGCTTGGCATGCCGTTCCGTAAGAAATAGGAGGATAAAAAGTGGCAAGGTTATCTCAGATCAACAAATCGAAGAAAAAACCGAAATTTAAGGTAAGGCAGCACAACAGGTGTTCGATCTGCGGAAGGCCGAGGGCTTACATGAGAAAGTACGGCATCTGCAGGATATGTTTCAGGGCGCTTGCGTATAGGGGAGAGATTCCCGGCATCAAGAAGTCAAGCTGGTAAAGGAGGAACAATGGATACGATCGCGGATTTATTAACAAGGATCAGGAACGCAAATTCGAAGAAAAAGGACTATGTAGACGTCCCGTCTTCAAAGGTAAAGCAGAATATCGTGAAACTCCTCAAGGAAGAAGGTTTCATAAAGGGTTACAGGTACATTGAGGATAATAAACAGGGCAATATCAGGGTGTATCTGAAATACGGCGAGAAGAACGAAAAGGCAATACACTCGATACAGAGAGTATCACGCTCTTCCAGAAGGGTTTACACCGGTTCGGGAGACATCAGGAAGATCAAGAGCGGCCTCGGCGTCCTGCTGATATCAACTTCCAGGGGCATAATGTCCGGCTCAAAAGCCAGGGAAGAAAAAATCGGCGGGGAAATAATCTGCGAGATATGGTAAAAGGAGATCAAGCATGTCAAGAATAGGGAAGAAGCCAGTAGCAATACCCGAGAAGGTAAAAGTTACAATCGAGGGTGATGTCATAAAGATAGAAGGGCCCAAGGGCAAGGCACAACACCCGGTAAGCCTTTATTTTGATTATAAGATCGACGCGTCGCACGTTACCGTGTCGGTTAAAAAGGGCGCGCCAACGGTAAAGAACCTGAACGCTCTTTTTGGTATGGAACGCGCCACGATAAACAACAAAGTACTCGGCGTGTCCGCCGGATATACAAAGGTACTGATCCTGAAAGGGGTCGGTTACAGGGCGAACCTCGCCGGTAAAGTTATGAATTTTACCCTGGGTTATTCGCACCCGCTGGATTATAAGATACCGGACGCCATAACCGCGGTGGTCGATAACCAGACAAAAATAACTCTGACAGGGACGGATAAACACCTTGTTGGGCAGACTGCGGCCGAGATCAAACAGCTGAAATTGCCGGAGCCATACCAGGGAAAAGGGATAATGTACGAGAACGAACGCATCAGGAGAAAAGCCGGAAAGAGCGCGGCTGGCGCCAAGGCAAAGTAAATAAAGTAAAGCCACCTCTGGGCCTTAAGGCTTTTGGAAGGTGAGATATATCGATAACGGAGGCTGTGAAATAAAAATGCGCGTAACAATTAAAAAAAGAACGGACAAAAAAAGGGTACAGAGGATAGTAAGGCACGAAAGGCTTCGTGCCAAAGTAGTCGGCACGGCGGAAAAACCGAGGCTTGCGTTTTTCAGGGGGAGCACGACTCTTGCAGCCCAGGTGATCGATGATTTTTCAGCAAAGACAATATTGGGCATGGCGACGAACTCAAAAGAAGCCGGCATCAAGGGAAAGAACAAGGATGCCGCTGTAAAACTCGGCAAAAAAATAGCCGATAAGTGCAGGGAAAAAGGGGTCACAACTGTCGTGTTCGACAGGGGCGGCAACCTGTTCCACGGCGTTGTCAAGGCATTCGCGGATTCAGTACGCGAAGCCGGCATAAAATTCTAAAGGGAGGTAATATTTTTGAAACCCAGGATGGACAGCACAAAATCAGACCTCAAAGAGAGGATTGTAAGTATAAACAGGGTGGCCAAAGTTGTAAAAGGCGGAAAGAGATTTAAATTTTCCTGCCTGGCCATCGTAGGAGACGGCCATGGCTCGGCGGGATACGGGCTTGGCAAGGCAAGGGAAGTGCCGGAGGCTATCAAAAAAGCGATAGCAAGGGCAAAAAAAGGACTGAAAAAGATCCCCATGAAAGGCACGACCATTCCGTTTGAAGTTACTGGAGATTTCGGAGCGGCAAAAGTGCTGTTGAAACCTGCGGTGCCCGGTACCGGTGTTATCGCCGGTGCGGCGGTTCGCGCAATTGTTGAATCGGCCGGCATCCACGACATACTGACGAAATGCGTCGGCCGTACGACAAACCCGTTCAACGTTGTTTACGCGACATTTGAAGCGCTGGGGCAGCTCAGGGACCCCGAAACAATTCTGGCGCTGAGGAAGGGCAAATAACATGGCAAAAGTTAAACTTACTCTTGTGAAATCGATCTTCGGACAGCTCCCGCAGAACAGGCGCATCATAAAGGCGCTCGGGCTCAAAAGGATCAATCATTCGAGGGAATTTGAAAAAACGAAAGAACTGGCAGGGGCCATAAGGAAAGTCGGCTTTATGCTGAAAGTGGAAGAGATTTAAACACGGAGGATAATACAAATGGAATTTAAGGACCTGAAGGTAAATAAGGCTAAGAGGACAAAAAAGGTAAGGGTCGGCCGCGGAACGGGTTCCGGAATGGGAAAGACTTCGGCCAAGGGATTCAAGGGACAGAAGGCCCGCTCGGGCGGCGCCAAGGCGCCGTGGTTCGAGGGCGGACAGCAGCGGCTCGTTCAGAGGCTCCCGAAAGTCGGGTTCAACAATATTTTTGCCGTAAAATGGCAGATAGTGAACCTGGCGATTCTCGAGGAGAAATTCGAATCCGGCGCGACGGTAAACAAGGCCGCGTTGCTTGAAAAGAACCTCATAAAGTCAAAGTCGAAATTATTAAAGATACTCGGCAACGGCGATATCAAAAAATCGCTTAATGTTACGGCCGACAAGTTCTCGGCCGGAGCCGCGGAAAAGATAAAGAACGCGGGCGGAAAGGCGGAACTTGTAAAATGATGGATTCAGTCGGCAATATATTCAGGATACCGGAACTCAGAAAAAGGGTTTTATTCATGCTTGGAATGCTTTTTGTTTTTAGGCTTGGCACGCATGTGCCGACGCCGGGCATCAACACAAAAGCCATGGAAATGCTTATCTCGTCGCAGGCCGGCGGGTTCCTGGGATTTTTGGACCTTTTTTCCGGCGGCGCGTTAAGGCAGTTCACGATATTTTCACTGGGTATAATGCCGTACATTTCCGCTTCCATCATATTGCAGCTTTTGACCTCTGTAATACCGGCCCTTGAGGCGCTTTCG
The DNA here is from genome assembly GCA_964443355.1 of uncultured Spirochaetia bacterium. Lineage (GTDB taxonomy): Bacteria > Oederibacteriota > PGYV01 > PGYV01 > Palsa-1178 > Bog-1181. The sequence goes on from CAYUDX010000023.1 coordinate 9,472, forward strand.
AAGGAAGGCGACGCGGGCAGGAAAAAGATAACGCAGTATACGAGGTTTTTGACGGTCGGGATATGCGCGGTGCAGTCGCTGGCGACCACCTTCTGGATGCGCAGCGTCGAGGTCGGCGGCATGAAGCTTGTTCCCGATTACGGGATGAGTTTTGTTATAACGACCATTCTTACGCTTACGGGCGGCACGATATTTTTGATGTGGCTCGGCGAGCAGATGACGGAATACGGGGTCGGCAACGGAATGTCGATGCTCATCCTTGCCGGAATAGTGGCCAACATACCTTCGCAGATAGGCAGGACCATCGCGCTTGTTCAGGCAGGGTCCACAAGCCTCTTTGCGGCGCTGATATTTGTCATCGTAATGGTTGCGCTGACGGCGCTCGCCGTAATATCGCAGCAGTCTTTCAGGAAGATACCTGTGCAGTACGCGCAAAGGATAGTCGGCAGGAAGATATACCGCGGACAGTCAACGCAGCTGCCCTTGAAGGTCGACTACTCGGGCGTCATAGCGGTAATATTCTCCTCTTCTGTAATGATAATACCGTCGATGGTCGCAAAGCTTATGGAAAGGCCGGGGCAGTCCAACGCCCTTCAGACGGTTCTTTCCTTTATTTCGAACACTTTCTCGCCGGGGCATCCGCTTTACATAATATGCTACGCGGCGCTGATAATATTTTTCTGTTATTTTTACACGGCCATCACCTTCAACCCTAACGACGTGGCCGAGAATATGAAAAAATACGGCGGATTTGTTCCGGGCATCAGGCCGGGACAGCCGACAGCCGAATACATCAATAACATACTGACGCACATAACCCTGGGAGGGGCGGCAATGATAGTCGTCATCGCGGTCATCCCTGATACGATGAGCAGGGTGCTCGACGTCGGCTCGTATTTCGGCGGAACCACGCTTCTTATCATGGTTGGTGTGGCCCTGGACCTTGTCCAGCAGATAGAGTCGCACCTTTTGATGAGGCACTATGAAGGATTTATGAAGACCGGACATATCAGGGGCCGCAGAGGCTAAGGACACCCTGGAGCGATGCATTTGATTTTATAATAAAATAATCGGAGGTTTTTGCATGATAGCGATTCTATTGGGGCCCCCGGGCGCCGGCAAAGGCACTTATTCGGGAAAACTTATCGATATTTATAAGGTTCCGCAGATATCGACCGGAGACATATTAAGGGCGAATGTAAAGGAAGGCACCGAACTCGGCAAGAAAGCCAAGGGTTTTATGGACAAAGGCGCGTTGGTCCCGGATTCGCTTATAGTGGATCTCATTGAGGACAGGATAAAAGCCGACGACTGCAGGAACGGCTTTCTTCTCGACGGGTTCCCCAGGACCGTGGAACAGGCTGACGCCCTTGAAGGGATATTCAATAAAAAGGGGCTCAAACTCGACCGCGTCATCAATATTATAGTGGAAAGGGATGTGCTCTTTAAAAGGCTCACCGGCAGGAGAATGTGCAAGGTTTGCGGGGGCAATTTCAACATCTATACGCTGCCTCCCAAAGTCGACGGCGTTTGCGACAAATGCGGCGGGGAACTTTACCAGCGCAACGACGACAAGCCGGAGACCATCGAGAACAGGCTCAATGTCTATGAGAAACAGACGTCACCGCTCATAGAATATTACAGGAAGAAAAACGTTCTTTCCGATATCGACGCCTCAAAAGGGGCCATTGACGATATCGTTAAAATGATCACCGGTGTGCTGGGAAAGAAGTAAAATTTAATGATTGAATTAAAAAATAATGATGAAATACGCAAGATAACAGAAAGCGGCAAAATGGTCGCTCTCGTTCTTAAAAAGTTAAAAGAGATGGCAAGACCGGGCCTTGTTTCGCTGGACCTGGACGATATGGCGCGCAGGATGACAAAAGGATTCGGCGCGAGGCCGGCCTTTCTGGGCTACCGCGGCTACAGCGCGGCCGTATGCGTCTCGATAAACAGCGAGGTCGTGCACGGGTTCCCTACCAAGAAAAGGATTTTCAAGGAAGGCGACATAGTTTCCCTTGATTTCGGGGTTGAGTACGGCGGATACTACGCGGACGCCGCGCTCACCGTCGCGATAGGAAAAATATCGAGGACGGCAAAAAAACTCATGGAAGCAACGGAAGCGTCGCTGTATAAGGGAATAGAAAAAGCGGTTGTGGGTTTGCGCCTTTATGATATATCGGCTGCGGTGCAAAAACACGCCGAGTCCTGCGGCTTTTCCGTGGTCAGGGATTTTGTTGGCCACGGCGTAGGCAGGAAACTTCATGAAGACCCCATGATCCCGAATTACGGCCGGGCGGGGACGGGGCTGCCGCTTGAGAACGGAATGGTGCTCGCCATCGAACCCATGATAAATGAGAAGGGTTACGAGGTGAAGGTCCTGGACGACGACTGGACGGTCGTCTCCGTGGACGGCGGGTTGTCGGCGCATTTCGAGCATACGGTGGCAATAACGGAAAGCGGGCCGAAAATACTTACGCTTTAGGCGGCTTTGTCCCAAAGCGGAACGTAAAGGTTCCAAAATTGAAAGGCGGTTTAAATGTCAAAAGAAGACATGATAGAAGCTGAAGGAGTGATAGTAGAACCTCTCCCGAACGCTACTTTCAGGGTGCAGCTGGAAAACGGGCACAAAGTGCTGGCCCATGTATCCGGAAAAATGAGGATGAACTTTATAAAGCTCCTTCCGGGAGACAAGATAACGGTACAGCTTTCGCCCTATGATCTGACAAAGGGCAGGATAATATACAGGCATGGAAAACAAAGAGGTGAACAGAAATGAAAGTAAGAGCATCGGTCAAAAAAATATGTGAAAAGTGCAAGATTATCAAGAGAAAAGGCAAAGTAAAGGTCATCTGCGAGAACCCGAAACACAAGCAGAGGCAGGGCTGATAGCAAGATATTAAGAAGAAAAATCAGGAGGTAGTAAATTGGCACGCATATCAGGAATAGATTTACCGAAAAATAAAAGGATAGAAGTGGCTCTGACCTATGTCTACGGCATCGGCAATTCACTTGCCAAGTTAATATTAAAGGATGCCGGAGTAAATCCGGATACCAGGGCTTTCAACCTGACCGAGCAGGAGGTCTACAGGATACAGGAGACCATGCTGTTAAAGCAGATCAAGGTAGAGGGAGACCTGCGCAAGGATGTAACGCAGAATATCAAGAGGCTTATGGATATCGGAAGCTACAGAGGCCTCAGGCACCGCAAGGGACTTCCGGTCCGCGGGCAGAGGACGCGTTCCAATGCCAGGACAAGGAAAGGCCCGAAAAAGACCGTAGGAGCCGGGAAAAAACCGGCGACGAGCGCGGCGGCACCGGCGGCAGCGCCTGCAGCAGCACCGAAAAAACCATAAGTTAACGATAAGGAGGAAGTAACTTGTCTACCAAGAAAAAAGGAAAAGCTATACCGGAACTGGCGGTTGCCAGGATCAATTCGACGTTCAACAACACAATTGTAACGATAACCACCAAAGAAGGGGACACGATATCGTGGGCCTCGGGCGGGGTTGTCGGCATGAAAGGCGCGAGGAAATCAACGCCCTATGCGGCCCAGCTTGCCGCGGAAAAAGCGGGCAAAGTCGCGGTCGATATGGGAGTGCGCAAGGTTGAAGTATATGTCAAGGGTCCGGGCGAAGGCAGGGAGCCGGCTATAAGGTCGCTCCAGGCAGTCGGGCTCGAGATCATTTCCATCAAAGACGTCACGCCGATCCCGCACAACGGGTGCAGGCCGCCTAAGAAACGCAGAGTGTAAACCAATTAAAAAATTTAATTACAAACGTAATATCAGGAGGTTCTAAATTGGCAAGGTATAGAGCAGCTTTATGCAGGCAGTGCAGAAGGGAAAATATAAAACTGTACTTGAAAGGCGACCGTTGCATGACGGATAAATGCGCTTTTTCAAGAAGGCCTTACATTCCCGGCATGCACCATGATACGGCAAGGAGCAGAAAACTTTCCGAATACGGAAAGCAGCTCAGGGAGAAACAAAAAGTAAAGAGGATTTACGGCGTGTTTGAAAGGCAGTTCAGGAGGTATTTCCAGATAGCAACTCAGAGGCAGGGCGAGACCGGAGAGAACCTGCTCAAGATCCTGGAGAGAAGGCTTGACAACACGGTCCATAAATGCGGTTTTGCCGTATCGCGCAGGGAAGGCAGGCAGCTGGTAATGCACGGCATCGTGCGCGTGAACGGAAAAAAGGTGAATATTGCGTCCTTTGAGGTAAAACCGGGCGATAAGATAACCGTCAACGAGACGGGGCTTGGCATGAACTCGGTGAAGAAGGCGCTCCTTGAGTCTTCAAAGAAGAAAACGGTCCCGACGTGGATAGAGATGAACTTCGAAAAGAACGAAGCCGTCATAAAGAACGAGCCTGTAAGAACGGATATCGCGCTGCCGGTACAGGAACAGCTTATAGTTGAATTATACTCCAAATAATACGAAAGGGGTAACAATCGAATGAAATGGAAAAATCTTCAGAAGCCCAAAAAGCTTGAAAAAGAGGATTTATCGGATAAGTTTGGAAGGTTCGTTTCCGAGCCGTTTGAACGCGGCTACGCAATAGCCATCGGCAACGCCATAAGGAGGATATTGCTTTCGTCCATACCGGGCGCCGCAATCACTTCCGTAAGGATAGAAGGCGTGCAGCATGAGTTTGCCACCATCGCCGGGGTAATAGAGGACGTGTCCGAGATAGTGCTGAATCTCAAACAGCTCAACATAGTGCTTGAGGGCGACGCGCCGAAGAAGATATATCTCGAGGCCGACGGAGAAAGGGAAGTCACGGCCGCGGACATAAAAAAAGACAGCGACGTGAAGATACTGAACCCGGAACTGCACATCGCGACATTGACAAGCAGGGAAGCAAAGATTTCCATGGAAATGGAAATAGACGTCGGACGCGGGTATGTTACGGCCGATAAGAATAAAAGGGCGGACATGCCGATAGGCACATTGCCGACGGATTCGATATTCACTCCCGTCACGAACGTCAAGCTTGAGGTCGAGAACACAAGGGTCGGGCAGATAACCGATTACGACAAGCTCATCCTTGAGATAGCGACCGACGGAAGGGTCACCCCGGAAACCGCGCTTACACAGGCGGCGCTCATCCTGAGGGAATACCTGAATATTTTCATCAGCCAGGAAGGCGCGATGGACGACATCAAAGAGGAGAAGATCGACGAGGAAAAGGAAAAGCTCAAGAACATGCTTTCCAAATCAGTCGAGGAGCTCGAGCTCTCCGTCAGGTCCTCGAATTGCCTGAAGAACGCGAACATCAAGTCTATCGCGGATCTTGTCACAAAGTCGGAAGTCGACATGCTCAAATACAGGAACTTCGGCAGGAAGTCCTTAAATGAGATCAAGGAAGTCCTTTCCGAAATGGGCATGGGCCTCGGCATGAAGATAGACAAGGAACTCTTGAAAGAGATAAAAAAAGGCGGAAAAAAGTAATTTATTTCCAGCTTTGAGCCTATAATACAAATAAGGAGTTTGAAATGAGACACGGAAAGAAGCAGAAGAAATTCAGAAGGGAAATGGGACACAGGATAGCCCTTTTCAGGAACCTGGCCACCGAGCTTATCAGGTACGGCAGGATCAGGACCGGCATGGAAAAGGCAAAATATCTAAGGGGCGTCGTTGAGCCGCTTATTACGAGGGCCAAAGTGGATTCCGTGCATAACAGGAGGGAAGTCGGCAGGACTATAGAACAGCCGGATATCCTGAAAAAGCTGTTTGCCGAAGTTGCCCCGCTTTATAAGGAAAGGAACGGCGGGTATACGAGGGTTTTAAGGCTCTCGCCCAGGCCGGGCGACTGCGCGGATATGGCTTTCATAGAGCTTGTTGGCGCGGAAGCTATATACAAGAAAGAGGACGTAAAGGATGAAAAGGCCGCAAAGGAAGCCAAGCCGAAAAAGGCCGAGGCAAAAAAAGCGGAGAAGAAAGAAGCGGCAAAAAAGGAAGAACCGAAGGCAAAAAAAGAAGCTGATAAAAAGGCAAAAAAATAAAACAGGAAAGAACATACAAGGAGGAGACATAATGCCGTTAATAGGAACAAAAGAAATGTTCGCAAAGGCCAACAAGGAAGGTTACGCGATAGGCGCGTTCAATGTGAACGACATGGAGATAGTCCAGGGCATAGTTGACGCCGCAAAAGAGGAAAAGGCTCCCCTTATTCTTCAGGTGTCAGCCGGTGCCAGGAAATACGCCAGGCAGGGATATCTGATACACCTCGTACAGGCTGCGATCGAGGATTCAGGGCTGCCGATAGCGCTTCACCTGGACCATGGCGAGGATTTTGAAGTCTGCAAATCATGCGTCGACGGCGGATTCACCTCCGTCATGATAGACGCCTCAAGGTTCGATTTCGAGGGCAACATAGCCGAGACAAAAAAGGTAGTTGATTACGCTCACTCAAAAGGCATACCGGTCGAAGCGGAACTCGGTAAACTGGCGGGCGTGGAAGACGCGGTCAATGTGAGCGAGGCCGATTCAAAGTTCACGAACCCGGGACAGGCGGCCGAGTTCGTAAAAAGGACGGGCTGCGATTCGCTTGCCGTCGCCATAGGCACGAGCCACGGCGCCTACAAGTTCAAAGGCGAAGCAAAACTTGATTTTGTAAGGCTTGAGCAGATAATGAAGGTCCTTCCGGCGGGATACCCGCTCGTGCTTCACGGAGCCTCATCGGTCCCGCAGGAGCTGGTGGACAAATGCAATAAGTTCGGCGGCCAGATGCCGAACGCGAAAGGCGTTCCCGAGGATCTCCTAAGGAAAGCCGCGGCCATGGGCGTGGCCAAAATAAACATCGACTCGGATTTAAGGCTGGCTATGACGGCCACGATACGCGAAGTATTCGTGACAACCCCGGGCGAATTTGACCCGAGGAAGTACCTGGGGCCGGCAAGGGACGCGATCAAAGCGGTCGTAAAGAACAAACTCAAAAACGTACTGGGCTGCGCTGGCAAGATCTAAGCGGCAGGGTAATATAAACAAAAGGGCGCGGAGCAATCCGCGCCCTTTGTTATTTATAGGGTATTTGTCCGGCATTTGGTCAATATCAGCCGTGACTTTTTTTCGGCCGATCGGGAGGCTTACGGCGTTGCAGGATGACGCGGTAAAAGTTGTCATGAGGCTTCACGCAGCTAAAATTGACACATAAAATGTGTTATCAACGATCGGCCGAAAAAAAATTCCCGCCTGATATTGCTTTTGCCTGGTGCGTGTCCTCGTAGGGGCGGACCTATATGTCCGCCCGTTGTCCTGCTTGCTTTTGCATTTGTCCCCATATGGGCCCACCCCATGCCATGCACGCCGGAGCCTCGGCGAAGGCGTGTGGCGGCCCGGCATTTGGTCAATATCAGCCGTGACTTTTTTTCGGCCGATCGGGAGGCTTACGGCGTTGCAGGATGACGCGGTAAAAGTTGTCATGAGGCTTCACGCAGCTAAAATTGACACATAAAATGTGTTATCAACGATTGGCCGAAAAAAAATTCCCGCCTGATATTGCTTTTGCCTGGTGCGTGTCCTTGTAGGGGCGGACTTATGTGTCCGCCCGTTGTCCTGCTTGCAGCCGCCCGCATTTTGTTTTTGTATTATACGCCCGGGTAGTGTTATAATATACAAAACAAATAAAAGGGGACAAAAATGTCGAATATTTACAGGCCCGCCTCTTTCCAGGGGTTTGGCAGGGATAAAAATTATTTTGAAGGCTGGTATTTCAAGCTTGTCGACAACGGCGGGAATAACGCCTTTGCCGTCATTGCGGGGATCTCGCTTCCCAAGGAAAAAGAAAAGGCGCACGCGTTCGTCATGGTGCTCGACGCCTGCAGCCACAGGATGGAGTATTTCAGGTACCCTGTGAACGATTTTTGGGCGGACAAGAAAAGGTTCGAGATAAAGATCGGCAAGAACTTTTTTTCGGCACTGCGGCTCCAGCTCGACTGCGACAACGGGAACAACACCATACTGGCGGACATCGGCATGCGCAACATAACGCCGTGGCCGGTCGCCCCACTGTCGCCGGGCGTGATGGGCTGGTACAGGTTCATGCCGTTCATGGAATGTTACCACGCCAACATAAGTTTTAACAACACCCTGGACGGCCATATCATATGGAACGGGTCGCGCCGGGACCTTTCCGGCGGCAAGGGATACATTGAAAAGGACTGGGGATCTTCCATGCCGCAGTCCTGGATATGGATGCAGACGAACCATTTCGGGACTGAAGGCGTTTCGCTTTTCGGGTCGATCGCGAAGGTACCATGGCTGGGAAGCTATTTTACGGGTTACATATTCGGGCTGCTGTTCAACAAGAAAATATACAAATTCACCACATATAACGGCGCCAGGGTGGACAGGCTGCAGGTGACAAGCGACAATATAGAGATAGTCGCGGAAAACAGGCAATGCTGGCTCGAGATAAGGGCGAAAAGGACCCCGGGGCTGGACCTTCCGGCGCCAAAATTCGGCGATATGACCGCGCGCGTTAACGAATCGCTCGCTTCGGCCATAGAGGTCAAGCTTTTAAAAAAGAGCACAAATGGCCGCGAAATAATATTCGAGGGAACGGGAAAAAACGCGGGGCTTGAGTTCGTCGGCGATACAGGAGAGCTTTTAAGGGGATTCAAAAAATAGAGGGCGGGATTTCTCCCGCCCTCATTACTTATTGGTTTTGAATTTTAACTTTTGACTTTTTGAACCGTCCCTTTTTCAACATAATTCTTGGTTCTGCATTTTAACCTTTGAATTTTACAACAGGTCTTTTATGTCCTGCTCGAACGTGGCCTTTGGCCTGTAACCCACATATTGCCTCACGATGTAGCCTTCCTTATCTATAACAAAAGTCGTCGGGATGCCGCGTATGCCGCCGAAACTATTCTGGAGGTCCTGGTCGGCTATAAAAACCGCGTAATTCATGGACATCCTGGTGATGAAATTCTTTACTTTTGTCGGATCGTCGACCGCCGCCCCCAGCATCATGAAATCTTTCTTTGAATACATGGTGTTTAACGAGATAAAATCGGGTATTTCGGCCCTGCAGGGCGGGCACCATGTTGCCCAAAAATCAAGTATGACCACTTTGCCCTTGTTTTGGGAGAGCGATATCACGTTGCCGTCCAGGTCCTTTATTGAAAAATCAGGCGCCTTTGCCGCGTCAGAGGGCCTTTTTGTCCTTGCGGCGTAATTATCCCCAGAGCCGGGCACTGAAACGGCCGCAGCCTGCGGGACGCTTTGCGCCCCCTGTGCCGGCGCCGGCAGGTCGGGCTTTGGTGCCGACGGACAGGCAATGAACAGCGGGATCGAAACCAGGACCGTAATTACAAATATTAATCTTTTCATCTTATCACCTCGAAAATTTGTTGAAAAAATCAAGCGCGCCGGCTATCCTGCCGAGCCCGCCTGTTATCATAAGCGCCCCTATCACGACAAGGAGCGCTCCCGATACCCATTCAATGATTTGCATGTGCTTTTTTATCTTTTCGAAGAACTTGAAGAACAATGTTATCGACCAGGCCGTGATGATGAAAGGGATGCCGAGCCCTATGGAATAGGCCAGCAGCAGCATTATCCCTTTCAAGACGGTGTGTTCCGATGCCGCGAGCGCCAGGATTCCGGCAAGCTGCGGACCGATGCACGGCGACCAGCCGAAGGCAAATGCCAGGCCTATTATGAACGAACCGAACAAACCCGCTGGTTTTGCGTTGGCCTGGAACCTTTTTTCCATGTATAAAAAAGGGATCCTTATCACGCCCATGGTGTGCAGCCCGAAAATTATTATCACAACGCCGGCGCCGATGGCAAGGGGCCTTAAGAATTTTAAAAGGAGCTTGCTCAGCGCCGTGGCCGAGGCGCCCAGAAGTATAAAAACCACCGTAAAACCAAGCACGAACATCAGGGAGTTCAGGAGGACCTTATAGCGTATCTTTCTTATCTCTTCCGCCGTAGAGAGCTCCTGCAGGGACGCTCCAGAGATGAATGAAATATAACCGGGAATAAGCGGAAGCACGCATGGCGACAGGAAGGATAAGAGCCCGGCAATGAAGGCTATCGGCAACGATATATTAGTGGTAAAGCTGTTTTCCATAAAAACCTCCTTTAATACCCGATTATTCTAATATTTAGGGGGGATAGTGTCAAGGATAATAAGCCTTATTAAAAGCGCGGAGGCCGGCAGTTAGACGTTTAACCCGCCTTGACAAACACTTTTGCAGATTGTATAATGAGCCATAAAGTTTTTATGAAAAATTTATATTACCAATTGCGTTTATTTTATCGCAAAAAGGGGTGCTCGCATGAAAGTAGGAGACAGGGTAAGGGTAAAGAATCTTGATTTTTGGAAAAACAACCAGGGCGAAGTGATAAAAAGGTCCAAAAAACTCATCGACGGAGTGGGCAAGGTCATAGACATCAACCTCGGAATATTCAAGGTCGAGTTCCCGGAGATCGACAATGCCGTAGAGTATTTCGACGGCAGGGAGCTTCAGATGTTCGATACCTATGAAAAACAGCAGGTGGACCTTGTTTTTGTTTCCTGGCAGCAGAAAGGCAAGAGCGTATATAATAAGGACGAGTATGAATGGCTCTTTACCGGCGACCTGCACAGGGGTGTCGTATTCAAGGCAATAATGGAGCTCGGTGAAGAAGAAGTCGACAGGATCAAAAGGGCTGAAAAAGAAGGCATCAAGCCTGTTTTTGACCTTGTCATCCAGGACGCAGACAGGCGCAAGAACAGAAGAGAGATAAAAGAATCGTAATTTGAATTACAAATGCGTAAATTTCAAAAGGCGGCTTGTTAAAAGCCGCCTTTTTTCTTATGGCGGGATGTATAATAAATGAGGATATTTAAAAAAATATACGTTGAGATCACGAATGCGTGCAATCTGAACTGCTCGTTTTGCGGCGGCTCGAAAAAACAGGCGGGATTCATGTATGCCGGTGTTTTCGAGGGTATCCTTGTCAAGCTGAAGGGCCACACTTCGCACCTTTGCCTGCACGTAATGGGCGAGCCGCTCATGCATCCGGAAATATGCGCCATGCTGGACCTGTGCGAAAAACATTCCTTTAAGGTAAACCTTGCCACGAACGGCACCATGACCGCCAAATTGAGGGAAGTCATGCGCAAACCTGCGCTCAGGCAGATAAGTTTTTCCCTGCACAGCCTGGAAAATTCCGCCGACTCAAAAGAGTTGGAAAAATTCACGGGCCCCATATTCGACATTGCGGACGAGGCGGCCCGGGCCGGGGTTCTGATATCGCTCAGGCTCTGGAACCTTTCGAAAAAGCAGGAAGACAGGAATTTTGACGTGCTCGAGCTTATAAAAAAAAGATACACAGGCGGAAAACCAATAGACGGGAACGAGAAAAGGGTGAACGGCATAAGGCTTGCTGAAAACATTTTTCTTAACCAGGCCGAGCGCTTCGAGTGGCCTTCCATGGATTCCCCGGATATCAAAGGGGCCGCGTTCTGCCTGGGGCTGCGTTACCAGGCCGCGGTACTCGTCGACGGGACGGTCGTGCCGTGCTGCCTTGACGCGGACGGCGTAATGGGGCTGGGCAATATAAAGGAGAAAACGTTTGCGGAAATAATCAACGGCAAAAGGGCGAAAAAGATATACGACGGATTTTCGGCGAAAAAAGCAGTGGAGCCGCTGTGCGTCAAGTGCGGTTACAGGACGAGGTTTAAAAGAAAAGCCGAACTGTAGAGAGGCGGCTTGCTGCCTCTCTGACGAAAAAGTCCCGCCTTCCATCAGGTTGTATTTCCCTGAAGGGGAGGACTTATACCATGCCCGCCTGATATTGTATTTGTTCTTGCTGGCCCGGTTTGACCGGACGAAATAATGGAATGAAAAACAAAAAGGATGGTGCGACAAAATGGATAACACAACAATTTCCGCCGAACTTCTCGCAAGGATGGACGCGTACTGGCGCGCGGCTAACTATCTCTCCGTGGGACAACTTTACCTTTACGATAACCCCCTGCTCAAGGAACCACTTAAAAAGTCGCATATCAAACCCGTGCTGCTTGGCCACTGGGGCACCACGCCGGGGCAGAATTTTATTTATGTGCACCTTAACAGGGTTATAAAGAAGTTCGACCTTGACATGATATACATAGCCGGGCCGGGGCACGGCGGGCCCGCGCTGGTGAGCAACACCTACCTGGAGGGGACATACAGCGAGATTTACCCCGATATCACCCGGGATGAGGAAGGGTTAAAAAAACTTTTCACAAGGTTTTCGTTCCCCGGCGGCATACCAAGCCACGTTTCGCCGGAGTGCCCGGGCTCCATCCACGAGGGAGGCGAGCTGGGATATTCTCTCAGCCACGCTTTCGGCGCGGTATTCGACAATCCCGGGCTGATAGCCGCGTGCGTGGTAGGCGACGGCGAAGCCGAAACAGGCCCGCTGGCCACGTCGTGGCACTCGAACAAATTCCTCGATCCGGTGACCGACGGCGCGGTGCTGCCCATCCTCCACCTCAACGGGTATAAGATAGCCAACCCGGCGCTGCTTGCGCGCATAACCCGCGTGGAGCTTGAAGAGCTGATGCGCGGCTACGGCTGGACCCCTTATTTTGTGGAAGGCGACGAGCCGGAAAAAATGCACAGGCTGATGGCGGAGACCCTTGAGAAGGCCATCGCAGATATAAGACGGATACAGGCCGATGCCCGCGTCAAAAAAGACGCGGCCAGGCCGCGCTGGCCCATGATAATTTTTAATTCGCCGAAGGGATGGACCGGGCCCAAAACGGTTGACGGGCTCCAGGTGGAAGGCACTTTCCGCGCGCATCAGATACCCATCACCATTGACGACGGGCACCCGGACCATTTAAAGCATCTCGAGGACTGGATGAAAAGTTACGGGCCCGGAGAATTATTCGACCGGGATGGGAAGTTAAAACCCGAACTTGCGGAACTTGCACCTTCGGGGGATAGGCGCATGGGGGCCAATCCCAACGCGAACGGCGGTCTGCTTCTGCGCGACCTTGCGATGCCGGACTTTAAAAAATACGCAGTGCAGGTCGTATCTCCGGGCGCCGAAGAGGCCGCGGATACGCACGTGCTGGGCGGATTTTTGCGCGACGTGATAAAGCTCAACGCAGATAATAGGAATTTTCGCATATTCGGTCCGGACGAGACCCTTTCCAACCGGCTGAACTCCGTGTTTGAGGAGACCTCAAGGCAGTGGGATGCGCGGGTAGAAAAAAACGACGAGTTCCTTGCGCCGGAAGGCAGGGTAATGGAGATGCTGAGCGAGCACCAGTGCGAAGGGTGGCTCGAGGGTTATCTCCTTACCGGAAGGCACGGACTTTTCAATTGCTACGAGGCCTTCATCCATATAATCGACTCCATGTTCAACCAGCACGCCAAGTGGCTCAAGGTGACGCTTGGCCTTCCGTGGCGGAAAAAAATAGCCTCGCTTAATTATCTGCTGGCGTCGCACGTATGGCAGCAGGCGCACAACGGCTTTACCCACCAGGACCCGGGTTTTCTCGACCATGTGGTAAATAAAAAACCATCCATTGTAAGGGTCTATCTCCCGCCCGACGCCAACTGCCTGCTTTCCGTATTTGACCATTGCCTTAAAAGCCGCCATTACGTGAATGTTGTCGTGGCCGGAAAATATCAGGCGCCGCAATGGCTCGGCATAGACGCCGCGGCAAAACATTGCCTTGAAGGCATCGGCATATGGGAATGGGCCGGCAACTGCGGCAAAAACGAGCCTGATGTCGTTATGGCCTGCTGTGGCGACGTGCCCACCCTTGAGACGCTTGCGGCCGTGTCGATTTTGAGGGAGAAACTTCCCGACGTAAAGGTGCGCGTCGTAAATGTCGTCGACCTCATGAAACTGGTCCCGGCAACGGAGCATCCGCACGGATTGAGCGACGCCGGGTTTGACGCGCTCTTCACCGGGGACAAGCCGGTTATTTTCGCCTTCCACGGGTATCCATGGCTGGTGCACAGGCTGACATATCGCCGCAACAACCATGAAAACATGCACGTGCGCGGATACAAGGAAGAAGGGACCATAACGACCTCCTTTGACATGACGGTATTAAACGACCTGGACAGGTTTCACCTGGTGCAGGATGTTATAGACCGCCTGCAAAAGCCTGTTAATGGGGCCGGAGAACTGAAAAAAGCGATGCAGGAAAAGCTCGTCGAGCATAAAACATACATAGACATCCACGGGCAGGACATGCCGGAGATACTGGGATGGAAGTGGAAATGAGGGGAAATAAGTATGGCGGACAGGCCGTAACGCAACCATTGAAATATTTTTCCGGAGGTGTATAATAACATCATATCCGGATTTATGCAGGCATACAGGGGTCACAAGGGGTTTTGGATGGAAAAAAACAAAATGGAATCGGCCGTTTATTTAATTTTGCTGCATTTTTGTCGTATTATTAATAATGCTGTGTCTGGCCCGGATTCGGAGGAGAAATGAAAAACGTATTATTAAGTTTTGCTATTATATTATTTGTTCCGGCTTTTATTTTTGCCTCGGAATTAAGGGTCCAGACACTTGGCTATGGTTGGCTAATCCCTGATGAATATGTCGATGTTTTAAACAATCCGGCAAGGATAAATAATATCTCGGGTAATATATTTACAGCTAGGCTCGATAATTCCTTCACGGCATATTGGGAGCCAAATTATAATGTTGAATGGCCGACTACGACCAGAGCGGCTTTTTTGGGGGAATTTGGGGCTCTTAATGCGGGGATAATATGTAATATGGCAAACAATTATTATTCAGACAGCAGTTATATTTCTGACACCCCGGGTACGAAAATAACATGCCTGGCCGGAACAAAAATTGACGACAAATTATCGGCAGGCATAAGCATCTCTGTGGATTTTGACGACCTGACAAACTCGGCGGCAACACTTTTTGGCGCCGTTGTGGGCATTGATTACAAGGAAGGCAGCTAAAACATTGGGGCGGATTTGTCAGGCGATGCAACTTTTGCCGCCAAAAATTATTATTCCGCCGGTATGAATTTATTTTATGAGTTTAAAATAAATGACATTGCATCCATTAGAGCCATAAATAAAGCAGAACTGCACTATGATGAAGACGGGCTGACACTTGAAAATGTTCCAAATACGTTTGGAAACATGTACCTGGGAACCCAGTACATCAATGATATTACCGGTTTGTCTTTTATAAACAAATATAATGGAATTGATTACTTTGTAAGCATACTAAATAACTGGGACATATACAATTATTCCAACCAGGGCGATGATTTTGACGTATCAAATTATTACAGGAACGAAAGCACGAATCGAGGAGGGGAGCTTGATGTCCGCTTGGGATTCGAAACGAAATTAATAACGGATTGGCTGACTGTAAGGTTTAGTTTTTGCCCGATGTATTACGGATACGGTGAATTCGTTTATTATGAAGCCAATTATGGCAGCGCTCAATCAGGCACTTATCGCGCAAATACAATAACTTTTTTTCCGGCGTATATGATGCAGGCTGGATTCGGAATAAAATTTAACGGGAACAATATCGACTTTATTTTTGGATCGAGCAATTTAATTGATTTTAGGAATGAGAACATAAATAATTATAATGAGTCTAATTATTATGAGTCCATTGATGAAACATCAAAAAGCAGCGGACTTGTGTTTTCGGTGGAATATACCACGAAATTCGAGTGAAGTTTTACGTTGGCGGGGGTAAATTAAAAATCAAGGTAATTAATCCTCCCTTTCAATATCATGCGCAAAGCCGGCAATGATGGTGAGAATAAAAAATATCAGCCCTCCGCATAAAAAAATCCAGCATATATAATTGACCGTATTTTGCGCTTTGCCGCCTGTCACAAACCAGGACAGCCATATGGCAATGCCGGTTCCGAACAGGGACATGCAGGTTATAAAAAAGACGGGCCACATGCGGCCCAGGGTCTTTCTTAAATCTTCGGGCAGGATATTCCGCCACCATGGCTGGGGCTTGTTAATGCGTGTGGCCAGGGCCCAGGTTATAAGGAAAACAATGACCTGCGCGAAACCTCCGCCTGCAAGGAAAAGAATGACACATAAAACAAGAAATATTGAAGCGCCGTGTTTGGTTTCGATATAACAGAGGCACCAGATTATTACGGATATCCCGATCGACACGGTAAAGATGCCTGTAACGAGATAGTTTTGAATCAGGGTAAACGCCCCTATATCTTTCAGCAAATGACCGCCGGTGGGGGCATTGCCGCGGGATATTTCCATTATGCCGTGTGTTATGGCGGTCAGCGCCATAATAATCCCGACGACTTTTACGAGGAATTTTGTGGCATTAAGATTTTTCATCAAAGGCGGATCAAATAAGGGCTTCGAGGATCTCTTCCGAGCTTCTGACAAGGCCCATACGCGGGAATATTTTTTTGACGGCGAATTCATGATCCTCCGCCGCGCGCGACGACATCGCATCCTCGGCAAAGACCTGGTTATAACCGTATTCAAAGGCGAACCTTGCGGTGCTCTCCACTCCCATATTGGTGGAAATCCCGCACAGAACTATCGTCTTTATATCCCTGCGCCTCAGCTGAAGGTCAAGCTCCGTCCCGTAAAAGGCGCCCCATTGTTTTTTTGTTATTATGATATCCGTGGGGGCCGCCGACAATTCGGGGACGAGTTCGCTCCAGTCAGGCGGCATCTGGCCCATGGATTGGCCAGCCGTGTCCGTGACAGGGGCAAGCCTGTCCTTGCCGTCCGTGGAAGCGGAGACCCTTACAAGAAAAACAGGCATATTATTCCGCCTGAAAGCCTGAAGCATCTTTGCCGCATTTTCTATTACGTTTTTCGCCGCGTGCGGCTGTGTCGGCATTGAAGCAATGCCTTTCTGAAGGTCGATCACAACGATCGCTGTTTTTGCCCTGTCGATCACAAGTTTTTTATCCATAAGCCAATTATAATATTTTATCCTGATTTATGCAACAGGGGAGTTGCACGCCGTCCGCAGCCTCCGATTTAAGATACAAATCGGCCGTTATATGAGATAATGTTTAAACAGGATTGGAGTAAAAGTGAATTATTGAAAGGCGCGGTAGAGGCAGAACCAAAGTTTGTAAAGAACCAAAAAAGAATTACAGGGAGAAGACAAATGAAAAAAGAAGAAATAGTAGTATTGCGGGTAAGGCCGCCCATGGCGGAAAAAGAGACCGGCGAGATCGCCGTATTTATCAAGAACAGGTTGAGCCCTCTGCCGGTCGCGGTCCCGGCCCAGCACCAGCTTGCCGCGGGCGACGCTTCCGAGGCCAGCGTGTTCATCGAAGGCAACATTAATTCAAAGAGCGCAAAACAGCTCGGCGGCGAGATAATGGGTTACATGCTGCAGGCGACATCGGGCGGCAACCCGAAGATAGTCATGATCAAAAGCAGGAAGGAAACCCTGAGGCTGCTGGGATTTGAGTGCCCGCAGTCCATAGGAGCCGACCAGAAGAACCAGATCAGGCAGGCCATCAAACATCTTGACGCGCATGCCGAGGTTTATTTCAACGCCAGAAAAGGGTCTAAGGACGGGAAGCCGTACGAGGCGAACATCTGCGAAGTCAAGACGGACGTGAAGTTGGCGGACCTGAAAGAAAAGCTCAAGCAGACCCTCGGAGGACTGTTCGACGGGATAATATTCTAAAAGAAATAAAGGTAAAGTTTTTATAAAAAAATCCCCGGCTCTACTGAGCCGGGGATTTTTGTTTAAGGCGTTGTATGTACACAGGACAGATTGGAATTGGAATGGAAATCAGGGTGTGGTAGAATGGGTCAAATGGAAAAAATCGGGGGAATTGGGGAGGGTTGCGTGACAAAAACATCAGTAAGGGCGATTGTTATGACCGCAATATTATTATCGGTTGCCACAGCGGTTTCTGCGAAAATCGACCTTTATGCCGGGGCAATAATGGGGGCGACAGGTTACGCGGATGACGCAAATTCATCCATATTTGCCGGGCCGGCCGTCGATTTGAATATCAATAACAGCGGAGGGGACGGGTATGCGGGGGCGTATATTTCCTATAAAAAATTATTTTACACCCCGATATCTCCCGAACCGTATAATGAAGCCGAAATAATTACAACTGGTTTTATTGCGGGGCAGGAGCGAAACTGGGCGTGGATGGCCGGGGGCGGTTACGATTCCGCTACGAAAAAAGGGACGGGATTGGGCGGCGCGGTCATTGAAACGGCTGGAAAATTCGGGTATTTTTCCGGCGGCGCCGGATGCGTGAATGCCGGTATATCATATACATGGGTGGGTGAGCCGGCGACGATCAATCCGGACGGGACGGTCAATAGTAATAGTGACGGCGTTATTTACAGGGGATGGATAGGGCTGCAATTCAGTTTAGGCGGCATTGTGGATAACATAGGCTCGTTTTTTTCCGGCAAAGAGCATAAAGATGAGAAAAACGTGGAACAGCAGAGGCCGGAAAAAGGGCGTATGGATGAAAAACCGGACATTAATGGGCTGTTGCTCAGGGTAACGCCGAGATATACCAGATATTATAAGGTGAAGACCGTCTATATGCCAAAATATGAGATGCGCGACGGGAAACTGTATGAAATCACGGTTAAAACGGAAACGGTTGCCGAAGACATTTCATTGTGCAAAACCGAGATAACCTGCGCCAGGGGCGTCACAGACTGCACCGAGGCGGAAAAAGACAGCCTTATGAAAAATATCGGGCTTGTCCCGGACGGAGCCGGGGAAATCGTAAATGTCTTTCCTGAAGGCATAACGAGCGCGGATTACCGCAGGGAAACACGCACCGGGAAATTATTTTCAGGCAAGAACATTTACATACCTGCGGAAGTTTACAACGGCAGGGTGAAATTACACGAATACCCGACCCTGCAAAATGTCAGGTTCATTGACGGCATACCGCAGGACGGGGAGTACAGGGATATTGCCGGAAAAATGAACGCGCCGTGGCACAACCTTTACCTGGTAGTCGGCGGGAAGATAGCCAGGATCGGGGAGCCGGGGAATTGCAGGGTCTTCAGGAACGCGGGCGAATATGCTTACAAGGAGATAATTACCGACGAAAGCGGGCGGGTTTTCTATAAAGGGTTTAAATGGGTCGAGGAAGACGCGGGATATGCATGGGACGGGGTGATGCATAAGATAGAGGTGAAGTAGGATGGTGCGAAAAGCCGTTCTTGAAACGGCTTGTTTGCTATTATTGTTATTTATGGTCACATCCTTTATATTTTCCGATTTTACCCTTCATAATCCCACGACATTTGAAGGCGCCGGACCTGCGGCAATGGGGAATGCCGCAATAACATTCATTACCGATAATAACGCTCTCCTTTATAACCCTGCATGCCTTGCGGATGTTAAGGTAAAGATAGTCTCATTTGGCCTCGACGCAATAAAGTATTATTATGAAACGTCTGAAGGTGCTGTCCAATATGCTTCTTCATTCTACGAAGGATATCCTTCAAGCGCTTCGGGTCAATTTTCTATTGTGGATAAAAGTTTTGGATTTCAGATAGCGGCGGGCGCTGAAAATTATTATGATTTAAGCGGTAGTGAAGTTCTGCTGGCATCGGGAACCGCCTTTAAGATAAACGACCGTTTAAATCTTGGCGTTGTATTTAAGCTTGGCAGCCCTTTTGATGCCAACGGCGGCTCCGGGTTTGCTTTTGACCTTGGAGGGTTGATAAAAGCAACCGATTTTTTGCAGTTTGGCATAGTCTGGACAAATCCCATTTTATTAGGTTTTGACGGCCAGAACGCCATTGAAACTTTCCGGTCGGCCCTCAACAGCTCCGACGTCAACGTTGGCATGGGTATTAAATTACCCGCAGGAACATTGATCCAGTTTGAAGTAATTAATTTGTTAAGGCAATACTCTGTTACCCGGGACGACGGAATGGGTCCGAAAAATTTTAACTATAATGAAAGGATATTAGAACTGGGAATTGAACAAAAAATAGGAAATTATTTCAGGCTTAGAGGCGGGATTGATTACGGCAATAAGTTCTTATTTAATGATCTTAGTATCATAGGTTACGGGTTGGAGGAATATGGAACCGAACCGGGATTTACCGTTGCGTCACTCGGCTTTGGATATGATTTTGAACGCTATACGATGGACGCTTTTGTGTCTTATGACCTGAATTCAGGCGACCCGTATCCTGACAGGCTCGGGATGTGTATAAAATACTACTATTAAATTTTATGGTATTTTTATAAGTAAGAAGATAATTCTTACTCAAAAACCCATTTGTTAACGTTTTGGCTTCAGCGGCTGATATGGTATAATATTCCATAACGCTTGAAATAAATGCGCCGGGAAGGCCGGAGAAAAGATGAATTTTACGACAAAAACAGCAATAATAATCATTGCAATATCCGCATGCCTGTTTTTTGTCAATGCCGCATCCCTCTTCGCAGCACCGCCACAGCTTGCCGTCTCGGGAAACCAGTTTGTGAACGCGGACACCGGCTGCCCCGTAAGGCTTGCCGGAGTTAATGTCGACGGGCTGGAATGGGAGGCGGACGGAGCCGGGCTTGCCAGCCCGAGCGGGGATATGACCCAGTCAATAAACGTGGCTGTGAACACATGGAAGGCCAATATCATAAGGCTGCCGCTCAATCAGGATTTTTGGTTCGGCTACAGCAACGGCGTGACGTCCTCGTCCGCAACGCAGAACCTGACAAACCAGGCCAATTACAGGGCCCTTGTCGCCAATATGGTAAACACCGCGTCCAACCTTAACTGCTATATTATCCTCGACCTGCACTGGTCGGGTCTCGGCAGCTGGGGGACATCCACATCTGTGCAGGCAACAGGGCCGGCAATGGCCGACATGAACGCCCTTGTATTCTGGCAGAGCATTGCCGCGACATTCGCCAATAACCCCGCTGTTTTGTTCGGCCTCTATAATGAACCCACCTATATGCCGCTTAGCGTGTGGCAAAACGGCGGCTGGTCGGGCAGTTTTACCAGCCCCGGCTACCAGACAATGATACAGACCATCCGCGATACAGGAGCGAAAAACATTGCGATTGCCGACGGCCTTGTCTGGGCGCATGACCTCACTGGAGTCCCATCCTATCCGCTAACAGACAGGAATACGGGAAATACCATGACAGGTTATGGCGTGGCTTATGAAGCGCATGTATATTACGGAAATCCCGGAAATAACGACGCCGCAAGCTGGGACCAGTATATTACTGTGGCGGTAAATGCCGGGTATTGCGTTTTTGTCGGTGAATTCGGCTCCAATATGGGAGGGGCAAACAACGAAGGCAACTGCTGCGGTTGGGATGACAGCGGATGCAATCCTTATGAATCCAGTTTTATTTCATGGCTCAACGGCGGAAATAACGCCAATTATATGTACAGTGCAACCGCGTGGGACCTGAATCCGTACTCGGGGCCAACGCTAATCCAGGACTGGAGTTATACGCCCACCTCATGCCATGGCGCCGATGTAATGGCATGGCTCGCGGCAGTGACGCAGCCGCCGTGCCTTACGCCTTCGCCTACAAACACGCCATCAGCGACCATAACCGGCACGCCGCCGACACAGACGGCAACACCGACGGCGACGCAGACATTCACCGCCACCCCCATCCAGACGGCAGGCGTGGTTTACGCAGGCTGCGCGCAGGGGACTCCTTTTGTGATAGACGGGAACTTAAATGACGCCGGCTGGCAGAGCGGAACCTGGATCGGCGTCACAAGGGTTACAGAAGGTTCTGCCGGAGCTGTAAGCGCAAGTTTCATGGTTAAATGGGACGCAACAGCGCTTTACGTGGGGATAAATGTGATCGACC
The DNA here is from genome assembly GCA_964443355.1 of uncultured Spirochaetia bacterium. Taxonomy (GTDB): domain Bacteria; phylum Oederibacteriota; class PGYV01; order PGYV01; family Palsa-1178; genus Bog-1181. The sequence continues at coordinate 31,276 of CAYUDX010000023.1, forward strand.
CTGTGCTGTGCAATTCAAACCCGGCCGCGGACTGGCCCGAGGACGACGCGGTGGAAGTATATATAAACGCAAACAACGACCACGCCACGACATACGGCGCCGGTGATTTTGAGTTTTCAATAAGGTACGGCGATCCCGTGGTGCGCGAGGTATACGGCCATCTCGGGAGCACCACGGCCGCGACATACCAGACCGCCAACGGATATTCGGCGGAGTTCAGGATATTATGGAGTGATATGGGAAAAACCCCGTCGCCTTCGCTGGCCATAGGGTTTGATGTGGCCGTTGATCACAATGAAACATGCGGGCCCACGCGCAACGGAGTTCTCACTTGGAACGGGACCCCGAACAACTGGGAGGACACCAGCGCGTTCGGCGAGGCAATTTTAAGCGCCTGCGCATCTCCGACAGGCACGAACACATTCACATACACGCAGACAATGACTTTCACTCCTACAAATACTCCGACCGGCACGCCGACACAAACATCGACGGACACGCAGACTTCCACTCCGACAAATACGCAGACATACACACAGACGGCATTCGCGACCGCGACAAACACCATGACACCCCTGCCCACGGCCACATCCACGCAAACCAGGGAGCCGCAGTCGGGAACCCTTGAAATAACCGGCGCGAGGCCGTATCCGGACCCGTTTAACCCGTCAAGGCAGGCGGCCCTCGGCATCGGTTTTAACATATCAAAGGACTGCTCCTCGATAAAATTCAGCCTTTATACCACGGGCTTCAGGCTGGTAAGGCGCATTGAAACAGACGGAAATTATTACGCGGGCGACAACGCGGTCATGATGGGTTCTGAAAATTTCCGGACCCTTGCGACGGGGGTTTACTATTATTATATTCTCGCAACGGGAATAAACGGGAACGATCGAGCGGGCAAAGCAGGGGAAGTTGTGATCGTAAGGGATAAGTAAAAAATTCCAGTAAAGCCGCTGCCTATGCTGCGGTTCAGGATTTCAACCATGGCAGGCATAATTTTTTGAAGACCAATCGGGAGTTTTTTGGTCCCGCCATTATTGCCCCTGTAGGGGCGGCCCTGTGTGGCCGCCCGGCTGTTGCTCCAGGCATGGCAGGTGGAACTTTTTTTCGGCCATCCGGCAAGTTTCAGGCGGTGCAGGATGACGTAGAAAGAGTGTCATAAAGCTTCACAGTGCTTGATTGACACATAAATGTTATGGGACGGATGACCGAAAAAAAGTCCCGCCTGCCATTATGCTCACCCTATTTAAAAAACATTGTTTCTCCATGCAGAACGTTTACCGGTTAATCAACCTAATTTTACATGTTAAAACGACATATCGCATTTTCACGTGATAATTCTTGACAATAATGAGTTAATTGAGTATTATTGGTTTGTGCACACGTGTCATAACACACGTGTGTGGGAATACGTGTGCAAGCCCTGTATTTATTGATGATTCTGGATTGTTTTTTTTTGAACAAATGGTTAAGCGTTATAATAAAACTGGCAGTTTTATAAGGGAGGATACATGAAAAACAAATTTGGAGCAGGTTCGGAATTTGCGGCAATAATACTGGTATTGGCATTATTTGCCGTGGCACCTGTTTTTGCCGGCACGGCAACAATAGACGCCACTACAAAATACCAGACGATCTCGGGTTTCGGCGCGAGCAGCCAATGGGTCGAAAGCAAGATTACATCCGCGCTTGCGACGGATTTTTGGGCTGATGACCAGGTGAATGGGCATGCCGGTCTATCCATTATCCGTATCGGTGTCGACGATTCCGGCAACAGTAACTGGGGCACTGCATGCGGATCTGCGACCCAGGCGTTGAAAATAAACCCCAACGTCAGGGTATTCGGCAGTCCGTGGAGCCCGCCGGCGAAGTGGAAGAACAACAACAATGTGGACGGCAACAACACCGGCAACGATAACGGCAATCCGGGTAGCAACACAAACCAGCTTTCCACCTCGCACTACGGTGACTATGCCACCTACCTGACGAATTTCGTCACAGCCTGCAAGAATACCTATGGTTTTAACCTTTATGCTTTATCGGTCCAGAACGAACCGGACTATGACCCCAGCTACGATGCCTGCCTCTGGTCGGCCGCGAACTTTGACAGTTTCATCGGCACCTACCTGGGTCCGGACCTTGCGGCCGCCGGTTTCAATAATATAATAATGATGCCTGAGTCGTTCGCGTGCAACTTTTCCCTCGCCGCGACTACCATGGGCGACGCGAATGCCGCGAAATATGTAAAGTGCATAGGCATGCACCTGTACGGCGGCGGACCAAACCCGATGCCTGCCAGTTATTCCACAACCGCCGGACATACAGTCGAGATGTGGGAGACCGAGACCTCGGAAAAAACCAGCGACGGCAATATAGACAGCGGCATATACTACGCCAACCAGCTTCATAAATGCATCGTGGACAATAATTATAACGCCTATTGTTACTGGTGGCTGGTCAACACGAACTCCGACGACGAGGGGCTGTGCGACAGCAGCGGCAACCCGACAAAGAGGCTTTATACACTTGGCAACTACTCCAAGTTCGTCAAACCGGGTTTCGTGCGCATAGGCGCCACCGAGGCGCCGACATCGGGCCTTAGCTGCTCGGCATATACGGACCCGAGCACGGGAAAGTTCGCGATAGTCGTCATCAACCAGAATTCATCGGCAACAAGCCAGCAGTTTAATATTAACGGCCTTTCCGCTACGACGGTTACGCCGTGGCTGACCGACGCCAACAACAACCTTGTGGCACAGACTGCCATCCCGGTAAGCGGGAATTCTTTTACATGCAGTATTCCCGCGTCATGCGTAATATCGTTTGTGGGCACAGGGGCGGCCGCTTCAACTCCGACCAGGACGCCGCTGGCTCCGACAAAGACAAATACGCCTTTACCACCAACGGCTTCATTTACCCGGACAAACACGCCTGTTCCACCGACGGCAACATTCACAGGGACAAACACCCCTGTTCCTCCAACGGCCTCATTCACGCGGACAAACACACCTGTTCCACCGACGGCAACATTTACGCCAAGCTCGACCGCCACTGATACCAAGACAAGTACGCCTGTTTCGACAAACTCAGCATCGCCAACTTTTACAAATACAACCGTACCTGCTTCCACAAGCACGACAGCGCCGACTTCCACAAGCACGACAGCGCCGACTTCCACAAACACGACAGTGCCGACTTCCACAAACACGACAGTGCCGACTTCCACAAACACGACAGTGCCGACTTCCACAAGCACGACAGTGCCGACTTCCACAAGCACGACAGTGCCGACTTCCACAAACACGACAGTGCCGACTTCAATACCTACTCCAATTAACACTGCAGTACCGACGGCAGCTCCGACCGCTGACCCGACAAACACACCGGAGCCTACTTTTACATATACCATGATACCGACTTCAACCAACACCACGGCACCTACAAATACCGCCACGCAGGCTGCGCCGACAAGCACAAATACGGCCATCCCGCCGACTGCCACAAAGACATTTACCTGGACCGCCGTTCCGACATATACTCCAACTTCGGCGCCGACTGTCATATCAATTGACATACAGTTAAAGGAAGCGGACAATTCCAACAGCACCAACAGCCCGCACCCGCAGATAAGGATATACAATACCGGCAACCAGGCGATAAACCTGAATAATGTGGAGGCAAGGTACTGGTTCAACTGCGATTGCACCGGCCAGGCGCTCCAGGTTTATGTGGACTGGGCCGGCATGAGTTCCGGAGCGGCCGTCACGCAGAACATCATTGCCGCTATAGTACCCACATCACTTGGAAACCAGTCAAATTATATCTCATTTAAATTCTCCGGGGCAATGACGCTCGCGCCGGGGGATTATATAGAGATACAGTCCAGGTTCAACAAGTCCGACTGGTCGGCCATGGTGCAGTCCAATGACTGGAGCTACACGAACACATCAAGTTTCATGGATTGGACAAAAGTGACCGGATATATCGGCGGCTCACTTGTGTACGGGCAGGAACCGGCGGCAGTCCAGACGGCGCTTATCGCGGTAACGGTGCTGACGTATCCCAATCCCGCAAGCCAGTCAAAAGGCGGCGTGACAATAAAATATACTATCAGCGCACCGGTTACGGTCAAGAGCGGCGATACCGGGATATCGGATCCGTCGGCGTCGGTCGACATCCAGTTGTTCACGGCAAGCGGCAGGCTAATCTGGGAGAAGAAATTGACCGGCGCGCCGAATGTCTCGACAGGGGAGCACGCAACGCAGTGGAGCATGGCGGGGAATTCGACGCTTGCCACCGGCATCTACACGCTGAAAGTTTCCGTAACATCGAACGGCGCCACCAGCAGCGGCTACTCGAGGATGATAATTACAAAATAGCAAAAATCAAAGCGAGGCAAAGATGAAACGGACGACCGTAAGCGCCGCGGTTCTGGCACTTACCCTTATCGCCTGCGTGAATGCAGCCGCGGCCGATAAGCAATACGCTTACGCCCTGGATTATTCGGCAATACCCGCCGACATACTGAAGAGGCAGATAACCATAAGCGTATCGGTTGGCACGGCCGCATCGTGCAATGTAACGGCCGACGGCGCGGCAATACCGGACAATTACGACCCGGTTGCAGGCACATGCTGGTTTTCCCTTACACAGACGGCATCGAGCCTTGTGGTGACCGCGGTGAACTGGACCGCGGGCGGCACCGGCGCCGCAACCAAGGTGACACTTTTAAACAACAAAAAATGGGCATACTCTTTTACTTTTGACGACGGGTATGCAACGGACTATACTGTGGACTACCCTATGTTTTCTGCCATGAATTTAAGGGCCGGTATGGCCATAGTTACCAGCTGGATCGGCAACGGCAACTATATGAGCAGGACCCAGCTTACCGCGCTCTATAACGCGGGATGGTCCGTTTTCAACCACTCGACCAGCCACCCGCAGAACACAATAAATTGTTCAAATCTGGCAACTTACGTGGGCGCGGCAAAGACCACTCTCGAATCGTGGTTCCCGAACAATTATAAAAATATATATTATGTATATCCTTATCTTGAAACGGATTATGAAACGTGCCTTTCAACGGCAGGGTATGTCCACGGGGCCGAAGGGGTCGACGGCCTTAATTACGCGGACAATTTCACCTCCACCAATTTCTTCAGCCTTTACAGGCACGGACTGTACGCATCGGTAACATCGGCCCAGGCAAATGGCTGGGCCGACGCGGCCGCTGCCAGCACAAGGCCGGCGTGGATGATAACATTCACGCATATGACTTACTCCGGCAGCAGCACACCTGGCACATACGACACAAACGAAGCAACGCTTTCGGCCCACATAAACTACGTTTATAACACCTACGGCGACGGCGGGACATCGAAGAACATGTGGTTCGCCCCATCGGATGAAGTGCTTTCATATCTTTTTACAAGGCAGTATCTTGTAATAAATACGGTGACGGCGCCGACGCCGACAAGGACGCCGGTTTCGACAAGTTCGGCATCCCCTACAAAGACAAATCCGCCCACCATGACGGCAAGCCCTTCGGCAACTCCTGCAGCGCCCACATCTACATTCACACGGTCTTCGACCCCGACATTCACGCGCACCAATTCTTCCACTCCCACGTCCACGCCGACTTCGACAAACACGTCATCAGCGACTTCGACAAACACGGCATCAGCGACTTCGACAAGCCAGGCATCACCGACTTCGACAAGCTCGGCAATCCCGACTTCGACAAACACGGGGGTTCCGATTGCCACATTTACTTCCACAGCCACGACAATTCCGCCGGCCCCGACATTTACCGACACTTCCACGCCGGTCCTTCCCACGGCGACCAATACCCGGTCCGCAACATTTACTTTCACGCCGGAGCCGAGCGGGACTTTTACCACGCCGCCCACAAAAACATTCACGGCGGTCGATACTTTCACTCCGGTTAACACGGCGACACTCACGCCCGTTGCAACGCCGGCATTTACCCGGATTTCAACAGCCTCTGCAACACCTGTTTCGACAAGCTCGGCGGTTCCCACTTCGACAAGTTCCCCGACAGACACAGTGACCTTGACTGAGACCGAATCCGTGCCTTACCCGACATTTACCGCGACGGCCGGCGCCACGGGTGCGGTGTTTAAAATAACCGTCAATGAGGTCTATCCCAACCCGTGCGACCCCAGGCTTTACGATCTTGCCTTCAGCGTGGGCGCGGATAAAAACATCAGGTCGTTCGGCCTGAAAATATTTACCGCGGCATTCAGGCTGGTGAGGGATATAAGCGTAAGCACAGGCGCTTCATCCGAAAAAAACACCGTAACGATGGACCGCGGATATCTGACCGGCCTGGCAAGCGGAACCTATTATTACGTGATGTCCGCGGTTTCCGACGACGGTTATTCGGCAATAAGCAAGCCCGGATGCGTTTTAATATTGAACAGATAGGCTTTTTACAACGCCTGACCGTGAACCTTCAAATCTTGATTTATTGCCCCAAATAAATTATAATAAGGCAAATAAACCAAAGGGAACACGGTGAACATGAAACTTACCACCATAAAGGACATAGCAAAAAAACTCGGGATAGACCACTCCACCGTTTCCCGCGCCATCCATAACGAACCGGGCGTTAGCGCCGTCACCAAACGCAGGGTCATGGAAATGGTAAAAGAGATGGATTATGTGCCCAACATGGCGGCAAGGAGCCTGGCCGGCGTCAAATCCAACACAATAGCCGTGGTTACCTATTCCTATTTTTCCACATTTGCCGTTGAGCTCATGAGGGGCATCGAGGCTGAAATGCTCAAGACCAGTTACGAAATGCTCTATTATTCCACCAGCAGGTACACTTTTATAGGCACCACGGGCAGGGATGAATATATCTATGAAAAGATACTGAATGAAAAAAAGGCCGACGCGCTCATCGTATTTTCCGGGATATTGTACGGAAGAAAGGACATCACCGAGCGCTACAAAAAAGCGGGCATACACCTGGTATTCATAGAAGGCAGGGATACCTGGGGAAGCAGGGTCCATTACGACAACGTCGGCGCGGCGATCATGGCGGTGAGGCATTTGCTGGAAAAGAACAGGAAGAAGATCGGACTGCTGACGGGAAACACCACGGACGTGCAGAGCTTCAAGGAAAGAAAGATAGGTTATCTTAAGGCTTTCAGGCCCGCCGACAGGAAGGCGGCGGCCGCGAATATATTCGAGTTCACCGAAGACACGCCGGAGATGGCAATTTCCGCCCTTAATTTTTTCATACGCAACAGGATCGACGCGGTCTATGTCTCCGCCAGCGACGAATTCGCCCTGCGCCTGCTAAAGGAAGCCGGAAAAGCCGGGCTGCGCGTGCCCGAGGATATGGCGATAGTGGGGCAGGACGACACAATAACATCGTTCGCGGCCGATATTACAACCATAAGGCAGCCTATAATAGAGATGGGAAAAAAAGCGGTGGAGATTGCCGTCCGCGCGCTGGACGGGAACGACCTGGCGCTTAAGGATGAAATTTTCTATCCGGAATTGATCGTCAGGAAAACGACGTAATATATTTTCACCCGGCACAAATTTATTTTAATGATCACCGGCGTAAAAAATCAACATTTAACTTGACAACGCTATTTTTATAAACTATATGGTGGTATGGAGACGTTTAACAAGATTGAAACAGACTTAAAGGGTTCCGGGCCTTTTATTCTAAAAAATTAAATAACCCCACTTTATACAGCCAAAAAACCGCATCCATCCGTGCTTTTTTATTTTTTAATTATTTTATTGGTTTAATTGCATTAACTGTCTCCGTGAAAGGGTGTTGTTATGAATAGAACCCTCAGGGTCCTGATCATTGATGATTCCGAACCGGACGCTTTGCTTATAGTAAACGAATTAAAAGAGAACGGTTTTGAGCTGTCCTGGCTGCGTGTTGACACTCTGGAACAGCTCAAGCAGGCGGTGGAAAATAATGCGTGGGACATAGTCATAGCCGATTACATAATGCCGCAGTTCTCGGCCGTGGATGTCATCAATTACATGAAAAGGAACAGCCCCGGTTTACCCATTGTGGTTGTCTCCGGCATGCTGTCAAATGTTATAGCTCCCGAACTGATAAACGCGGGCGCCAATGATTTCATAGAGAAAGACCAGCTTCCCAGGCTGGTGGCGGTGGTTAAGCGAGAAATCAAGCAGTCCGCGGGCAGGCAAAATGATACGGCGGCGCCTGTGGAAAATAACGGTGAAAAGAGCGCGATACCCGGAAAGATAAGGCCATACATGACCCTTAAGAAGCGCTTCGGCATCATATTTCTCTCAATTATGTCTGCTCAGGCGGGGATAAAACATCCTTAACAGCCGTCTTTGCGGCGCTGACCCTCCAGGGTTTTGTTGCCGTTCTAATTCTTCTTTGCGGATACGCGGTATTTAACCTGTTATTAATCCCCATTAATAACGTTAAAATGGCCGTGGTGCGCATGCTTTCCGGCGACCTGGAGACCCTTGTTCCTGTAAAACAATTCGATGAAATGGGGAAATTGATATACGCTATCGACCTGATGAAAATACGCGTAAAGTCAAAGATGAAAAAGATCTTGACCGAGATAAACGACAGGCAGCTTGCGGAAGAGACAATGCAGGCCCTGCATTTGAAACTAACGCGCTGGGTGGCGGAGCTTGACATGCGGACCCATGAAATTACGCTTTTGAACCAGATGGGGAAAATGCTCATGTCCAGCAAGACCATAGAGGAATTCAACGTCGTGACACTGCGCTATGCGGAACAACTTTTTCCGGACGGCAACGGCGCCGTGTATATGTACAACAAATCCGGGAAATTCATGGAAGCCGTATGCTCATGGGGGAAGGAACCCATTGAGCACAGTTTTGTCCCGGAAGAGTGCTGGGGACTGCAGCGGGGGCGCCTTTACGCCACGGATATGCTCGAGAACTCGAATATCCTGTGCGGGCATATAAAGGCCCGGGACGCAGACAGGAGCATGCTGCGTTCGATCTGCGTGCCAATGACTGCCAGGGCCGAAACCCTCGGGGTGTTCCATGTAAGGTATGAACAAAAATCCGGGCCAAACAGCGCTTTCAGCGCGCAGAGAAAATTCGCCATGGAACAGCTTGCGGGGACGGTGGCCGAATACATAACACTCTCGTTTTCAAATTTGAAGCTGCGTGATTCGCTCAATCAACTTTCCATGCACGACTCCCTCACCGGCCTTTTTAACAGGCGTTACATGTCTGATTCTTTTAACAGGGAAATATACCGGTCCAAAAGGCACAATATATCATTCGGCGTGATAATGATAGACGTCGACATGCTGAAAAAATTTAACGACGGTTACGGACACGACATGGGGGACATGGTGCTGGTAAAGATAAGCAGGATAATAAACAACTCCATAAGGCTTGAGGATATAGCGTGCAGGTACGGCGGCGATGAGTTCCTGATCATCATACCGGGGACCGACGCGGACGGGACATATAAATGCGCTGAAAGGATATTGCAGGAAGCGGGAAAACTGCATATCAAGAACAAGGGGGTGCTGATAAACGACGGCATTATGGTTTCCATCGGGATGTCCATCTTCCCCGTTAACGGGTCCACGGTGGAGCAACTGATAAAAACGGCGGACAACGCAATGTATAAGGCAAAAAGCTCGGGAAGGAACTGCATGATATTGAGCCGGGAAACAACCGCCGCGCAGGATTCGCTGCAATGAAGGAAAACGGCGCGCCGGATTTTCCCCGCGTATTGAACGATAAGGAGGCGCTCTATGAACCATGATTTTAAGTCTTATGAGGAGATTAAAAAATTTTTCCTTGGGGCCTGCCAGGTGCACGACCCGTGCTGCGTGATTCTCTTCCACAATCAGAGGCAGACGGTGCACCGCCTGCTGGCCGAGACGGCGGCAGAGACGGGCAGGACGCTTATTGACCAGGACCTTTCAGTGCTGCCGCTCAATGAATTCGGGTGCGTGAAGTTTGACGGAACGGTGTCGTCCTGGCTCTCCGGGGCCATGAAAGACGTGAACGGCAAGGGATATATAGTTTATCTCAGGGAATATCACCTGTCCCCGGTAAAGATACAGTCGGACATATTGAACGCCCTCATAGAAAAATCCGTCGAGGGCGTCCCTTTCCCGAAAAACACGCTTATAGTGCTCGGGGTGCGCAGGGAAGATGAAAATGCCGAAGGGCTGACACATACACATATAGTAAAATTTTTTGAATGACCGCGGATCAAAGGGGGCGCGTATGAAACACACCCGGAACCTGCATTCCGTCGACTCCGGCAGGCTTATAAAGGACCGGCACCGGATAAAAAGCATCGTAAAGAATTGCGTGCGCAACAACGCGCAGTTGAAGGTGATCAATGCCGTCATGTTTTTTGACGAGGGCCATCCCGGATACGAGGCTGTTTTTGACGAATTGATAGAGGCCTGCGACGGTGCGGGCGTGGATATAATCATAAAAGAGATGGACGAAGTGGAACTGTTGCCGTACGATCTTAAAAAAGAGAGGAATACGGCGGATTTTAAAGAACTGTAAAATCACGCCGGGACTCAATAAAAATCATTGCCTTTGGCGGCGTCGGTGATAAAATATGACCATATTAATTTTTTAAAACGCTTCAGGAGGTTTTATCTTGAGCAAAAAGAAAACTACCGGGCAGGCAGAGCCGAAAGGTAATATATTTTTCAGGGCGCCGAAGTGGCGGAAAGAATTTGAGGAACTGCGGAAGATAGTGCTTTCCTGCGGGCTGACCGAGGAAATGAAGTGGGGATGGCCGTGTTACTCCATTCAAAAGGACAATATTGTATTAATACACGGGTTCAAGGAATATTGCGCTTTGTTGATGTTCAACGGAGCGCTGTTAAAGGACCCTGAAGGCATCCTTATACAACAGACCGAGAATGTCCAGGCGGCGAGGCAGATACGCTTCACAAACGTCGGGGAAATAATAAAGATGAAAACCGTGCTGAAAGACTATATTAACAGGGCCGTTGAGGCTGAAAAAGCGGGGTTGAAGGTAAAATTAAAAAAGACATCGGACTACACAATACCCGTGGAATTTCAGGAAAGATTGGATAAAAACGCGGCCCTGAAAACAGCTTTTTACGCGTTAACGCCCGGAAGGCAGAGGGCGTATCTCTTTTATTTTTCCCGGGCAAAACAATCCGAGACCAGGAAAGCAAGGGCTGAAAAATACCTGGAACAGATCCTGGACGGGAAGGGACTCGATGATTAGAAAAGAAGGTGGGAGCAATTGTTGCGTAAGAAAAATTATCCGTTAAAAATCCTGTTGTTGTTCATTTTTATGGTTTTGCCGCGATTCTGTCGGGCCGCCGATAGCGGCGTGGTCTTGAAAATAGCCGCCGAAAACCATTACGGCGACCTGGGCGATCTGGAGGTTGCTTTCGTTGTGACGGGAATAAATCATGACGACAAGGATGAGGAAAAGAGATTGACCGATCTCATTTTTAACAGGGATAAATGGGCCAAGTCTTTTACCCTCAACGGAAAACCTGTGGAATGCGAAAATATCGGTTTTGCCTCAGGCCCGGGCAAGGACAGCGAAAGTCTTAATTTTTATTTCATGCCCGGCGGCCCAGGAAAAAAAGAGCTGGTAATGACAATAAACGGTTATACCGGCAGGCTTGACTTTGATTATGAGCCCGGGTCGAATATCGCAATACTTAACATGACCGATAACGAGGCTTTCTTTGACAAAGAAGGGTCGGCCGGCATAAGCTGGGCTGCCTATTACATTAAAAACGAGACAATAAAATGCGATTTGAACGGCAATACCATTGATCCCGGCATTGACGGCGGAAATGCCGTTGAAGGTTTGACGATCGGCGCCATTCCTTATGATGCGCTGGCAACCGGAAGCAATGAGCTTTTCATAAACTGCCTGGATTACAAAGGCGATACCATGGCCGTGAAAGCTGTTTTTTATTATTTCCCGGACCACAAAGTCAAACTTGGCACAAATTTCAATTATTTCATCGGCGACATGGGCTCAAAAAGAGGCCCTCATTATGATGTGAAAACAATAAACGACGATTTAAGGATAGACAACTCAAAATCCCTTGATATCTGGACCTATACCTGCGGCCACGGCTTGCTTTCGTCGAGGCCTTTCAGGTATTACACAAACATTGCAACGGTCAGGGAAGGCAAATCAGGTTTTATTGTCATTAGTGGCTACACACATTTGCACCAGCCGTTAAAGACAGAGGGCAATGATGAAAACAAAGGCAAGGAAATAGATCTTTATATTTATAAATGACGGACAAGAACCGGGGGAATTCATGCGCAAAGTGGTTGTATTGGGTTCCACGGGTTTTGTGGGGCGGCGGCTCACGCAGGCTCTTGTCCAAAAAGGCTTCGGTGTGCGCTGTTCGGTGCGCGATCCATTAAAGGCCGCTGAAATCCTTCCAAAAGAATGCGAGATAATTCCCGGGGATATTTCGGATGAAAAATCCATGTTTGACGCCGTAAAAGGCGTGGAAGCGGTTTATGTCAGCATTCATACTTTGAGGGCGCAGCCCAAAAGCATGTCCGGTGAGAGTTTTGTGGACACGGAGATAAGGGGACTCGGTTACCTGGTAAAGGCATGCCTCGACTGCGGAGTCGGCCGTATAATTTATGTGACACAACTTGGCGCCGCGCCGGACGCCGAACTTTTATGGGCAAGGGGCCGCTGGAAAGCCGAACAATTGCTCTTAAAAAGCGGGCTTAACGCCACTATCCTGCGGCCGGGCCAGATAGTCGGGAAAGGCGGGGGAGGATTTGGCAGGATGATGGCGCAGGCGGGAAAAAGATTTGCGATAGTGCCGGGCAGCGGAAAACAAAAGTACCAGAACATCGCGGTTGACGACCTTGTTTATTATCTCACACAGGCGCTTGACGAGCCGGGGACATACGGCAAAGCCTTTGATGTGGGATCCGACGAAATACTGACATATAACGAAATGATAGACATTGCGGCCCGCGTAATGGGCAAACCCGCGCCGATCAAGATACACTTGCCGCTATTTTTGTTAAAACCGTTTGCGCCGTTCCTGGAGCGGGCTATAAAACTTCCCAAAGGCTCATTTGGAGACCTCATCAAAGGCATGGAGACGGATTATACCGGGGACACGCAGGCAATAAAGGCAATAATTCCATATAAGCTTCTTAACTATGAAGATGCGGTCGGAAAAGTTTTGAAGGATTGAACGGCAATCGACACGATTCATTATAAAAAGGAGAAAAATAACATGGAAAAATCAATGAAAGCCGTGGTTATAGACTCATTCGGTCCGGCGGAGAATATGAAAGTAAGGCAGATGCCTGTCCCTGAATGCGGAAAAGACCAGATGCTCGTCAGGGTCCATGCCGCCGGCGTCAACATCGTTGATGCGGTTGTCAGGTCGGGAATGTTCACGAAACTCAACGACAAGCTGCCCAAGATACCCGGTGCAGACGTTGCCGGGGAGGTTGAGGAGATCGGCGCGGACGTGAAGGGATACAAAAAGGGGGACAGGGTCATGGGCACGGTCTCACCCTGGGAAGGCGGCGCATACGCAGAATACGCTGTAATCAACCCGGAAAGATTTTATTTCATGCCATCAAACGTTTCATTCGTGGAAGCCGGTGGAGTGCCAATTGCCGCTGTTACGGCCCTGCAGTCGCTGGAAAAAGCAGGGCCGGAGCTTAACGGCAGGGATGTTCTCGTGATAGGTGCCTCCGGAGGAGTAGGCACATTTGCGGTGCAGGCAGCCAGGGCAATGGGGGCGCGCGTCACGGCCGTTTGCAGTTCGGCGAACAGGGCGATGGTATCCTCTCTGGGCGCGCAGGATGTAATAGAATACGACAAGACAGATTACCGGCAGTCGGGGAGAAAATTTGACGCGATCGTAGATTATATCGCGAACGCCACCGTTGATGAGATCGTAAAATTGCTTAAACCGGAGGGAAAGTACGCGACCGCCATGCTTAACAGGGCCATGCCGAAAGAGGGCCCCCTGGCCTCACGCTTTACATCCTTCATGGTAGACATGAACAGCAAGAGCCTCAAATGGCTCAAGGAAAACATGGAGACAGGGAAGATAAAAACCGTGGTTGACAGGGTTTTTACCATGGAACAGGCGGTCGAGGCGCATAAATACGTCGAGGCAAAACATACAAAAGGGAAGGTTGTTTTAAAAATAGCGTAAAGGGCACGCAGACGGCCCTGCGGCAATTCACATGTAAGGCGCTATTATAATTGACTTACTTTATTTTATATGGTAAGCTTAATTATGAGGAGGCATATAATATGCAAACTATCACAGTCACGCAAAAAGGGCAGGTTGTGATACCCGCCAAAATAAGAGAGCTGCTTCACATCAAAAAGGGGACAAAACTGATCGTAAAGCAGGACGAACGCGGCATCCTGATGACGCCGGTTGAGGACGGGTACATAAAAGCCATGAAAGGGGCGCTGAAGGCCGACGGGTCAATGACGCAATTCCTGCTTAATGAACGCTCCGTAGAATCCGCAGATATGGACCGAAAATGGAAAAAATAGCACTGGACACACACGCGGCGGCGGCATTTTTCTACAACGAGCCCGGCGCCGATATGGTGGAACAAATCCTTCTGAAAACCCGCAAAAAAGCCGCAATGGTGATCATGTCCGCGGTCAATTACGGCGAGCTGTTCTATGCCGTGCTGAAAAAGTCGGGAAACGAAGCCGCCCTGAAAGCCAGGGATATGCTTGACGCCATTCCGGTAAAAATAGTCGAAGCGGACCGCAACATAGCGCTTCTTGCCGGAAGTTATAAAGCCGCAAAAAAAATGTCATTCGCCGACTGCTTTTGCGCGGCAACAGCAAGGATACACGGCGCTTCAATCGTGACAGGGGACGGGGAATTTAAGGAAGTGGAAGAAGAGATCGAGATAAGGTGGATCAGGTAGAATATCCCGCATTAAAAAATCACATTACACAGGAGAATGAAAATGGAAATCAAGACGATCAGCCTTACGTTTGTGAACAGTTACCTTATAAAAACAGACAAGGGTTATATTTTGATCGACACTGGCGTGCCGACGTCGAGGGACGCGCTGGAAAAGGCGCTGGAAACTGAGGGCGTCAAGCCCGGCGACCTGAAGCTTGTGATAATCACGCACGGCGACATCGACCACGTCGGAAATTGCGCTTATTTAAGGAAAAAGTACGGCGTTAAAATAGCCATGCACAAGAACGACGCGAAAATGGCCGAGACGGGCGAGATGCTTATGGAAAGGAAAAGGACCGGCGGCTCGCTTATGATGACGATAATGCAGTTCCTCATGGGCGGGAAGAAACGCATGAAAAAGATGATGGATGAATTTGAGAAATTCTCACCGGATATCTTCCTTGAGGACGGGCAGGACCTTAAGGATTTCGGGCTTGACGCGAAAGTGGTCTCCATTCCGGGCCACACGCCGGGGTCGATAGCCATATTGACCTCCGACGGAAGCCTTTTTTCGGGGGATACGGTGCTGAACCGGAGCAAACCGCAGTGGGCGAACATAATTTATAACGAGGAAAGCCTTGCGGCCACAATAACAAAACTGAAAACATTGACGGTCAATAACGTGTATCCGGGGCATGGGAAACCCTTTAACGCGGGCGGAAAGCTCGAATTTTAAAGGCTTCCAGAACGCGGGGCGCTGCAAAATGATAAAAAACAACATAGGCACAGCCTGCTACTGGACAGGAACCACAAAAACGGATTTGATGGACAATTTAAATTCTAATGCAATGTCAATTTTCATAAAATAAGAAAGGTAAAAGGAAACATGGCAATTAAAACTTTGGAGTTATCAGGTAAAGACATGATCCTGTTTTTAACCATAAAGTGTTGACTATGTATAATAAGGCGGCCTAAAAAATGAGACAAAATATGGTTTGGCTTGTGCTTGTTTTACTTATTGCGCCTGCTGCTTTTTGCACGACGATGGAAACTATAAACGAATATGCAAATGTGGAGTCACCGGACGGCAATTATCAATTCTCATATATAAAAAACGGCAAGTCTGTTATTCCTTGTAACCAAAGTTATGATTGTGATGATTTTGATTTGCATGTTTATGATAAAAAACACAAAACAGATTCTGTTCTTGTTAAAAGTTTGATATGGGCGGATGGGATTTATTGGACGCCGGACAGCAAAAGGCTGATGATATTTCAGCATACACGTTACAGTAGCTTTGTTTGGTTGTTAAATATCAAAAATAAAGAAGAAATTTATTTAGATTATTCTAAATATATTTCAGACCATAGCAAAAATTACGACTTCAAACCGTCGAAAGGCGGCCGATTCAGTAATGTTGAATTAATAGATTGGGCCGCTGACAGCAAAACGGCCGATTTTTCATTTTCGTTCGGGTTTGATGACGATAAACAGGGTGGAAAATTTGTGTTTGATTTTGAAAAATTGCAGATAATAAAACTTGTTCAGGTTCAGGATTAAAAGAATCCGTTATAATTGGATAAACGGGAAATCTATGAAGGCCTTAATATCGTAAAGATAAGTGAAATAAAGCGTTTTATGGGACGCCAGATTGGACTAGTGAAGAATGAAAGGAAGGGGGGAAATGAAAAAAATCAAGTGTTTTAAAGGTTTGATAGTAATTATATTGCTTCTTATATCAAATATTTCTTTTGCTGAATCGACGCAAAAGATGGATAAAATCATGTCGCTTGCAGTAAAATATGAAAGCGAATTGAACGGTCTTGTCGGTGAAGCACAAGGAAATAAAGCATTAGAAATATTAAAGGAAATTAGAAAATTGGATTTATTGAATGAATTTCAAAATGACAAAAATGAATATATATTTAGTAATGTTGTATTTGATTATATTTGGAGATACCCAAATTCAAATATTAAGCAATTAGAACACTTATTAAATCGCAAAATCGATATAATATACAACGCAAAGGATATGGGTGATGATAATTTGCATGATTTCAGTATATTAGGACGACCATATCTTTTATATCAAAGCAA
>CAYUDX010000024.1:0-43172 GCA_964443355.1 uncultured Spirochaetia bacterium
CTCTTTGGGTGGCTAAGGGTGGAAAAGTGAAATGATAGCGAAGAAGGAGAAAAGCGCATGACCGATAAACTCCCCATTGACATGACTTTGCTTGAGCGCCTTCGGGACCTCGAATATGTCCGGCTTCATTATGACCAGGTGGCCGACGATGCGGCGGCACGGATTGAAGAACTAGAGGCGGAATGTGACAGGCTTGCCCTGCTCAAGGAGAAAGCATGATGGTAGACGCTCCCGGAATCTACCAGATAACTGAAGAAGAATACCATTCAGCTAATGTCTGCATAAAACCTTGTTTTTCTTCTGGTGTCTGTAAAGACATTCTGAACAAGTCGCCTCTTCATGCCTGGACGAATCACCCTGCGCTCAACCCCGATTATAAGGAAGAGCCCGACGATAAGTTCGATATAGGGAAGGCCGGGCATTCTCTTTTTCTTGAAGGCATTGATAATGCTACGGTCATTGAAGCCGATAACTGGATGAAAAAAGAGACGAAACAAGCGCGGGCTGATGCACGAGCCGAAGGGAGAATACCTCTGCTCAGGGAACAGTATGAGCGAGTTAAAACGATGGTAGAGATTGCCAATCAAACTATCGCTCTTTCAGATGTTCACATGGCTGGCTGGCTGTCAGAACGGTCTATCTTTTGGACAGAGGATGAAACATGGTGTAAGATCAGACCGGATGCAATAGCGCCAGACCTTTCTGCCGTGCTCCATTATAAGACATCGCGTGTTTCTGTAAACCCGGCAACCATTGACCGGCTTGTTCTCAATATGGACTATGACATCGCAGAAGCACTTTACCGGCGAGGGGTTAAAGCGGTCACGGGCAAGGAACCGAGTTCTGTCTTTTTCTTTCAGGAAACTGAGCCGCCTTATGCCTGTTCTCTTATAGATTTGCCCCCACAATGGATGGAAACTTTGGGTGACGACCGAATAAAGATGGGCCTATGGATATGGCAGAAATGCATGGCAACGGGAGTATGGCCGGGATACCCTTTGAAGGTCTGTACGATCGATACACCGGCTTATGCTCTTGCGGCTTGGGAAATGAAACGGTTTGCGTTGGAATTGCTCTATAAAGAGGAGGATTTATGAAGGGGTGTTCCGTTGAAGGTTGCCACGAGGACCACGATGCAAAAGGGTATTGCCACAAACACTACAACAGATGGAAACGTCACGGCGATCCTCTTGTTACAAAACGCGCCCCTAATGGGAGTGGCTGGAAGTCGAACGGCTACACGATGAACGACAAAACACGGGAACATAGACAGATTGTGGAGACCGCATTAGGACATCCGTTGCCAAAAGGCTCAGCAGTACACCATGCTGACGAGGATAGGAGCCATAACGAAAATAGCAATCTGGTCGCGTGTCAGTCTTACGGCTATCATCGCATAATTCACATGAGAATGGACGCCCTAAAAGCCACGGGCCATGCAAACTGGATAAGATGTCCCTTTTGCCATAAATACGATGACCCGAAAAATATGAGAAAAGAAAAAGTCCGGTATGTTCATTCAAGTTGTAGCTCTCAGACCCAAATGAAAAGGAGGAAACAACGTGGGATTTCACTTTAGACCGGCGATCACTTCAGAGGCAAAGCCACTCATAGGGTTGTACTCTGAGAGTGGCTGTGGCAAGACCAAAAGTGCTTTGCTCCTCGCTAAAGGCTTTGCGGGGGATATGTCTAAGGTCGGCATGATTGAAACAGAATCGGGACGGGGGGAAGTCTACGCAGACGACCCCGTTGTCGGTGGCTATAAGGTATTACCGATCAGAGACAATTTTTCTCCTAAAGTATACGGTGAGGCAATTACAGAGGCGGGCGGGGCGGGGCTGCAAGTTCTCATCGTGGACAGTGGCTCACATGAATGGGAGTCGAGTGGCGGCGTCCTTGATATGGCGGCGCATAATGAAGCCGAAGGGAAGAAAGGTGTGCTGGTCTGGCAACAGCCCAAGATTTTACATGCGAGGGAGTTTGTTTTGAAGCTCCTGTCTACTTCTGTTCCGCTCGTTATTCTCTGTATGAGAGCAAAGTACCCGATGAAGCAGATAATCAAGGAAGGCGGGAAAAAAGATTGGGTCCGGGCTGAAGTTGTGGAACCAAAACAGTCTGAGGACATCCTTTTTGAAATGATGGTTCACGGCTGGATTGACCACGAGCACCGGCTGCATGTCACGAAGTGGACGAAAGAGAGTTTCAAGACCGTCTTTGTGGACAATGAGCCGATTACAGTAGATACAGGTAAGCGCCTGGCTGAATGGGCTAAGGGCGCGACAAAGAAAGCCGATGGTGAGCCGCCGAAGAAAGAACCTCCTAATCCGTCCGGTGAAAACGGTGTCCTCAAGACCCGTGATGAACTTATCAAAGAAATAAACAGACTGAAAGACACTATAAACCCGGCTGATTATAGGGATTATTACAACAGCCGTAAACTTAATGTGAACACGGCAACGATTCAAGAATTACAGGATTTTATCGAAGGATTGAAGAAGGCCAAAGAACAGAAGGGTGGTCTGATATAAAGGTTTAGCACGCCGAATGCATCGGGCAGCAGGGCGTTCGCTGAGAGTGACGCCGGGAGGAAGGGGGAAATGGCAAAAATCGGTGACCTCAAGGTTTGGTGGGTTCCTCAAGTGCCCATGAAGGCGTTTGAATATCCCGTTAAAACACCGCAAGAGGGCGCAATTCTATGTGATGCTCTTGCGATGTATGATCTCTTTCAGTATGAGAATAATATCAAGCCTGACTATTCAAATGCGGGGGGTCTTGTAGTTTATCAGGAAGAGGATACAGGGTGGACCGACTGGTGCGCTGAAGATGGAACTGAATTTGAAGAATTCATGCAAACATATATTGAGGGACGAAAGAATCTATAGCCCCCTCATCCGGAGAAAGGTGGATGGCAAAGAATGTGCTATAGTCTAGACTGACCCGCTGACCGCCCTGTACGCCTCTGTGGGGTCGTTTCCGGGGTCGAGAAGGCAAAGATAGGGGGGGGGAGATGCGTTACGCCCAAAACACTGAAGTCTCTTCTGATAAATCTCGCCTTGAAATTGAGCGAACTCTAATAAGGTTCGGAGCCTCCGGCTTTCTTTATGGCTGGCAAGGGTCTTTCGCTCAGGTGATGTTTGAGATGCATGGCCGCAGGCTGAAGTTTATGCTGAAACTGCCGAACCGAGAAGATTTCACCGAGACGCCGTCAAGAGGCTACGCACGTAGCCCAAGACAAGTTGAACAGGCGTATGAACAAGCTGTGCGCCAAAAATGGCGTGCTCTTTTTCTGGCGATCAAGGGCAAGTTGGTATCGGTCGATGACGGAATAGAAGTCTTTGAGGATGCTTTCATGGCTAATATCGTTTTGCCTGATGGTGAAACCGTGGGAGATTGGATGAAGCCGCAGATTGCACAGGCTTATGAAACAAAACGGATGCCCCGCATGGTGCTGGCTCTGCCGGGGAAAGAAGAGGAGCGCTCATAAACTACCCCGCAGCAAGCAACGGGGTTCCGCGCCCAAATTATGGAAACAGAAGAAGATGTTGTTAACGTTAGACCGTTCTTGGGTGAAGGTAATTGACCCGACGACGCTACAGAATACGAGGATGTGGGAAGTCTGTGGCTATCGAGTAGTGCCGTGTCGAGTTATTTTGGAGAAGGAGCGTTAGATTGGCATTTCCCTGGGCTTGTTCTATATGCAGTCGATTAGATGCTCGTCGTTCACCCTGTAAGTGCGAGCTTGGCTTGCCGACTGTCTATGGCATAAAGGGCAAACAGGTAGAGAACAGCGAGCGGCGACAACTGGCGATATGTGAGGCAGGGATTATCGACCCGGATTGGAAGCCACGGGAAGAAGGGATAATGGAGATTGGGCCTGGGAACTCCGGCATAGCCGATAAACTTCCTTGCGGGACTAAGATGCCGGATGTTGCAGGCCCGTCTATTTCAAAAGGTAATCAGACACCGAGAAGGTGGAAGAGATGACTGACCACTTTTGGCTCTGGCTGACCGATCACGACAAGGAATTGCTGGACCTGTGCTTGAGCGGAATCGGCTACTATGGGGCGATACAGGAGATGGGAGTCAGGTACTTGATGGAGAAATACGGATTATAGGAAAGATCGGGAGAGCAAGAGGGATTGTGGTAAACTTAAATAGCCCTTGCATTGGCGGGGGAAGGAGAGGAATATGAGTGAAATAAAATCTTGGTGTAAGATGGAATTCACTATTTCGTTCACTATCACGGAGGAAGAGGCCCGTGCTCTTGATGCTCTTACAGGATATAGTGCTGATGAATTCATTAAGTATTTCTATGACCACCTTGGTAGGGCTTTGGTACCCTATGAGCGGGGCTTGAGAAGTTTTTTGAGTACCGTAAGGGAACAAATACCACAGCACTTACAGAGGATGACGGATACAAGAAAGTTGTGGAGTAAAACCACTTAACCCGTACCCTACCGAAGGAGGTGATGTGTAATGTTTATTCCTGTTTGCGGCATTTGTGGACAAGTACATACAGGAAAGCCCGTCACGAGGCAAAATAAGGAGGTGATGACTCGACAAAGACAAGCACTACCCCTCTTCTTTTGAGAAGGGCATATCGAATAAGGAGGAACACATGAAACGAAAATTGATGCTTTTGGTAATGTGTCTTATACTTGTTGGTTGTGGCAGTGTCCAAAGAGGATGCGCGAACATAGAAGGCTCATCAAGATTTGATGCCCCTTCGCCCTGGTTCGAGAAAGAGATTGCGGCGGGGAAGTTTGTAGAGCAAAGGCTGGGACTATCTACCTTAGAGACATGCATAGATGGAGTGAAATATCTTCAGTTCCTGTCAGGTGCAACAGTGAAATATATGCCGGACGGTAGAATTGCAACTTGTCAATAACATAGGCACTACCCCTCCTCTTTGGGGAGGGCATATCAAATAAGGAGGACGTTATGGCAACGCAGACTTTCTGGCAAAAGGTGGAAGCATTTATCGACAACCTCAAGGGAGCAATCGAATCTCACTTTGGCAACCTCATCAGTCAGTTTGAGACAGGCATCGGTCCCACGGTGCTTGCCGACGCTGAAACCCTCGTCGCCGACATGGCGGACACAGCCCTGGGCACGATGACAGGAGCGCAATTGGTAGCCGCAGCAATGAAGCTCATTGAGGGCCTTGCGGCGAAGAGCATCACCATTGCCGAGCCTCTGGCGATCACGGCGATCCAGGCAGCAGTAGCGAATAAGTTGGCAGCGGCAGCAACACCGGCAGCGGCTCCACAGGTGGCAGACGGGACAAACGGGTAACACAACCAGACATCAAGCCGGGGGTCAATAAGGCTCCCGGCAAGGGAGGAAAAAATGACAAATTATCAATGCAAATTCCTGTTTTGTGGCGAGGAAAGAACCGTTTCATCAGAAAGGGGCATTAGCATCTTTGCAGACGGTTTCTGGATCAATGAGAGAATGGATTTCACACAGGAAAACGATGCTCGATACTGGATTCCACCATCGGCTATTCTCCATATCATCAAGTATAAGGACTAATCTATATACTAAAGTGAAATGTATGCCCGACTACTAGGCTCACCCCTTTTTTATCCACGCTCTCTACCTTCTCCTGCTCTGTCTCAGCTCCCGGAATTTCCTGTCCTGCTTCCGTCGATGCTCCCTGCTCCACTTCCTTGGCTGCTTCCACTATCTGCCCCAGGATTCCCCCCGGTTCCACTTCCTTTGGACTGTCCGTTAAGGTTGAGCGTTCCATCGCCCTTCTCCTTTGCTATAAAATACTGCACAAAGTTAACAATCATCTGCAAGGTGCTGTTCGCCTTTATCCTGTTTGTCGAAGCCAACCACTGTTCAAGGGCCAGAAAGAATGAAAGCACAATCAGGATGATCGGCATGTATTCCTTTGGTACGTAATGGTTTATTGCCTGTAGAACTATCCAATCGGTCATGTCGTTACCTCCTTTATTTCCAAATAATTGTTCCTACAAGTACCCCGACCAAGAACAAGCCGATGCTGTAGAGGATGTAATGCTTCAAAGCTATCACGATTAACCATTCAAGCATGTCACGTCTCCTTAAATCTCGTCTCCTCATAGAACACATGCTCACCTATCCGGCTGTGCTCTACAAACTTCCCCGCCGCAATCTCTTTCTCGAACCAGGGCGAAGGGGCATCAAATCTTTTATAGAAGGTAGATAGTCCCACATTGCTCGCCGTCTCTCCTGTGAGAACCGTCTCAGCCAGCCCGACAATCTGAGTCTGTGTAGGCGTCATCACGAAGGGGTCTCCTGTGCCGAGCATACCTCTGGCAATTTGCACCAGCTTCAGCCCCTCCTTGTCGAAGCACTCGAACTGTCCGGCTCCCAAGCATACCGTCTGGTAGGTCTGCTTCCAAAGGTCATGTCGATTCTTGATGACCGAGAGCACGGCCACCTGTCCAGCCTGGCCCTGGTCTTCTGCCTCACCAATGCATGTCAGGGCTGCAAGGTCGAAGACATGCAGGGTCATATAAAGGGCTTTGTCGTCGGGGGTCATCATAAATTTGGGCGCGGAAACCCCGTTGCTTGCTGCGGGGTAGTTTACCCTTTATGCCCTCCCAATCTCATCTGATTGTCATGTTCTCCACGGAGTAATGCGATTTCCTTAGTATGCTCATCGATGTGCTTCCACAGTTCTCTTTGGCTCATATCGATCTGATGGAGGGTCCGGGCGATGAAGAAACCGATAACCGCCAAGGCCAGATATGCTGCCAAAGGACCTATTTGCTTCAAGAGTTCTTCCATCATCTCCCTCCGTGCCGCTTGTCGCCGTATTAAATTATATCCCGTCACGCTAAACCCCACCACGATGCCACTCGCATCCGTGCTGAACTTCGCGTAAAGATTGTTCTGTAAAATCCGCCAATCCGTCACGACATAAGTGCCGACCTGAATGCCATTGTAGGTCAGGGTATAGGTGTGGACCCCGGCGCTTACCGTGTGAGCCAGTGTCAGCGCGGCCCCGGCAACATAGGTGATCGTTCCGCTGATTACCGGAGCTGCATACGCCCCGCCGAGGATCTGGTAGAGATACCCCTTGCATGTGCCGTTGCTGTTATCGACCGTGGCAAGAAGGTAGTTCTGTGGATTGGTCAGACTGTCGAGATTGGCGGCAAACCCTGCCGGGAGCGAAACAGTCGAATGCGTGATATTTGCGGTCGCTGTGATATTGTTCGTCATCCTTTATGCCCTCCCAATCTCATCCACGGTCCAATCGCGCAGGGTATAGGCTTTGATGCCCAGCCGCACCTCACAGTGGCGTAGGCCATCGCTTGCCCTTGTTCCAGTTACTACTGTCAGCCCGTCCTGTCCCTGAAAATATTCGAGCATCGCCGCCGCCACGTCTCGGCAACGGAGGGTGATGCAGGGTGCATTGAAGATTTTACCGAACCAACTCATTATTCACCTCAATTTGCCGTAATGGTTACGGTCCATGATGCCGCATCAAACGGCGCTCCCGTCACTATCGCCGCTCCATTGAAATAGGCCCCATAGCTGCCGCTCGTGCTGCCGTTGCTCGGGGTGAGGACTTGCTTTAAATAAGCACTTGTTATCGTTGTTGTTCCATTACCAGTTGAATAGAAAAATAAACTGTTAGCGTTGAGACAAGTCTCATATTGCGTAGTGCCATTAAGGTTTGTGTTGTATCTAGTGGTCAGCGTGGTATCGCATAATAAGAACGTCCCCGGAGCACTCCCAGATACAGAGGAGATGAACAACGCACCAAAAGCAAGAGTTGGGTACGAATAAATTCCTCCAGCGGACGTGGTTGTATATGTGTTAGCAGACGCAATACTTGCACCAGCAGCAGTCCATCCAGATTGGAAATTCAGGCTGGAAAGGATGCTTAAGTTGCTCCCATAGGTCTCCCCGCTCGCGCTCTGCCCCCCGATCTTGAACTTGATCGTGTTGCCTGCGGAGGCAGTGAATGTGGCAAACCTGCCGACATAGGGCCGCAAATCCAATGAGCCATCTGTGTAGAAGCCGGTGGCAGAGTCGAGGTGGCCGGTAACGGAAGAGAAACTTTTAGTCTGAAAGCCTCCCCCGCCGAGAATGGCGACGCCTGCTTTGGCTATCTTGCCCATGCCGAGCGGCAGGAAAAGGCCGGTTGCCGCATCTCGTATAAAACGGCGTCGAGTTATCGGGTCCACAGCGACCACCTGACTTTAACCTCAATCCATTTCATTCTGAGCCGCAATCTGATATGCTCAAACCAAGACATTTTTGTTGTCGGCCAGACATGGTAATATGCCCTTAAATCAAGAGAAGATTCGGTATAAAACCCTGTTGCAGTATCGAAAAGGAGCGTTCCGCAAGACGGAGTTATTATCTGCTTCGTTTCATAACTCATTGTCCACCTCCGACGATATTTACCGTCACGTCACTATCCGGCATGATGTTAAGCCCCGCGCTCGTCTGCCCCTGCGGGAAGGTCACGGTACAGGTGCAGGGGCTTGGGACCGGTCCGCAACGCATGTAGAGGACACCGGGAACCATGAAGGCTTCAACCGTCACGTCACAGGTAGGCGGAGGAGGAGGGGCATAATCATCAGGCATACCCTGAGCAAAAACGGCTATGGCGAGAGCCAGGGCGAAGAATACCATAGCAAGGATAAGATATCGTTGTCTCATGTCGAACCTCTCAATATGCTGCCCATGCGCCGACCGTAGGCACACAGAACCAGGCAAAAGACGTTGCCCCTGTCTGCGCGGTCTTGCAGACTATTTCCGCTCCCACTGCAGGAGATACGATCTGTACGCCGTGGCTCGAACCGGCTATGCCTGCAACGCCGGTCAGGTAGATAACATCCCCCGATGCCCCGTTCTGGATGCCTGAGTTGCCCGCTAGGGACCACGCCTGCGAGGTCTGCGCCGTCCCGATGGTCGTTATGAAAGATAGCCCCGCGATTGCCGAAGGGAGGTAATTAGTCACGGGTGAGGCCGCCTGTCCGTACTGGTTGACCTGAGTGTTGCTCACATTCGCCGTGGAAAGCCCTACCGCCGTTACATTGATCGTAAGGCCAGTACCAGAGCCCGCCTGAGAGCCGCCCTTGGTCGTGGCCTGCCCGGTCGCCACTGTGTAGCCGCCCGTACCGGAATAGACGAGGGCGACCGTCTGTACGACGCTCCCGCCCGTCCCGCCGACTGTCAGAACCTTATAGGTCGCATCACCGTTGCCGGTGGTTATTGTGCCGGTGTCATTGGCCGCGTAGCCCGTCCCGCCATTCGTCGGTGTCGCGTTGATGGTGGCTATTGAGCCGGTGGTGACGGCAGCATGAGCATCGACCTGGGCAAGCGTCTGAGAGCCGCCATTGATGACAGGGGAGCTTATCCCTGAAGCCATTGCGACTATCGGAAAAGCCAAAACGAGAGATAGAATGAGGACGGATAGCTTTTTCATGCTCATCGCTCCTCTGTAAACCCTACTGTCGCCGTGCTGCTTCCGGTGATACAGTACCACGTCATGTTTCCATTCGACCTGTCCAACGTCACAGATTGATACTGAGTACCCAGCAGAATGCCCGCATTGCTCGTGCTGATGTCGGACCGGGGCGCGATATAGACGGGCTGGGTGGATTGGTTCTGAAAAGTAATGGAGAGGCGACCATAGAAAGGCGGACCCGTGGGGTTTGGTGAATAAAGCAAAGTCGCAGTGTTACCACAAGTCACCTGCCCGGACGCGGGATTGCCACCGAGAGAAGTGATAGTGGGTGTCTGCGCGAAGGAAGATATAGATAATCCTAAAATCAGAATAGTGACAATTACGAAAGCAAAAAACTTTTTCATGTTACCTCCTATGTAACTCCTTGCTATCACTACTGAAATCTTATCACCCAGTTGCGTGCAGAATACGGGTTCATTATATTCATCGGTGTCGGGCTAGAATTCCCCCCTGTGCCGGTTGCTGTAATGCCGGTGTATGCTGTCCCTGTATATGACACCGTTCCTGTTGCAGTCGATTGTGTTACCCCTGCCCCTATGCTTGGGCTTGCAGTCTGGTTTGGCAAACTATGTAAATGCCCCGGATCGGTAATAGTAATCGCAACCGTCACCGGACCGACCTCGCCTGCTGCCTGCGTATGTGTCGCCGACCCGCCCTTTGCTCCGAGAGCATAACTGCCACTTGTGCCTAGAGGGAAAACCCCGCTCATGTTCGGAATTCCAAAAGTAGTACCTTGCACACATCCATTTATAGCCGTATCCGTATCGCCTATAGCAGCGTAAAGCGTGGCATACGTCGAATTTGAGACACAGGCCGTAAAAGATGGGCCGCTTGCCCACAGGTAGTTTGTCGGTAATGATGCATAGTCGCCAAATTCAAGCGTGCCTATCGGGACGCTGCCCGTCCCTGGTGTTCCTTGTGGTCCCTGCGGACCTGAAATTTGGATGGTCCACCCGGTTCCCGTGTGGCTGCCTTGAGAATAGGTCATATTTACTACAAGGGTGGTCCCTGAATAAGAAGTGACTGACCCTTGCATGTAGACTGCCGGGTTAGCCGTCTCGATGGCCGTAACAACCATACCAGTTATAAAGCCTAATCCGGTTGCCACGCTAAATGTTTTGCTGCCGGTCCCGTTTGTGATTGTCGATGAAATGTCTATGCCGACGAGATTAAGTGCCCCGCCTGAAGGCTGAAAGGCTTGTGCTGATGCAAGGGCGGCTGTACCGAGCTTTTGAGTACCTTGAGGCAACCCGCTGAAGTCTATAATTTGGTTGTCTAAGCCTTTTAAGGTAAGTGTGTTCAAAATAGAGAAGGTTTTGTTTAGAGAGATAATCCACTGATTTGGTGTCGCGGGATTGCAGATGTTAATATTCATGCCAGGGTGGTTCGGATCGGGCACCCAACATTGCTGCTGACTGTGTACTGTCCCGGCGAGCATGGCAAGGATAAAAAGTGCTAACAGAATGTGTCTCATAGTTCCTCCATCAACCAAACTCGATTATGAACATGTAACCCGCGTAGCCCACCGTTCCGAGGCTTCCTGCCGTACCAGCCGCCCCGATGGTCACGGTTTGCGATGCCCCGATCTGCGCCGCAGTAAAGATGTCCGCCACGTATTCGCCCCCCCCTCCTGCGCCAGAGGTGCCCTCGCTCCCAATACTTCCACCGCCTTGCCCTGGCGCATTACCGGCAACACCCGGCTCGACTGGAGAAGCAGACCCGAAAGCAGAGCCGCCCGATGTAGGCGTACCAAGAGTAAAATTGGCGCTCGCATTAAGCAAACCATTAAGCAAACTCGCCATAGGCCCAGATACGCTTTGCCCCGGTTGCCCGGATATATGCACCTTGTTTGTGCTGCCCGAACCGCCTGCCCCGGAAGCATTCGTTGTCCCGGCACTGCCGCCGTGCGCGGTGAGGGCACTACCAAGGGTCGTATTGCCACCATTGCCACCATTGCCACCGTTTCCCCCCGCTCCCGCACCACCTCCACCCGCTCCCCAGGCAAAGGCAATACAGAATGTCATGCCTGACGTGGGAGTATAGGTGCCACTGTTTGTGAAAGATTGAATATTAATGGATAAAGATGGCGTGACCCAGTCAGGTGAATTATTTGCTCCCTGCGATGTCAAAACCTGCCCGGATGTACCGGCCCCGATCAACAAGGTGATAAGGGCATTTAAGCTCGCCGTCGAATTATTTATCCCGTTTGTTAATTGGCTTAACCACTGTTGCCATGCAGCAGTGCTTAGTGGGGCTGAAACATCGGGATTGTTAGGAAGCGTCGTCATCCTTAGAGTTCATATCCTGTTAAAGTAATGTCCAAATAGTTCGCCGTCACGAGATAGTATAAAAGCTGTGGACTCGCAAGCACCACTCTCCATGGCGTTACCGTGAGCGCACCTATAGCCACAACCCCGTATCCTGTAGACAATGCCCCTGTTGACGTCGCTACGGGAGCTAGATATCCTGTTCCGCTCGTGGTCATGTTGGCAAAACCGAAGACTGCCCTTGCCGCTGCCGGTACGCCTAATGTAACCAAAGAAGTCTGTAACGACGCCCATGTGGTCGATGTATCTCCCGAAGAGCCTACGTTATTGGCACTATAGGCGATATTGACAGTTCGAACCGGCGTCACCCTACCATACCAGTACGTCCCATCAGTCAAGAGTTCCCAATCGCAGCCTAGCATATAGGGACTAGACACTCCGTCTATAGTGCCGGAAAATTGTACAGTAAAAGATGTGCCAAGATATTCATTCCTGATTCTCAAGGGCACTCCAGGCTGTACCGCTGAAACTGACGGCAATGTAACGGTTAAATTCTGCGTAAGACCGCTCGGTATTATGACAAAGTTTCTGGTTAAGGTATATGCGCTGGTGCCGACAGGAAGAGTCACAGGGATAACAGGCTGCTGCGTATCCACCGAAATCCAGTTGGTTCCATCACTCGTTATCTGCCAGTTTACTCCAATCATCCAGGGATTCGTTATCCCGTCCACAGTTCCTGTTATCTGCACGCTATAAGCAGACCCTAAATATTCGTTTCTGAGATTTATGAACGACCCAGGCGGAACATTAGACGCTGAAGGCAAGACAATTGAGAGGTTTGCCGAGAGAGTGGAGGGTATGATAAATGTCTGGAAAACGGAAGCATAGGTCAGGGTATAAGTGCCGCTGGCCGCAGGGATGACGATGGGGGGCAGCAGGGGTACGGAACCAGTAACCCCGCCCGATACAAGGCCGGTTGATACAGAAGTAAAAGAAGAATCAAGGCCCGTCAAAAACCATGAAACCTTGACGGTAGTAACCTGTGGGGTACCAGAAACAGATGAACTTTGAATAATGCCATAGATTAAGCCGCCTGCAATTGTGGCCTGAACTGCGGTCCCGGGGCTAAAGATGCTCGTCTCGTTGCCAGACATGGAGAATTGCGTTGGGCTTATGTAAGTAGCCTGTCCTTGGGGCACCCATTGAAGAGATGAGAACTGAATGTCGGCCTGAGATGAGACATTATCAATGGAATAGATCGGATTAGAGTAGGTCGTGTCGGTCGGAAGAAAGACGTAAATCTTCACATAGCCTGGAAGCCAGATCGAGCATTGGCCATTGCTGTCAAGGATGATTGGATTGGGATTGAGAGTAAGCCCGGTCGAATCCGTATAGGTAGCGGTAGGTGAGCCAAGGCCGGTTGTACCTGCCTGAACTACCCACACAAAGCCTCCAGATAATGGGATGGAAGTTCCAGGGAAAAAGAACTGTTGTTTTAATGGAGGACACAAAGAAAGGTTCATAAGCGCCAAGCCTCCTCAAAATTATCTTTTTGGTCATCGTAGGTATTATAATTTATAGTAAGTTCCTCTCCCTTCATAATATCTCTTGCGGCAATGAAGGTAAGACTCCCATCATAAGTAACCATGTTTGGAGTATTAGAATGGTTCAAATACCAACCAACGCCTATATTGTTGAATCCATCCAAGGGGACTTGGTAGAGACCCTTTTTAAGAGGGCAGAAATCATTTATCATTTCTGCTAGTTCTGGAGTAATTTTAAGAGCGTCAATAACCGCTTTAGGAATTGCCAAAAGAGATGATATGTCTCCCTGAAATGGGTCTGTACCCACAGGAATGTGGCGTATTGCGATAACTCCAACACCATGTTTAGTCTTTCCGATTCTCGTATAAATCGTTCTTAGATTATCGATCCACTTTGTTATAGCGTTATTCCGAACTGCGTTCCGCACTTGATCGCCTCCAAAATCTCATCAAAAGCCTCTATCTTATAATGAACCTGCTCGCCCCAAAATTCCTCTACATTCGACTTACATTCCTCTATAGCTTCTTCTTTTGTGTCGCCCAAGCCGATAATAGCTCCGAGCGTTTTTTCTTCATCAAAAGGTAAACAATATTCGTCCTTGCCAATGAAACAGTTATTTCTAAGTTTCACAAATTGAGATATGCCCTTGGGATAAGATACTGGCACCCAGTTCTTTACAAGCCAATCGGAATGAAGCATTATCTGAGCTGCATATTTTTTTTCATGCTTCATTTTTGGCAACTTACCGCTTGCCACATCCCATATATCTTCTCCAGGAAAAGTGAAAAGCTCTGACCATAATTCTCCTGGGGGCGAAGGCTCTCTTTGAGTATCATCAATGAAATAAGGATCGCCATTAGTAGTAATTCTGATTTCCGTTGAATGCTTCCCTCGTTGTCCCAAAAATTCATAAACGGGGGCCATGGCTTCTCTAACCTTATTAAGAATAGAGGGAAGCTCTTCAAGTTTTACAACCTTGCACACATAACCTTCGTCTTTGGCTTCGTTGCCTATCGTCAAATATGGAGAGGATTGACCATCGATCTGATATTCATCATAGCCGCTCTCACACTTACTATTGATTTTTTTGGTCAGTAAATATTCGGTGGTGTCGGCCTGATATTCTGTATTATAAGCAAGCTCTCTGAGAATAGTCCTGAATTTCTTAAATCCCACAAACTTTCGGGTTTCTATGTCTCCACGTTTTCTTGTCGTAGTTTTTAAGTACCATTCGCCCTTTAGTTCCTGGAGCATTTCTTCGAGGTTATCAAAGCCAATTAATCGTATAGTTTCGGCAACAGGAAGATTTAGCTTGAATTTGTTAAGTCCATACTTTTTTAAAATATCTTGGTCTGCTTTGCCTGTCTCAGACATTAGCAGGTTGTAAAAAAGCCACTTATCTATTTCTGTCCATTGACTCCATCTGCTTCCAAAAACAAGATGCCCCTCATTTACAAGAGCTTCTTGCCAATCCGCATCGTAGAGAGCCGGGAAGATGATAATGTCGGCTTTTGGAATATATTTGTGGACATCGTAAATGCACTCAAAGTTTTTGAAACCTGTGCCCGTAATCTGTTTATCTCCTGTTGGAAAGAAGCTCTTCCAGTCTGGCCTGTAGTACCAAACCTTTCCATATTCCCGTGCTATGCGATCACAAAGGTATGTGGAGTAACCGTAATCAATGAAGAGGGCTTTTTTGTCGTCTATCCTCATTTTTCTTTGTTCCTGCGCTTGACCTTGTCAACAGCCTTCATCAAATCCTGAATGTGAAGCTCACCATGTTCCCCTTCCTCATTGATCTTGACCCATTCCTTATAGACATCAGGCATATTCTTCTTCAAATACTCTTTTCCCTGTGTTCGATTAAGGAATTGTCCATCAGGTGTAACGAAACCGCGTTCACCGTCTTTCAAACCCTTCTCCAAAAGAATATCTACGTGCGTATCTCCGGGATCTCCGTCAAAGTGCTGACCATTAACCATTATTGAGGCGCGAAGGAAGGGAGAAAATTCATTAGCGGGAGGAGCTTTAGCGGCAGGTTGCCCCGCCCCCTGATTCGGCACTACCGTCCCTGCCTGTTGAGGCACAATGACTTCCGGTCCCTTTTCCCCGACGACATAGGGCTTGCCTGGCTGCACAGGGCCACCTTCCTGACGGGGCTCAGGTACAGGAGCCGTTTGCCCTGCCTGTTTCGCCCCAGGCTCTTCACTTACCTCTAAAACGCTTATAGCCTTAATGAAGTTGCTGATAGCTTCAGGGTTGTCCGGCGATAATTTCATGGCGCTGGTAAAATATCTGGCCGCTAAATCACTCGTATAAATCTTCGCCAGCACCTTGCCTAATGTGAGTTCGCCAGCTAATTTGGCCTCCGTAGTAATGCCTGATTTTAATTGCCCTGTCGCTATCTGGCCTAACCCCGTGAAAAACCGTCTCATCAGCCCGTGGCCTATGAGTATCTGACCCGTTTGTGAAGCATTCTCAGCAAGCTTCTCTATGTGCGTAGAATAGCGGCCCATCTTGAGGAAGTCCGATAAATCCTTGAACCTCTCAGGCGGCATGAGTTCTTTGAGCACCGTCTGATACCTGTAAAAGTTTTTGGAAGAACTGACAGGCATCATATTTCCGGCACCGCCACGCTTGAATATCTGATTTTCAAGGAAGCTCGAAGTCACCTGATCGACCTTTTCAGGGAAAAATCTCTTGAGAAGACGGACATTCTGGATGTTTTCAGGTTTTAATAGTTGCTCGACAATCTTTTCATTCGATGTTCCCGCAACGGACTCAAGGAAATCTATGGTATGACGGCCTACCTTCTGATTAATTTCTATGCCCCGGTTAGCGATACGGTCAAGCATAGAACGCTGCCCAGGCGTGAGAAGTTCAGCCTTCATGTCATCGCCGATCTTAGCCATTCCTTTTGCCAAGCGTTCAGGCGAAAGCACTCCATTTACCGTGGCGTCATTTAATTGCTTCTTGAAAAATCCCTGTCTGAGAGGGACAATGCCGCTTTCACCCACGGCATCTTTTATCTGTCTCAGGGTGGTAAGCCCCTTCTCACCGCCCCTGATGATGCTGTCAACAATCTCTTCGGGCTTTTTATTCATTATCTTCAGAAGGTCTTTATCATAAATCTCATGCATCGTTCTAGTTGCTTCTCTAGCGGCCTGATACTTCTGCCATATCGGTTCGCCTTGCTTCTCAGCATAACCTTCCATTTCCGCGTCAAGACGCTTCGCTACGGCATCCCACACATGGGACTCTTTTGTGCCTTGATGTTCCTTGGCATAGATACTGCTCTCCATGTCGAGAAGTTCGGACCGATCTTGTCTTAGCCCTTCCCATGTCCTCACCACAGGTTTGCCGGATTCGTATTGGTCTACGATGACTTTTAATTTCGGGTCTTTCTCAAGTATCTGAGGGTTTTTCTGGATGAGCTTTGCCAGATTGTCAGGGAGTTTCCCTTTCTTCGGCAGATAGGCATTGAGCACATCAAGGACTTTGTCATTTCTCAAGGGTGGGATTTTGGCAAGTTCCGATTTCCGCAGTTTCCTCATCGCATCTATCGTTTCCGGTGATATGGTAATCTTGTCGGCCCCCTTCTGAGGTAGCGTCTCTTGAAGGTCAGCCTCAAGCTGTTTTATGTCCATCTTCCGGCCCATTCTGTTTGATTCCATGATCTCACTGAATGTCTGCCCTGCTTCAGATTTTGTGGCAATCCCGTATCGCTGAATGAGGCCGTCTACCATGCCCTGTATTTCATCGGCCTTCTTGTTGGAATATTTCTCAAGGACCGCCCTGGCATCCCGTTTAATGAGATGCCCTACATATTCAAGAGTATCCTTAGGAGCTTTCTTATCTATCAACTGTTCCATGAGTTTGTCGTTTTGAGCAATGCGCTCTAGGCTGCGCTTATAAAACACGTCACCAGATGCAGGCGTGTAAGACAGCACACCTTCAATCATGGTTTTTGTTCTGGAAGGAGAGATTTCAGAAGGAAGGGGCTTGATCTTAAACTTCTTGAACAGTTCCCGCGTCTCTGCAAGCTCAGGGGAGATTTCCTTCGCAGCACCACTAAGAAATGCGCCGCCAAGCTCTCCCGTACCCTGAATAATCATTCCTGTACCCACATCGTAAGCGGCCCTTGTGCCTCTTTCCTTCAGAGGTTCGGGCTTCTTCCATCCCAGATGTTCTCTCACTATATCGGCAAGCTGACCACCCATAGAATAACCAAGACCTGCGCCTCTTATCCCTCCTGCAACTGCCCCTGCCGCAGTTCCCCCTCCTGGTTCTACTGCTGTGCCTGCACCAGCACCAAGAGCCGCCCCTGCTGTTGCCCCTGCCGCAAGGCCACTGTATTGGAGTGTTGGCCTTATCGCTTCGGTGTACCACGGTTCTGTCTGTTTAATTTCCTGTTGTTCGGGAGCACCGGCAACGAGGCCACCGGACTTAGGGCTATGAGCTTTCAGATATTCAAGGGTCTTCGTGCTGACCTTTGCATAATCTCTGGCCTTCAGAGCTTCAAGGTCTTCGGTAGGAATAGTTGAATAGTCAACCGCGCTATCTGCCATTATTGACTGCCTTTTTTCCGTCTTTCCAGTTCTTTATTGATAGCATCTATGTCCACGCCCATAGCCCCGCTCGGAGCGGCATTCACAGGGTCAATGGCATCTACGTTCACGCCAAGCCCGTGAAGTATTTTACGTGACTTATCAGATAGGAAACGGAAGTCTTTGGGCCTCTGCATTCCCTGTTCATACTGATTCTCAAGAGCTTCCATTCTTGATCCCATCAGTTCAAGAGAACTACCTATGAAGTGTTTCCACATGGTAGGCGTGGCCGTAGTAGGGTCATCGATAGTATCTCTCCACGCTTTTATCTCTTGATCCGTGGCCCCATTCTTCTTGAAGATGCTCGCCATTTCTCCCTTGACGGCATTGAACTTCGTCTTAACGGCGGTAAGTTTTCCCTGTCTATCAATAAGCCCTTGCGTCACAGGAAAGTGATTTGCAAGGAGATTCGTGGCATAGTTTTTTGAAGGCCAATTGCTCTGGTCTAAATCCTTGTAAGCGTTCACGAGGGAATCGATATGTCCTACCGCCGTATTCAATCCAAGAAGGTTCTGAGCGGCCTTGCCGGAAGTAAAATCCTGCCTGAGCCGGTATTTGACTTGATATTGAGTCGCATCGAAACTTGGATCATATTTCTGTACCCAATTCACCATCGTTTGCCAATAGGGACTTCTGAGAGAAAATCCTGTAGGCACAGGGAATCTATAATCTGCCATGGCTTTCACGGTCGGTCTCATGTTTTCAGGAACTTGCTGCAAAGCTGCTTCATTTCTTCCTTCAATGGTAGGTGCGCCCATGCCTGGGCCAGCAGGGGTACCAGGGGCAGGAGCAGCCCCGCCTGGTGCCCCCATACCGCCTATCCCTGCAAATTCTCCGGCAAGCCCACCTCTCTTTCGCGCTGCGGCCTCACTTCCCGCAAGTCTTACCTTATCCTTTTCCATCTGGCCTTTAATTTCCGCAGCCGTAGGCTCCCGTCCTAGCTTCTGTCTCAATTCATCATGCGTCAACTGTTCCGGCGTCAAACTCTTTTCCGTCTGTGTCGGGTCCTTCACGGGCTTTAATTCGACGGTTCGGCCCTTCTCGGTCTTCAGGCTATACGATGCGTTTTCGGGATAAGTTTTCCTGATCCGTTCTGCCTCTTCGTGATCTCCCTGAGCATCAAACTTATCTGCTTCTCTGTCTAATCCCTGTCTGTCCAGTTTCAGCACGGTATCAAATTTATTGCTGCCCTGCATGGTTATCTGAGGCAGTTTCATGCCGGTTCGCCTACCGATTTCCTGAGAGAGTTGGTTTAACTGATCATTGTAACGAGGGTCGTTAAAACCGAGAATCTTTTCGTATTCCGTGGTAAGAAACGCTAGCTCTTGCTTTTGCCGTTTGACATTTTCCTCTTTTATCGCGTTACCGAGAGCAACGGCCATTTTCTGTTGCTGCATATCCATACGGCGGTTGCGGATTTTGAGATTTTCAACGTTCATCAGGTTTTCTTCAGCGCCTTCAATAGCGGGACCGATGGTCTGCGAGGGCGTAAGGATGCTTGAAGGGCTAGGATAAGGCAACCAACTCTGCATTGTTATAGCAGACATTATACCCCCCAAAGGTCTAAAAGACTAGAAGATGAAGACGCGGTTGGTGCCCCCGTCAGGTTTGTACCTGCATTCGTCCCTCCGTTTAAGCCCTTAATCGCATTAGCGAGGTTACTGTAATTCATATAGTTCATGTAGGTTCCCAGCCCACTGCTAAGTTGATTGGTTATCCCTGTTGCCGCTCCTGTCTGAAGGCCCGCTGAAGTCAAGGCACCGCTCCCGATAACAGAGGCAAGGTTGCTAAGATTGTTCGAGGTATTGCTTTGAAGCGTGTTAGATGCGCTGCTTAATTGGCTTGCCCCGGTTAACCCTGTATTCGTCTGCCCTGTGAGCATATTTACGACGTTCTGAAGGGCCTGTTCCGTGCCTGATTGATAGCCTCCGTAATACTGCGAACCTGTCTGCTGTGCGAGATTCAAGAGACCCGCTCCCATAGTCCCTGAGCCGAAAGTTCCGCCTGCCGCACTCTGAGCCGCGAGGTTTCCGGTTCCGAGGTTCATCGCATTCACCATGGCCTGATAATAGGGGCTGTTCTGAAACTGAGAATAGGCGTTGGGTCCACCTGTGAGATTCATCGCGGTATTGAGCAAAGAACCTTGGCCAAAGCCCTGTTGATTAAGATTCTGAACAGCACCGGGCAATCCCTGGGAAGCCTGGGCTGCATTCTGCTGCTGCGTAAGCGTGTTGATCGTGTCGACGGCGTTTTGATATTGAGCGGCATATTTTGCCTGAATTTCAGGATTTGGATTTGCTGTATAAGCTTGGACATATTGTTGCGCCTGAGACAATTGCGCCTGCTGATCGGAGGTAAGACCCGCCGTAGCAGTAGGAGCCGCGCCACCCATGAGATAATTCAGAAGACTTGTTCCTGTTTGACCTGTTGCAAGGTAAGGAGCAAGGATGTTTTGAAGAATCGAATACTGATTCTGAGATTGTTCCATTCCGGAGACACTGGCTGCTTCTCCAGCGGTAAGGGCTTGTTCTGCTGCGTTAGAACCAGTGATAGAACCAAAGATATTGGCCCCGGCACCAGCTAATCCCGCCCCTAAAATACCTAATCCCAAGACTGCCATTTTATGCCTCCATCAACTGCCGCCTGATTCTCGGTAGAACTTCAAATCCTCTTTTCCTCCAGAAAACAACCATTTTTTCCTCACAATTTGATTCAATATAGTGAGACTTTCTTTCTCTAAGATCGGCAAGAAAAGTACTCCATAAATAATATGCCGCCTTAGTTCTTCGATATTCCGGCATCACGTAATAACTTCTGAGGGCCGCAAAAAGTTCATTGGTCATCAGATTCACATCATCGAGATAATCGATAAACCCAATAATCTCTTCATCCTTATCGGCTAGCCAAAGATGATAATTCCCGCTTTTCATCAACCCCCAGGTGATATTCGCCCACCACGCACACAATGGCTCCTGTTCTCCCGCTGTACCGTTAAGCAGTTCCTTAGCCATTCGATACCAGAGAAGAGCAACGGCAGGGATGTCTTTTTCTTCGCCAGGTCTAATCATTTTTTGGCCTTCTTCCTCTTCTTCTTTTTTGGCAAGCCCTTCTCTTTTGTCGCCGCAAAGTCGTGAAGTTGAGATTTGGACATCTTTTTCAGTCCCTTGTTCTTTTTGTATAGTTTCTCAGGATGATGCTCTGCAATCGCCATAGCCTTTCTTTGCTTCTTAGATTTTGCTGGCATATTACCTCCCTACCTCACATAGGCCCCTGTGAGCACCCTGCTACAATTATCCGTTATCGCCACTCGTGGTAAGAACTGTGCGAATGACCCAAGATTGTTCCAAATGGCCCGATTCTGATACTGCCCCGCAGCCCCAAGTCCTCTCAGCATTTCCGTTGACCAGCGGTGTCCGCCGTCGTCAGAATATGAAAGGGCTATCTGAGGGTTGAGACTCGTTGTGGGATTTCCTACGCCCATTTCCGCATCTAGCTCAAACGATTCAATCATCACGTTATCTAAATTGTTTGAGTCAAAGATTGGTGGCCCCACTCTCAAAGACGCTATAGGATTGCCGGAGTCCTGGTACAAGGATGTACTTAGATAGTTTATGTTGCCCGAAGCATAATCGCCTACAAGATGCATCCCGTTGAAATAAGCGTAACAATTGCTGAAGTGCCGTCCGGTTATGTAAGGCGATCCCGTCCACGATGACCATTCAAACCACATTTGCGTGGTAAAGTCATACATAAAAGTCTGGTTGGCGCTAGGGCTTGTCCAGATACCAAAAGTATGACCTTCAAGAGAAAACGAAAAACCGAATACATCGGTCCACGGTGCCCATTTACTCATCTGATAGGTTATAGGTTGAGGAGAAATAACGACCGGGCTGCTCCCAGACAATTCCACAATTCCGATAAATTCTCCCTGGTCATTGTTCCATTGGGTCGCGGGAAACGCAAGGCTATTATCTGCTCTTACGACGCCGAAAGGAGAGGGTGTACCGCAGTTGATAATCCCGGCGCTTGTCCTCGAAAACGGGAAGCCCAAAACCGTAGATATTCCCGCGTCATACCAGATTTCAGAGGTATATTGTTTGATGAACCAAAGTTGCTGGTTGAGGTTCTGAATGACCCTGATAATGTCCGGTTCGGCCTGAATAGGAGAAACTGCCAGAAACGGCCAATAGCCTGAAAGACCATTGTAAATGGTTGAACAGTAAGCCGCCATGCTGCCCTGTGCCGCCACGACAAAAT
The DNA here is from genome assembly GCA_964443355.1 of uncultured Spirochaetia bacterium. Taxonomy (GTDB): domain Bacteria; phylum Oederibacteriota; class PGYV01; order PGYV01; family Palsa-1178; genus Bog-1181. Next base: position 22,155 of record CAYUDX010000024.1, read on the forward strand.
ATCCGTCTATGTAGCCAAGAGCAATAGGATTGGCAGGGAAAACGCCATCGGAAATGATAGAAAACGTGTCCGAAGTATCGACAATATAGCCGTTAGCCCCGTCGATAATCATAAGCTGATTTCCGCCTATGCCGCTTGCAGTAAGCCCATTGTCTTTCATCAGGACACGGCCCACGCTGGTTGTGAGAGTACCGAGAATGATTTGTTGAAGGTTAGCGGTAAAACGTGACAAAGTGCTGCCCTCGACAACATAGAGACTGCCGTTCCAAGGATACATTCCCCTGACTGGAGAAGCACCACCATTGGCGTAAAAAGCCGAACCTATAGGGCCGACAAGGGAAATAATAGTCTTACTCGTGCCATCAACCGTTCCCAATTCTGCAAACAGGTTCACAGTGCGAGCAGCTAGAAACTCACTGCTTCTCCCGTTGTAACTTGGCCCAAGAAAACCATTTATAGCAGGCATTGACTCACCATTTAATCAGGCCGATCCGACTCGATATTGTAAATGCCCGTCTTTGTGCCGGGAACGTCGATCATGGAAGTTACCCGCGCCGTTGACACATTCATGCTCTCAACCTCTCTCACGCTCTCTTCTGCTTTCCCCTGAAGCCACCGTGGAACCATTTGCCCTTCTCGATGGTGATAATCAGGCCATAGTTCTACCGCCAGATTGAATTTCAGCATCCGATAATAAGCTGCCGGGAATGTCACGACATCGGTAAGATAGGTGAATTCCGTGAAAGGGTTATCCGTGCCGAGATACACGGTATAGGTATTAGAAGAATCAGGGATGGGATAGAAATAAACAATGCCCACCGGAACCACCTGTTGAGTAGGTCCGGGGTCATAGGCAAGGTCGGAAGGGGGAGCCGACACGAAAGATTTGTCTTCTTGGAGATCGTACCATTGCATGTCTCTGATCTCCAAGGTGCGATCTACTCCATAGGTATCCCTGGTAAAGCCGTCAATTATCCTCGTCGGTTTGACCGTGTTGAAGTTGCCGCCGATGCCGATGGTGTAGATATATTCCCCACCAGTGAGCGAGAATGCTTGTTTCACGTTGGCAAGCGGCATGAGGTTGTTGGCCCCAAGACTATCAATCCAGATATTAAGGGCTTGGAGAGCGTTTTGAGCTTCTTCGGGGTCTAATGGCATACCTCGCCTTAAGGCCCCTACTGCTCTCAGACTTGCCTTGACGATATCGACTGCTTGAAGTTGCACTATGATGCCTCCACTTGTCGGTTGTAAAGGTTGTTTCGGAACCTACCTCATGTCTGCGCCTTTGTCCTGTGAGATGCCACACATTTCTGATACTGGCCGAGGTTGTCGTTGCTTTTTCCGCAAGTCGGGCACTTATAGGCACTCTTGACAGCACGCCCCACCTGTTGCACGAGAGGCTTTCCCGGCTCATTCTCAACTATGCTCAGAGGCGCAGGAGACTCTTCTTTTATTTCTCTGCGTTCCTTGGTCTTTTGAGCAAGACGGGTCTTCAGGTCAGCAATCTCATTGTCCAGGATGACGGCCTTGCTGAACGCTTTCACGTTTTCCGAATAGCCTTCAGCCACCTTTTCCTCAAGTTCTTTTTGGTTGTTGACGACCACGCCTGCCCTTGTGCCGTCAGGCCAGTAAACCCACATCGGGAACTTCTCATCGGCACTACGGACAGGCACCGGGGCAGGTTCGGACTTCGGCGTGAGAGGATGATTGGCAATCCTCGTGTAACCCTGTTCGGCGGCGTCTTTCTCTTCATCGAGGCTGTGAACAATCATAGTATGCTCAAGCCGCGTCAGGTCATAGACATAGAGCGGATATTCGCTTGCCATAATTCACTCCTTTTTTTGTACCGTTACTTCTTTGTCTTCTTCTTTCCCTTCCCGGCACCGTGAGGCACCTTTTTCTCCGCCACATATTCCGCATACTTGCTGTGAGTAGGGTTTTTCACTTTTTTCGGGCCTTTGGACTTCAGCATCTTACCGTACCTCCATGATGAAATACGCCACCTATGGCAGCGTTATTACACTCTTCAAATCTATTCCTGATGGAGAGGCAAGACCATGAATAACGTCGGCGTCTTTCTCTTCATCGAGGCTGTGAACAATCATAGTATGCTCAAGCCGCGTCAGGTCATAGACATAGAGCGGATATTCGCTTGCCATAATTCACTCCTTTTTTTGTACCGTTACTTCTTTGTCTTCTTCTTTCCCTTCCCGGCACCGTGAGGCACCTTTTTCTCCGCCACATATTCCGCATACTTGCTGTGAGTAGGGTTTTTCACTTTTTTCGGGCCTTTGGACTTCAGCATCTTACCGTACCTCCATGATGAAATACGCCACCTATGGCAGCGTTATTACACTCTTCAAATCTATTCCTGATGGAGAGGCAAGACCATGAATAACGTCGGCCCCATTGCCTTCCATCGTGACGAGCAATTTTCCATCCGGTTTCAACAATGATTTTATGTCTGAGATAAGCGTAGCCGATTGCCTGTAGGTATTAATCGGCTTTCCCAAAACCACGTAATCGAATTCAGGGGCTTGAAAACGTAACTTCAGATATTCCGGCCTGTCCACGAAAACCCTTCCTTCATCGCAGATAGTCAGTAAGTCAGGGTAATATTTGGCCTCAGTGGTGAAGGCGGCAAGGTGGGCGTTGAAGACATCGGCCAAACGCAACCTGTTTTTCAATTCCAAGATCGGCGTGCCGCACCTTACGTCTATGCCGAGAATCGAGGGAAGACCGCGCTTTTCTTCGGGATTAACCAGCGCCATTATGCCAGGCTCAAAGTTATTCACGTCATCCCAAGCATCAACACCATGGTATTTTTCTCTGAAATCAAGCTTTCCTTTTTTAAGGTCTTCAGTAAATTTCGCTTCATTTCTCTCTTCCATGGGATGATCGTGATGCACAAAAACATCACCGCACAGGATAGCCTTATAACCCGCCCTTCTGACACGAAAGGTAATATCATCATCGCCAAAGTCATGGACAAACCCATAATCGAATCTACCAATTATACTCAGGCATTCCCTTCTGAACAGTGTAGCTATCGTAATGAGGCGAAGACGCTCATGCCATTTCCTTGGGTCAGACACATTATATTCGGCGGTTTTTTGCCGCATCTCTTCTAGGCCAAGAAAGGAAATATTAGCATTCTGAAGGTTACTCACATTGGATGAGCGAGGGCTAATCATACCTATACATGGGTCTGATTCCGCGCACCTGAGCATATTTTTCAGCCAATTTTTCGTCACGTAAGTATCGTTAGCAAGTTCGGCAAGATACTTTCCGCTTGAATGGAGCATTCCGGTATCCATCCCGAAAAAGGCCCCAACATTTTTAGTAATCCTGATGATCGTTTTTTTTGGATGATCTACGCTCTGAAAGTAATCAAGCGTATCATCTGTCGAACCGTTGTCCAGTAAAACAAGCTCGTAATCGATGCCTTCGGTAAATTTCAGCACGGACTCCACGCATATCCTCGTCTTATCCGACCTGTTCCATCCCAAGACAATAACGCTCACAAGGGGTGCCTTATCGTTAAAAAGAACCTCACCGATCTTGGCCCTTTTTTGCCGGACGTTATCGCCTTCTTCAAAAACCGGTTTATTATCGGTGTTCACTACGATCATGCAAACCTCTCTTTAAGGATTTGTTCGGCAAAGGCGTCAATGTTATCAGGGAGTCCGTGGGATAATTGGCCGCAGTTCGCACATATCCCTATTTCAGCCCGTTTTTTCATCAGATGAAGTTTTCGATACACCGACAGTTTTTCACCATTCCAAATGTCTTTAAGGCTTTCCGTCCTTGCATCGCCTACGGTCAATTTTCTGGCCCAATCAAGAAAGCACGCGCTCACCACCCCATCGGAATTGACGGACATCGAATAGAAGATATAGGGGCAAACCTCAACCCGTTCAATGGCCTGTCCGTAAATCCCTACTTCCTGATTGGGAATGAAACTCATGTCAAATTCAGGCCAACACGGGGCGAGGTGTTCGATAAATATCCGGTCGGAAATATCACCGAAAGTATCGAGGAATGCCTGTTTTTCACTATCTGATAGGACATCGCCAATGGTTTTAACGCACATCACACAACCCTGTCGGTGTTCGTAAAGATGCCTGATGTTTTCGACATAGCCCTTTGAGGGTACACCGTTGACAGAAATGTTTATCCGGTCAAGCCCTGCGGAAATCAATTCTAGATTCCTTTCAGGACTGAGTAAGGTCCCATTCGTCGTGGTGTCAATCTGAAAGGCCTCCCGTTCTTTCGCGTACCTGACCATATCGGCAAATCGAGGATTCATCAAAGGCTCGCCGTCCTTGTAAAGACGCAGAACCTTGAGCGGCCTATCAAAATCGCTCAGGTCATCAATGATTTTCCTGTATAGTGCAAAATCCATAAGGCCCGACCAGCTCAATTTTCCCGTCCCGGTAGGACAGAATTGGCAATGAAGGTTGCACACGTCGGAGGGATCGACAAACAACACAAAAGGCGTACTAAGAGGGATGACCGTCTCAAGTCTCGTTCGTCCCTGCAATTCTATTCTCGGTGTAAACTCAGCATTCATGGTCCCGCCATTTGTACCATAGTCGTTCTCGATGGACCGTACACAAGGCCAGTGTTGTTAGCCTTAAATGCCCTGTTCAGCCAGACCTGCTCGGTTTCTTTGTCGCCTTCGTACCCTACCACTTTAGACATAAGAAGACACGCATCCCTGAAATCATTGTTGATCTGCCAGGCCGCCGTGAGAAGTTCTTTGGCCCTCGCAAACTCAAGCATTTTCACATGGGCATAGGCGCAGAAGAACAGAGCGTCAACCATCTGCGGTGTCGCCATAGATAGCCCCAAAGACTGTCTATTCCTGATATACCTTTCAAACCAGTAGACCGCTGAAGGACAGTCCCCGCAAGAGTAATAACGCCGCCCTGCGACATATTGCATCCGTTCTTCATTGGGATTGAGCCTCAGAAAGTCGATTACCAAGGCAAGATGTTTTTCAGGCGTCATTCCCGATCTCACTTTATAAAACACCTTCACGTCCGTTATCTTTCCTATCTTATCCGTAGGAGAAGCGATGTAGCACTCGTCTATCGGGTAGGAATAGAAAACTGACGGCTTGTTTCTTACCACCCTCTCAAACCAATGCGTTTGCTCCTGTTGGTCAATGTTGCAAAGAAGAATCTGACAGGCATTGAAATCAGGGTCGGCGTTGATGACCTCAAGGGTCTTCCTGATCGTCTCGATTCCGCCCTTCTCTACTTGTTCATCTGCATCGAGGCTGATAATCCAATCTATCCAATCGGGACAGCATCTAAGACTGTATGTCCGTGCTGCCCCGTAATCGTCATGCCATGCGTAATCATAAACCTTGGCCCCGCAAGCCGCTGCGATCTCTTTTGTCCTGTCGGTAGAACCCGTATCAACGACGACAACATGGTCCACGCCCTTACAGGATTCTATACAGGCTTTAATGCAATCCTCTTCGTTCTTTGCAAAAACCGCCAGAGCTAACTTCAGGCGTCTTTTATTGCTCAATATCGCTCCGTAGGCCCTGAAAGGGGAGGGGAAGGAAGAAGACGCCCCTCCCCAATCAAGATCGATCCTTAGTGCCCCTGCTCGATGCCCGTGAGCTTGAGCGTATTCCGCATATCATTGGCCTCATCGATCAACATATTCAATGTCTGGAAACAAGGCGCGGATACCCTGTTAGCCGTAACGGTCGGTCCAGTACTAGCCCCTGCCCCCTGCTGCTGGAAGACTTCGAGCATATAGAACTCTGCAGGCGGAACAATGGCTCCCGCCGTGTCGTTCTCGTACCCGATGTAAATGTTGTTCGTGGTGCTGACCCGGCACTGACCTACCGCCAAGCCCGCCGTAGCACTGCCCTTGATAGCCCTCACGTAAGAGTTGGCCGGGATGCCTACCACCGTGAAGCTCTGTTCTGCCGTGGTATTGGCCGCGACCGATGCAGGCGTGAGATAGGCCGGAATAAGGACACATGGTGCTACCGGCGACGGTCTGAAAACGCTGAAGTCATAGGTTTCAGCGGCTGGCACAATTGATCCGGTAGTTGAAACGTTCCCAAAGTTCACGCCGATCTGGTTGGTCGTGGAAACAAACTGGCCGGTAACTACAACCCCGGCCGCGATGGTCGGTTTCTGCATCCCTATGATCTTGTCCGTCGTTGCAATGCCGGTGACGGTAAAATCCCTCTCGACGGCTGTTGATGTATTCACACCCGTTGTGCTGACATAGACCCCGTAGTCCAGAATGTTACCATAGGCGGAAAGACCGTTGATACCCAAAATTTTGTAGGTCTCCCCGGCTGTCGGCGTGATAGTGGCGATTGTGTTGTTCACGTAGGTAATGGCGATCTGGTTGTCAGCCGGGACTCTAACATTCGATATGCCAAGCCCTGCCTGCTGTGCGTTCTTGTTGACCTGAACTGCCATCCCCATTGAGATGTTCTGGCCGCCAGAGAAAGTGACGGTAGGGGCCACCTGATAACCGGCACCCGGAGAAATCATCTGGACGCCGATTACATGGCCGGAACCATCGATAATTCCAATGCCGCAAGCACCGGACCCTCCCGGATACTGCGCGGTCGGTGGAGCAGTTTGCGCTAATTGGCCTACAACGCTGTAAGTATTACCGGCAAACGTACCCCTGGAGAGTCCACCGCCAAGGCCGTCCAATGTGCCGGACATGATTTCGACAGGCCATACACCCGCGGCAAACACCACATCGGGAGGGGTATAATAGCCCGTGCCGTTATTGGTTATGCTGACCCCGGCAATTTGCCCTGCCGCGTTGAGAATGGCCACCCCTGCCGCGCTGATGCCGCCCGGCAAAGAGAAGGTCTGTTCCATGACGCCCTCTGTGGTAGTATCCGAGCTAGGAGGAACCGCCGAAGGCGTCAAGGTAGCTGAAATTACGTTTAGGCCGGTTGCCACTATGATCGTGTAGGTCTGGTTGCTCGTAGGCGTCACGGTAGCGCTGGTGTCGTTGCCGAAGTTGATTCCCACATAGTTCGCGGTAGTGGACACCCTGAGCCCGCCAAGGCTGATGCCCGCGTCAAGCGTAGGCTTATCGACGTGCATCACAAAATCAGTTGTCGCCACACCCGTTACCGTCACATACTGTTCCGCAAAGGTATTGGGCGCGACGCTCGCCGTAGGGGTGAAAGACACCTGATATGTGGTAAGAACACCCCCCTGAAAAGGCTGTAAGGTCGCCTCCATCGGGGATGACCTTCTAGGGATCGGAATACCACCCCAAAAGGCGAGTTTGTCCGTAGGACTCTGGCCGCACTGAGTACCATCGAGCCGGTTTTCTGTAAGTTGATCGTATGCCATTCTGCACCCCCTACTGCGTGATCTTGCAGAGCAATTCGGGCCGCAGGGCCTTAACTCCGCCAAGAACGTCGATACGGCACGGTATCTGGTCCGTACCTATTGTGTACTGCCTGATGATCCTGATGCTGATGCCGTCGTAATTATCCCGCGCTCCAAACTGAAGGTTCGGCTCAAGCACCAGGTCTGCGGTCCCGAGCGTCATCGCGTCGTGATGCATGGCGATGCTCGCCTTATAGGTCGTGGCGGAAGCGGCGCTGTTTGTCGGATAAAGCATGGTAAGAAGCGCCTGGTTTGCCGGAGAAGCGGTGACGGTAGCATTGGCGATCTGAGGACCGGCAGCAATTATGCCGTTAAAAGGAGACGCCAAGGGAATAGTCGCATTGCCGTTGGCATCGGACGTAACGGGCGTGAGAAGCAACTGCGTCTGTCCGTTCACGTACTGAAGGCCCATACCGCCCACACAGAACATGGCTGCTGCGCCGTTGTCCTGTTGGTTTTCCGGGTTGACTGAATTCACGCCTGCGATGGTGAAGACTTCACCGGGATAAAGAACGTTGGTGTTCGCAGGCCAGCCGCTCGTATAAAGGCTTAGACCTGTCTGACCGGGGCCGTTCACATACGGTGTGTTGGTGCCCCTGATGCCCGGCTGAATCGCGTACAGGTTCTGATCCATGGCGAACTCATAGCCGAAAGTCTCTCCGAGCACACCGCGCCTGTACTGCTCACCGACAAGGTGTTGATCGTTCAGGAGGCCCTTGAGACCATCGACCGAAGATGCCTGAGCATCCGGGGTGATGATCATTCGCCTCTGGTTATCCGCAGGAACGTTGTTGTAATCGAGCAACCTTGCGGCGTTGAGGTAAACCCTCGGAACCGTCGCATTGGTAAAGCCTGCTGTCGCCACCGCCTGATCGCCCGGAGATGTTCCCGGAGTGCCAACCATGTTGAAAGCGTTCATGGTCGCTTCCACAGCGCACCAGTAATCGATCTTGCTGGTAAGTGCCGCCGATTTCGGGGTAAGAATCCGGCGACTGAATTCATCCAGAGACAGGGTAAAATCGGCACTCGTGAAGTTGGTGCTGACCTGCCACTGGTGGTTAAGGGTCAAAGCTACGATCTGCTCTTGGGTATCCTGAGCCTGAAGGTTAGGACCGTCAGAAACATAGTACCTGTTGGGCAGCCTGATGTTGAGAGTGTTGCCGATCATCGCGCCGGAAATGCCAAATTGAGCGTCATAGTGTCTGTCAATCCCCTTAGCAAATACGAGGTTTGCATGGAGCACCGGCAGGATGCCCGTCGTAATCATCGACATGGTTAAGATTCTCTGAGCCATAATACAATCCTCCGTGAGAAGAGCGACGCTTTATGCCGCTGCACCCCCACCATAGAACTTTGTCATGTAGTGATGGAAATAATCCCCCACCGACATGTCTTCCGGTTCTATTTTGGTAGCCGACCCCGGAGCAGGTGTGCCCGGTATCGGCGTTATGGGCTTGGGTGCGCCACTCTTCATTTTTGTTTGGTCGGGTTTCGTTTCTGCTTCCAATTTTGCCTCCACTCGCGCCATTTTTGCCATGGCTGCGGCTGGTGTGGCGGACTTGTAGATAGTCTCAAGCTCCGCCCTGTTATCGAGGAAATGCCTGATGAGCCTCGGCGCAAGTTCTGATTCCATGATGAAGAGCACCACAGCAGGAGCCGTTGGATATACCCTTGCATCTACATGGAACGGGTTAGACGCATCGTTTCGTTCAAGACATTCGGCTATCTCAGGGTCATCAAATTCTTCTGCGGCCCTGGCAACCCTCGACTTGAATGCATTAAAATTCTCCATGAGCGTCTTGTTTCCATCATCCTGCGCCTTTTTCTGATCGGCCTCTTTCTGTTTCTGGCCTGTCTTATAAACTGCCAGATCAGAAGAGTAATCGGCCATGGCTTCAAGGTATTCCCTGCTGTACTGCCCGCCCTCGAACTTGTCGGGGTCAGGCTTTTCCGGGGGCTTGTCTTCGGATGCCGCTACGGGTGTTCCCGAAGCAGGCTTAATCATGCCTTCACGCAGACCGCGCTCATACGCAGCCTGTTCCTTGAGGCGCTGATTTTCTTCCCGAAGACGACGCTGTTCTTTTCTCTGGCGCTTTAATTCATCTTCCGCGCTAGGCGCTCCCGGTTTTGCTACAGGGGTGGGTTCTCCACCTTCCTTCGTTTCTACTACGGGTTCTTCTGCTGTTCCGGGAACCGACCCCGGCGTTTCGGTTGGTTGAATTTCTTCAACGGGTGTATCATTGTCCATAACCTACTCCTTTTACTGTGGCATAGGAGGAGCGGGTTGCCCATCTCCTCCCGGTAATACCCCACGTTGTTGCGCTATCTCGTCGGCCCAATGCTTGTCTGAAAAAAGCTCTTTCAGGAGGTCCATGAGCATCTGCTTCGTTTCCTTGTCCTGATCCTTGAATTCTTTCATCAGCTTGAGCCGTTCCGTCTCTGCCCTTATCTTGTCGTTTTGCATTCTCTGTTCTTCGTTCTTGGCCTTCATCTGCTGGACCTGCACCTTGCCAATATCGGCCTGAACCTTCGGAGGAATAGGCTGTTGAGGCGGGGGCTGTTCCTCTTCGCCTTCGATGGGTTTCACAAGCCCCGGCTGCTGCATTTTGAGAGCCGTTCTGACCCGTTCTGCAGCCTCATCCATGTAAGGATCGCCAAGGGCTTTCAGGATAATGTCATCGACAAGGAGATGGAGCCTTGGATTGCCCTGCGCCATCATCATCAACTTGTGGGCTACTTCCTGTCTCTGCGTGCTCATGGCCGGGCCGGTGTCAATGATGACGTTCCCACGACCTTTCTTGAGATTATACAGGACGTGGTTATCGCCCTTTTGCCTCGCCATATCGTTGATTTTCTTTTTCTGAAGACCCGCATATGCCTTGGGGTTCTGAATAAGGGTTTGTCTTACCTGACCCAAAGTCTTGTTTATGGGCGCGAATGCTTCATTGCCCTCGTGGTCTCTGATTCTCACGTCCCTTGGGGTATCATAAACTTCGGGGATCATGGACTCCATGACACGGCCTGAATGGGCGACGGCGTTTCTCATAAATTCCGAAAAGTCGCTTGTGGCGATGTCGGATGGACGGCGGGCCTCGATAATAGCGGCAGCATTGCGCTCCGGCCCTTTCTCGCCCACGTCTCGCGGCCCCATGCCGATAGTGTCGTGAATATTCGACTCTGCAACCTCAGACATGGCTATCGCTGTAGGAGATAAGCTAGGCGGTTGCATCCTTTGAGGCGCGGGGATAACTTGGCCCTCTACCACTTCGGGGTTATAGAACAGCATCGGCCAGTTTTCTTGATTGGCCCTTGCGTAATCCCGCATGAAATTCTTGAACTGTTTTGGCGTGCCTAACCACGGCGTCTTAGGCTGTATAGCGAATTGTTCCGCTAGGTTCGTCACCCACCAGTTCTTGAACCTGATAGGGTCTTTTGCGTGCTTGATGAGACCCGATATATAGATTTTACCTTCGATGTTCCTTTTTCTGCCCGTGGCAAGGATAACAGGGATATATTTTCCTGAGACATCCACGCCCGTTGTCCCGCCTTCAATCATCCCTGCGGCACTCAACTTGGCATATTTTACCCTGATGATTTCCGCTTCGGTGGTATCCTTGATCTCAGGCAAGGTCCGGCGAGGGATAGCAGTTACCTGTTGTTGCAGTTGCATGGCCTCTGGACTTCCAACCTGAAGCACTTTCAGTTGTTCGATAAGTTGCTCTCGCCGGTCATTCTCCGCCTTGATAGCTGCCTGAAAATTCTTTATCTTCTCATTGGCCTCTTTCTCTGTGAGCACATCATAGTCATCCATGAGACAGAGTGTTTCTTTTCTGAGAACGCGCCAGTAAAATTCAAGGACCGTCACATCATCTTTTGTCCACCAATGCTCCTGCTGAATGCCGAATCCCACGGTAAGGCGGTCGGTCGGAAGTTCCGCATGAGGGTAAAACTCTTCAAACGAATCTTTTGAAATCTTGCCCGTTATCCCACACCAGTTGGCATCGGCATAAACAAGCCACGGGTTTGCGTTCACGTCCATAAAGACATTGAAGGGGTTGAAAATAGGATCAAGATACATTTCCTGAAGAAAGGGGTTGTCCTGGGTATAGCGGGTCAGGACGCGCCAGGCACCGAAACCGCACTCGACTATACACGTCCGGGCCATAAGGTAGATCGAATCGGCACTAGAAACATATTCTGCCTGAGAGATGATGCCAGCCTTGATTTTGGCGGTTTCAAGGTTTCCGTCCATGTCAGAAGGATGCACCTTGACTCGAAACTTATTTGCGTGACCGTCTGCGATGACCTCATGGGTAAAGGTTGGAGCGGTGTTCATCTGAAGCATGGGACGGCCTGAATTCTTTCTGCGCTGTTTCTCGCCGTCATCCCACTGATTGATACCTTCAAGAAATTTCAGGGAGTCTATGGCCTCGGTACGGTTTTCTGAGTCCATTGTACGGCGGGCCTCGACTCTTTTCAAAGCGTGGTCGATAAAATCACGCTCATTTTCTTTTTCTTCTTCTCCAGGCGTTCTTTCCCCGACAGGGGAGATAGGTTCGATAGGTTTCTTTGACCAGGGCCAAGCCGTAGGCACCTCAAAAACAAAAAGAGTAGCGATCCGGTTTCCCGGTGCTACCCTTTGGCCCCATTATACCCTTGGGGAGAGGGGAATTTGTGGATGACCTTACTTCATAAGCGCCTCAAGTTTCCGCTTTGCCGCCGCTAACCATTTCAGCGCATCGATCAGTTCCTTTTTCGGAACAGTCACCTTACTATCTTCATTGTTTACCCGTTCTGTGGATTTGTCAAGATATTTTTCCGATTCGGTCGTCATCTTCATCCCACTCCCGGCCATTCATCGCCGCCGCACTTCTTCCACCGGGTGCGAATCTGCATGAACCTGTAGGCGGTCAACGCCCCGTAGGATGCATAGGCCGCATTCCGCGTTAAATGTTTTGGCGTCACGGAGCCGACAAGGACGGTTGACACGGCGGCGGGAGACAACGCAAAGCGTAAAGGCACGACGCAGGAGTCCAAAAACCCATAATCGAGCTTTTGTATCCTCTCCCAGTACTTATGCAGCCACGGGTTGCCCGGCTTCTCTTTGTGCTTCCAGACGACATTAGCCAAGGGGCGCTTGACGATGATCCCCATGTCTTTCTCTCGGGCAAGGGAAAAGGTCAGCGTCAATGCCTCCTGGTCCGCTATATTGAAAGAAGTCTGCAGAGTATCGAATCTTCCTGTCTCTATGGCATATTTAGCCGCTTGCCCATCGGCGGAACAGCCGATAAATCTTACCTTACCTTCATCACGGGCCTTCTCTAAAACATCAATGACCTCGCCTCGTTTCAACAGATCGAAGGGGCAGGAATGAAGTTGAATCAGGTCAAGCCAATCCCGTTTCAGTCTTTTAAGACTACGCTCAATGCCTGAAAGAATTGTCTCAGGCTTCCAGTTGTCATTAGGCTCTTCTGCATGGCCACACTTCGTGCTGATAAAAACATCGTCTCTATGGCCGACCGCGTGGCCGATCAATTCTTCACTATTTCCATAGCATTCCGCTGTATCGATGATGTTTATGCCGGAATCAAGGGCTATGTTGAGAAGATAATCCACTGATTTCTGTTCGATATTCTGCTGGCCGATCTCTGCGCCGCCGAAGCCTAAGACCGAGACTTGAAGATTTGTGCGACCGAGGCGTCTTAACTCCATCATGTCTCCAGCCCGAAATATTCGGCGTGGGCTTTCCATAAAGGGTCTTTTAAAACAATCTCAGTGTATTTCTCAAACGCATCGGCGGCATCCCCATGCCGGTCCATCTCCCATAGCGCTTTCCCCAGGTAATAATAAGCAAACGCCTGGTCCTCATATCTCCTGATGACATCCCTAAACGCGTCGGCGGCTATGGCATATTCCCCGTGTTTCATCCGGTAATTGTTCACGAAATTCACATCAAGGTTCATCCGGTAGGTCTTCGTGGTGACATGCTCCGTGCTGTACTCAGGGGTGTTGATGATATACCGGCTATACTGAAGGTCTCCTATTTTCGTGTTCTTGTCTATGTAGCCATTCTGTACGCACATCCTGAAGAGATCACTACCCCTTGACACCATTGCAAGATTAAATACCGCCCAATCAAGCCCCACTTCTTTGATGAATCTTACCGTCTCATCCCGGTGCTTGTCGGTTTCCCCCGGTATGCCTGAGACAAAAAATCCGTGAATCCAGAAGTCATATTTTCTCAAAATATCGACAACCGGCTTCACTTTATCGAGAGTCAAGGGCTTATGAATGATGTTATTGAGAACATAAGCGCAACCTGACTCTATGGCGAGGGTCGCCGTGTCCATGCCCGCCGCCCTCATCAGGGCGATAAGTTCCTCATCCATGAAAGCGACGGATAGCCCGTTTGGGCACTCAATCCTGATTCCTAAGCCGGCAAGACCCGCAAAGATTTGTTTGGCCCGGTCCATGTTGAGTAGCAATTGGTCATCGTTAATCGTCAGAACGTTCATACCGTAATCATCGACAAGGTGCTTGACGTGGGAGATAATTTTCTCTGCACTCGCATACCTGATCGTCTTGTCGGGATCGCCAGAATGGAAGCAAAACGAGCACCCGAATTTACAACCCCTAGACGTAACTAAAATAAACTGCCTCTTGTTCTTTATCCTATGGGAACATGGCGAAAAGGCTTCCACCATCTCGTAATCCGAAACATTCACAAGGCTGTAATCAATGTCGATAAGCTCATCGAGATTCCACACGAATAGTTTCTCCGGCCTTCTCTTTTCAAGCAAAGACTGCCTCGTGATCCACCATGGGTCATTGAGAATCCCCGGGTAATCATTCCTAATCAGCTTGAGCATGGGGCGTTCACCTTCATAATAACAAATCGCGTCGATGTCTGGTTGCATTTCAAGGATATTTTCGTAAGACGACGTAGCCGCCGAGCCTCCAAGGACAACGATAGTCCGCCTGTCATGCTCTTTGATCATCGCCGTGATCGAAGAAAGATGCTTATAAGAAATATCGAACATCATGGAAAGCCCGACGATAGAGGGGCTGAAATCCTTAAGGGTCTCTTTCAGGGCAGAAAGGTCATTGTGAAGGTTGCAGTCAAGCACTCGGACATTCGCATGGGGCGCATTTTTTTTGAGGTAAGAAGCTATGGACAGCACACCATAGGGAAATGCTGTGAAACTTCTAAGCATGTGTTCCTTAACTTCAAGCTTCATCAGGTAGGGTACTACGACAAGAAGGACGTTCATGTCAGGTCACTCCACAATTTTAATCGTTCATCTTCCGGGGAAAAATAGTGATAGTGATGCGCCGTGCCCCGCGTTGCCGATGACCAGATAGGTTGCTCCCGAAGATTACGAAGGTTCTTGGTAGTTATCGGGTCAAAATCCTTCCCGTATTCCCCTAGAGATTCCAAGAAAACATCAGAAGGCAACACATTTTCTCCCTTAACCCGCCCCATCCATTCCCTTGCCGTTTTCGTCAGACTCATCGCTTCATCAAACTGTCCTTTCCATTCTCCAATCATTTTATCAAGAGAAAACCTTGCTCCGACTGATGCCCGGGCGTTCTCTGAAAGAGGTTTCAACGATGCAGGATTCAGATAAAGATATTCCATAGTCTTGACATATATGTCGGCATCTTGTACAACCAATCCCGTATCGCTTTGCACCATGTGACTTTCCATCGGGTTTGACAAAACCACAGGCGGGACACCCGCCGCCATCGCCTCAGTTAACGCCTGATCGCAAGTTCCATAGTGCATCGGGTTAAGGGGATAGCCAAAGACATCAAAGCCTGCAAGGTAGTCCGCTACATTATCGACATAGCCGGTAAAAGTGAATTTATCTCCTATGCCCATGCTCTCAGCTTCTTTTCTGATCTCATTTTCACATGGGCCACCACACACGACAAAATGAACATCAGGGATATTTATAGCCGCGCACATCTTGAGAAAATCAGGATGAAGCTTGCAATAATCTACCGTGCCGATGTAGCCGACGACAAAACCTTTATGTGGTCGTGGTTGTACATGAGAAACCGGCCCGGCAGTAGACCAAATGACGGGCATCCGGGCGGTAGATTCCAAGGCTTGTACTTCTTTTGTTCCAAAGCTCAAAGGCGTTGTGAACACAAAATAATCAGGGTATCGAAGGAGTGGCCGGGTAAACACATAAGGCGGGTACGATCCTGAAATGTGACTCCACATAATGATTCTAGCAGGTGGTAAAGTTTCTCTGACGAGAAAATCATAGAGCAAGGGGTGATTCCAGAAATGAATGAGCACGATGTCGGCCTTCTCTATGTGTTCTTCAATCAGTTTTGGGAATACATGCACGTTTTCATAAAGACGAAATCCTATCTTACGAGAAGCTTCAAGGGCTTTCTCGTTAGCATAATCAAGACACATCACGCTATGTTTGCAACTCCTGTCCTTTCTTAGCCAGGCAAGAAGGACGCGACCGACGCCGCCGCCAAGGTGAGGGGTTATGTGAAGGATAGTCATCTTTATCCCCCAAACGGATGCAGGTCTATATTCTGCATATATTCTGACACCGATTGAATGCGGGCGGTGTCAACGGGTCGATAACCGGCGACCATCGTTCTGAAAGAATCGACCCCATGCGAACACCAATTATGAAGCGGCCTATTACTCTGCACCTTCTTTTCTTCGTCATATTCCGCCGCATAATTCTCAAGACAGGCAATCCCCTGAGCGCATTTTATCTCGTCAAACCAACATGAAGGCAGGATATTCCTGATAGCCGGAATGTGGACATAAATAATGTCATCCATGTTCCGGGGCCTTCTAACGGTGATAACAGGTTTCACGCCAAGGGCCTCCGCCACTTCTCTGACCGATCGTGCTATCTCCGATTCCTGACTCATGTGCCGTTGTTCAACATCGTGAGGCATCCAGTGGTTGCCGTAAACGTAAGGCTTTTCCTTCAAAACCTTGGCATAATGGCCCATGGCATAGCCCGTGGCCTCGTAATAATCAATGAAGAGGTATTGCTTGCCTACCTGCTGCATGAACCAGATTGAAGTCGAGTCATCCACCCCCAGGTCCCAAAAAGTCTCCACTTCAAGATCGGGCCGCCACGGGACGCGGGTGATGTGACGATCCGACCATAATTGCTTCATCTGCTTGCCAAAGTAGGAACCGATGACGACAGTTCCCCACTGACACTCATAGTTTTGGGAGAAAAGGGCAAGCCCCTGGTCCTCTCCGAAGGTAGCTATAAGATTCCTTTTCTCCCGTTCAAGTTGTTCCAGAGTAAAAACGGGACTATGATAGGCGTCAATAAGCTCCGCATACCAGCCGTCCTTTTGTCCCAGTTCACTTCTGGCAAAGTCAAAGATGCGCTTAAAATGGTTATCGCCCGCAGGAACACCGATGAACATGGCCCACCCGCCATTCTGCTCAAGAATAGGAGACACTTCCCCCCATGCCATAGGGTTTGTCAGGCCAAATTCGGAATAAACGACGCCTACAGGGGGAGAACCGAGAAGGTTTTTATAGGAGTCCGAACCGATGACTTGATAGGTGGACCCTGACTTAAACCGGATAAACATATCGGTTTCGCGGGTGTCCGTTCTGAGAAGTTCAGGAAAATTTTCATCTATCCTTCGATGGCCCGTCAAAGGGTTTACCGATTCCCATATAGCCTTGCGGCCCTGATTATTCAATGGGAGCATATGCCAGTAGTTGCCGATTCTTTTATGGGCCATGTAGAGAAAGAGACGAAGGGCAATCTCGTCTTTTCCCCATCGCCTGTGGGCTACCTCCACGCCCTTTAATCCGCCATTCTCAAAATATTGAAAGAGAGAAACCTGGTCGGCTCGAGGTTGCCAGCCATCGTAACCCGGAAGATCGAAAGTCACCGTCTTCTTTTTTGCGCCTTTGCGGGGAATCACGGTTCCTTTTTCTCCAATTTCAGTACCCTGGCACTTGTTTTTGCCTTCTTTCTAGGCAGAAGGAAGCGCATAATCTCTTCGTAGGATGTAAGGGTCATAAGATTTCCTACGCCGGTAGCGGTAAAAACGCTCCCGATCTTACTGCCTTCTTCGGTCTGAACGGTAACAACAGAAACGTATTTTATCAAGGAATGCTCAATAGAAAAGGGAGTTCCGTTGGGGTTGAGAAGTTCTATGAACATGCTTTCTCCTTCTTCGTTGCACAATCAAGGACATCCACGGTTCTCTCACGAGGGACATTGAAGCGCGTTCAACCCACGTCAAAGGACGCGCGTTCGAGCTTAACCTGATTTTTCTTCACCACATTTAGGGCAGATCACAGATTTCCACCTTGTCAGAAAGCGACCAGTCGCCGGCTACGTGTCGGACTCCATCCTCAATGACCGCCACGAGGTTATTATACCTACAAATCCACAGCCATTCCCCATCCACCTTGATCGTTTCGGCCTGTTCCCGTTCCATCAAGACGCGATCACCTACTTTCACGTCGAGAGGGAACAGTGTCTTCCCGTCCCATCGACGAGCGACGTACATTCTACCACGGTCTTCACCAGCCTGAATAAGATGCTGGTGGTCATAACCAGGACGCAGACCAGGGCCGATATTGACAATAGTGCCCTGCCACAATCTCATTCTACAAGTTTCAGGGATGAAAATACTACCCGCGTGGTCGTCGGGTTTGTCGGGGCGAATCCAGATGACATCGTAAAGAAGAGTCAGGCGGCGGGTCATTCGCGTTCCAAGTGAGTAGCATCAAAACATGCGATATTTCTGTAGTCCCGATATTCAGCAGGCCATGAACAAACTACCCCGCCGTCCGATCTTTCCGGCTCTTCAACCAGCATATCCCGGCCTCTACAGGTGCTTTTTAGTCGTACAATATTTCCAGGAAGAAATGTCATGCTATCCCCTCCCGCCAGAAGGTCCTGGGGGGCCCTCCGAAAAAGAGAGGGCCGCTCAGGCCCGACCGGCCTATAGTTGTGCATCGGGTGACACGTCGATAGGCCCCCCCCCTCTTAATGGTCATACGAACATACCCGCTGACACCACCCCCAGGAAGAGCCGGAAGCCAGGCACCTGTTAATACAGGCAAAATCGATATAGGCTACCGATGAAGAAAGGGTTAAAAGGATGAGACAGGTGAGGATGAGTTTTTTCATAAAACCTCCTTCATACAACCAAAGTGACATGGAAGTTCTAAATATGCGTAAATGCGCCCATCAGGATATGTTAAAAATACCTGTCCGGTGGAATGGAGAGTAACTTCGTAGCCGTCCCAAAGAAAACGGGCTATCTCAGTCTTCCACGGTTTGAATTCAAGGATGTTCCCGGCTATTGTGCTACTCATAGAGAAACCCCCAAGATAGCATTAGACCGAGTTTTTCAGCGAGAGCAAAAGCCCCAACCTTTGTGGTGATCTCGTCAGGATAGACCACATCTGAATGAATATGTGCTAAAGTGCCCATTTCTATGATGAATTTGTACTCTCCAATCTTTTTCTTAATAGGTGCGCCAAAACAGGCTAACGGTTCATTTTTTGCACCATTCATCTGTTCCATTCGTCGGGAATAACGATTGTAATCACTGAGGAAATCCGCCCGGATGTCGTTTGCCGAAGTATCAATTTCGCTGTCTCCAATTCCCTCAGCCCTTTGAGAACTGAGTTTTTCGTTAATCCAGTCATCACACACAGGTCCGCTACACTGTCCCTCATCTGTTCCCGGTGGTATCCTAACGTGCGCCGTTCGATCACTGAATAGATTTTCCATGCGTTTGAACTCAGCAGCGGAAGAAAGCTGTCTCTGACGATGTTCGAAACTTTTACGAATTTGCTTCGCATCCATGACACCTCCGGGTGCCGTCCGGCTAAGTAAGATGAGGAGAAAGGCCGACCGGAGCACGGCCCTTGTCGGGTGCGCCACCCGATCTCCTCTCATTGTATTTATTGACGTACAAAAATGGGGTTCCAACCGTTCAAAGTTTGAACCCCAATACAAAGATAACACAGTCAGGTGTGAAGGTGGAGAAAATGACAAAAGCAAAAGAGTCACTTTTCAGGCTCCTTTTCCATAACTACCTCAAGCAAAAGTTCCCGAAGATATTTACTCAGGCTGACGCCTTTCATCTGAGCAGCAAGATAAACTTTCTTTTTCAGGTCGGGAGAACAACGGATGAGGATTTGGGTGGTGAATTCAGGTATCATAAGAGAATGATATACATGGAAGTAATCTGATGTCAAGAATTATTTTCAGAGAACAAAAAGATTTCCAAAAATGGTGGTAATAGATGAGGAGGAGGGATAACATAATAAAGTATGTATTTACATTGTGTAAACAAAAGTCTATCCTATAAGGAAAGGAGGGCTTATGAAAGAACGAAGACGAAATCTCACAGATGAAGAAAAAGAGTGGGCCATAGAGGAATACCAAAACAGGTTCGGTCGTATGAATGATATTGCTGCGGCACTCGAAGTATCCCGTGTGGCAATTCATAAGATGTTGAAAAAGGCTGGTGTCGATACTTCTAAACGCCAGCGCATTGAGCGGATATGCCCGGTATGTGAAAAACCTGTTAAAGTCAGAAGGGGCCGAGCACGGAGGTTTCGGGACTCCTACTGCGATTCAGAGTGCTATTTTGCCTATCTTGAAACTCTTGGGGAAGATTATAAACCATCATCTTATCACTGCCGGGAAGCACGAAAAATTATCCTTCAATACTTTGATCTTCAACCTGAACATCGAGGGCACCATGAAGATAAGAATGATAAAAACAACGACTTGAAAAATTTACGGGTATTCGCTTCACAAGGAGACCATGTAAGGTATCACCGAGGGTTTAAGGTCATTCCTATATGGGATGGGCGGAAACCGGGAAGACGGAGAAAAGGCAAATGATTTTGAAAAATGGGGATAATACGGGAAGAGGATTAGTGACTACCACCGGGACCCCCGCGCCTCGGGCCCTCCCCCTAGGGGCTGATAAGGAACATTATGTACGATGAGTATTAAGTATACAAAGTATCAGATTCCGGCGTGGTTGCGTCACTTATCTGGTGTTGTTGTGCCGACAAGGTTGATCTGAATATTAACTTGCGAGACGTCATCTCGATCTTTTCGCCGCCACTCTTCTGGCTGACGATTGGCTAACCACGCGATCGCTGCATCAGGGTCTGGAGGCAATTCGCGAGAGATATCAACTACATCGCCGTCTTTTGTGACGCGCTGCTCACGGATATCTAGGCCAACGCAACGGTTGTATAACCCTTTGACAACATGATCATCACAACGCGCGCGCGCGCGGGCAATTGCCTGCGAAAACTCAGGGTATCTGTCCATCCAGTCGTAGATAACCCTATATGGCAAGCCGAGCATCTCGCATATCTCTGTGATAGTTGCTCCTCGATTAAATTGGTAATTATCGATTAAATCACACATTTTTGGACGATATTGCTGTGGTCTACCACGCCTACCTGTGCTTATTATGGCTAATTGTCGCGGCATATCTTATTATACTACACCCGCGCGGTAGGTCAAGTACTTTTTTACAGCAGGGTGTGTTCTTATTTTGCCTTAACTCGATAAAAGCCATTTTCATCTAACTCACTTTCATCAACCTCTAA
>CAYUDX010000025.1:0-42046 GCA_964443355.1 uncultured Spirochaetia bacterium
AAAAGACGAGGCAGAGGCTTCATTGAAAAGTGACGTATTTATTTCACTTTATGATGATGTGGAAAATCATTTAAATAAAGAGTGGTCAAACATTGAGGAAAACATAAAGAAAAAAGGAAAGGTTCTATAATGTCAAAAAATGAAAATTTGGTAATTGATCTTTTTTGTGGCTGCGGCGGAATGAGCCTTGGTTTTGAAAGGGCTGGATTTAAAACAATTCTTGCAATTGACATAGATGAAAATTGTGAGAAAACATATACAAAGAATTTTGGGAATGGAATGTTCAAAAGAATTGATTTATCGAAATTGACAGATAAAGAAATAAAAAATTTAACCAACGGAGTAAAACCGGAAGTTATTATAGGTGGACCTCCTTGTCAAGGCTTCTCTTTAGCAAATAAAAGAAGAAACTCAATAAAAGATGATCCGAGAAATAAATTGTTTTATGAGTTTGTAAGATTTATTGACATCTATAAACCTAAAGTTTTTTTGATGGAAAACGTGACTGGATTATTGTCGATGAAATCAGGTGAAGTTATTAAACTGATTATGAATGAGTTTGAAAATGCCGGAAATAAATACTATGTTGATAAGCGAGTGTTGAATGCTGCAAATTATGGAGTGCCACAATTACGTAATAGGGTGTTTATTTTGGGAATAAGAAGAGATTTGGGTGTAATGCCATCTTTCCCTGAAAAACTATCTACATCAAAAGTAATAACTGTATGGGATGCTATTAGTGATTTACCACAGATAGTTTCAGGTGAAGGGAAATATCTTCAAGAATATTCTAAAAGGGCGAAGAATCAATACCAGCGGGAAATGAGAAACAATTCGGATTTTATATACAATCATGTAGCGATGCGGCATACGCCTCGTCTAGTTGAACGTTTTAAAGTAATTAAATTTGGGCAATCTTTGAAAGATGTGCCAGTTGAGCATTCGGCAGTTAAACGAGGAGCTCCTAAAGAATTATCCAATATTGTTTTTTCTCAAAATAATAAAAGACTTTTTCCTGATAAACCAGCGCCAACCATAGCAGCTTCTTTTCAAAGTAATTTTATACATCCTTATTTAAATCGTAATTTTACTGCTAGGGAGGGCGCAAGGTTACAGTCTTTCCCGGACAGTTTTGTTTTTGAGGGCATGAAAACGAAAATGAGCTGGGAAAAAGGATTAAGCCAATATCAACAGATTGGAAATGCTGTTCCACCATTATTAGCTAATGCAATTGCTAAATATATTAAACAGGAAATTTTAGAAAAAAGGAATTATCGAAGGGATCAGGCCAAGACGTTGCTTAAAGAATTGGTGGTTTGATGGAAAAACGCCGGAGAAATAAGATGGTGCAGAAGTAAATGACGCCAATACAGTTTTTTGGGCGGGCACGCAGGTCCGCCCCTATGAGAACGATATAATTATAAAGAAACGGCGGTATGAAAATTAATCCAATTCCAACCAATATTTAACCAACCCTAATTTTCATAAAATCACTATCGATTTTTACCACTATTTTTCATTATTCACATTGTTAGTTTTCACGCACATTAATAAAAACCTTTATAATATAGCCATTTATTGCATTCACATATGTGGAAAATGTGATTAAGCGGGTAAAATACCCTTGACAGTGGCAGACCGGGGGCGTAAAATGTAGAAAAGTGGGATAAAGTGGCATGAAATGGAACGAAATGCCATGGAATGAACCTGCTTTTATATGTTTTCCCCATAAAGGGGCGAGCCCTAACCATTTTGTTCGGGCTTACATTAATTATTTTGAGGTGAAAAGGGAATGGTAATTAAAACAGGTTTTGTCGGCAATTACCGGCATAACCTTGACGTGAAGAACAGGGTCTCTCTGCCGGCCAAGATAAAGAAATACATCGAGGAAGTGGCGGAAAGCCCGGATTATTCGTCAAGGATAATGCTGGCAAAAGGGCGGGACTGCATCGAGGGGTTCATGGTATCAGACTGGCAGAGGATGGTCGAACAGGTGCAGCAGAACATGAGCTTCAAACGCAATCCCGGCGACGAGGAACTCGAAGAGATAGCCATGAACGCGGACCAGGTTCAGATAGACAAGAGCGGCAGGATAATGCTGAACGCGGACCTTAAAAAATGCGCGGAGATCGACAAAAACGTGGTTTTTGTGGGGGCAATCGACAGGTTCAGGATATGGAGCGCCGAGAAATTCGACGACAAATACAACGGAGGCGGACAATGAGCTTGAAGACCGAGTCAAAAAAAGTTGTGGTGCTTATACTGAAAGGCAACATAGACATCGAGGACATGCTGGCCCTGAAGGGTATCGTCACATCCTTCATTGAAAAGGAAAATTTCTTTTTTATCCTGGATTTCTCCGGTGTGGATCACATAAACGTATCGGGGATAGAATACCTGAACGAGCGCAAGGAACGCGCACGCACGATGGGCGGGGACGTGAAGATAATAGGCTCGTCGGATTATGTGAAGAACCTTTTCCTTTACGCCGGCTACTGGGGAGAATTTGATTTTTTTCCAAATGAGGAAGACGCCATCAAGTCATTTGAAAATATAATATGACATTCGGCCACAAAAGCGTCCTTCTGGCCGAGTCAATCGACCTCCTTAAGGTCGACGGCGGCAAAGGGGTTTTTGTGGACGCAACGCTCGGGCTCGGCGGCCACAGCGAGGAGATATTGAGGCGCCTCTCGCCGGAAGGCAGGCTTATAGGCCTTGACCTCGACGACAGGAACCTGGCCGACGCCCGGGAGAGGCTAAAAGGCAGCGGAAATTTCAAGGCCGTAAAATCGAACTTCAGGGACCTTGACGTTGTTCTTCAAAACGAGGGGATCGCGGAAATAGACGGCATACTTTTCGACCTCGGGGTGTCAAGCGCTCACTTTGACGACGCCTCGCGCGGGTTCAGTTTCTCCAAGGACGCGCCGCTGGACATGCGCCTCGACCCAAAGGCGCAATTGACGGCATACGACGTGGTGAACTCATACAAAAGGCAGGACCTGGAGCGGGTCATCCGGGATTACGGCGAGGAATACAAATACAAGAGGATAGCGGACTTCATAATAAACAGGCGGCCGATAGAGTCGACCGCGAAGCTGGCGGAAATAGCGGCCCTGGCCAAACGCGGGATGAAGGAAAAGATAAACCCGGCGACGCAGCTCTTCCAGGCGGTGAGGATAGAGGTCAACGACGAGCTCAACGCCATGAAGGAAGCCCTTGAAAAGGCCCTTGCAATCCTCAAAAGCGGCGGCGTGATAGCGGTCATATCGTTCCACTCGCTCGAGGACAGGATAGTGAAAAGGTATTTTGCCATGGAAGCCTCAGACTGTATCTGCGAGAACAAGAGGATGCCGTGCATGTGTGGCCACGTTAAAAGGATAAATTTGCTGACGAAAAAAGCGATCATACCGGGCGAAGCCGAGACATCGGAAAACCCGAGGTCCAGGAGCGCCAAGCTCAGGGCCGCGGTAAAAATTTAAGGAGAAGAAATTGAGCGCAAGCAGGAAATTCTTGAGGATGATGGACCCGGCGCACAGCGCCTCCGGAAGGCACATGCCCAAGGGCATTGTGCCGAAGCTTGCCATCGCCTTTATCTGGCTCTTCGTGTGTCTCTGGTTCGGGATACAGGCCAACAGCAAGCTCAACGGCGAGGTTGTGGCCCTGAAGGACCAGTGCGAAAAGATGCGCATGCGCTCAAAAATACTGGAATACCAGCTCACGTCCATGATGTCCGCGGAAAAGCTGGAAAACGTGGCCATGACCAGGTACGGGTTCAAAAAGATGAAGGACAACCAGGTGATAGTGGTAAAAAGGGATGTCCCGCTGATGAATAAGATAATCGACGGCGTACGATCGATCTTTTCGAGGGAAAAGGAAATCTAAGCCGCGGTTGAAAGACCGCGGTTCGCATTTTAAAGAGGGCAAGGAGCTATCTGTGGCGAACGAAAAGAAGGACATGAACGGCAGAATAGAGCTGATATATTTCTTGTTCACGGCTGTGCTTGCCGTTTTTGCCTTCCAGCTTGTCATACTCCAGGTGTTCCAGTACGGAAGGTTCAGGGACATGGCCCAGAAACAGCACCTTGAGACGGTAAAGCAGCAGATAGGCCGCGGCACCATATTCACCTGCGACGGCAAGAAGCTGGCCATGTCGATAAAGGCATACTCGATATGCGCCAATCCGGGCGAGATAAAGAACAGGTACGCGGTGGCGGATTACCTCTCGAAACAGCTCGGGATAAGCAGGGTGGAGATATCAGCCAAGCTTAACACGAAAAAAGCGTTCGTGTACATTGACAGGAAAGTGGATATGGACAGGGCCTCTGCGATAGTGGACAAGGACATAGCCGGGGTTTTCCCGCTCATGGAGGAGAAGCGTTATTATCCCCTCCAGGAGAACGGGGCCAACATAGTCGGATTCACAGGCATCGACGGAAACGGCCTGGAAGGGCTCGAGCAGTCCTATGAAAAGTACCTCCGCGGAAAAGTCGGCTCCATGCTGGTAAAGCGCGACGTCAAGGGCCGCCCGATAATGACCGACACGGTCGAGATAAAAAAGGCCGAGGCCGGCGGCGACCTTTACCTGACGATAGATTCCAACATTCAGTATTACGCCCAGCAGGAACTCAAGACCGCGGTGGAAAAATACAAAGGCAAGAAAGGCATACTGGTATCGATGAACCCGAAGACGGGCGCGATATACGCGATGGCCAATTACCCCACGTTCAACCCGAACGATTTCAACAGGTACCCGCCGGAGGAACGCAAGAACAGGGCGGTGACCGACATATTCGAGCCGGGCTCGACTTTCAAGATATTCACCATGTCGGCGGTATTGAAGGACAGGCCCGAGACTTACAATGAAAAGGTATTCTGCGGCAACGGCAAGCAGCTGTTTTTCGACAGGTACGTGCATGACCACGAAAAACACGGCTGGCTCACGGTGCCGGAAGTGATAAAGTTTTCTTCGAACATAGGAATGGTCGAGCTGGCAATGAGGGTGAAGCAGGAAAAGCTTTACGAAGAGTACTCGGGATTCGGGTTCGGAAAGCCCACGGGCTCGGACCTTCCCGGGGAAGTCTCCGGCATACTGCGGCCGGTTTCACAGTGGGACAACTCGACGATAAGCTCCATACCCTACGGCCAGGAGGTCGCGGTGACGGCGATGCAGCTGGCGCGCGCCTATTCGGCCATCGCAAACGGCGGTTACATGATAACCCCGTACATAGTGGAAAAAGTGGTGAAGAACGGTTCCGTGGTCTATTCGCACCGTGATTCGCAGAAAGTAAAGGTCGTGGACGACGCGACCAGGGAGAAACTCATAAAAATGCTGGAGATGGTGGTAGAAAAGGACGGCACGGGAAAAAAAGCCGCCATGATAGGTTACCAGGTGGCGGGAAAAACAGGCACGGCGCAAAAGCGCAACGCCAACGGAAAAGGCTACGCTTCCGATAAATACGTGTGCTCGTTCGTCGGGTTTGTCCCCGCGTCCGACCCGGACATCGTGACGCTTGTGGTGGTCGACGAACCCTCCGCCATATGGGCCTTCGGCGGTGATGTCGCGGCTCCCGCTTTCAGGAACCTTTCCAACGAGATGATATCATACCTGCACGTGGTCCCGGTTTCCGGGGCGATGGCTGCGGCAGGAGCGCTGACCCCGACCGCGGGCGGACGCATAAAAATGCCGGATTTTTACATGAAACAATTCACGGAGGCAAAAAGGTCGTTGTCCATGAACTCGATAAAGCTTGAAAAAATAGGATACGGGAAAACCGTGATAATGCAGGAACCGGCCGCGAGCGCGGAAATACGCTCCGGCGAGACGGCGAGCGTTTATCTTGCCGATAAGGACGCAAAAGAGGGGTTGAGGATATACATGCCGGACCTCAAGGGATTTTCCATCAGGAAAGCCATCGAGATACTCAAGGTTTACGGCATAAAGGCCAAATGCGTCGGAAGCGGAACGGCCGTGGGCCAGGACCCAAAACCGGGCGTAGCGGTAAAAAAAGGCTCGGAGTGCACGGTGAGCTTTGATATGCCGGAGCGCACATGATGAAAAAAATGGCGCTCTCCGAATTGCTCTTAAAGGGGCAGCCCTGCGCCGTCCTTAACGGGAGCGCCTCCGTCGGCATAAGCGACATAGCCGAATCCGCGGCAGGCGCGAAAAAAGGCTCTGTTTTTTTCTGCGTGCGCGGCATAGAAAAGGACGGGCACGACTTCATACCCGAGGCGGTGAAAAACGGCGCTTCTGCCATAATAGTCGAAAAGGACGTTCATGTGAAGGGCGGCGTCACGGTCATAAAGGTCAGGGACGCCAGGGAAGCCATGTTTTACGCCGCGGACAAATTCTACGCGGCGGAGAAGAAAAAAGTTAAAGTGATAGCGATAACCGGCACCAAGGGAAAGACGACGGTTTCGTATCTGATAGACGCTCTTTTAAAGGAACAGACCGGGATGGAAAACGCGGTCGTCGGGACGATAGGCTACAGGATAGGAAAAAAACATTATCCCGCGGGAAACACGACGCCGTCCAACATAAAGGTGCACAAGCTCATAGCCCTTGCGGCGGCCGCCGGGATAAAGTATTTCATCATCGAGGCGTCGTCGCAGGCCCTGGACCAGGGCAGGCTGAGGAACATTGAAGTGGCCTCGGTCGTGGTGACCAACGTGACCCGCGACCATTTTGACTACCACAAGAATTTTGCCAATTACCTGAAGGCCAAAATGATAGTAATTGCGAACATGAAAAGATCCGGAAGGTTCGTCATAAACGTGGACTCTAAAGGAAGCCGTGAAATGCTCGCCAGTGCCAGGAAAAAAACCCGCGACATAGTGACGTGTTCCACGCAGAAGCCGGCGTCGATAAGGCTGTTGAAATATTCCCTCGACATCAAAGGCACGGATTTCACGCTGGACATCAGGGGCAAAAAACACGAGATATCCACGGAACTTGTCGGGATGCACAACATTTACAACATAATGTCAGCCGTGGGCGCGCTTATCGGCACGGTAAGCGAAAAGAACATGGTCAAGGCACTGGCCTCGTTCAAGACGGTCGAGGGCAGGCTGGACAAGGCTTACAGCGGGGAATTTGACGTCATAGTCGATTATGCCCATACGCCTGATTCCATGGAAAAGATACTCACGGCGCTCAACACCCTTAAAAAAGGCAGGATCATAACCGTGTTCGGGGCGGGCGGCAACAAGGACCGCGGCAAGAGGCCCATAATGGGGGCCATTGCGGAAAAACTCAGCGACAGGGTCATAGTCACATCAGACAACCCGCGCTTTGAGGAGCCGGAAAAAATAATAGCCGACATAATGGCGGGAATAACGGACAAGAAAATGGTGGCCGTCGAGCCTGACAGGCGGCGCGCCATAGCGGCGGCCGTCAAGGAAGCGGCGAAGGACGACATTGTCCTTATCGCTGGCAAGGGACATGAAACTTACCAGGAGATAAAAGGCAAGAGGCTCCCTTTTGAGGACAAAAAAGTCAGCCTTGAAATGATAAAAAAACACAAAGGCGTGAAAAAACTCTTCCTTGCCTCACTTTTGAAGAACATGAATTACAGGGTCCTCTCCGGGACCACCGACATGGAAATAAAGGGGGTCGAGGACAGCTCGGCCAGGGTGAAAAAAGGCTTCCTCTTTATAGCGGTGAAGGGATTTTCCCGCGACGGCCATGATTACGTCGGTGAGGCGGTGAGGCGCGGGGCCGCGGCGGTGCTGGTCCAGAAAGACGTCAGAGTGAAGAATGCGGCCGTGATAAGGGTCAAGAACACCAGGGAAGCGCTATTTACGGTTACGGACAGGTTTTACAGCGACATAAAAGGCAAGATAAAGATAATAGGCGTGACCGGCACCAACGGAAAAACCACGACGGTATACATGGCCGACAGCATCCTGAAGGCGGAATACGGCAGGCAGAACGCCATAGTCGGCACGATAGAGTACAGGATAGGAAGGGATTATTACCAGTCGCTCAACACGACTCCTTCCAACATAGTCCTGCACCAGCTCATCGACGAGGCGGTAAAGAAAAAACTGAAATATTTCATAATGGAAGTATCGTCGCACGCGCTCGACCAGGGCAGGATAAAGAACATCGAACTCGACACCGCCGTGGTGACCAACGTGACGCGGGACCATTTCGATTACCACGGCAATTTCAGGAACTACCTGGCGGCGAAGCTGAAAATAGTCGACGCCATGAGGGAAGGCGGAAGGCTGGTCATAAACCTGGACGACGCCAGTGCGGGAAAGTTTATTGCTGCCGCTAAAAAACGCTCCTTAAAAGTTCTTACATATTCCCTGAAGAACAAAAAGGCGGACATCAAGCCGGTTTCTTACGGGCTCGACCTCAACGGAGTGAACGCGGAGCTCGACATAAAGGGCAGCATGGAAAAAATAAGGGGGAACCTGGCCGGGGTCCACAACCTTTACAACATGATGTCGGCCGCGGGCGCCTGCCTGAACGAGGCCAGGATAAAGTCCATAAAAAAAGGCATAGAGAACCTTGAAACGGTGAACGGCCGTACGGAGATAGTTTACGACGGACCCTTCAAGGTCATGATAGATTACGCGCACACCCCGGACGCGCTTGAAAAGGTACTCTCGACGATCGTCAGGGTAAAACAGGGCAGGGTGCTAACCGTATTCGGCGCGCCGGGCAACAGGGACAGGGGCAAAAGGCCGCTCATGGGAAAAGTCGTGGAAGAGTTGAGCGACAGGATGATAGTGACATCGGACAATACGGAGAACGAGGAACCCATGGCAATCATAAAGGAAGTGTTAAAAGGGGTGAAGAGGCCGGACAGCGCCGTGGTCGAACCGGACAGGAGAAAGGCGATAAGGCTCGCGATAGGGGCGGCCAGGCCCGGCGACGTGGTGTTGATTGCCGGCAAGGGCCATGAAAAATACCAGGACATAATGGGAAGAAAGTTCGCGTTCGAGGACAAAAAAGAGGCGCTCAAGGCGCTGAAAGCGGCCGTATGAAAATTAAATTAAGCGAAATTTACAGGCTGTTCGGAAAAGAATTCACCGGCTCCGACGCCGACGTCGCCGGAATATGCACGGACACGCGCAGGCTGAAAAAAGGCGAGGTGTTTTTTGCGCTCATCGGGGATACCGACGGACACAGGTACGCGGCAAATGCTTTTTATGACGGAGCGTCCGCCCTGGTGGTGGAAAAATACGCTGAAGGCGTCGGGATTGACAGGCAGATAAAGGTAAAGGACACGACAGGGGCCCTTTTGACCCTGGCCTCTTATTATTATAAAAAATTCAAGGGCATCAAATGCGCGGCGATAACCGGGAGCAACGGTAAAACTACGACAAAGGAAATGCTTGCGGCAATGCTCGGGGAAAAATACAGGACCTTAAAGAGCGAGAAGAGCTTTAA
Source organism: uncultured Spirochaetia bacterium (assembly GCA_964443355.1). GTDB lineage: Bacteria > Oederibacteriota > PGYV01 > PGYV01 > Palsa-1178 > Bog-1181. The sequence continues at coordinate 9,401 of CAYUDX010000025.1, forward strand.
CAACAACATAGGGCTGCCGCAGACGGTCTTCAAGCTTGAAAAAAAATATCAGGCGGCTGTTTTTGAGATAGGCATGAACCACGCCGGCGAAATACGCAGCCTGGTGTCGGCAATAGGGCCGGATGTGGCCGTGATAACGAACATAGGCAGGGCGCACATAGGATTTTTCAGGGACGGGCTCGCCGGCATAGCAAGGGCCAAAGCCGAGATAATGGAAGGCGTAAAGACCGGAGGGGTCGCGGTCATAAACGCCGACGACAATTTTGCCGGCTATCTGGCGGGAGTTGCCGGGAGGAAAAAATTAAAGGTGGTGACTTTCGGCATGAAGAACCGTGCCGACGTAACGGCCGAAGCCGTCAGGGCCACCGGAAAAGGGACCGAGTTCAGGGTCAACTGCCTGAAAGAAAAGTTTTTCATGAAATTAAAGGGATCCCACAATATTTACAACGCAGCCGCGGCGATAGCCGCCGCCCGTGAATTCAGGGTTCCTGGAAGCGCGATAAAAAGGGCCCTGCAAGGCTTTGAGATGGAAGGGTTAATGAGGTTCGAGGAGATAAAGCTCGGCGGAGGGATCCTTCTCATAAACGACTGTTACAATGCCAACCCTGATTCTTTCACCGCCTCCATCGAGGCGGTGAAAAAAGAAGGGTATGGCCCGCTTATTGCGGTGATGGGAGACATGCTGGAGCTCGGCAGGAACGCGGCCGCCATGCATACGGAAATAGGCGGGAAATTCAGGGAGCTCCACCTGAAGAAATTTTTCGTTTACGGAAAATACGCCCGGTACGTGAAGAAAGGCTACGGCTCCGGAGCTGCCGTATATAACGACAGGGAAAAACTCGGGCGGGAGCTGAAAGCCGCCGTAAAAAAAGGCGACACTATTTTTCTGAAAGGCTCCAGGGGCAACAAACTCGAGGAGATAGCGGAAACACTGAAGTAATTCAAGAAAATTTATGGATGAGGTGCCAAAGGGATGTTTTACCATTTAGTTTATCCGTTGCACGTTTATTTGTCGTTCCTAAATGTGTTCAGGTACATCACGGTGAGGGCCGCTTTCGCGGCGATCACCGCTTTTGTTATAACCCTTCTTATTGGAAAGGGCGTGATCGCTTGGCTCAAGAGACTTTCGGTGACACAGGTGATACGCGAGGAGGGGCCCAAGGAGCACCTGAAGAAAAAGGGCACTCCCACAATGGGCGGCATAATAATGCTCGCGTCGTTTTTCATCTCCATGGCGCTCTGGGGAAGGTATGACAACAGCTACACATACATACTGCTCTTCGCGGCTTTCTGGTACTCTTTGATAGGGTTCCTGGATGATTACTTGAAACTTAAGATCGGGACAAAGGGGCTTTCCGCCGGATGGAAGCTTTTGATGCAGTTCGCCGGGGCTTTCGTTATCGTAGCGTTATACCTGCTCTATGAGGACGCGTCGTTCGCCTACACTACCTATCTGAACATGCCTTTTGTGAAAAATCCGGTCAACCTGCCGGTATGGCTCTATATAGTTTTTGCGATGCTCATAATCGCGGGATGGTCCAACGCGGTGAATTTTACCGACGGCATGGACGGACTGGCCTCCGGGCTTTCGCTTTTTGTTTTCGGGACCTTCGTGGTTATGGCGTATATAATAGGAAACGTCAAAATGAGCGACTACCTGCTTTTGATGCATGTGGCCAAAGCTTCCGAGGTGACCGTGATCTGCGCCGCATTCACCGGCTCCATTCTCGGATTTTTATGGTTCAACGCATATCCCGCGGAAGTCTTCATGGGCGACACCGGTGCGCTCATGCTGGGCGGAGTGATAGGCACCATTGCCGTGCTGATAAAGCAGGAACTCCTGCTTCTGATTGTGGGGGTTATATTCGTGGCAGAGGTGGCTTCCGTGATCATACAGGTGGGGTCTTTCAAGCTTACCGGTAAAAGGGTCTTTAAAATGGCGCCGCTGCACCACCATTTCCAGTTAAAGGGAGTGGCGGAACCCAAACTGATAATAAGGTTCTGGATAGTGGCTTTGATCGTCCTGTTGTTTACATTGAGCACGCTGAAGCTGAGGTGACGAATGATAGAGCTTGAGGGAAAAACAGTTCTGATAGCAGGGGCGGGAAAAAGCGGCGTCTCGGCCGCGAGGTTCCTGCTCGGTAAAAATGTGAAAAAGATAACTCTGAGCGACACAAAGCCCAGGGCAAAGCTCGACGCCGAGGCGCTGGAGCTGGAAAAAAAAGGCGTTGTGCTCGAGACCGAGGCGCACAGGGATTCCTCGTTCCTCGAGGCGGACATAATAATCCTGAGCCCGGGCGTGCCCATACAGGAAAAATGGCGCGAGGTGGCGGCAAAATACAACAAACTGCTTGTGGGCGACGTGGAATTCGCTTCCCAGTTCACCGACGCGAAGATAGTCGCCATAACAGGGACGAACGGCAAGACCACGGTCACCACGCTCATGTATGAAATAATGAAGGACCAGCTGGGCGACAGGGTAAGGCTTGCGGGCAACATCGGCATACCTTTCTGCGACATACTGATGGAAGACAAGAAACCGGAATATATCGCCATTGAGATATCGAGCTTCCAGCTCGAGGCCATAAAAGATTTTAAGCCCGCGGTGGCCATGATCCTCAACGTGACGGACGACCACCTCGACAGGTACAGGACCATCCAGGAATACGCCGAGGCCAAGGCCAACATATTCAGGAACCAGGGGCCCGATGAAAGCCTGATACTCAACATGGAGGACAAATTCACCAACATAATGACCTCCCTGGCCAAGTCGGCGAAGCACTACTTCAGCGCGTACAGGCCTCTTGAGACGGGATATTATTTTGACGGCGGGAATTTCATTAAAAGCGCGGGAGGGTCGAAAGAGACCCTGTTTTCCGCAGGGTCGATTAAGCTCATCGGCCGCCATAATTACGAGAATGTGCTCTCGTGCATAATGGCATCGGACCTTCTGGGACTCGACCGGGCCGCGGCTATAAGGACCATACAGGGTTTCAGCGGGCTCCATCACAGGATAGAATTCATCGGAGAGGCCAGGGGCGTCAAATGTTACGACGACTCAAAGGGGACCAACGTCGACGCGGTGCTCAAAGCCATGGATACTTTTACCGAGGACATGGCGCTCATACTCGGCGGCAGGGAAAAAGGAACGGACTTCACGCCTATATTGAACGCGCTGACGCCCAACATAAAGGCGATAATAGCCCTGGGAGAGAACAGGGAAAAGATCAACTCGATATTTTCACCTAAGATAAATGTTTTCCAGGCGGCTTCCATGGAAGAAGCCGTGGACATGGGGCTCAAAGTGGCCGGGATAAAGGTGCTCCTTCTTTCGCCCGCATGCGCCTCATTCGACCTGTTCAAGAATTACGCCCAGAGGGGCGATGAGTTCAAAAAATACGTCCTAAAGGCGGCGGCATAAAAATGAAACAGGGACTGAAGCCGGGGATAGATTACACGCTGTTCATCACATGCGTCATCCTCATGCTTTTCGGCATCCTGATGGTTTACGACGCAAGTTCGGCTTTTGCCAGCGAGACCACGGGAGACTCGGCATATTATTTCAAGAGGCAGGTCATCTGGGCCGTGCTGGGCATAATTGCCGGTTTTTATTTTTTCAGGAGGGACTTCAGGCAGCTGGACAGGATGATAGTCCCCGGGCTTGTGGTGGCCATAGTCCTTTTGTTCGCGGTCCATGTGCCCGGACTTGGAAGAAGGGTCGGCGGGGCTAAAAGGTGGCTGCACCTGGGTCCGCTTTCCTTCCAGCCATTCGAGCTGGCGAAGATATTTTACGTGCTTTACCTGTCCAAGCTTTTTACCGACGACAACAGCCCCCTCTCGCGCAAGATCATACGCTCCGGCGTCGTGACAGGCATCGTGGCCATAGGCCTTATTTTCCAGAAGGACCTTGGCGGGACCGCCATCATAATGCTCCTGTATTTCGCCATGCTGCTTCTGGCCGGAGTGCCGCTGTGGTTCTTCGGAAGCGCGCTGGCCGCGGCCATCGGCCTGGTTGTGCTGCTCATAAAAGTGGAACCTTACAGGATGCAGAGGATGCTCTCGTTTACCGACCCGTGGAAGGATTTTTACGGCTCGGGCTGGCAGGTCGCGCAATCGCTAATATCGGTGGGTTCCGGCGGCATCTTCGGCGTCGGGTTTTCCAACAGCCAGCAGAAATTTTTGTACCTGCCCACGCCGCACACGGATTATATATTCTCCATAATAGGAGAGGAACTCGGTTTGTGGGGGGCGGTGCTGGTCATATTCGGTTTTTTTATGATATTATCCCGCGGCATTTTCATAGCGATAAACGCGAAAGACAGGTTTTATAAGTTCATGGCCACGGGGCTCACGCTTGCGATAATCACGCAGGCCATAATTAATATAGGCGTCGCCATAGGCATAATGCCGTCGAAGGGCACGACCCTTCCTTTTATAAGCGCGGGCGGCTCGTCCCTGCTTATCACGTGCATCGCGGCGGGGCTGCTGCTTTCGGCCTCGCGCGAGGCTTACGGCGGCCGTTCTTGAGGGTGATATTCGCGTGCGGCGGCACGGGCGGCCATATTTACCCGGCCATTGCCGTGGCGCAGGAACTCATAAAGTCCGACAGGAAGGCAAAGGTGCTTTTCGTCGGGACCAGGGACGGCATGGAGAGCAGGATAGTCAGGGCGCAGGGATTTGATTTTGAGGCGCTTGAAGCAAGGCCTTTGATAAGGAAATTTACGTTTGAAAACATATTCAACGCGTTCCATGTGATAAAGTCGCTCTTTACAGCCTTAAAGGTGGTAAAAAGATTCGCACCCGACGCGGTTTTGGGCACCGGGGGTTTCGCATCTTTTCCCGTGGTGCTGGCAGCCGCAATATGCGGAAAAAGGGCGGTCATACACGAACCCAACATGGCGCCGGGGCTGGCAAACATCTGGCTCTCGGGTTTTGCCTCGGCCGTGACCCTTGGCTTTGCCGAGACGAAAAAGGTTTTCAGGGGAAGCAATGTTTTTGTGACGGGCAACCCCCACAGGGACATGCCGCCGTTGAAAAGAAAAGCGGCCGCTTACGGGAAATTCGGGCTCAAGGCCGGGTCAAAGACGGTGCTTATAATGCCGGGTTCGCGGGCGGCAAGGTCCATTAACCGCGCTTTTGCCGGCGTGGTAGCGGATTTTAAGGAAAAATTAAAAGGCGTACAGTTCATCTGGATGACAGGCGACGATGACTATGCCGCGGCAAAAGAGGCGGTCAAAAAGTCCGGGGCAAAGGCCGCGGTCCTTAAGTTTATCGACGACGCGCCGCTGGCATACTCGATAGCGGACGCCGGGATTATGCGGGCCGGGGCGGGGACGCTCACGGAAATATCGGCGGTGGCCCTGCCGTGCGTGCTTGTGCCCTACCCGCACGCGACGGCCAACCACCAGGAGAAGAACGCGGCGGTATTCGAAAGGCTCGGCGCGGCGGTGGTGATAAAGGACGCCGGGCTTACGGCAGAAACGCTGTGCTCCGCGATAGCAGCGGTGCTTGACGGAAACAGGGCGAGGAAGATGAGGCTGGAGCTTAAAAAAATATACAGCGGCAACAGCGCAGGAGAAATAGTTAAGATATTAAAAGGAGAGGCAAAATGAAGAATGAGACAATGAGGAACGACGTTAAAAACATACACTTCATAGGCATAGGCGGATCGGGAATGAACGGCCTTGCCGAGATATTCATCAACCTCGGCTATAATGTCACGGGTTCGGACATGAAGGAATCGGAGAATACACGCAGGATAAGCAAAATAGGCGGGAAGATATTCATAGGCCACAGCGAGAGCAACGTGAAAGGCGCGGACCTGGCCGTTTATTCCAACGCGGTGCCCGAGACCAACCCGGAGATAATGCGCGCCAGGAAAATGAAGATACCGGTTCTGCCGCGCGCGGTCATGCTCGACGAGGTGATGCATCTTAAATACGGCATCGCCATCGCCGGGTCGCACGGCAAGACGACGACCACGTCCATGCTGGCGACGATATTCATGGAGGCCAAGCTGGACCCGACTTACATAGTGGGCGGGGTCGTGAAATCCGGCGGGGTCCACGCCAGGGCGGGAAAAGGGCGGTACGTCATAGCCGAGGCATGCGAGGCATTCGGATCGTTTCTGCACTTAAACCCGGTGATCGCCGGGGTGACGAACATCGACAACGACCACCTGGACTATTACAAAAAGATGGACGCGCTCAAGGAGGCGTTCGTTAATTTCATAAACAAGGTTCCTTTTTACGGCGCCGCTTACCTGAACGGCGACGACCCGAACATAAGATCCATAAAGGACGAGGTCATAGTGAAGGCCGTCTATTTCGGATTCGACAGGTCGAACGACATTTACGCGGCCAACGTGCACTTCAAGGGGTTCATGCAGCGTTTTACCGTTATATATCGCGGCAAGAACCTGGGGCTCTTCGAGCTCAATATTCCCGGCAGGCACAACGTGCAGAATTCGCTCATGGCAATTGCCATAGCGCTTGATACGGGCATAAAGGCGGCCGTCATAAAACGCGGCCTGAAAAAATTCAAGAACGTGAAGAGGCGCTTCAACCTTTATAAGATGAAAAATTTCACCCTTATAGACGATTACGCCCACCATCCCATGGAGGTGTTGAAAGTCCTGGAAACCGGCAGGGAAATGACCAAGGGCAAGGTCATAGCGATATTCCAGCCGCATCTATTCTCCAGGACACAGCAGCTTTACAAGGAATTCGCCAGGGCGCTTTCCACGGCCGACATGGCGATACTGGACAAGATATACCCGGCAAGGGAGGCGCCCATCATCGGGGTTACATCGGCGCTGATATACGACGCCATGAAAGAGGCGGGATTTAAAAATGTGTTTACCGAGAACGAATGGGGCTCCATATCCGACAGGCTGCGCAGGTCGGTAAAAAAAGGCGACATGGTGTTTTTGATGGGCGCCGGGAACATCAACGAACTGAGGGGCGAGATAGAAAAATGGGCAAAGTAGACAGGGCCTTTTTCGACGCGCTGAAAAAGGCCGGGATCGAGCATTATCCCGGCTATGCGGTGAAAAAAAGGACCACATTCAACATAGGCGGCAGGGTCGAATGTTTGATCAGGGCAAAGGACCTGGAGGAGCTCGCGGTCTCCGTAAAGGCGGCCGGGGCGGCGAAAAAAAAGGTCTTTGTCATGGGCAGCCTGTCAAACGTGCTGATATCAGACAGGAGGATTAAAAAGGTATTCATAGAGCTCGCCGGAGGTTTCCTTGAGATTAGGAAGGCCGGAGCGTCAAAAGTTTATGCAGGGGCAGGGGTAAAAATTGGCTCGCTTACCGCGTTCCTGATAAGGAACGCCCTTACCGGCCTTGAATTCATGGCCGGAATACCGGGCAGCGTGGGCGGCGCGGTTTATATGAACGCCGGTGCGTACGGCAAAGGCATAGGGTCATTTATCGACAGGATACATTTCATGGACCTGAAAGGCCGGTGCGGGATAATAACAAATCCTGAAAAGGCCTTTTCATACAGGCATTCGATATTCCAGAAGAACGGTTTTATCGTGACAGGGGTGGAGCTCGGGCTGAAAAAGGGAAAGGCCGAAGCCATCAGGAAAGAAGTTTCCTTCCTGATAAAGGCCAGGCACAAAAAGCACCCGTGGGACGCTTACTGCGCGGGAAGCTTTTTTAAGAATTCCGCGGATTATACGGCCGGAAAGCTCATTGAGCAGGCCGGTTTAAAGGGAAAAAAGGTGGGAGGCGCAATGGTGTCGAAAATGCACGCCAATTTCCTTATTAATACCGGCAGGGCGAAATACAGCGATGTGGTAAAGCTTGCCCGGTGCGTGAAAAAAGAGGTCTACAAAAAGTTCGGGATAAAACTTGTCGAGGAAGTAAAGTACGTAAAATAAGGAAATGGACAAAATATACAAGGAGCACATTTAAGATGCGGAAAAGAAAAGTGAAAAAAACGCGTATCGGGGTAATTATGGGCGGGCTTTCGAACGAGAGGGAAATATCGCTTTTGAGCGGCGCTGCCATGGTCAAAGAGCTTGAAAGCCGCGGTGAAAATGTCGTGGCCATAGATATAAACACCCGTTCCGCCGCAAAAATAGAAAAGGCGGGCATCGACGTTGCCCTTATCGCGCTTCACGGCACTCTCGGGGAGGACGGGGTCATCCAGGGAGTACTGGATTTCCTGGGAATCCCTTACACCGGGAGCGGAGTAATGGCCTCGGCTATAGGGATGAACAAGGTCATGACCAAGGAAATATTGGCTTTTCACAAATTGCCGACGGCTCCCTGGCAGGTCCTGGACAAAAAAAGCGAGCTTTCCGGGCTGAAGATAAAATACCCCATGGTGTTCAAACCCGTATCAGAGGGATCATCGGTGGGAGTTTACATCATAAAGGACAAAAAGGACGCGGCGAAATATTTTGAAAAGACGAGGAAATTCGGGCCGGTCCTGGCCGAGGAATTCACAAAGGGGACCGAGATCACTGCCCCGGTCTTCGACGGAAAAGTTTTGCCGCTCATAGAAATAGTCGCGGCCAACGAATTTTATGATTACGAGTCCAAATATACCGCCGGGATGTCGAAACACATAATCCCGGCAAGGATAACGAAGGCGGAAGAGAAACTCGCCGGGCAGACCGCCCTGGCGGTGCATGAGCGCCTTGGATGCAGGGATTACTCGCGGGTGGACATGATAGTCTCGTCTGGAAAGGTGAGCGTCATCGAGGTCAACACGCTGCCGGGAATGACTTCGCTTTCGCTTTTTCCCGACGCGGCGAAGAAAGCGGGCATCTCTTTTTATGAACTTTTAATGACGCTTGTGGACAGGGCGCTGTCGAGGAGCGGAAAAAAATGAAAAGTTTCGGGAAAAGATATTCAACGCTGAACACGCGGGTGGCGGTGCGCAATGAGCCGATATTCAGGCAGCTTCCCGCCGTGGCCCGCAGGCTCATAATGGGCGCCGTGCTTGTGGCCATATTCGCGGCCAGTGTGAACCTGCTTGTAAAATCGGTCATAGGCAAAATAAGGCCGATGATGCCCGAGATCAGGCTGCCGCAGATAAAAATGATGTCGTCGGCGAAGTTCCAGATAATAGGCGACCATGAATACATAGTCATGACCGACGGCTCGACAAGGCTCGCCGAGGCCAACATAGACGGTTCAAGCCTGCCGGTGCTGTCCGGGATTTCGGTCAACGAGACCAGGCCGGAATACAGGGCGGCCATGAAAGAGGTGCTTTCTATCGCGCCTTATTACCTTGAAAAAATATCCGAGGTAAATTTGCGCGACCCGAAGGAGATCATAATGATATCGACCGACGGCTCGAGGATAGTATTCGGCGATTCCGTCACGGCGGAAAAGCTGGATAATTATATGATAGCCCTGAAAAAAATGGAAGAGCTTGGAAGGGCTTTCAATATCATGGACCTGCGCTTTACCGACAGGGTCGTATTAAAATAAAAAGGAGAGTCAAACATGCAGCAGGGTGAGGCAAGTCTTATAGCGGCTGTTGACATCGGGACCACGAAGGTCTGCACCGTGATAGCCGAGGTGCGGGACGAGGAGATCAATGTTATAGGAGTGGGATGGACGGAGAACAGCGGAGTTTCCAAGGGGACGATCAATAACATAGCCGAAACGACCGAAGCCATAAGAAGGTCCGTTTTGAAAGCCGAAGAAATGGCGAAATCGAGGATAGACACGGTGCTGGCATCGATATCCGGCAAACATATAAACGGGATGAGGGGCCACGGGGAGACCGCGCTTTCCAACCAGCGGCAGAAAGAGATAACCGAGGATGACAAGCACAGGGCAATGGAAGGGGCCACCAGCGTCAGGCTTTCCCAGGACAGGGAAACCCTGCATGTGGTTCCCATACAGTACATAGTCGATTCCCAGGACGAGATAGACGACCCGCTCGGCATGACGGGCATGAAACTTGAGGTTGACGCTTACATGATAACCGGCTCCATAACATCCATAGACAACGTGAAAAAAGTGGTCGAGCGCGCGGGTTACAATTGCGAGGATATGATACTTCAGGGGCTCGCGTCGTCGCACGCAGTGCTTTATCCCGACGAAAAGGAGGTCGGCGTCCTTTTGCTCGACATAGGGGGAGGCACGACCGACATAGCGCTTTTTTACAGGAAGTCGCTCAGGTTCGTGCGCGTGATCCCGGTCGGCGGGCAGTTCATAACCAACGACATCGTGCAGGGGCTTCAGACGCCAAAATCAGTTGCGGAAGAGCTTAAGAAAAAATACGGGCTCTATGAGCGCCCGCAGTCGCCTGATGCAGCGGCGCCGGAGGAGTTCATCGAAGTGCCGGATATGGGGTCCTCCAGGGTGGAAAAGGTGGAGCGCAGCACACTTTCGAAGTTCATAAAACCGAGGGTGCAGGAACTCATAAAATTCGTCGAAGAGGAGCTCAAAAAAGAGGGGATAGAGCGGTCCATGTACGCCGGAGGCATTGTGCTCACGGGCGGCACCGCACTGTTGAAGGGAATTGACGTGCTTTTCAAGGAAGAGATGAACCTGAGGGTCAGGATCGGCGCGCCGCTCAAGGAAAAGATAGTCGGGCTTTACGACCTGGTAAGCACCCCGGAATACGCCACGGTAATCGGGCTCATAGAATATTACATCAGGGAGCACGGCAGGGAAAATTTTATCGGCGGCAACAGGGGCGGCGGAAATCTTGGCGGAATCTGGGAATGGATAAAAAAGAATATAATAAATAAAATATAAGGGAGGCGTAAAATGAGCGAAGAAATGGACGGGAAACTGAAGTTCGAACTTGCGGAAATGGAGGACGAGTCCAATCCCGGCATCAAGATAAAGGTCATCGGGGTGGGAGGCTGCGGCTGTAACATCATCAACGACATGTCGGAATTCGGGCTAAAGGATGCGGAGATACTGGCAGTGAACACCGACATCCAGTCGCTGCACAGGGTGCTGGCGGGTGAAAAGGTGCAGATAGGCTCCAAGCTCACGAAAGGCGGCGGAGCGGGTTCCAACCCTGAAAACGGCGAGAGGGCTGCGGAAGAGGACAGGGACCTTCTGGAGAGCAAACTGCGCGGCACGGACATGCTTTTTATAACGTGCGGGCTCGGCGGCGGCACCGGATCCGGAGCCGCGCCGGTAATAGCGGATATAGCCAGGGGGCTCGACATTCTCACCGTGGGCGTCGTGATAACGCCGACGTCCATGGAACTGAAGACGGAGAAGAAGAAAAAAATAGTGGACAAGTCCATGATACGCCTGAAGGAAAAGGTGAATTCCATCATTACGATATCGAACCAGAAGATACTGGATATTTTTGACGGCGCAATGACTCTGCCGCAGGCTTATAAGGAAGCTAACAGGGCGCTGATAAACATAGTTAACGGCATAGTCTCGATGATAGCCAAATCCGGGATGCAGAACATTGATTTTGAGGACGTAAAGGCGGCATTAAAGCAGAAGGGCGACACATTCCTGGGCATCGGGCGGGCCAGCGGCACGGACAGGGCGAAAAAAGCCTTTGAGAGGGCGTTAAAAAACCCGTTCATAGGCGACGTCGACGTGCTGGGAGCCAGGGAAATGCTCATTAATTTTGTCGGCGACATTACGGTAGGCGAGGTAAAGGAGATAGAGAACCTGCAAAAACTGACCGGGACGCAGGCTTCGATGAAATACGGCTTTGTTTGCGATGACACGCTCGAGGACGAGATAGAGGTCGTGATACTCATTTCCGGGATAAACGGCGAGTCCGCCGGGAAAAACTGCGACGAACTTCCGGGAAACGTGGAAAAAACAGCGGCGATGATAAGCTCGAACGTAAAGCAGATAATGGACAATAATTACGAGAACGTGGAGATACCGACTTTCCAGCGGTTCATTAATTAAAGGAGCAAAGATGAAAAAAGTCCCGGTAATTGCGGCGCTTTTGATGTTTGCCGCATTCTGCGCACTCGCGGACAATGCCGTTCCCGTTGACAGCCTGAGCGGATCGGGAATATACGCGAGATACGACTGGTCGTTAAACCGGGTCACCCTGACAAATGGAGCGGCCAGCGTGGCGCTCGTAATTGATTCCAGGTTCGCAATATGCGGGACAAAACAGTTATGGCTGGACGCGGCGCCCGGGATCGACAACGACGAAGTGATGATATCCGCATACACAGCCGCAACAGTGACCAGGGAGCTTGCCATACCCGCGCCCGCGGGCGAAGAAGGGACCATTATTATCAGGGAACAGCCTGAAAATAATTCCGCGACAACCGCGCCGGTCAAAAAGAAGCCGAAAAAAACCGCCAGGCAGGCGGCGCCGGAGCAGGCGGCAACCGAGGTGCCGGAGGCCACGGCAAGGGAAACTGCAAAAAGGCCCTCGACCAGAAAATTAATAGTCATCGATCCCGGCCACGGAGGCAACGATCCGGGCGCATCCGGGCATCACGGGCTCGAGGAAAAAGACGTCGTGCTTGCCGTAGCTCTTGACGTAAAAAAACATTTGAGCGACTATCCGGCCGACGTGCTCATTACAAGGGAGACCGACGACTTTATAACGTTAAAGAACAGGACGGTATTCGCCAACACAAGAAAGGCCGATATTTTTGTCTCCATCCACTGCAATTCGTCGCCCAATCCGCAGGTTTCGGGCACAAGGACTTATATATACAACAGGGTGGCCTCGTCAAAGCAAGCGGAGGAAGCGGCAAAATACGAGAACAAGGAAGCCGGGACATTTGAGTTCCTGATGAATGACCTGAGAAAAAGCGCCTACGAATACCTTTCCATCGAGCTTGCCGGGAATATCCAGCACGAAATGACCAACGACCTCAGGATGAAATGGATGCCGTCGGAGCGGGCGCCGTTTTATGTGCTTGCCAACACGAACATGCCGGCCGTGCTTGTGGAAACCGCCTTTATTTCAAACGAACGGGAAGAGGAAAAGATGAGGACGAAGGAATTCCGCGACGAGATAGCCGACGGCATCGCAAAAGGCATTGTCGATTACCTCGACAAGGTAAAATGAGATAACATGAAAAACGCGGTGCCTGCCGGGTTCACCCTTGCAAAAAAAGGACGGCTCTTCCTGATCTCATGCGACGCCATTTCCGATATCCCGGGATTCAGCCAGTTTTTCACCACCCGCATGGGCGGCGTAAGCGGAAAGCCCTACGATTCGATGAATATGGGGGGACACACGGGGGATAAAAGAAGGAACATAAGGGTCAACGTTTCACTGCTGGAAAAAAGCCTCGGCGTGAAATACGCGGGCGCGGCCAGGCAGGTGCACGGCAGCAACGTTATCATACTGAAAAAAGGCGGCGCCGGGAAAATTCCGGGTTTGCTGATAAAAAAACTTATTAACACCGAAGCCGACGCCCTTATTACCGACATCCCATCTCTTGCCGTCGGTGTTAGGATAGCCGATTGCGCCGGCACCGTTATAATAGACCCGGTAAAAAAAGTAGTGGCCGCCGTCCATTCCGGCTGGCGCGGCATTGCGAACAAGATCCCTTCCATATCCGTGAAGCTGATGAAAAAAAATTTCGGGTCCAAGCCGGCCGACCTTATAGCCGCGGTCTCCCCTGCCATAGGCCCCTGCTGCTACGAAGTGGGTGGCGACGTGCTGAAGATGAAAAAACAAAAAATCTACCGCGGGGTTTTTTCTGAGAAAAACGGCAGGCAGTATATGGACCTATGGAAGGGCGTCGGGAATTTGCTTGAAAAAGAGGGGCTGAAGAAGAATAATATACACCTGTGTTCGATGTGCACCTTTGACAATCCGCGGCTCTTTTATTCGCACAGGCGGGACATGGGCAAGACCGGGAGAATGATGGCGCTGGGATTTTTTAAATAGCCGGCGCATATAAAATACTGGAGGCTTTATGGCTGCAGACACGACGGAAAAGAAGGACAACGAACAGGATACCATCGACCGCAAGCTCGGGGACGAATGGAGCGAGTGGGCGGGCGACCTTTCAAGGTATGAGAAGGAGATAAAAGAGGGGGCATCACTTTTTCTCATATGTTATTTTGGGGGGCTTTTTGCGCTGGCCGCCGCATTGATGGGAATATATTATATGATATCGCCGAGACTCGCGGGCATCTCGCCGGTGCTCGACGTTTCCGTCATGTGGGGAATCATAGCTATATCAGGGCTGGTTTTTATATGGTCCGTACTGCTGCTTTTGACCCTTGCCACAGGCAGGAACCTTGCGTTCGTTCCAAAAAGCGAAGGACTGCACGTGGAGTGGATATATCCCGTTGTTTACTCTCTGGCATCGGTGTTCGGCGTGTCAAAAGACAGGGTGGGACATTCTCTGATAAAGGTAAACAACGCCCTGATATTCGCCACGAAAAAAAGGTTCGTTGCGTCCAACCTGCTTGTGCTGCTGCCCAGGTGCCTTGACCCGCAAACAAGGACAAAGGCCGCGGAGATAATAAAAAAATACGGGTGCCATGTTTTTACGGCAACGGGCGGATCGTCGGCCAGGCAGATGGTGAAAAAAATAAGGCCTGACGCTATAATAGGCGTGGCCTGCGAACGCGATCTCGTCTCGGGAATGGCCGACTCGCCCAGGATGATACCGATAATTGCCATAACCAATGTGAGGCCGCACGGCCCGTGCAAGGATACGGTGATGGACGTGGAAGAGCTTGAAAGGGCGATTAAGTTCCTGGCGAAAAAAGAAGTTTCCGCCTAAAAATAATACCTTACGCCCATTTTATACAGGAGTGTGGGCGCGGACAGAACCATCCCGTCGTCCACGTCGACCTGCGACTGGTAACTGAAGAAAACAAGGGTCGCCTCGATGAACAGCTTATAATCCGAAATAATATCAGACTTAAGCCCTATGGTCGGATTGAAAAACCCCATTGTCAGGGTCCCGTCGTAGTCATACAGGGCATTCACGCCTATTCCGGCGTAAAAATATTGGTTCAGGTCGTAGAACACGTTTATCTCCGAGAGCGCGGCTATCCCGTCTTTGGTATACAAACCTCCCAGGAATATCGACGCCCTTGTATTTTTGGTTATCATCCTCATATAGGAAATGCCCGGGATGGCCACGCCGGCAAGGCCCACGTCTATGCCGATGGCCTGGGTGTAATGCGGTGTAGCCTCGGGTGAAGGCGTCGGGGACGCCGTCTGAGTTACTGGGGACACAACTCCGCCGGAGGCGTCAACCACGGCCGCAAATGACGGCTTAAACCACAGTAACAGCGCTATTGCCGTGAAAAGGATTATTTTTTGGCCCATTTTTTCTCCCTCTTGATAAATTTCTCAATACATATTTTAAGCGCATAAAACGTAAAAGTCAATTTAAAGTTGGCGGGATAACGCAGTCCGTATTTGTGATATAATTATGTCATGAAAAAAACAATGCTGTTACTGTTACTTGTATCCATATCGGCGGCCGTTGTCTTCGGCGGCCAGGATAAGGCTGTCGAAAGCTATACGCCGTGGCTCAAGGCTTGTGTAAACCGCGGAGCGTGGGATTTGACCGTCAAACGCGGGAATTTTTCATATACGGCAAGGGTTTGCCACCTCGGGTCCAGGTTCAGGATCGAGATACCGGACCCGTCCGGAAAGCCGGGGCAGGTGTTCATATACGACGACCGGTCGCTTTACAGGGTGGATTACGCCTCGGGCCGTGCATATTACTTTTCCATGCAGGGCGGCGCGTTTGCGGCGCTCTTTTCGGGGATATTCCCGCAGGAAGCTGGGCTTTCAAGGCAGGACAGGCAAGTGCTCGGAAAAGAGTTCATCAGCGGAAGGGAATGCGTCCTGGTGACTTACGACGACCTGATTGAGAAACAAAATGGGCCGGCATGGGTCAGGGTAAATGAATGGATCGACACCGCGACCGGGGCCATGATGCGGGTATCATCGGGAGCATCGGGAGAGTTTGACACAACGGTATCAAATATAGGCTGGCGCCTTTTTATGGACGGGAATTCTTTTCGGGTGCCGAGGGGATTTGCCGTAATAAATATGGAAACGGCGCCGGCTGGAAATTCAGGCGCTGAAGAAAAGACGATAAAGGTGACTATACCTCCGAGGGTGGAAAGATGAAGTACGTAAAAACAGCCACGTTCGCGAACATTGACGGGCTTTTGACCTACTCCTACAACGGTGAAATAAAGGACCTAACCGGTTACAGGGTTAGCGTACAACTGGGGAAAAAGACGGTAACGGGCGTGGTGGTGGCCGTAATGGACAAGCCGGACATTCCGGCAGAACGTATAAAAGAGATAAATAGGGTCATGGACCTTGCCCCGGTGCTCAGCAGGGAAATGATAAAGCTCGGCCTGTGGGTGGCCTCATATTATCTGTCTGCGCCGGGAATGGTATTTTCAACAATTCTGGCGCCTTTATACCGCGTCGCCTCCGACAGGATAGTAAAGCTCTCCGGCGAACCCGGTACGGCCGAAGGCGCCGCATCCGAGATAATAAAATATCTTGCGGCAAGGCCGGGAAAATGGGCGAAGCTCAAGGACATGCGAAAACACCTGAAAGTGAGGGGCATGGACGCAGCCGTCGAGGCGCTGGTGGAAAAAGGTTTTTTAACCGTTTCGGAAAAGGAAAAGACAAAGGGAATAAAGAACAAGAGGGAAAAACCGGAAAATCTTCCGGATGAGGCCGCGGGTGACATAACCCTGAACAGCGAGCAGGAAACGGCGGTCAGGGAAATAACGTCGTGCATATCGTCTGGGAAACACAAAACTTTCCTTTTGTTCGGCGCCACAGGTTCCGGAAAGACCGAGGTTTACATCAGGGCGGTAAGCGACGCCCTGTCAAAAGGGCTCGATTGCATTGTTTTGGTGCCGGAGATATTCCTTACGCCGCAGACAGTGCTGAGGTTCCGTTCCGTGTTCATGGAGAACGTGGCCATATATCACAGCGGCCTGAAACCCTCGGAGCGTCTGCACGAATGGGAGAGGCTCAACAACAACGAGGCGCATGTGGCGGTCGGAACAAGGTCGGCGGTATTCGCGCCGCTAAAAAATATCGGCCTCATAATAGTGGACGAGGAATTCGACGCCTCCTACAAACAGGAAAACGACCCGAAATACAGCGCCAGGGACACGGCGGTGTACAGGGCCTCGATAAATTCCGCGGTCGCCGTCCTCGGCAGCGCGACTCCCTCGGTCGAATCTTTTTACAACGCGCAGAGCGGAAAATACACCATGCTCAACCTTACCGGCAGGGTGCTGGGCAGGCCAATGCCGGAGATACACGTCGTCGACCTTAAGACAGACCTTAACAAGAGCAGGGACCTCTTTTTTTCCGACGAATTCATCCGTCAGATGAGGGAAGCGGTCGAGGCAGGGGAGCAGGCAATACTTTTTATAAACCGCAGGGGATATTCGGGATATAATTTCTGTCCGGAATGCGGCCACATAGAAAAATGCGTGAACTGCGACATTCCGCTTGTTTACCACAAGCACGGCGCCGCCCTAAAGTGCCACTATTGCGGTTTTGAAAAGACGCCGACTCTCATATGCCCGGAATGCAGGAAGCCCATTTTTTACAAGGGCGCGGGCACGCAAAGGGTGGAAGACGTCGTA
Organism: uncultured Spirochaetia bacterium; assembly: GCA_964443355.1. Taxonomy (GTDB): domain Bacteria; phylum Oederibacteriota; class PGYV01; order PGYV01; family Palsa-1178; genus Bog-1181. Next base: position 26,946 of record CAYUDX010000025.1, read on the forward strand.
TCCAAATTTTTTCCCGACAAAATAGTGGAAAGGGTCGACATCGATACCATGGGAGACCGCGAAAGGTACCTTGACGTCTATTCCAGGATAAAGGAGAGGAAAATAGACATATTGATAGGCACGCAGATGGTGGCAAAAGGATTTGATTTCCCCGGAGTGACTTTTGTCGGGGTGGTGACCATAGACGCCGTGCTGAATCTTCCGGATTTCCGCTCCGAGGAGAGGGTCTTCGAACTTCTGATGCAGGTCGCCGGCAGGGCGGGAAGGGGCGACAGGCCCGGAAAAGTTGTCATCCAGACCTTCAATCCGGAAAATCCGGCCATCGCCATGGTAAAGGCATACAAGACCGGGGAATTTCTGGAGGAACAGCTCAGGCAGCGCAAAGAGCTCGGCTATCCTCCTTATAAGAAGATGATCCAGGCCATAATCCAGGACGCCTCGCTGGAAACGGCCCAGGACCACGCAATGCGCGCACTGGAGGCCATAAAGCAGGCTGTAAAAAATTCGAAGATAAAGGCCATAGACGTTCTCGGGCCCTCCGAGGCCCCGCTGAACAGGCTCAGGAACAAGTACAGGCAGTCCATTATAATAAGGTCTACGGACAGGACTGCGCTCAACATGATAGGAATGGAGCTTAAAAAACTGGGCCGTTTCATGGACATAGACGTGACCGTGGATCCGGTGAATACGCTGTGAAAAAAACGATTTTTGTCCTGGCCGCTTTGTTCTTCTCCTTTTCTTTCGCCGCGGGAGACGACGAATCGGCGAGATACTGCCCCATGGACAAAGGCGGCCATTGGACTTACTCTTTTTTCAGCAAGAAAGAGGGGCGCACAAAAGACGACATAACGTGCCGGATAGGCAAGAACGAGATGCTGGGAAATGTCCTGTGCAGCGTGTATGACATCCCCTCAAGGTCGATGACATTTTACGATTACATGGATGCCGCGGGGCTGCACGTCAAAGGCGCGAAGGTCAGGCTGCTCATATTCGGATTGTTAAATATCGATGTACTCTTCAAGCCCGACGTGCTTATCCTTAAATTTCCCATAACCACCGGCGACACATGGCGCTATAAGGGTACGGCTTCGGCCAGGACCATGGCATTCATCAATATAGACACAAAGATCACCGCGGATTTTACGATAAAGGGAGTCGAAGCGGTGGATGTTAACGGGAAAACCTTCACGGCATACCATCTGGCGGCGGTGGCAAGCAGGGGTTGGAACGCCGAAAAACCCGTGACGGGCGACGGCTGGATAGTTGAGGACATAGGGCTTGTAAAAGGAGAGACCTCCAATTCGAGGATGGAACTGAAAACATATGAAAAAGATTAAAAAAATAACTGCGGCAAACGACGCTTTCGGGCTGGGACTGCTGGAATTCACCCTGAACAAGAAACGCAACGAGATGATAGAGCGCGACGACGGCGTTATGTTTTATGTTGACAACGCAGAATATTTCACGCCGTACAGAAAATGGGCCTATTATGACAGGCAGGCCATAAGCCACGCCAGGGGCAGGATCCTCGACATCGGCTGCGGCGCGGGACGCCACGGGATCTACCTCCAGGAAAAAGGCCATGATGTGACCGGCATCGACAATTCGCCCATAGCGGTAAAAATAAGCAGGGAGCGCGGGCTAAAGGACGCCAGAAAAATGGCAATTGAGGAAATATCGCCCAGGCTTGGGAAATTTTCCACCGTGATAATGCTGGGCCACAACTTCGGGCTCTTTCAGGACGTAAAAAAAATGAAAAAAATACTGGTTGTCCTCGACAAAATGACCCCTGAGGACGGGGTGATAATCGCGGAGTCCATGGACCCGCACAGGCTTTTCGGCAATGAAGAGTCCGAATACCGGAGGCGCAATGTCGAAAATGGCATGCTGCCAGGCCACGTAAGGGTGCGCATCCTTATAAAAAATATCATTGGGCCGTGGTTCGATTACCTGTTCGTGTCGAAAAAAGAGATGAAGGAACTGCTTGAAGGCACGCCGTGGCGGGTAAAACGGTTCTACGGAGGTTTCTGGCCAACATACACGGCGATAATAGAAAAGAGGCCGAAACAATAAAAAATAAAAACGGGTAATATGGCACGGGGCGGCAAAATGTGGTATGATAGTTGCAGATCGAAAGCAGGTGATGAAAATGGCAAAATGTCCGGAATATCCGAAGAAAGCGGCTTCATTATGGGGGAGCAGCAAATCGAAATCCTTGTTTTTTTGTTGCTGCGGCTCAGACAAGGTAAAAATAATGTCTCCCGGTCCGACGTACGAGCAAAAGAAAACAGGTATTTACGTGGCTGAAGCCGGTCCCGGCGTAGTTATATCATGCCCGAAATGTCACGTTAAGCACAAATTGAAAAGCGCCACACCGGGGTTCGACATAATTCACCTTTAGCCCGCGGCCCAACCTTTCAAATCAAAACCCTTTTGTCCGGTTTACAAAATATGATATACTATCCGCATGTTCACATTTTAACCGACGGAGGGTTCCATGGCAAAAGCTCAAGGAAAGACGTTCAAATTCAGGGACGAATCAAACATAGACACCGGGGTGCTTGAAACAATAGATTACGCAGGAGAAAAACAGCTTGTGGAATATTCCACAAGTGAATTCTCCGCGGTTTGCCCATTTTCAGGGCTGCCGGATTTCGCAAAGGTGACTATAAGGTACATTCCCTCCGCGAAGATCGTGGAGCTAAAATCCCTCAAATACTATTTTATCTCATTCCGCAACGTCGGCATCTACCAGGAAAAGGCCACGGACAGGATATTCAGGGATATCAACAGCTTGTTAAAGCCGGAATATCTCCTGGTCGAGACTATTTACAACACCCGCGGAGGCATTGACGCAAAGTGCGTCATCGAGAAAGGCGGAAAAAAATGACACGGACGGAAAAAGCAGGGGGAATTTTTAAACAGGGTTTCAATTGCTCCCAGGCCGTATTTACGGCCTTCAAACCGGAAGACTTTATCGACGACGCTTCGGCCTTAAAACTTGCCACGGTGTTCGGGGCCGGTGTTGCATGCGGGGGAAATGGCGCATGCGGGGCCGTTACCGGCGCGCTCATGGCGATATCGGCGAAGCACGGCAGGGGGGACGTGGAGTCCATCCAGGCCAGGGCGAAAACATACGAGCTGGGACAACAGTTCATGAAAATATTCGAAAAAGAGCACGGTTCCATAATGTGTGAAAAGCTCCTCGGCATAAACATAGGCACGCCTGAAAACATGAAAAAAGCCAACGATGAAGGGCTCATAAAAAACATCTGCTATCCGCTCGTGCTCTCGGCGGGAAATATACTGGAGAAGATGGGTATATAAGGCCGTGAAAGTCGGACCAAAAAAAGGGGACCAAATGAAAAAAATAGCCATGGCAGTATCTCTGCTTTTGATCCTTGTTTCATGCGCAAAAAAAGAGCCGTCCATAGAACAGAAACTTTCTTCTAACGACGGCGCGGCAGTGCTCTCGGGATTATCGGAAATGTGGCGCACCGGGGACGCCGTCAATATGGCCTCGGCCGCCGCGCTTCTCGGCAAAAAGGAATTCGGCGAGGATGCGGCCTTCGCGCTTTCCGGCATAGCCTCTCCGGCCGTAAACAATCTTGTCCTTTCGGGAATGGAGGACGGCAAGGACAACGACGCGAGGCTTCTCTATTTCTGCCTGGCCTTCAAGGAAAATCCCGCCGACGAATTCATAGTCGCGCGCGCCATGTCGCATTACGCGAAATACACGGGCAGGGCGCGCACGGCCATAAACCTGGTCGCGGGAAATGAAAGCATGGCGCTGAAAGCCGCGGCGTCGTTCGAAAAGGAGAAAATATTCCGGGACAAAAGGCTTTCAAGGGAATTTGTACTCAAAATAGGCGAGAAAAGGTACGGCCTGCTATATAATTTCCTGGAGTCCGTTTACCTGACGCACAGGGAACTGCGGCCCTTCGCGAAATGGTCGATGCACCGGATAAAAAGAACCGGCGGCATAACAACGGACTACAAAGACAGGGTCATTGAAAAGAACGATTACCTTAAAAAGGATAAAAACAATCCCGTTTTTCCGGCGGTCCCGGGCACATACAAGGCCTGGCACACGGCAAATCCCGACATACTGGTCAGGGAGAACGGCCTCTTTTTTTATTACAGGACCGGCGACGGCACGGACAGGATATCCCTTATGACCGTGCCGTACCAGATATTCAACGGAAAGAACATGATCGACTGCCCGAACAACCCGGTCATCGGGACCTCGGCGAAAGGTTTTGACAGCAGGGGTGTACTCGACCCTTCGGCCGTGGAATTTGGCGGGAAGGTTTTCCTTTATTACAGCGGAATAGGCGACATCGAGGATTCGATCGGGCTGGCGGTATCCGGCGACGGGTATAATTTCGAGAAATATGAAAAGAACCCGGTGCTGTCGGGCAGGGCGCCGGACGTAATCGTGAAGGACGGCGTCATTTACATGTATTATGTGATGGTGAACAAGGCGGGCGGGTATTCAATTTACCTTGCGACATCAACGGACGGATATAATTTCAGGCAATACGGAAGCGCCGCGGTATTTTCACCGGACCCGAGGGAAGGGGCGTGGGACTCGAAAAGCGTGACCACCCCGCGCATCGTTGAAAAGGATGGGGTTTATTACATGCTCTACTGCGGCGATGACAAGTTCAGGGATTATCCGCCATTTTTCGGCCTGGCATTCTCATACGACCTTTTGCACTGGTACAGGTCCACCCAGAATCCGGTGTTTTCCCGCGGGAAAAAGGGGGAATTCGACGACGGCGCGATATGGTTCGGCGACCTTTTCCCGTATAACGGCAAGTGGTACCTTTATTATGAAGGCTGGGGAGGTGGGGCCAGCCACAACGCCGAGTACGGCGCGGGAGGCCATTCGCAGATAGGGTTGGCGACGGGTGAATTTAACATCGAGGAGATGCTGTAATAAATTAAAAATTTAAAAGCAAAACGGGAAAATATGAAATAGCTGGCAAATGATTTCCATGTGGTGTATAATTAGACCGAAAAAATCAGTTACACATGTACGGAACGCTATTTTGCGGAGCAATACATGAAAAAGGCTACAGGAATCCGGGGTTTCCTTTTTAAGAGCGTCATCATTCTGTTTTATTCCTTGGCCATTGCGTGCGCCTGCCGGGCCGCCGCCACGCCGACATTCACACCTACAATCACGGCCACGTTCACGAGCACTCCTGTCATCTCTTCGATATGGCGTGTAAATGCGGGCGGGCCTTTGTATCCGGACAGCTGGGGCAACACCTGGATCGCGGACACAAATTTTAACAGCGGCACCTCTCACTGCGTGACGAATACAGTCACCAATACCAATGACAGCACCCTTTACCAGTGCGAAAGGTACGGCAATCCTTTTACATACGCCTTTAATGTGCCCGCGGGCGCTTATCAGGTAACATTGAAGTTTGCGGAACTTTTTCAGACCGCAACCGGCGCAAGGGTGTTTGACGTCTCGATCAACGGGGCGCAGGTCCTGAGTGATTACGATATTTTTCTGGATACAGGCGCCGAATATAGCGCTGTCAGCAAGGTGTTCAATAACATTTCACCCGTCGGCGGCCTGATAAGCCTGCAGTTCGGGCCCGCAACGGTGGATAACGCGCAGGTTTGCGCTATCCAGATAAATCCGCAGCCGCCCAGCCCCACCCCCACGGCAACGGCCTGCGGGACCCCGGTGATAAGCCCTTATATACAGGTGAATGGCGGAGCCTGGCAGCAGGTCAATTCCATTAATGTGAGCCAGGGTTCCAGCGTAACCCTGGGGCCGCAACCCCTCACAGGAGGGAGCTGGAGCTGGACCGGTCCGTCGGGGTTCACTTCCAGCCTCCGTGAAATAGACTCCATACCGCTTTCCGGCGGCTTAAACACATTCACCGTAATATATACCGACGGCTGCGGAAACCAGGCAACAATGGATTTCAAAGTAACCGTACTCACCGGTTTAACAGTGACAGCGGGTTGCGCGGCCGGCATAACTGTAGATGGAATAATGAACGAGGCTGCGTGGGCTTCGGCAGCCTCAAATCCAATATCAAAACTGTGCCAGGGCACGAATCCCAACGGCATATCGGGCAGCTTCAAAACACTGTGGGATACGGACAGCCTGTATGTGGGACTTGTAATAAACGATCCCACCCTTAACGCTCCGCAGTTGGCCTGCGCCAATTATAATGATTCGTCAGTTGAAATATACCTGGATATGAACAATGACTGGGGCAGCTTGACCTATCCCGGGTCCACGGGCGATTTCCACTTCATGATAAGTTATGACTGCCTTCAATTTTGCCAGAACGCATCCCTGGCCGTGACTCCACCCGGGATGCAGTATGCAAGTACTCATAACGCGTCCGGCTACACCATGGAGGTAAAGATACCCTGGCAGTATCTGGGGGTAAATCCGGTCATCGGCGCAAATTATGAGTTCGACGTGCAGGTGGATTTCAACAACGGCACCAATACGCGGGTGGGACAGCTGGCCTGGAACGGGGACGCAAACGACTGGAAAAGTTCGGCAAATTTCGGGGATATCAGCCTTGGATATTGCCCCAGTCCGACCGCGACTGCAACGCCGGTCCCGCCGACCCTGACCCAGTCGTTCCATATTTTTCCCAACCCGGTGAATCCAAAAGAGTCGCAGGCGGGCTTCAATTATAATGTTGCAAACGAGTCCGAGGTCAGCATCGACATATTCACCATAAACGGCAACCATGTAAGAACCGTGCTGGACAAAGCGTTAAAGCCCGCGGGGCAGCATACCGAGGATGTATGGGACGCAAAAAACGAATCGGGCATGGATGTACTCTCCGGGGTTTACCTGTGCGTTATGAAAGTAAAGGATAAGGTTACAGGCGGGACCACAAGGCTGGAAAAAAAGCTGGCTGTACTCAGGTGAAGGAAGAAAAACATCCGGTTGCCGGATTCCGAACATTCCCGGTATTAATCCTGCTTTTATTTTGCTCGGCGGCTTTTGCCGCATCCGGCGATTACGGCACGGAAAATGTTTTCATGACAGGCGCGGGTTCCAGGCCGGACGGCATGGCAGGCGCTTTCACGGCGGTGGCCGACGACCTTTCCGCCATATATTACAACCCGGCGGGACTGGTAAATATAAAAAAACAGGAAATATCGCTTCTTTATTATCCGTTGTATGAATCTTCATCCTACAGTTCGATCGCATATGGACAGGCTCTTCTGAATTTTGGAACGATAGCCGCAAATTTCTTCAGGTTTTCCACGGACAATATAGAGGGTTATGACCAGGCGAATAATTTCACTTCAACTTTCGGCAACGAACAGTATAAGCTTACCTTTTCATACGGCCGCAACATAACAGGATCCCTTTCCGCGGGAGTAAATACCAGCGTATACTACTCTGAAATGTCCAGGTTCAATTACGCGGGATTCGGCGCGGATGCAGGCATCCTCTACGAACCTTTTCCTTTCCTGTCGGCCGGCTTGATGGCCAGGAATGTCATTACACCGGCTTTTTCAATGCAATCCGTCACGGAAACGCTCGGGCGTACATACACTCTCGGGCTAATGGCAAGGCACCGGATTGCGGAATTTGAATTCAAGGCGGCTTATGACGCCTCTGTCGGCGAAAAGGAAGGATTTAAGGACAGGGCGGGCATGGAGATAACGTGGTCGGGCACAGCCTCTGTCAGGGCGGGTTACGGCGACGGCGAATTTACTTTCGGCGCGGGACTGGCGCTGTATGAAGCAAAATTTGATTATGCCTACGTGTCCAACATGGACTTTGGCGGCATGAACAGGTTCACGGTTTCATACTCGTTCGGAATGACCGTGGAGGAGCAGAGGGAACAGTGGCGCAGGAACATATACAATGAAGTGCGCAAAATAGTCGACGAAAAGGTCAGGATAAAAATACAGGAAGAGGCGGAAGCTTTGTACAGACGGGCATACGCACATTATCAAAGCGGAGAATACGGGGAAGCGCTGGCTGAAGTTGAAAAGTCGCTGGAGTGGAAGCGCGACCATGAACCGGCGCTGATAATGAAGAAGATGCTTGAGGATAAAATGAAAGAAAAGCTCAGCAGCAGCGCAGGCCCGGGGCTATCCGGGGTAAATGACGCTTATGTAACGGCCGGCATTGAATTCTACGAAAAAATGCAGTATGATGAGGCCATAAAACAGTGGGAACAGGCGCTAAAAAGCAGGCCCGGGAACAAAGCGATTAAATCGCTTATTTTGACGGCAATGAAAGACATGGATTCCGGCCCCAAAAGGCCGCAATTATCCGGGGAACAAAAGGAAATGGCGGACAGGATGTATTATATAGCGGTAAACAGCTACACTTCAGGCGACTTAAAAGGCGCCATAGAGATCTGGAAAAAAGTCCTGGCAATAGACCCTGAAGACGTCAAAACGCTGAGGGACCTGAAGAAGGCGCAGGCTGAAATTGAAGAACTCTCCAGGCGGGGGATAGAATGAAGGAAAAACACATCGGCATAAGGCGGGAAATAATAACGGTTATTTTATCATTGACCCTGGCCGTTACGGCCATAATGAGCTTTTTACTGCTTAATATACAGAAAAAAAGCCTGACAAACGAAGTGGAACTCCGCGGCTTAAGCATTACCAGGAACATAGCCAATAATATCGCGGATTTTATACTGATAAAATACGACCTTGAGGCCGCAAAAATTCTCAAAGAGGCGATGCAGAACAAGGGAGTCAGGTACGCCATGGTAGCCGACCAAAATGGAATTATACTCGCGCACAACGACATGACCAGGGTAAAGACCGTGTACGCGCCGCCGGGCAGGCGGCTTTATTCCACGCCGGGTAATAATGCCGTGTATGAAACCGAGTCCGGAGAAAAGGTAATCGAGTTTACCGCGGCGGTGGTCGCCAAGCGCAAGGCGAGGATAGGCGTGGCATATGTGGGTATATCATATGATCTCATAGGAAACGCGCTGAAGAAAACATACATCGATATAACCCTTGTGACGTTTATTGCCGTATTTTTAAGCGTGATAGGCGCTTTTTTACTGAGCACTGCTATCACAAAACCGATCTACGCGCTTGCGGAAGGCGCGAGGATCGCGGGTACGGGGGACTTAAACCATAAGATCCTAATAAAGAACAGGAATGAACTCGGAGAACTGGCGGATGCATTCAACACCATGACCGACGGCTTGAAGAAGGCGCAGCAGGCCGAAATTGAGAAGCTGGCCATGGAAAAAGAACTTGAAATAGCGTGGAAGATACAGGATTCCCTGCTTCCAAAGTCGTTCCCGGAAATGAAAAAATATGAAGTCGCCGCGTTCTACAGTCCGGCAAAGGAGATAGGCGGTGATTACTACGACGTGATACCGCTTTCAGGCGGCAGGTTCGGTATCGTCATGGCGGATGTCTCGGGCAAAGGCATACCTGCGGCGCTGATCATGACCATGCTCAGCGGCATTTTGAACATGGAAGCCGCGGCAAATCCGGACCCTGTAACAGTGCTGACAAAACTCAACGAAGGACTGCTTGCGAAGGTAGGGGGCGGGATGTTCGCAACGGTCTTTTACGCCGTGCTTGATACGGCAGGCAATTCCCTGGAAATGGTTTCCGCGGGGCACCATGAAATATTTGTTTACAGGGGTGCGGCGCCCAGGGTCGAATCATACTGTCCCAAAGGCGCGGCCATAGGGATTTTAAGAGGCGGCGAGTTTGGGGCGAGGCTGGAAAAGATAACACTGAAGGTGGAGACGGGCGATAAGCTTTTGCTTTTTACCGACGGCATAAGCGAAGCAAGGGCTGATGGCGGAGGCAGGTTTGGCATGGAAAGGGCGGCGCAGTCCCTGCAAAAAAACGGCGGCAGGCCATGCCGTACAATAGTTGACGGTCTGGTTGGCGACGTTGAAATATTTACCGGCGGCCAGGAACAAAGCGACGATATCGCGGTCCTGTCAATAGGAAGGAACGCTTAGGTGGAGGTTAAAAATGGCATTTGAGATCATGGAGAATGAAGACGGGGAAATAATCATAGTGGAACTTTCAGGCGAGCTGGATTCCTCTTCGGTCGCGGCTTTCAGCCTGGGGTTCAGGGAGATTACCGGCAAGCGGGGCCCGAAGAAATACGTGCTGGACCTGAAGGGGCTTGAATTCATAAGCTCCGCGGGCTGGACCGCGTTTTTGAACGAATTCAAGCAGCTGCGCGCGTCGGGCGGCGACCTGAAGCTTGCCGCCATGAGGCAGGACGCGAAAAGAGTCTACTCGCTTGTGGGCGTGGACGGGGTGATAGAAAGCCATGAAACGGTGAAAGAGGCAGTGAAGAGCTATGCCAGGAAAAGCTGAAATGAAAAGCGCCGAGATAAAAGTTGACGCGGCAGAGGACAACCTCGGGCTGATAAGAAGGTTCATAGGCGACAACATGAAAAACACGGGCTTCCCGCGGAAAAAGATATCGGCGCTCTCCGTGTCAATTACCGAGCACTGTGAAAACCTGATCAAGCACGCTTACGCCAAAAAGGCCGGGAAAGTCGCGCTGAAGCTGGAACTGAAATACCCGGAGGCAAAAATAACGGCGCTGGATAAGGGGCCGCGGTTCAATATGAAGGAACAAAAAATACCGGACACGTCCCGGAGGCTTAAAAATGGCCTCGGCGGGAAAATGGGTATAAAGACAATACTGGCCCTATGCGACAATGTGGAATACAGGAGGATTAACGGCCGTAATAAAAACACTTTCACAGTCCGGGCGGAAAAATCCGGGAAAGGGAAAAATAAATGGCAACGATAAAGGACGTGGCAAAAATAGCCGGGGTCTCCTATAATACCGTGTCATATGTGGTAAACGGAGTGGACAAGGTCGCGCCCTCGACCAAAGAGAGGGTCTTAAAGGCCATAGCAGAGCTTGGCTACAAGCCGAACAAGACCGCGAGGGCCCTGGTCGGCGGAAAAGCCGATTCGATAGCCTTTATCAGCACCAGGTTCACATCCGTTTTCGGAATGAACATACTCAGGGAAATAGAGGACGGCGTGCACCTTGCCGGGCTTTCGTCGAATCTGGACCTAATACCTTATTCAACAAGGGGCGAAGCTCTCTTCAAGGAGCAGATAATAGACTCCATAATATACAACAGGAAAGCCGACGCCATAATCATGCTGGGAATAAAACCGGGCCCGGAAAACATGGCCAAACTGAAAAAGGAAGGCATCACTGTGGTGCTCATAGACGCTGCCATGAAGGGATGCCACAGCGTAAAAAGCGACAACGAAAAAGGCGCGTATCTTGCGGCTGAGTACCTGATAAATAAGGGCAGGAAAAAAATAGCATATCTGGGGATGTCCAAAACTCCCGGAGAAACATGGCCGTCCATAATAGAAAGGGAGCAAGGTTTTAAAAAAGTGCTTGCGGCAAAAAATATCGAGCTAAACGGCAGTCTCATGGTTACTGTGGAAAATAATTATATAAATGAAGGCCGCGCAGTCATGCAGACTTTGCTGAAGTCAAACAAAGACATTGACGCGGTTTTCTGCGGCGCGGGAGACAATACGGCCATAGGAGCCATGAACGCGATAAAGCAGGCGGGCTTAAGGGTGCCGCAGGACATAGCCGTGGTAGGATATGACGACATCCCGGTTGCTTCAGCCTTTACGCCTTCACTTACAACTGTGAGACAGCCCGTGGAGAAAATGGGGAACGAAGCATTTGTGATGGCGCTTGAAGCAATGCAGGGAAAGCTGAAGGTGCAAAAGAATCTGGTCTTTGAGCCGGAGCTGATTGTCAGGGAGTCGGCGTAAGGGGACGATAGGGATTTGTCAGGTATCAAGTCAAGGCCTGACCCGGCGATTTTAACCTGATACCTGATGATTCTTTGGTTTGAGATATGTGGTTTTGTCAGGTATCGAGTAAAGGCCTGACCCCCAGTTATTTTATTTCATTCCTGTAATGAAAATTTATTTGTTTTAGCCATATGTGATGCCCACAAACACATGCCGGTAATTGTGGGAACAAGCGATTTCCCGCTTTCCGTGAGGCTGTATTCGACTTTTGGAGGAACCTCCGCATATACTTTCCGGTATACAATATTGTCCCTCTCGAGTTCTCTGATCTGCTGTATGAGCATCTTTTGTGTTATTTCCGGTATTAATTTCCGAAGCTGGCCGAACCTCTTTTTCCCGTCCTTTAAATTCCATATTATAAATAATTTCCATTTGCCGCCGATCATATACATGGCGGCATCAAGTGAACAAATAAATTTTTTCACGGTATTCTCCTCCGTAATGGTATATAAAGTATACTAAGTAACGAAAACGTATGTACTTGACATAATATTGTGCATATATTATTTTGTCAATAATAATCTATAGGTGTTGTCCCACGGATTATAAAATCTATAAGGAGGCATAAAAATGAGTTTAAAAGGGCAGAGAGTTATTATTATGGGCGGAACTTCCGGCATAGGTCTCGCCGTTGCAAAAGACGCATCAAAAGCCGGGGCATCGGTAGTGATCGCTGGCAGGGACGAAGTTAAACTAAAAAATGCGATATCGGAATTGCCGGCCGATGCGGAAGGCGCAGTTGTTGATGCTGTTTCAATAAATGGGTTAAAAGAATTTTTCGATAAATGCGGGAGTTTTGATCATCTTGTAATGTCGCTCAGCGGAAAGTCGGGCGGTGGACCGTTTGCATCGCTTAAGGCGGAACAATTAAAACAGGGTTTTGAGTCGAAATTTTTCGCGTATTTTAACTCAATGCAAACCTGCTTAAAGACCATACGTCCTGGCGGATCGATCGTGCTCGTTACAGCCTCTTCAGCGCGTACTTCATTTCCGGGCACGAGCGGCTTGGCCGCGATAAACGGCGCCCTGGAAGCCATGATCCCGACACTTGCGCTGGAACTGAAGCCTGTCCGTATTAATGCTGTTTCTCCGGGGATAATCGATACGCCCTGGTGGAATGTTTATCCTGATGAACAAAAGAAAATGGTTTTTTCAAAGATGGCATCGGATGTGCCGGTTGGAAGGATAGGCAGGCCCGAGGATGTGGCGCATGCCATCATGTTCCTTTTGGAGAATACTTTTACCACAGGCATAGTCCTTGAATGCGACGGGGGGATCAGGCTTAAGTGATATAAGACGGGATGCGATTGCAAAATCAAATACAAATTTTAGAAATAAAACGCCCTAATTTTAAGGGATTTTATGGAATAAAATCATTTTTTTTAAAAAAATTCTTGACAAACGATCGAGGTAGGGATATATTTGTATTGTAAATATGAACGTTCATATATTAATATATAGGCAGAAAGAAGCGTTTAAATGGATAATAATATGAACGTTCATAAAGATGAGCGAAAAGTTGTAAGAATAACAACGGAGGATAAGGAATGAAAATAAAAAAATTAAAAGGGGAGTGGAAAATGAAAAAGATCAGTTTGTTTTTGTTTTTGCTTTTGTCGCTTGTTGTGCCTGTCATGTACGCAGGGACCTGTACTGTTGACGCCACGGTCACGAACCAATACATCCACTGTATTGGCGCGTCCAGCGCGTGGAGCAGTATCGGCAGCATGGGAACGGCTCTGTTCGCCGACGATAATGTGAACGGGCACCTGGGGTTGTCTTCGCTCCGGGCAAGGATCGACCCGAACAACAGCTTTTCTTCCGAAGTGAGCACCTTAAAGCAGGCCATTACGGTCAACCCGAACGTTCTTTGCTGGGCCACCGAGTGGTCTCCGCCCGCCCAATACAAAGCCAACAACAACGTTGACGGCGGCGCAAGCAACGACACATTTTTAGGCGCCGATTCCGGATCACCGAACAGCTCGGACACGGGCCTGGCAAGTTACCAGGTCTCCTTTATACAGTATTGCAAGAACCAGGGCGTCAACCTTTACGCCCTTTCAATACAAAATGAACCCAATTTCAACCCGACTTACGAAGCCTGCCTCTGGTCAGCCGGGCAATTTGCCGTTTACGCCCAGGCTTTCCACAGCGCGCTTGCCAGCGCCGGACTTTCCACAAAGATCATGATGCCGGAACCCGACAATACCTCCGGTATGAACCTGGCGGCAACCGCCATGGATAACGCCACGACTGCTTCTTACGTCGGAATAATCGGCACACATCTTTACGGCACGCCTAATCCGGGAACACTGGCCTCTTTCGGATACACACAGGTGACGAACCAGGAATACTGGGAGACCGAAATGTCCGGCAATACGACCGATATGCCGGGCGCATTGCAGGAAGCGGGCTGGATACAGGCGAGCCTGGTCGGCGCCAACATGAACGCGTTTCATTACTGGTGGCTGACTGACCTTATCAGCAACAACAGCTTTACCATAAAGGCTTATGTTCTTGGAAATTACAGCAAGTTCATTCGCCCGGGATATTACCGTATGGGCGCGACTGCGGCTCCCACATCCGGAATTTCGGTGAGCGCGTTCAAGGACACCAACAACACCTCGCCGTCGAAAATAGTTTTTGTGGCAATAAACAATAACAGCTCGGCAACGAGCCAGACTTTCAGCCTTAACGGCCTTAATGTAACTTCCGTAACGCCGTGGATCACGGACTCCAGCCATAACCTGGTGGCGCTGTCGGCGGTTGCCGTTTCAGGCAATAGCTTCACTTATTCACTGCCATCGTCCAGCGTCGTTTCATTTGTGGGAACAAATAGCGGCACAGGGCCGACTTCAACCAATACGCCGGTGCCGTCGACTAACACACCTACAAAGACAAACACGCCGGTGCCTCCGACGAATACGTTCACAAACACATTTACGAAGACAAACACGCCGGTGCCTCCGACGAATACGTTCACGAACACATTTACAAAGACCAACACACCGGTACCGCCGACAAACACGTTTACAAACACATATACGCCGACTGATACATTCACAAAGACCAACACGCCGGTGCCGCCGACTGCAACACCTACAACACCGGTCCCGACAGGCACTTCGACGGGCATAGTGCCGCCGACAAATACCAACACGCCGGTACCGCCGACTGCAACGCCGACAACGCCGATACCGACAAATACGCCGATAGTGCCGACGGCAACACCGACAACACCGGTTCCTACGAACACGCCGATAGTGCCGACT
>CAYUDX010000026.1:0-35621 GCA_964443355.1 uncultured Spirochaetia bacterium
CCACACCCGGGGCAATACCGCCGCTTTTAACGGCAAATAACATCGGCACGGCCCATGGATAGTATTCGCTGAACCCGATGGCTCCCGCAAAATTTATCAGTATCGCCGACAAAATCACAAACCCCACCGCCGCAAGATAACCGCGTGAAGCGCATGCTATAAATGCAACCACGCTGTTTAAATATATCACGGCAAGCGAGGTAATAAAAAGAGTGATAAAATTGTCCGCCATTGCCGCCGTATTCCAGCCGGAAAGTCCCACAATGGCGCCGCCCGCAATGGCCGACGCGAAGATAAATACAAAGAGCGCGGCGCACCACAGGGCCGCCGCAATTAATTTAGCGGTCACAACAGCATGCCTTGGCAGGGGCAGCGCAAGCAGGTCCTTGACGGTCCTGTCTGAATATTCCCTGCCGAATATCCAGCTTGTTACAAAACCGAATATAACCAGCTGTATGCCGCAGGCCGACTGTGTCAAAAGATTAAAAAAAGAGGGCCAGTCTGCCGTGCCGATTATTTTAGCCTTTGTGCCTATTATCCCCAGCTTGTGCGCCAGAGCGGGATCCTTTGCTATGAACATCATAAAGGCCATCATGGCAGGCATAATGACAGCAGCCGCGAATGTCACAGGCAGCACCTTTGATCTTATTATTTTTGTGTATTCACCCTTTAACGCCGCAAAAACAGCCTTCATTGTTTTTCACCATCCATTCCTATTATACGGAGAAAATATTCCTCAAGCCCTTCTTCTTCCACTTTTAGCATGTAAGGCGGGAACCCGGCGTTGACGAGAAGTTCGGCGGCCTTTTCAGGGCTTGAAAGCGCCGAATCATTGTCCGCGGTTATGAGGCCGCCGTCCTCCTGTTTTACGGAGTAACCGGATATCTGTAAAAGTTTTACCGCAGCCGCGGTATCCTTAACGCCAATGTTCAGTTTCTTATACCTGAGTTTATCAAGGGATTCAAAATCACTTTCCTGTACGAGCCTTCCCTCATGAATGATGCCGATTCGGTCGGCCATTTTTGCGATTTCGTTCAATATATGGCTCGATATAAATATGGCTGTGCCGCCTTTTGCCAGGGCAGTCAGTAATTCACGTATTTCCACAATGCCCGCCGGGTCAAGGCCGTTGGCCGGCTCGTCAAGTATGAGTATATCAGGATTGTGTATCAGGGCTTTGGCGAGTCCCAGCCTCTGCGCGTTGCCCAGCGAAAGATTTTTTGCCTTCCTGCCGGCGTATTCGCCAAGGCGCAGTTTTTCAATCACCGGGCCGACGCTTTCATTTCCCTTTAACCCGCGCAGCGAGGCGAACATTTCAAGGTTTTCCCTTACGGTAAGTTCCGGGTAAGCGTAAGGCATTTCCACCATATAGCCCACATCTTTCCAGATGCGGTATTTGCCGGCGTCAACCTTTATGCCTTTTATGAAGGCTTCTCCGGAAGTCGGGGCTATCATGCCGAGCAGCATCCTTATAGTTGTGGTCTTCCCCGCGCCGTTCAGACCGAGAAAGCCGTATATCTCGCCTTTTTTGACGCTGAGTGAGACGCCGTCGACGGCTTTTACGCCCCCGTAATGTTTTGCGATGTTTTCAGTCCTTATTATCTCTTCCATCGATTCCTCCGCCCGGCGGCCCTGTTTTTACCAGAAATGACCAACCGGTCACTTTGAAGAATATACCCGGCAAAGCCGGATTTGTCAAGAAATAAAATGACCGGGTGGTCATTTTATTGACCGTGCGAATGGCAGGCGTGATTCTTTTTCGGGCAATCGCCGGTGATACATTTGTTCCCTTGTCCGCCATGTCAAATTTATAAAAGATGATGAAAAACCGCCAAAAGTATTATATAATAGGACGGTCTTATAAGAATCCTGTTTTGAAAACAGGGTTGTCATACTAAAGGGAGGGGTTCGATGAAAAAGATAACTGTGTTTTTTCTTGTTTTGGCTTTATTTTTAACGTCCTGCGTCAGTATAGGAAGGAAAAAGATCAATAACGCCGGTGATGTCGCCAAGGGACAGGTGCTTGTGGTGGGAAAGATAGTGTATGACCCGCCCATGACAAAGGACACCCAGGATCTGCGGTTCATTGGCGATGACACGATAAGGTACAGGACCTGGTTGATATGCGGCACAAAACTCCGCACCATAGACAAATCGGCGGTAAATCCCGGTTCGCCGGACCTTTCAGGCAGCATAGAAACCGTGCAGAATCAGACATTTTATACCACAAATAATAATTACCCCATATATATAATAGGCGGCATATTCTACAAGGAAGTATATACCGAATCATGCGGTTACAACTGCACAGAGCAGGTATTTAACGGGGTCCTGGTGCCGGCAAGTTTTTACCTTGATATTAAGGCAGACGACCAGGCCATATATGTCGGGACCATAAAGTATACGAGGGATAATTTCTGGAACATTACCAACATACAGATAATAGACGATTATAACAAGGAACTGCCCGCGTTCAAAGCGAAGTTCCCGGGGTTCAAACTGAGAAAAGCCCTGATACGCCAGCCCGACAAAGGCGTGGTTCCGGAAGTCGGCACCTCTTACTGAAAAAGGAGACAAAAATGAAAAAAAGCGTGATTGCCACAGCAATAGTTATATTCCTGTGCGCGCCTGTTTTTTGCACGGACGCCGGGCTAAAAAACACCATCAATAAATGCAAAAAAGCCGTGGTAAAGGTCATAGGTTTTGATGAAAACGACAAGGAAGAATCCCAGGGCACGGGGTTTTTCATAAGCAGCAGCGGCCTGGTGGTAACGAACTGCCACGTGATAGAAGACTCGGCAAGCGCTGGAATAAGGCTCGCGGACGAAAAAGGCGGGGATGAAAATTCCGGGGATATAAAGACCTACATGATAAAAAAGATAATAAGCTCCGACGAGGACGCGGACATGGTCATTTTCAGCGTGGAGGGCCTGAACGCCGCCCCGGATTATCTTTCAGTACGCGGGGACAAGATTGAGACCGGCGACAATGTTTACATCATCGGGCATCCAATGGGGCTCGAGCAGACCGTATCAAACGGAATTGTTTCCGGCATAAAAAAAATAAAGGAATTCGGCTTCATGTACCAGACCACGGCGCCCATATCGCCCGGCTCGTCCGGCAGCCCCGTCATGGACGCAAACGGCGAGGTCATCGGCGTGGCTACTTCAACCTATAAGGAAGGCCAGAACCTGAATTTTGTCATGCCTTCGGAAAAACTAAGGCCGCTGATGCGCCTGAACGCCAATATGAAATTCGCGGAATGGAAGGAAAAGGGCTATAGCGTGATGCCTTCTTCGGATTACGGCAGGCTTAACCTGGGGCAACGTTTTTATGATAAAAAGAAATACAAGGAAGCGGCGGCCATGGCTGCAAGTATAATAAAGGGTAACCCAAAATACTCAAATGCCTACAGCCTCATGGCTTTCAGCCTGTTCGAGCAGGACCGCAGGGAGGACGCCTTAAAATACATGAGATACGGCGTATCAATAGACCCGGCCAAGGAGTTCATTCACAATGACTGCGGTGTCCTTTATGCCGACCTGGATATGGATGACCTGGCTGCGAATGAATATTACAGTGAAATAAAAAATTTCCCGAAAAATTACCTGCCGTATTGCAACCTGGCCTCGCTTTATTACCGCAACGAAATGACGGAGGACGCTTTCCGCATCCTGGACCTGGGAATAAAAAAATCCGATTCTCCGTCCGAGCTGTATGTCAAGGCCGGCGATATCGGGATGGATGACGCGGACTATAGCCTGGCGCTGCAGAAATACAAGCAGGCTGTGAAACTTAACAGCGGCAACGCGGACGCGCTCCTCGGGCTTGGCAGGGTGCTTCTGGAAAACGACGACAAGCAGGGTGCCACGGACTGCTATTACGCGCTTCAGAAGATAAGCACAAAAAAGGCAGAAAGGCTTTATTTCCTCATAGAACACTGAGTTTAAATTTAAGCGCGGGACAATATTCCCGCCGAAAATGTCATGGAGGCAAATTGAAAAAGTTTATGTGTCTCATAATCGCGGTAATCGCAGCCGCCTGCGTTGTGATGTCCTGCGCCACGATCCAGCGTATAACGGAACGCACGAATGAAAAGACGGCCCTGGTTTACGGGTATTTCAACCTGGGCGATGTTTCATACCAGATGAACTGGATTTCCCTGCTCCAGTTTTCCCCTCCCACCGAAAAGCCGTACTGGGGTGCGGCCATAAAAAACGGTTGTTTTTTCAATTCAAACCTGGTGCCGGGCGAGTACTGCATAGATTCGTTCGGGGCCGACAATCATACCTATAAGATTTCCTATGAAGTCGGGTGTTTTGAAATCGAAAAATCGGACCTTTATTATTTCGGGGCCTATGAAGTGGTGTGGAAAGACGGCAAGCCATGGACTTTAAAGCGCACTTTCAAGCCGGGCGAAGCTGAAGTGATTGAAAAAATACTTGACTCTACCGACCCCGGAACCTACTGGGACATAAAACTCAGGAAAAGGCTGAGCATCCTGCGCGAGGCAGAAGCCAGGAAAGCCAATATCCCCAGGGCGCCATCGCCGCAGTAGATCGGTTTTTACAGGCGATAACTCAGGCCTTAGCCTGCTTGAGCCGCAGCGTGGAACGTGCAAAAATAATGGCAGACGGGGCTTTTTTGGGCAGCCGTCAACAACACATTTATATGTCAATTAAGCTGCGTGAAGCCATATAACAAATTTTCCATGTCATTCTGCAACCGCCAAAAGCTTGACGGCCGGCCGTAAAAAAGTTCCGCCTGCCATTCATAGACATTACCGGGTTCTGTCCGCCACACGCCTTCGCCGAAGCTTCGGCGTGCACTGCATGGGGCGGCCCCTACGGGTGGCAAAATAATGGCCTGCCCCCTCAACCAAATTTTCACTTTACGTGGAGGGCAAAAGATTGTAAACTCAAGCGACACTTATTGGTTTATAATTTTAACTTTAGCGGAGCGCATATGACCACGGAAGAAGTAAAAAAAGCCAGACAGGCTGCCAGCGGCATCAGGAAGCGGGTGCTCGCGCATACGCTCATCAACAACGGCGGGTATTTGAGCCAGGCCTGCTCGTCCGCCGACGCCCTTGCCGCGCTTTATACATCCATCATGAAACTCGGCCCCGTGCCGGAGCCGATTGTCCCGAAACCTTTCCCGGGCGTTCCCGGCCCGCTTAATAAGGATTATTTCACCGGCGGCGACTTCAACGGCGCCCATTTGCCGCAATACGACAGGTTCATACTATCGCCCGCCCATTATGCGCTTGCCCTTTACGCATGCCTCATTGAAACCGGCCGTATGGACGAGACAGGGCTTGATTATTTTAACAGGGACGGCTCGTCGGTGGAGATGATAGGCTCCGAGCATTCACCCGGCATGGAAGTTACCAACGGCTCCCTGGGACAAGCCTTAAGCCAGGCCGCCGGTATTGCGCTGGCCAGAAAACTAAAGAAAGAGGCGGGCCGCGTCTTTGTCTTTTTATCCGACGGAGAACTTCAGATAGGCCAGACGTGGGAGGCTTTCCAGTTCATGTCCCACTGGAAACTCGACAATATGATCATTTATGTCGATGTCAACGGTTACCAGTGCGACGGGAAGATGGAAAACGTCATGAACATAGAACCGGCCGGTTCCCGTCTTGAGGCCTTCGGGGCGCGCGTATTCAGGGCCCGGGGCAACGATTTTGAAGAGCTTGCCGCGCCAGCCGGGCTTGCGCCGGACACAAGGCCGACCGTCATACTTTCATATTCCTGCCCTTACGAAGGCATCGAACTCATGAAACAAAACGCGCCGAAATTCCACTACATGCGCTTTAAAAACGAAGAAGAAAAAAAATCATACACGGAGCTGCTGAGAACATGGAAATCCTGAGCCGGGTGCACGCCAGGAACCTCACGGAATGGGCAAAAGACAATCCGCAGGTGCTTGTCATGTCGGCGGACCTGACAAGCTCCACCGAGATAGACATGTTCCGCGGCGCCTACCCTTCCCGCTTCATATCCTGCGGCATAGCCGAGCAGAATATGTTAAGCGCCGCGGCCGGCCTTGCGCGCGAGGGTTTTATCCCCTTCATACACACATTCGCCGTCTTCATATACCGCAGGGCTTTCGACCAGCTGGCCATGTCCATTGCCTACTCCAACCTGCCGGTAAAACTTTTCGGTTTTCTGCCGGGCATCACGACCCCCGGCGGCGCCACGCACCAGGCCACTGACGACATAGCGCTCGTGCGCGCCCTGCCTAACATGACAATATTCGAGCCCGGGGATGCCACCGAGATAGAGTCGATTCTCGGCCCGGTCATGGATGTCGACGGTCCGGTATACATAAGGATGCTGCGCGGCGATGTTCCCAGGCTATTCGATAAAAAAGATCCCTTTAAAAAAGGGGTTAACCGGGTCTTATCCCGCGGTTCCGACTTAACTGTGATTTCAAGCGGGCTGTGCTCTGAAGAAGCTATAAAAGCGGTAAAAGCTTTAAAAGCAAAAGGGCTCTCCATCGCCCATTTCCATGTTTCAACACTGAAGCCATTTAATCCAAAGGATATACTGGATTCAATTGCATCATCAAAACACGGCGCCATAACAATGGAAAACCATACTGTAATGGGCGGGCTCGGCTCCATAGTCGCCGACGCCATGGCAGGGGCGGGATCCGGAAAAAAATTATATAAACTCGGCCTGCAGGATAAATTCGGCCACGGCGCAAGCAAAGGTTATCTGATGCGCGAGTACGGCTTTGATGCCATGGCGCTGGTCTTAAAGGCCGAGGAAATAACAGGCGCAAAATTCGGCATTACCGGCGAAGACCTTAAAACAGTAAAAATTGAAATTATGCACGGGGATATCAAGGCCGAGGACCTGTAATGCAGGCAAACAAAAGGTTCTCCGTCGTCTATTCCCTCACAGGCCCTGAAAAAGAGGCCATGCAAAAGGCAAAAGATATCTGCGTTGAGCAAACCATCGAGTTCCCCGCGGAACTTGTCAAAAACAAATATATAGAAAATAACATAATAGGCCGCGTTGAATCCTTCAAAAAATCAGGCAAAAACCATCTCGTTGAGATAAGTTACCTGAATGAAACGGCCGGCGGAGAGCTCACGCAGTTTTTAAACGTCGTTTTCGGCAATACGTCGATAAAACCCGGCATTCGCGTCGAAAAGCTCGTTCCCTCAAAAGCAATATTTGATATCGTGAAGGGCCCCCGCTTCGGCGTCGCCGGTATAAGAAAGCTTACGGGAGTTTACAACAGGCCCCTGCTCTGTTCCGCATTAAAGCCCATGGGGCTTTCGGTAAAAGAACTCTCAGGGCTTGCGTATAAATTCGCCGCGGGCGGCATTGACATCATAAAAGACGACCACGGGCTTGCAAACCAGCCCTTTTCGCCTTTTGAAAAAAGAATAGAAGCGGTATGCGCTGCCATAAAAAGGGCCGACAAAGAGACGGGCAACAGAACCCTTTACGCCCCCAACATAACGGCCGACGGATTGGCCGCGATAAAGCGGGCAAAATTCGCCAAAGAAGCCGGCGCAGGCAGCCTTATAATCTCAGCGGGACTTGCGGGACTTGAAACAATGAGGTTCATCGCGGAAAATGATAAGATCGCGCTTCCCATTTTCTATCATCCGGCGTTCCACGGTTCTTATGTGATAAACAACAATTCAGGATTCTCGCATTACGCATTTTTCGGCCAGCTCATGCGGCTCCACGGCGCCGACAACGTAATATTCCCGAACTACGGCGGAAGGTTCTCATTTTCAAAGGATGAATGCGCCTCGCTCGCGGCCGGATGTTCGGATAAGTTCGGCGGTTTAAATCCGGCCCTGCCCGGGCCCGGAGGCGGCATGACTATGGACAGGATACCTGAAATAAAAAAATTTTACGGCAATAACGCGGTGTTTTTGATGGGCGGCGGGCTTTTTGCCGCAGGGACGGATATCACCGCAAATTGCAGGAAATTCAGGGAACTGGTGGGTCCTTCCCCGAAGCCTTAAACCCTTGCGCCCCATTGCCGGGCGCACAAATAAAAACACCACGGATTTTTAAGGCGTGGTATTTTTATTTGAACAGCCTTGTTACCGAAGCGTAGTTGCCGCAAAAGAAGTCGTGGGGGGCCGCGCTACTCGATAACCGCGACTTTTTCAATTTTATTATACGCACCGATTTTTATGGAAATCATATAAATCCCCGCCTCGATAACATTGCCCTGGTCGTCGCTTCCGTCCCATTGCACGGTATATTCACCCGCCGGCTGCATGTAGTCTTCAATGGTTTTGATCAAGACCCCGCGCCTGTTATACACAATTATCCTTACGTTCTCGGTTTCCCCGGTTTTGTACCATATGGTTGACTTGTCGCCCCGCCTGGGATGAATCAAATTATTTGTTATCGACTCGGGTGCGTTTACGGTAAGGTTTAAATTCGGCGTCGGCGTTGCGGCCGGCAATTTCGGAGGCATAAATGTTGCCACAAACGGTGCCATAGTCGTTGTCGTGGCCCCGGAGCAATCTATGACAGAATCCCGAAGAAAAACAGGCAGGCTTGACCTGTCCACGACGTACCAGTAAATGATAGGCGGTATAACGACATTGCATATCGCGACACCCGAGCACATCGGTATTGATCGCGTAACCTCCAGGATGACAGACGCGCTGCAATCGGTCGTAACGCCGGATAAATTCCATATAACCGCCGGTGCCTGACAATACTGCTGCACGGGAAAACCAATGACCATTTTTGAGTTAAAATCCACGGGAACCGGCGTGGGCGTGGGGCTGCCGGCTATTGAGACGGCCGAATAATTGGCCAAATATGCGGCCTCCGACGTAATAACATAATTGGATGTCACCGGCAGCGAAGACTGGTATGCAACAGCCTCAAAATTCAGGTTCCCCGGGGTGCATGTGGTTGCGGTTGGAACCGGAGTTGAAGTGTTTATACAGAAACCCCGGCCTGCCGCCGCCGCAACAATAAAAACCGTTAAAACCGCCCTAAATACCGGCCTGCAACATTTCTCTTTTGCTTTCATAATGCTCCTTTCGTTTCATTCCCTCTTGTATATTGGACATATCACAGCCGTTTATGCTGCAAATTTTTAAAAGTCAATGTCGGTGCTTATCCTCTGCGCATTGCCAAGATCGCCCAGGGGCTGGAAAGTGTAGGAGACATTCAGCCTGTTCAGCAAAAGCACCCCGACTCCGATCGACGCGGAATTGCCCTCATTTTTCAGCCCGATACCCGCCCGCAGGAAATACATGCCGTAAAATTCCGCCTCGATTCCGGCGCAAATATCCGGCAGATCATCCATGAATATCAATCTGTCGATTTCCGCCGCATAAGTCATTTTACAATACTCCGTTGCGGCGTATTTAACCGCAACGCCAATCCTGAGATTTGCAGGCAACGCGTCCGTTATAAGGTCATAAGCGCTCTGGCTCCCCAAATTCTGCAGCGAACATCCGAGAAAAACGCCCGGATCGTCGCGCAGTTTCAGCAGGACTCCGGCGTCAACGGCCATGCCCTGCTTTGAATAGGTGTATAATATCGACTGGAAATATTTTACGTTCAGGCCGGCCGAAAGCCACGGAAAAATGCTGTAAGCCGCCGCGCCGCTCACAACCACATCGTAATTTTCCACCGCCCCGTTATTTACGCCGGCGCTGTTTATCCAGTTAAAATTCGCCGTGCTGTCATAAAGCAGGCTTGCGCCATATGCAAAATCCCCCGCGGCATGGGCAAAGCTGAAATATTCATAACTGGTGTCGGCGAAAGAGGAATAATAGGTAAATGAAAAGATGTCGTTCCTGCACAGCACGAGACCTGCCGGATTGAAAAGCACGGCGTTGGAATCGTCCGCCACCGCGCAAAAAGCGCCTGATAATGCGGCCGTCCTTGCGTCGGGTTCCACCAGCAGGAAATCCGAACCGGTAGACATTGACGGGTAAATGGGCGGGGAGAAAAGCAGCAAAATGAGAGGCAGCAGAAACGCCGGTATACGGGCCCGCGCCGGGCGGTCATTATATTCCGAATCGTCCCTGCTGGCGTGCCCCGCTTTATATATTATTGTTATTATCCTTGTTACCGCCGATACGTCGGGTGGACTGCGGTTTTATTTTACAACTCCCACTGCTGTCTTCTTCTCGGTATTACTATCCCTAAAATATATGATATATATTCCGGAATTCACGGCTGCTCCATTATCATCCTTGCCGTCCCATATTTCAGTGTAATTCCCGGCCGTTTTATCGCCGTTGAATATGTTCTTTATCAGCCTTCCCTTTCTGTCATACACCCTTATGGCAACCCCGGTTTCCTGCGCAACATAATATCTTATGGCCACTGATTCACCCTTCAAAGGATTTATCAAAGTATTGCGTATATCGAACTCTTTCTCCTTGCTTATATCCGCAACAGCGGCGGCCTGCGTAACTTTAAGCCCGGCTGTTTCACCGCCAACCGAGGCAATCGACATACCCCCGCTCTTGTTAACGGCGCCGGCCTGAACTGCGTCGGCAGGCTTAAATGATGCCCCGGCCAATGCCGCCGTTCCGCCGTTTTGCGCCCCTCCCGGAGAACCGCCGGTGCCGGAATGTGAATTTATTGCCGGCGCCGATGCCGCGACGGACGCCGTTTCAATATTATTACCCGCGTTACTTGCGTAAACCGTGTTTTCCACGGCCCCTGTTGCGCCCGGATGCGCCTTTTCAGGTTTTTTATCAGCGCTTATTTTTTTTGCTGCAACCGCGTCAAGATGCGCCGCACGGCCCGGAATCGATGGCGCATTTGAAGCGATTTTGAGCTTTTCCGCGTCACGGTGGCTCATAAATATTGTGATCCCGCCGGCCGTAAAAAGCAGCGTGAAAAAAGCCGCCGCATAAACGGCGCGTTTTGAAAAAATATAATTCCTTATTACTTCCGTAAGCGGATGCTTTGACGCCCCTATTGCCTTCCATATACCGTCGCCAAATCCATCAGGAATTTTAATGGATCCGTCAACCGCGGAATTAACGGTTTTTAAAGCCCGGCTTATTTTATCGGCGGACTTGCCTTCAATATTGCCTTTATCGTCATTTTTCATCCTAAATGCACTCCCTTCCTTTCAAGCATTTCCCTCAACTTGCGCCTTGTCCTTGACGCCGAGGACCTTACGCTCCCCTCGGGCATGCCCAGTATATTTCCCGCTTCAGCGCATGAAAACCCTTCCATATCCAGGAGTATTATCACGCTTTTCTCCGTCATGCTGAATTTTTCAAGTTCCTTAAGCACTGCCGTTCCCATCTCCCTTAGTTCCAGTTCTTCATCCGGCAGTTTTACCTTGTCACGGAGCATTTCCGCAAGCTCCGCGAATCCGCCGTCCCCGTCCGGCAGGCCGGCCGCCATTAACGATTCCCGCCTTTTAATGGTTTTAAGCCTGTTAATGCAGTTATTTACCGTCAATCTGTAGAGCCACGTGGAAAATTTTGACCGGAACCCGAAGCTTTTAATATTTGTATAAGCCGCGACAAATACTTCCTGGGCGGAATCGAGCGCCTCTTCCATGTTCCTCATGTATTTAAAGCACAATGCGGTGACGCGCTGCTTATAAATCAGGATGATCCTGTCGAATATCATCCGTTCCCCGTTCTGCAGCCTCTTTATCTCGTCAAAATTAATTTCTTCCATTATTCTCCCGGTTATATTTGACAATACCGGATGCAATTCCGCTGCAAATATCGTCCGATACAACAATTCCGCATTGTCGTTTTAGCATTTTATCATATTTAAGAAGCCTTTAAAACCATCTGTTAATTGGACTAAGGCTCCGGAAAAAAACGCCTACACGGGAATTTTCCGGGCAAAAAAGGCAAACCCCGCGCCGTGCTGGCGGGGGTTTTTATGGCCAGGCGTCCAACAATAATTGCCGTCTCAATTAAGTGAAGGTAAGACTATCATATCAATATCTTACGGGCTTTTGAAGCAAACTCGGACACGGCCATAAAAAATCCCCGCCAGCGCGAAAAAAAACTACGGAAGCATAAAATAAGGTTGGGAGCGGGTTCGGGCCGGCATATAAGCCGGCCCCTACAGGGGCAAAACAAAACAGCAAACCTTGCACTTAAGCAGGTGATTTAAAACATCATGTGCCGGCGCCCGCAGTTCCTTAATACAAAGCCCGGAGCATTAAGCCCCGGGCTTTGTATTAATTGACGGCTTTTACTGGAGAATTGTCCCGGAAAAAAGCGCGGTCGAAGTTATTGTGGTCCCGTTACACTTATTTACCGTCGTATCCTGTATATAAATAGGAAGGTATGATTTATCCACAAGATACCACATGGTCATGGGCGCCATAATTACATTGCACACCGGGCCGCCCGGGCAAGACGTTGAATTTTGTAAAATTGCAACAGTCATGGCATTTTGATTGCAGTTCATTGTCATGCCGGTAATCGCCCATGTCGGCAACTGGCATCCAAGCTGCGTTAAAAAACCGACCACCATTTGACTGCTGAAATCTACCGCGACCGGCGTCGGCGTCGGTGATCCGGCGGCCGCCCAACCCGCGTAATTCGCAATATAAGCATTCTGCGTTGTAATGACATAATTCCCCGCCGCGAGATTTGATCCGTATGACAGGGTGCTGTAATTTACAACCGCACCCGGGCATGGAAACGGCGTCAGAGTCGGAGTTGCGGTCGGTGCGCTTACGGGTGTTTTGACCGTCGGCACAGCCGTTGCCGGAAGCGTTACTACCGGGGTTAGAGTCGGTGTCTGGGTTGGCAGGGTCTTTGTTGATACGGCAGTGGCCGTGGACGGCGGTTGTCCGGGCCCCATGGGTGAAGTACACGAGATAAACAACATGGATGCAAAAACAGAAACGGCAAGAAGCGTCATAAATCTTTTCATTTTAAACCTCCCGAAAAATTTTAACCTTCACCATTATGACACCTCGGGCCCGTATTTCGCTGCAACTATTTTAAAGCGGGATTTTTTCATGGAAGCCGCATCTCAAATCCTTTTTTAGAATTGCCGTTAAAACCTATTTTTTCATAAAAAACGTGCGCCTCTTCCCTGTCCACACTGCTCATTAATATCACCTTGTAACAATGTTCCTTTTTTGCCTGTTCGACGGCCATTTTAACGACGCCTTTACCCAGCCCTTTCTTCCTGTAGGAGGGATCCGTCACGACGTTTTCTATTATGGCGAAAGGGCGCCCTTCGCGGGTAAGGTTGGGGATTATCGAAATATTGCAGGTGGATACCACTTTGCCTTTGTCCACGGCCACAAAATATTTAAGCCCCGGATTGGACGCTATCATATCCCAGATGTCCTCGGCTTTTTTTACGGATAATTGTTTTTCCTCGGGATTCAGGCAGGAGTAAAGTTCAAGTATGCCGTTCAGGTCAAGCACTGTCGCCTCGCGGTAATCCATTTCCCCCTCCTAAAAGATCACTTTTTATAACCCCAGCAATCGCACCGCATTCTCATAATATATCATATCCCTCGTTTTAGTGTCAAAAAGATTGTCGTATTTCTTCGTGATGTCGGCGGCTCTCATCCACGGAAAATCAGAGCCGAAAAGTATCTTTTCCGGGCCGTGGGCCAAAATCATCTCTTTTATAAGTTCGTCCTTCATTTCAATCGTATAGGCAATATCCATGTAAATATCCCTGCCCACAAGGTATTTCCGCACGCCGTCCCACATCTTATACCCGCCCAGGTGCGCGAATATCATTTTTAGCCCCTTTATCTGCGCCACCTG
The DNA here is from genome assembly GCA_964443355.1 of uncultured Spirochaetia bacterium. Taxonomy (GTDB): domain Bacteria; phylum Oederibacteriota; class PGYV01; order PGYV01; family Palsa-1178; genus Bog-1181. Next base: position 13,742 of record CAYUDX010000026.1, read on the forward strand.
CGCCATGCGCTCCGGCGAGGAATGGACGCCGGGATAGGCCATGTCCACGCCCGCGTGGAAGAGTATCATAAGGTTGTTTTTTATGCAGGCGTCGTACATTTTTTTGTGGCGCGGCTCGTCCGGGAAGAACTGCTGGTATTCGGGGTGCAGTTTTATCCCCTTGATGCCGCTTCCGGCTATATGTTCAAGTTCCTCTTCAATGCTCCCTATCTCGCCAAAATCCTGGTGCATTGATCCGAAGCAGATCACATTTTTTTCTATTTTATTGCACTCTATCATCCTGCGATTGATCCCGATGACCTGCTCTTTTTTAGTCGCCACAGGGGCGTTTACGGAAATATCAACCCCGTCCTGCCGCATATAATCTTTTAAGGCGGCAAGGGTTCCGTTGCCGTAGGACGGTATGGGCTCCATGGACGAAGCCAGTATGTGTTCTATTGTTTTGGGCCCGATGGAATCCGGGAAAAAATGGGTGTGAAAATCAATCAGCCTCATTGCCCCTGCTTTGTTTCGCTTTTGTAATGTATTACCCTTGCTTTTTCCATGGTCACAAGCCCGCCCATGTGCATCTTTTCGACGACGGAAAGGAAATTGTTAAGCTTGTCCTCGGTGTCCACTATTTCGATGACCACCGGCAAATCCGACGACATCTCGAGCACCTTGGCGGATTTTATCCTCGACGTCCTTCCAAACCCGAGTATTCCGCGCAGGACTGTGGCTCCGGCCATGTTAAGCTCCCTGGCCTTCATTACAATGACCTCATAGGCGGGTTTGCCGTCGACCTTTTCCCCCTCGCCCATGAATATGCGAAGAAGCGAAGATTCCCTGGGTAGTTCCATTACACACCTCCCCTTAATGCCCTTATGATATATTTCGCCGTTATGATGCCGGCAAAAACAAGAATAAGAGAAAAAACATTGTTGGCCAGTATGTTGATAAAAGCCGCCTTTATTTCGCCGTTGTCAAACAGGTTGTAGCTCTCCAGGGCGTAGGCCGAGAACGTCGTGAACCCGCCCATAAACCCCACAAGCAAAAATATCCTGGTCTCCGGCTTCATCGTGGTTTCCATCGACATGCCCCAGACCAAGCCGGCCAGAAAAGAGCCGACCATGTTGACGGCGAGCGTCCCGTAAGGGAATATCGCTCTTGTCTGCATGACCTGGTTGACCCATGTGGAAAGGGAAAAACGGGCAACCGAGCCTATGGCCCCGCCTATAATTACGAGAATGAAGTTTAACATGTCACTCCCTGGACTTCGGGATATCCGAGCCGTAATAAATGCGTTTGTTCTGCTCGACCTTGTTCATGGAATAAAGGTGGATGCCGTTCACCCCGTGCTTTATGAGGTGGTTTATCTGGCCGACCGTGTATTTGACAGTCTCGTCGCACACCGGGTTGTCGATGGCGCAGGTCGACGTTGCGGTCCTGAAACGCTCCGGTATGGTGACGCCGCACATGCCGGTCATTTTTTCCAGGTTCAAAAGTTTTGTGGCCGTCATTATCCCGGGTATTACCGGCAGTTTTATCCCGGCCTTTTCCAACATTTCCCGGTAGGAATAAAAATAGTCGTTGTCGAGAAAAAGCTGGGTCGTTATAAAATCCGCGCCCGCGTCCACCTTTATCTTAAGGTTCCTGATGTCCTCTCCCAGCGAGGCCGCGGCCGGGTGCTTTTCGGGATACCCGGCGACGCCGATGGAAAAATCAAAGCCGCTTTTCCTTATAAAACCCACAAGGTCCGAGGCGTGGCAGAAATCCTTTATGGGGTCCTTTACGCCCTTGGGCAAGTCCCCGCCCAGGGCCATTATGTTTTCCACCCCTTTTGACTTGAGCTGTTCCAGCACCTGTGTAATGGAATCTTTTGTGGCGTTGACGCAGGTCAAATGCGCCAGCGCCGGCATCTTATAATGGTTGGTTATCTTGTCGGCTATTTCCACGGTCCTGCCGCGGTTGGAGCCGCCCGCGCCGTATGTAACCGAAACAAAGTCGGGTCTTAATTCTTTCAGTTCGTCGAGGGTCGAATAAATGACGGAAATGTCGGTCTCGGGTTTTGGCGGAAATATCTCGAGAGAGAAAACAAACTTTTTGGCCTTTAAAATGTCCCTGATCTTCAATTTTCGCTCCGTTTTAGTAATTATTATATTAACAAAACATGAACATTATTATATAAACCGGGGTTTTTTACAAGAAATTTTATGTAGTAAAACAACATCCCTTGTAGGGGCGGACCTATGTGTCCGCCCGCGACCTGGTTTGTCCCTTGTTATAATGCCCTGGTTCGGGCCGCCACATGGGGCGGCCCCTACAGGGATAAAGCAAAAACAAAAAGGGCGGCCGAAAGGCCGCCCTTTTGTGGAATCTACTCTCTCCTGTCTACTATCTGTAAGTTCTTGTTTTTAATAAAAGTTTATTTCTCCTATCCAGAGTTCCCTTGGATTCGTTGGATAAACATCCGTCTGCCCCACGCTCTGGAACTGCAGTTGCTTTGCGTGTTTTAATACCACGGATATCGGACATCCGTTAGCCGCATCCGCGGGAAGTCCCGGGGTGTTTCCGGGTGCCGTCTTTGTACAGCCATTCCACAGCCTCCTGCCCGCAACATCGGCCGTCGCTCCCCACCCGAATTGCGTGAGTGATGAGAATGGTATGGTGAATTGCGTCCATGTGGACGGAGCGGAGAAAACGAAATTCCACTCGTCGCTGCCTGTGAACGATGACGGTTTTGTGTAATCCGACTCGTCGCAGTTCCCGTTTGCCGTGGTGGTAAACGGCACCTTAAATTCCCAACCTGACGCCGGTATTGCATAGCCGTCACCCTTTGCCCAGAACTGCACGCCTGTGAAACGGCTTATGTCCGTTTCATAGCATGTCGGTTCCCCCGCGCCCAAGATCAGCTGTGTTCCCATGCCGATAAAACCGTACTGGTAACCGGTTGTTGTCTCAAATGGCGGTTTCGTAGCCACTGCATTTGTCGTGACATATCCCGTAACCCTTGCGGCGCAGCCTGAACCCGTGTATCCAGGGGTTGACATTGCAAAAGGCGGGGTTGTTCCCAATCCCCATCTTGTCGCCCATGTCTGGGACATCGGCCAGATGTAAGAGGTGCCGTTGTTTACCGGTCCGTTGTCGTCATAGGTTATCCAGTATCCTCCCCAGTAGTTTACATTGTCGCAATCAGCGAAGTCGTCTATTAGCGCGCCGGGTGTGTTGGTGAGGGTCGGTGAGACTGTGAACGTCTGTGTGATGGTGAAAGTCGGCGTGATCGTGGGCGAATTGGTGAATGTCGGCGATACGCTGAATGTAGGCGAGATGGTTTTAGTCATGGTAATTGTCGGAGTGTCAGTCGGGCTGCCCTGTGGTCCGGGAGTGGTCATGGTGTTGTTCTTCTTGCAGCTGACCCAGGCAAGGATAAAAACAATAACAAAAACAAAAAATAATTTCCCTTTCATGGATACCCTCCTAAATTTTTGATCCCGGAAATAATTTTATATTATAATAGCGATTTGTCAAGTTTTTTTGGCCGATAAAAACCGGCAAAAAAAAGGACGGACCCGGAGGCCCGTCCTTTTTGGTTTTATCTATTAACTAAATTAATAAGAATAAGAAATATCGTCAAACTCGATAGTTGCATTTGAAACCGCATCAGGCGCCGTATAAATAGTTGTATCGATGTAAATCTGAACGCCAATCTGTGCAACATTATCAAGCGATATGCCGCCAGTAAATGTCGATGCCTGACCTGTAATGCTTATCCATCCTGCAGAACTTGCAGATCCTGTGCTCAGCAATACCGGGGTAACGCTGTTGGCATATCCATATTTATGGGCGACATCGTTGCCATCATTCGCAACAAAAAGCTGCGCTTTATATGCGCCAGCTGTTTTTGACGCAATTGATGCAGGAACTTTTATCCAGGCTGTTATTGTCGAAGCTGTCATCGTGATATTAGCCGGAAGTGTATAAGAAATGCTTCCCTTTTCATCTATTAAAGTAGTGCTGTAATCATTGCCGCCGCTTCCTGTCTGGTCCGTGCCGTCCGTAGTCTCATTAAAATTACCTGTAACTGAAAGACATCCATTCGCAGTGTGTCCATCCGCAGCATTGTAACCAATTGCCGTAAGCGCCTGTTCTGCTGTGTAGAGCGGGCTGGGAATTACCCAACCTGAAACACCTGAAGCAAATGCAAATGCAACTGTCGGAACCGGTGTTGGTTCAGTCGGTGTTGTAGTACCTTTCTTTGTGCATGAAACCATGGAGAGAACAGCAAAAACAAGAACAATTGCTACAACAACAGACAAAAACTTCTTCATCTCTTACCTCCTAAAATTTTTTTATTTCTTTTCCTTCCCTAAATCATCCTGCAATATTATATCGAAAAAAAACTTCAAGTCAACCATTTTAAAACGTTCAACTCAGTAGTATTTCTTCATGAGCTCTTTCACCCTTTTTACCACCACAGGGAAGAATTCCGCCTCGTTTGCCGCTTTTATCTGCTTGTCTTCGGTCTTTAAAAAATCCTGGCCCTCGTATTCTATGGAGATAAAGCCGTTGTATTTGTTCTTCGCGAGGAGCTTCATGGTCCTGTCCAGGTCGAAATCCGAGGCTTTTTTCCCGTTTTTCGATATCGTATGCACCTTAAAATGGAGGTATTTGGTGTATTTCATCGTCTTTTCCATGGCCGCATAAATATCCTTGTCGTGGTAATTCCCAGTGTCCAGGTTTAACATGAAGAACGGCGAATCGACGTCCTTGATAAATTTGATGGCAGAATCCGAATCCGGCAAAAATCCCCCGCCGTTGTGCGGCTCCAGGACCAGCGTGATGCCTTTTGTCGCGGCATACGCCGCGGATTTTTTCATGGACGCAACAGCCTTGGCCCACAGTGCCTGGCTTTTTCCCTGGGGCGGCCATCCCGCAAAAACCCTCACCACAGGCGCGCCGAGTATCTCCGCGGCATCGATCGATTTTTTGACATAATCCTCGTTCGAGGCCTGGGCCGCGTCGTCCTCGTTGCCGAAATTATTTCCCGGTGAAAGACACGTTACCGTAAGGTTCAGGTCCGTGGCGTATTTTTTTATCCTGCGAAGGTACGCCGCGTCGAGTGATTCAAGGTGCTCGTTGATGAACTCAACGCCGCCGAGCCCCTGCTCCGCGAAGAGGTCCATAAGCTTGAAAGCGTCGACCTTTTTCAGGTCAAAAGAGTGGTGGAGCGAGTATGTGATGGCAGCCAATTTAAAAGACATTAGATCCTCCCGGTAAATTTTATATTTAAAATTCAAAACCAAAAATTACAATTATAAACCGTATAATTAAGAGCATGTTGCATCCGCCACAAATGGCGGGCACGATTTTTTTTATGGCAATCGTTAACAATACATTTATATGTCAATTAAGCTGCGTGAAGCCAAATAACAACTTTTACCGTGTCATCCGGCAACGGCCAAAGCCACCCGATTGGCATAAAAAAATTTGTGCCCGCCATGCCCTGGTTAATACCGGGCCGGCGTCGGCCTCTACAGGGGCTTTTTAAACCCCTACCTTTTCAAATTTTTTCGATTTTGCCGATTTGAAGGCCGCCAGCATAACCGCCATGGATCTCATGCCCGACGTGCCGTCGCTTATGCATTCCTGTTTTCCCTGACAACAGTCCGTGAAGTGCTGTATCGGTTTGCCCGTCTTTGGCTTCTCCGGCACGTTGAATTTTACCTCGTTGTTGCCGCCGTAAGGGTTTTTAAGGTCGACATAATAGCCGCTTAACCTTTTTCCGCCTTCCGTGCCGCCGTGCCACACCGTCGCCCTGCCCTTGTCGCCGTAAACCGTGACCGTCTGTTCGTAAGGGTTCGTGCACCACGATGTCGAAAAGACCCCCATTGTCCCGTCCTTGAAATTCACGACCGCCTCGACAGAATCCTCGAGGCTGTATTGTTTTTTTACCAGGTTGGCCATTGTGGCGGCAACGTCTTTGACGTCCCTGCCGGTAATATACCTTATGAGGTCCAGTATGTGTATGCCCACGTCGACGGAAACTCCTCCGCCGGATAATTTCTTGTCAAAGAACCACGGGGAGTCGTCCGACCAGTTCTCTGGGCCCGCATGTCCTATCTTGCCCCTGATCGACACAAAATTCCCGAGCACGCCGCTGTCGAGCGCCTCTTTAAGGGCCTGGTGGGCCGGGTCGAACCTCTGGCTCTGCTCGACCATGAGCAGGACGTTGTTCCTTTTTGCCGCGGCTATCATGGCTTTCATGTCGGGTATCGTGATGGACATTGGTTTTTCCACGAGAATATGTTTTTTATGCCCGGCCGCGAATATGGCCATTGGCGCGTGGAGGTAATTCGGGGTGCAGACCGAAACAGCGTCAACCCCGGCCTCTTTTATCATTTTTTTATAATCGGTATATACCGAAGGTATCTCGAACATGCCGGCGAGCCTGTCCGCTTTTTCCTGTTTTATGTCGCATATCGCCACGACCTCGGCGTTGGTTGTTTCCTTATATCCGGGCAAATGGAGCCTTTCTGCTATTTTTCCGGCGCCTATCACGGCCACTTTTAATTTTGCCATAACAAGTTTTCTCCTTTTAGCATATTGTTTTTTGTGCGGTAGATTAAAACAAATAATATATCACGAAAACGCTTTTGTCAATATTGAAAATAAAATTATGCCTCATCAGCATTTGGTTTTTAAATGTTTACATCCCTTGTAGGGGCGGACTTATATGTCCGCCCGCGCCTTTGTTTTTGTCTTGGTTAGGGCCGACTTTTTAGACCATGTCCCCGCAGCGAAGCGGAGCGGGATCGGGCCGACATTTAAGCCATGTCCCCGCAGCAAAGCGGAGTGGGATCGGCCCCTACAGGGGCAAAACAGGCAACAAAATAATGGCGGGTATGATTTTTTTTATAGCAATCGTTAATAATACGTTTATATGTCAATTAAGCTGCGTGAAGCCTCATAACCACTTTTACTGTGTCATCCGGCAACGGCCAAAGCCACCCGATTGGTATAAAAAAAATCATACCCGCCATGCCCTGTTTATTTAAACTTCAGGCTCCATGATATCTCCAGGGTGTTGTCCAGCCTCTGGAAGAGGTACGCAAAATCAAGGTTCATGGAAAATTCTTTTCTCTGACCGAAAACAAAATGTCCAATGCCTAACCCCACCATATATTCCTTGTACGACTCGTAATCAAGTGTCTGTGTGTAACCACCCCTTATGTCGATGTAGTCGAATATGTTCTTTTCTATCCCGAATTTTATGGTGTCAAGGTCCGATACGGTCATGGACGCTATGAAATCCTTTATCTTATACCTGGCGCCCAGGTCCGACGTCAAACCGACCCCCTGCATGTAAGTGTTCGTCGTCCCGTTCCAGTTGGAGTTCCACCAAAGGGATGAAAGCGCGTCCTGGACGAACGCTCCAACCTGTATTTCCGGGGATATCGGGTAAAGCGCGCCAAAGTCAAACCCCACCCCGGCAGCGCTTCCCTGCACGCTGTTGGGCGCCGGGTCGGTCGTGTTTCCGTAACCCGCGAACTGCAGTTTAAAATTCGTGCCGATGCAAAGCCCTTTTATGCCGAAACGATCGAGCAGCCAGTCGAATTTTTCCGCGTATGAAAAATAAATTGTTTTTTCGTCGAACAGGGAGTCGCCGGATACGATCACACCCAGTCCCGCGGCCCTGTACTGGTTTATCGGATAGACCAGGGCGCTGTAATTGAACGGCACAATGTCCCTGTCCTTGGCGTACATGAACGTAAATTCCTTATAAGGGTCGTTCACTATGCCTGCCGGGTTGTAAAATATCGCGGAAGCGTCGTCGGCCACCGCGGTGAATGCGCCTCCCATTGATTCGGCCCTTGCCATCCCGATATTCACGAAAGCGCCCGGTGTCATGGGCTGGTCGGCAAAAGCCGCAGAAGAGATCAAAACCGCGATCAAAGATGCTAAGAGTGTTTTTTTCATGTGTGGCTCCTTATCTAACCAGCGCGATGCTGTAAACCGACTGTTTCTGGGCCACAGCATCATCGAGTTCTATCTGCAGCAGGTACCTTCCGTTAAGGCACATCCTGCCCCGGTCGTCTTTTCCGTCCCAGGTTTCGGTATTGAGTATGCCGACCGGCCTTAAGTCCCCGTCGACAATGGTCCTGATGAGTTTCCCAGCCATGTTGAACACCTTGATCGTGGTCTTTACGCTCGAAGCGTTCTGTGATTCGCATATATACTGTATGGATACCGGGCCCCTGGCCGGCGAGAACGGGTTCGGCGCAATGCTGGAAAAAGATACGCCGACCGACTGCAGCGCCGAAAGGACCGTGTATTCGGAAAAGTGCGCGACAGGCGCGCTTACCCTGCCCGAGACGGAAGAGCTCCCGGCCACCACATCCCAGGTGTTATTTGCGGTATCCCAGAGTCCCAGGACTTCCTTGCCGTTGCCCTGACCGTTGGTAAGCGGCAGTGTCATTGTGATATTTGAAGTGAACATGAACCCGTCGGTGAAGGCGTAATCCTGTCCGACAGCAAGGTATTTCATGGTCGAGCTCCTGGCCCTGCTTATCGGCGATTCGTTGACTGTGAATCCGTCCACGGAATTCGACGGCGAAGCTGCGCCCGCGGGTATGGTGAGTATCATCCCGTTATAATCCTTTACCGTTGTCGGGCCGTAAGACGGGTCCAGTTTCTGGTAAACGGAAACCGCGGCGAAGCCTTTCATGCCGAGCGCCTGTGCGAAGACCGTGACCGGCCCGATAAAATCCGCTGTCGGGGTGAATATGCCCGCTGCGCTTATGGTTCCCGCGCTCGCCGGGCTTAAGCTCCACGCGAATACAGCGTAAACATTGTTGCCGGAGCCGTCTATATATGACGCGTTAAACTGGTAGGGCGAGCCTATGCCCTGGTTGTATACCTTCATCGAAGGGGATGTCACCACTATGCCGCCGCCAGAGGCCTGCGTAAGGGTGAAATTTATTGTCGCGGTCCCGCCTGATGCCACCGACGCGTATTGCTGCGCCGGGGACGACGAGTAGCCCGACTTGAAGGCCGTAACCATATAGTTCCCCGCCGGAACAGGCGCGCTGTAAGCCCCGCCCGCGCCCGCCGTTATATCGCCGCCTATCTGCGTCGTCGGGTTCGCCTGGTCGAATACCCTTACCGTCGCTCCGGCTATTGAGGCGCTGCCGGAGATTGTGGCGCCGCTTGCCGCGGCTGAAAGGTTTGCGGTAAGCGGTGTCGTCGTATTATTGGTAAGGGTCTCCGGATTGAATGTAAAATTATTATACCCTGACTTCATTACGGTCAGGGTGTAGTTTCCGGCTGCAAGTGCCGATAATGTCACGGAACCCGCGGCGTCGGTTATTCCAGACGAGGTAAAGCCCAGCGCCGAGCCCGTGCCGGTAAGGGTAACCGTGGCGCCCTGGATATTGACGGCGCCCGAAGAGACCGATACCTGCGCCGAGGCGTTGGCCGGCTGTGCCGCAACTTCGAGCACGAAATTATTATTGGCGCTGATGTTGCCGCCGCCGGCAAAACTTATCCCGTTTATCTGCGTCGACGGCGCGTGATACTCCCAGCCGCTTTCCGATGCGTTCACGCTGAAGGTCCCGAGCCCGCAGTTAAGCGAATAATTTCCAAGGTTGTCGGTCAGCGCCTGCACCGTGATAGTCCCCGAAGCCGCGCTTACAAGGACCCCCTGCATGGCGTTATTGTTGTTGTCTGTTACCTTTCCGGAAATAATATTCGCCGATGGCGCCATGGTGAAATTGATAACGCCGGCCGTGCCTCCCGCGAGCGCAACGCTTGAAGGCGGAGGCGCCACAAAACCCGGGCAGGCCACGCTTGTGTTCCACGTGCCGTCCCCGAGATTTATAGTGTAGTTCCCTGTTGAATTTGTATTTACCGTATATGCTGTCGCGGGGTTGCCGTTAAGGTATATCGATACAACCGCTCCGGATATGCCCTGGCCTGATGTATTGGTTGCTTTTCCCGAGAGTGTGTTGAGATTTTTGGTCACATCAACAGTTGCGGTAGTGACGGTTGCCGGAGTCTGGCCCGGAAGCGAAACAGGAACCGGAGTGTAGCCTGTCTTAAATGCCTGAACTGTCCACGGCCCTGTCGCGGGTACAGGTAATGAGAATGTTCCGTCCGCTGCCGCGTCTATTTCGTAGGTTGTTCCAGACGCAGTAGCCTGTATGTGCGCAAGAGCGACCGTATTGTTTGAATCATCCTTTACAACGCCGTTTATTAAAAATCCACAGCGGGTAAGTGTGATAGTTGAGTTCACCGTTGATGCTCCAACAGGAACGGCAACCACACTGGTCTGGAACCCCTGCTTTTTCACGGTGAAATTATAAGAGCCCTGCTGCATGTTCACATAAAAGCCGCCGTTGTTGTCCGCTATCAAAGGATAGACATTTACGGCGCCACCGGACTGCGTTGAAATATATACTATCGCATTTGGCACCGTCGCGGTTCCCACGGGATTTACGGTGTTTTCATTTATTGTAATATTTACCTGCGTATCGGCAACGGCCGGCGTGTAATCGAAATCACGCTGGTCGCTTTTTACCCCTTTGCCGGTATTGTCGAGCGCTATGACATACCAGTGGTACCAGGAGCTGTCCATTGCTATATTTGCGGGTATGGCTATCGAAGTCTGGTTGGTAAACCCGGTCCACAGCGGCACCGTCGCGCTGCCGAACGCCCCCTGCGCGTCTCCGCTGAGATCCTTCATGAGCACGACTTCATAATTATTGGCTCCCGCGGAGGCGTTCCACGATAATGCCGGAACCGCAGTAACAGTGACGTCGTTTGCCGGGGCCGCGAGCGTAAATGCGCCGCAGGCCGATGGCGGGGTAACCGTGAACATATTGGTCCCGGCGAATGTGGAAGAAACCGTGGCCGGCGATGAATCGTAATTGTTCAGGACCACCCATGAATATGTAAGCCCCTGCATGAGAGGAGGCGCGGTGAGCATGTCGTAATAATGGCTCGGGTCCGGCGTTCCGTATGTTATGGATGTCTGGTTCGTGGTGGCCCCCCATATTACGTTGGCCGTTATGGACACATTTCCGTTCTGTATATTGATGGTTGCGTTGGTGTCGAATACAAGGACCGTGTAATACGGGGTCCCGGCGACCGGGCTCCACTGGAACTGCGGCAGGAGCGTGCCCACGGCCGAGCCGTTGCCCGGGGCGGTCATCTGCACCGCGTTGCTGCCGGCGACATAAATCGGGAATTCAAAGGATGTTTGAAGCGTGGTGGTATCCATCACCTTGCAGTAGAAAACCCCGTTGTTCATCCCGGAGGATGCCGGGGTAAATGTGGCAAGCCCCGCGGATGTCTGGGGGATGGTGTTTGTATAATTCAGCGGCGTCGTCCCGAATTCTATTTCCGCGGTTCCCGGGTAAGGGGATCCGTTCGCGTCCCATGTCACCGTAACGGAATCGGTGCTGTTGACCAGAATTTCCGGAGCGGACGTCATCCTTGGCGGCACGGCGCAAAACGACATGGCCGAAAGCCCGGAGATAAATAAGATCGCAATTAATATTCTTTTCATGAAAGCCTCCCGATTATTAGATAAACGCATAGGTGATCGCGGTTTTAAACACAGGGAACGGCAGGGCTATGAGCTCCACTTCCCATTTCAGATAATCCCCGAAAGGTATGACGGTCCCCGTGGAAAACACCGGCAGGAACAGCCAGGCCAGGTTCTTGCTTACCCCTTTGTCGTCCTTTTCCCATACCCTTGTATAAATGCCGCCGCCGCCGAACTGGAAGCCTCCGAAATTAAAGGCAAGCCTCACGTCCTGCATCATGTTCAGGTGCAACTCCTCGCGGCCGGTGGAGTTGTAGGCTATAAAATACATGTCGTCAAAATACTGTGTGACGTTTATCATGCCGACAAACCCGGATTTCCAGGCAAATGTAAACCTGCCATACGACGGCATCTTGATAAGTACGGTGCCGTTGGCGTTGGGGTCTATGTTTTCCGTGGTTTTTGTAAAATCAGAGAGGTCTATCGAGCTCGGTATTGAATGCGAAATAATGGACGCCGGCCCGGAGTATTGCAGCTCCGGGGCAACGGAAAAATCCGCGCCAAGCTCCAGTGTGTCCTTGTTAAAATGGTAAGCCGTTCCGAAGCGCAGCCCCCAGGCCTCTGAAGTAAGGTTTGCAGTGGCGCTCTGGGCAAGCGAATTATCGGGTGTTGTATTCAGCTCAAGCGTGGTGCCGTTGTATGTGGCTGTGCCGTCGCCGCTCCCGTTCGCGTTCAAAAGGAACCTTGAATCATAATGGTCAAGCACTGCGCCTATTCCCCAGTCGGAAGTCAGCTTCCTGCCGATGCCGAACGAGGTCACTATATTGTCGGCCTGAAAGTTCATAATTGCGTTAATCTTGGCCCTGACGTCGATGTTTACCATTGAGTTTGACGGGTCCGTGACATTTAATTCAGTCTCGAGGCCCGTGAGCATAACGGTGAGATCCGCCGACTGTTTGTCCTCCCTTGCGAAACCGAAACCCGCCTGCCCCTTGGCGAACGGGGCCATGATCTCAAATCCCGTGAAACCCGTTCCCTCCGAGAAACTTGCGTTTATCGAATTTATGTCCGTATTGACGCCCGGAGCTATTGTCAGGTTGTTCATGCCGGTCAGGCTGCTGTTTATCTGGTCGTCCACGCTTTTTTTCAGCGTCCCGTTGAATCCGCCCTGCATAAAAAGCCCGGCCGTGGAGCTGGATAATATGGGGAAAGGCACCAGGTCGAGAGACGCCTGTCCGTTGTTCAAAAACGCGAGGACGGCGGGGTTGTATGAGGTAAAACTCGGATTGTAATCAAGTGTGGAAACCGCGCCTCCCTGGCGCAGTCCGTCGCCGCGGGAGCCGTAGATCCAGTCGGAATCAAAGCTCATGTTGAAGACAAAGTTCCCCCCGTTAAAATCTTTCATGGTCAGCTGGGTATCCGACAGGATCAACGGGGAGATGATTAATAATGAAATGAAGAGGAAGGCTGAAAGGAAAATTTTTCTGGTTTTCATATTACCTCCGGTAAATATTTTTTCCCTGTTATATATAGAGAATTATACATTATAAAACGGGAAAGTCAACCAAAGGATGTTATTTCAAAGGGGCCGCGCCGTGCAAGACGCGGATCGTTGCGGATTTACTTGTCGCCTTCCATAAAATCCAGCAGTTCGGCCGTTATGAGCCTTTTATAGATCCTGCCGTATTCCTGTTTCTGTTCCCAGATGACCTCGTCTATGACCGGTTTGATGTCATCGTTGTCGTGCTCGACCATTTCTATCTCGTTATCCTGGCCGAATTTATAGGTTTTTATGAGCTTATATTCCTCGAGCTTAGTGCATGTTTCCTTCAGTTTGCTGGACGGGATCTTAAGCAGTTCGGAAAGTTTCGTGACAGATATTCTTTTTTGATTGTGGTGTTTATTATAGCAAATTATGCCAAGCGCCTCTTTTGTTGAAAGCAGTTGCTTTATCTCCGCGAGTCTCTGTGAATCCCCCATTGAGACCGCCACCTTTCTCCTTGTATTTAAATCTGGTCATACAAATTATATTACACAAATCTTGTTTTGTCAAGTTTTTTGTAAATATATGTAAACATGACATAAAATCTCCAAAATGCCGATTTATAAATATAAATAGTCCATATTTATAAGGTGGTTTTACGATAAAATCACTCCAATAATTACTATTACCGCCCCAATTTATATTTACACGCTTAAAATCAAGCGTTCAACGAATTCCAGAGTAAGATTGAATTATTGTGGATCAGTTTTCCCTGGTCGATCAAATACCGTAGCTTCTCTTTTAACACAAAAAGCGTAAGTTCGTCAAGCGATATTTTGGAAAAAATCCTCTTCCTAACGGCCCTGGAAGATCCGTAGGCCCTTCCCTCTTCGGAAAAATCCGCCACATAAACTATCTTTGAAATGACATCCATGCCGGGTTTGCCCGCGGTGTGGTTCGCAATAGCGCCCAGTATTTTTTTATCCGTCACGCCGAATTTTTCCATGGCCACATAAGGCCCCAGGAAGCAGTGCCACAGGGGTTTTATTTTTTTTGAGACAGGGTCCATTTTGACGGAGTATCTGCGTATCAGGCGGGCCTCTTCGGCCGTGGAAAGGTCTTTCGCGCAGTCATGCAGCAACCCGGCGAGCGCCGCCGTTTTAACTCCGGCTTTGTATTTCTTCGCAAGCGTCGCGCAGGTCAAAGCCGTCCCCATGGAATGTGTGAACCTCTCCGGGGACAACAATTTCCGTAAAGTTTCAACGGGCTTTTCGCCGGTTATCCCGGCAACATTTCCCGTCATTTTATTTTGAATGCAGGAGCCAGAACGCCACGAACGCCAGGGGAATGACTATCATGACCGTCCTGATCAGGAACTTCGCGGTCCGCTCCGACAACCCCAGGGTCCTGACGCGCATATCATGCTCCGCCATGTTTATCTTCTTGATTATTTCCCTGTCGCTCTTTTTCTTTGCGCTGTCTTTTGATCTGTCGGCCATAACACGCTCCTTAAAAGGTCTTTTTATTTCCCGGTATTATCACATAAAGCCGCGGTTATTTCACCGTTTTTTTTCATTTTTTTTGCTTATTCCTGCAGCGTGGTGAAAAGCACGCCCCTCATTATCTGCTTCTGGAAGATTATGAACCCCAGCAGGGTCGGGACCATCGATATGGTCACCGCGGCCATGACCACGTTCCACGGCTGTCCCTCTTCTATTATCTTGTATATCCCGAGCATCAGTGTGTAAATTCCGGGCTCGTTGGTGACGATAAGCGGCCAGAAGAACGAGTTCCATATGGTAACGAAATTCAATATTGCTATGACCGTAATGATGGAGCGCGATATCGGCAGTATTATCCTGAAAAATATCGACGTCTCGCCGTAGCCGTCCACCCTTGCCGCCTCTATGAAATCGTTGGGCAGTTTGTCAAAAAAGCTCTTGAATATGAAAATATTGAAGGCGTTTGCAAGCCCGGGAAGTATCAACGCCCAGTATGTGTTTATAAGGTTCAGGTTGAAGACACCCGGTATCGAAAAATCCCTCATGAAAAGGTAAAGCGGTATGGCTATGGTCTCGAAAGGTATCATTATCGTGGAAAGCAGCAGGGCCATTATGACCTGGTACATCGGCGGCCTGAGCTTCGAGAGCGAATACGCGGCCATGGCCGATACCAGTATCTGGCCGGCCACCACGGCCCCGGCCACCAGGATGGAATTGAAAAAATAAAGGCCGAAAGGCGCTATCTCCCACGCCCTGGAAAAGCTGGAAAAATCCGCCCTGAAATTAACCGCGATCTTTTCCACGGGTGCGAATATAAGGTCCACCGGCAGGACCGCGGTGAGCAGCATCCACACAAAAGGCAGGGATGTGATTATCGCGCCGATGGTCACTATTATCCCCCACACGTTATATATGAGGCGGTTCTTCTTGTCCTTCATCTCGTATGCCGGGAACAGGTACCTGGAGTCGTCCGACATTGAATATTTTCTTTTTGCCATTATTTGGCCCCCTTCCTTGAATTGGAAAGGTTCATCCTGAGCAGCGTTATGGTCACCAGCAGGAACAGGAAGAACACCGCCACTCCCGAAGCGTAGCCTATGTCCATGTACAGGAAGGCTTTCTTATACATGTACGTGGCGATGACCTCGGAGGAGCCCTCGGGCCCGCCGTTGGTCATTATATACACCTCGGAGAAGACCTGCATCCCGTTTATTATCTGTATGAAGACGACGGCCATTATGACCGGCACAAGCGCCGGCAGTATGATGTTCTTTATCTTGGTCCACACGCTCGCCCCGTTCAGGGCCGCGTCCTCAAAAAGGTTCCTGGGGATGTTCTGCAGTCCGGCCATGTATATGAGCATGGCCCACCCGGTATTTTTCCAGATAAAGACCAGGGCGATTGATAAAAGCACCAGGTTCGAGTTTGTAAGCCAGCCCACGGTTACGTGGTGGCCCCCGGCGATAAAGGTCAAAACGGAGTTTATTATTCCGAACCCCTGGTTATACATCCATTTCCAGAGTATGGCCGCGGGAACCGCCGGCGTCAGGAACGGGATGAAATAAAGTATTTTCATCAGGGAACTTCCGTGCCTTGCCTCGTATATATACAGCGCCAAAAACAACGGCAGCCATGTCCCAAGCAGGATCACTATTCCGGACAATATGCCGGAATGGAGGCAGGCGTCCCAGAATTTCTGGTCCGAGAGGATGTTCACAAAATTTGCCATGCCCACGAAATCCGCGCTGTTGAGCGTCTGGAATTTCTGGAAGGCTATGGAAAAAGTCTTGATTATCGGCATCCATGAGAACAAAAGGAATATTATGAGCGCGGGCGCCACAAGCCCCACGCCGAGCATGCTTTTCTGCGCGCGGTATTTCCTTAATTTCTTGAAATCCTGCTTCCTGTACTCCGGCAGCGGCTTGGTTACCCTGAACTTTGCCGGGACGTCGCGCAACTGCATTCCGTAGCGCCTGTACCTGTAGACCTTTTTGAGCTTCGCAGTCTGCGAAAGGGTGTCCGGAAGTTTTATGACGTTGACCTGGTTCACCTTTGTGAGGTCCGAGGACGAGAGTATCCTGAGGCCGGAACCAAGGGGCTTTTCCGTTCTTTCCTTTTTCTTTGACCCCATCCCTATGACATTCTCCGCGGTGGACCCGAGCTTGAGCTTTATTATGGGCAGAGAGGTGTCCTCTTTTTTGTGGCTCCGGAGCTCCTCTTCCACCATGCCTTTTATGGCGTTCTCCGAGAGTTCATTGCCTACTTTCCCGAAAATGTCGTCACTCATTGTATTCTTTTTTTACCCTTTCCATAAAGTCGAAAAGCACCTGGTTATAATCCACGTCCCTGTTTATGAATATCTTTTCCAGGACGTACCTGTTGAAGTCTTCCCTTATCATGGGCCATTTGTAATAAGTCGGCTCGGCGTGGGCGTATGAAAGAAGCCCCTTCACGTTGGCGAACTCCGGCCTGTTTATGAGGTTGGTGGCGCACGAAAAGTCGCCCGGGAATATTATCATGTTGAGCTCTTTCATCCTCATGAAACGCGAGAGCTGGGTCAGCGGAGAGAGCCTGTGTTTTATGTATTCGAACGCCAGTTTTTTCTTTTCCGGCGATATCGTGTCGTTGATTATGAAAGCCTCGCCGCCCGCGTGCCAGGCCTGCACGCCCGTGTCCCCGGCCGGAAGCGGCACTATCTCCACCTGCGAAATGTCCAGGCCGTAGCGCCTTGCCATGACCGGGAGCCTTTTTGCCACGCCCGGCATCATTGCTATCTTGCCCGCGGAAAAAAGCTGCTCTATGTCGCTGTCGTAAAGTATGTCCTGCGGAGGCATGGCGTTGTATTTGAACTTGAGCGCGTTCCAGAATTTTAGTGCCTTTATGACGCCCGGGTTGTTCAGGTTTATTTTCCCGCCCGAGGTCACGTCCCCGCCGGCCTGCCAGATGAAGTCTATGAAATAAAAGATGTCCGGCGGAATGGCGATGCCCCACGTCTCGGGCAATTTCTTGTTTATGATGTCGCTGTCGGCAATTATGTCCTGCCATGTTTTAGGCGGCCCGGATATGCCGCATTTGTCGAAGATGTCCCTGCGGTAAAAAAGCGTGGTGAAATAGGAATCGTAAGGAATGCCGTAAATGTCGTTACCCACCTTAACCGACTCCCACATTATGGAAGGCATGTAATCCTTCTGCGTCCAGCCCCCGGTAAAATCATTGAGCTTTGCAAGAAAGCCGTATTTTGCCATTGAAGGGATGGCTGTGATGGGTATGTGAACCACGTCCGGGCCCTTGCCCGAGGCCATGACGCTTACGAATTCCTGAGGCTTGTATTCCCTGGATATTCCCTTTATTTTCACGCCGGGGAACATTTTCTCGAAGGTATCGGATTCGGAGTTCCAGACGTCGAGCTGGTTTTTGTCCGCGGCCGAAGGCATGTTCCATACCGTAAGCACGTTTTCCGCCCGGTCATCCTGCGCAGAGGCCTGTGAAAATAATAATGCGGCAAAAAGGAACGCCAGCGCCGTTATTTTCTTCAAGTTTTACCCCGTCTTTTTTAGTTGGTCCTGGACAGCATGTCCCTGGCGACCGTCGTCCAGTAGCTCTCGCTTTTGTCCTTTAACATGCCCTCGTATATCGCTTTTGCGGCGGCCTTGTTGTTGAGCCTCAAATAGCAGTCCGCGAGCTTGAGCTTTACGTCGGAGGGATTAAGCCCGCCGTTGTATTTTGAATTTACCTCTTCCCACGCCTTTGCCGCGTCGGGATAAAGCCCCTGCTGGAAGAGCGCGTAAGCCTTTCCGCTTAAAGCATCGCCGGCAAGCGGATTTGACGGGAATTTTTTGATGAAGCTGTCGTAGTATTCCATGGATTCCTTGTACTGGCCGTTTGAATAATATGCGTCGGCCGCGCCGAGATACGCCGTCGCCTCGGCTTTTGTCCCCTTGTAATTGCTTATCACGGACATGTATGCGGCCTGGGCCTTTTCATACTTTTCCTTTTTTGTCCTGAAAAAGCCGTACATGGAGGCCTGCGGGTCGTCGAGCACCTGCCTGTTCATATAATACGCGGCCTCGGCCACGCCCTGCTCCGCCTTGACCTCGTTTGCGGCCCTGCCGTTCAAGAACAGGCTGCCGCCGATGAATATAACGGCGAATGCCACGACCCATATGATCACGTTCTCCGTGTGCTTTTTCAGGTAGTCGTAGGAGCTGTTAACCAGTTCCTGCGCCTCGTTCCTTTTTACCAGCTTTATAATGTCCTTGTGCTTCATCTTCTTTTCCATTAAATAGCTCCTTTAAGGTTTTATCTGTTTTAGGCTTACTTTAAATACATCGTCAGGCCTATCCTGAACGTTATGAAGGAATACACGTCTCCGGTGCCGCCGTTTATCGAGCACTGGTTGTAAAGGGCCTCGATGTTGGCCGCGAAATCATTGCTTATCGGATACCTCAACCCCGCGCCCAGCAGGAACCCGAACGAGGTCTCTGATGAAGCCGCCGACGTCGCGCTGGAACCCGCGCCGGATATGCTGTCGAATGAGAGCATGTAAACACCGATGCCGAATTTCGCGTAGGGCCATACAATAAAGTCCGGCATGTAAGGCGCGTAAACCGCCTCGGCGTCGAACACGGTCGAGGAAAAAGGTGCGGGCGCGCCGCTGATCTTGTATGGCATCGTCAAGAACGACAAACCGCCTCCGACCGATATCTCGGAATCCAGCCCTTTCCTTGCCGATATGCCTCCCGCAAAACCCACGTTTAAGTTATTGGCCGTATCCAGCACAGGATAGGCTATTCCAAGACTCGCGTCAACCACCCAGTAGTCCACATTTACCTGATATGCTTCCGCAGCCGTCGCCATTACAGCAAGTATCCCCAGAACCAGGAAAATCTTTTTCATAAAACCCTCCTCTTAAGCCGCCAAAAAGGTTTTCCCTGAACCTTTTCAGAGCCCCTTTATTATTTCTTCACTGTTCCTTATTGCTTCGTTTATACCGTCCGCGTCAAGCCCGGCCGCGGCCAATATTTTTTTCCTGCCCGCCACGTCTATGAGGTTGCCCGGCGAATGCGCGTCGGTGTTGAAGACCAGCTTTGCCCCGGCTTTTTTCGCCGTCTTTGCCACGTGGCTGTTGGTTAAATTATGCCCCGGCCTCGCCGTTATTTCAAGCCGTACGTTTTTTTTCTTCGCGAGGGCGGCCTCTTCGGCGGTTATGTGCCCCGGATGGGCCAGTATGTCCACCCCGGCCCTTATCGCGGCCATATTAGAGCCGGGTTCGACCGGCTCCACGGGTGTCTCGCCGTGGAACACCACGACCTGCGCGCCGAGTTTGCGCGCCTGCTTTACGAGCCCGGCAACGAGCACAGGGGCCACATGTGTTATCTCCACTCCGGCCAGGCATTTGATGTCATTGTAAGCCCGGTTTGTGTCCCTGCAAACTTTCAAGAGCCTGGGTATGACAAAGTCGATGTTGGAGCTGTCGGCATGGTCCGTTATGGCGATCGCCCTGTAACCCTTTTTCCGCGCCCTCTGTATGAGTTCCGACGGCAAGAGTTCTCCGTCCGAGAACAGGCTGTGAGTGTGAAGGTCGATCATAAGAGCCCCGCCTGTGGTACTTTGTTTTGAACAGGTTGAACAGTTGAGCAGGTGGAGCAGTTCGAAAAAAGCCTTAATCCATCTGCTCGATCTGTCAATCTGCTCCATCTGTTCTCATTTTTCCGCAAGGAAAAATGGTGCCCTCGAGACGAATCGAACGTCCGGCCAACGGTTTAGGAAACCGATGCTCTATCCACTGAGCTACGAGGGCACGTTTGATAACAGTGGTAATTACAAAGACATATTTTAAAGGAAAGGGCCGGGTTTGTAAAGGGTGAATTACTGGTTTTTGGGGATATTTTAACGGATTGATTGTTTTAAATTCGCATCTGAAACCGTCTTTGGCTATTGTGTCCTCTTAAATTTATGGGGAACACATATATGTGTTACTGAGCTTATTTGTCAAGTATCAGGTAAAGGCCTGA
This sequence comes from uncultured Spirochaetia bacterium, assembly GCA_964443355.1. Taxonomy (GTDB): domain Bacteria; phylum Oederibacteriota; class PGYV01; order PGYV01; family Palsa-1178; genus Bog-1181. The sequence continues at coordinate 34,265 of CAYUDX010000026.1, forward strand.
CCCCGCCCTTTAATTGCTTCTAGAAGGCAACGCTGACTTTGAACAATTATTTATTTAAACATCGGATTTGGGTTAATATAGTTTCATCCTCAATATATGAAAGACTTCTTGTTTTGACCAATTCAATAAAACACTTCTCGCAAACCCACTTATCACTATTATCAACATAACCATATGATTGTCCACCCCAACCAATTTTTTCAGTGCAAATAGCACAGTGTTCGTGATCCCAACCATTTTTAATAAATGTGCCTTCATCTTCTGTTTCAAATAGTTTTTTCTGCCCAATTTTCCCCATAATATTTCCTTTGTCGGTTTTATAAACAATGGCATCTTTTGGTTCATACTTAACACTATTCCATTGTTTTGTATCATCTAATATCAGTTCAGCAATCTCCCCCCAATAGCAATCAAAATATGCATATTTAGTATCTACAACGAGTTGTGATAAATCATTAGCATTTTTTGGCACAAACCTTGCTTTACGAATATCTCTATTTAAATCATAAAACCTACCTTTATATGCCTCATTTAATCCCCCAATCAAATAACCTAAATTATTATCCTTAACTATCAGATCGCAATCAAACACACCAATACAGTCCTTTTTATTTGCAATATTTGTGATAGTAAACTTCGGAAAACGCTCTAGTTCCTTTATCATTTCTTCCCCTTTCCTTCCTTTCATTCCTTCTTCTATGGATCTATCTATATTCATAAATCAGTCAAAATCGTCCAATATTCCTGTTTATTTCATTAACTAATTATCGGTCATTTTTGTCATTTTTATTTCTATTTATTTTTAATTGATTTAAGGCATTAAAAATCATTCCCTTTATCCCTTCCTCATCGGTCTGATCCTTTGCTTCTCGGGGGCAATCAATCCTTCCATTCCTTCCTATTTAATCTATCCATTGATACGGAAGGGCGATTAATCCGCCAATTACTTTGAATTTTATCCTTTCATTTTATCGGTCCTTTGCGTTTAATTTCTTTTACAACTTTTTCCCCTGTTTTTCTATTAATGGTATATATTACTTTTTCAAATCCACTTATTTCTTCACCACACTTCGAACATTTTGCACTATCACCTCTATTTATTTCACCACATTCTGAACATTTTACATAAATATGTTTCTCATAATATGCCCTTAAAAAAACTGTGATAAGAGCCACAAGTCCACCAAATAAACCAAGCGCAAAAGAATGAAAGGTTTGAAAAATTTTAAATAAATTTGGACCGATTAAATATAACATTAAATTGTCGCCACCAAACTTATAAAACACAAAAAGAAAAATAAAGCAAAAAATTAATAAAAATATTCTTGTTTTTAAATGGACAAATATCTTTCTTTTT
>CAYUDX010000027.1:0-34706 GCA_964443355.1 uncultured Spirochaetia bacterium
TGGGCCGTGCCGATGTTATTTGCCGTTAAAAGCGGCGGTATTGCCCCGGGTGTGGCAAGCTGGGTTATTGTCTTAATAACGGGCGCGGCAGGCATAGCCGCGGCTGTCGGTTGGTGGCGATATGCGGACCAGGCATAAGCTGATAATTGACGATGTGTGGAAAAAGAATGCAAGAACCGCATTCCGGAGGCTGAACAAGGCAAAGCAGGACAAAATAATATACGCCTGTATAGATGAGTTTTCTGAGGAGGGTTTTGAAACGGCCTCCACAAACAGGATAGCAGAGAGGGCCGGAATCGCAAAGGGGTCAATATTCAAATATTTCGGGACCAAGGAAAAAATGTTCTTTTCGGTTGTGAACTATATACTGGAAAAATACCTTTCGGTCATGAAGGAAAAACTTCCGCTGATGCCCAGGGGGGTTGTCGAGAGGTACATCGCGTATATGACGGACACCATGGATCTTTTTGGCGGAGATATGAAATTGTACAGGGCATTTTCCAGGATTACATCAGAGCGGGGCGGAGAGATGATGGCCAAAATAAGGGAGCAGTGGCAGCCTTATATTGAGCCGCTCATGGACGAACTTATGGCCGGTACTGATTTTGAGAAGCTCAGTATAACAAAAACGGAATTCGTTACACTTTTCAGCTGGATAGACAACGCTATTGACCAGGATGTAATGGCCCGGATAGGGCCGAAAACAAAGGCGGAGGATATAAAAAAGATGTACAGGGAAAAGCTCGGGCTTATTTCCAGAATCCTGAAAAATGGCATATACAGGTAAATTTCGGGTATAATATAGCCTGTGGAACGGCCGTTGAAAGTGCTTTTATAAAAGCGATTCAAAGGAGAAAAAATATGTTTATGTTCCTGAAACTCGCGTGGGGGAATGTCTTAAAGAACAGGCGCTCGTCGATAACCATTTTAATTGTGGTTTTTGTATGCGTCTTTTTCATGGATTTCGGCGTGGCGTTCATGGACGGCTTCAAGTCCAAGATACTCGGTGATTTTTTGAACGAAACGGGCCACATAAACATTTATGATGCCAGGTATTATAAGGAAATGGATTTTGTGATGAATGAATACAATGTGAACCTGACGCCGGAGCTTGTAAAATCCATAAAAACCGTCCCGGGCGTAAAAGCCGTCAGGCCGGAGATAAATTTCGGCGCGATCGCAAACTCGCAGACGGAAAACCTTGAATGCATGGTCAGGGCGATCGATCCAAACAATGCGCCGGATAACTACGTCAAGCTCGCATCTTCGGTCGTCAAAGGGTCTTTTATAAAAGGGGATAAGGACATACTTATCGGCGAGCGCGGGTCAAAGCTGCTGGGAATAGGGGTCGGCGAAAAGCTTGTGATATTGTCCGTGGACCAGTACGGCTCGATAAGCGCGGTCGAAGGAACCATAGTGGGAATCTACAGGACCTTCAACGCACAGATGGATGAGCGCGGGGTCCTGTGCGCTCTTCCCCTTGCCCAGAAATTGCTTTCGATAGGCAACAGCGCGACAAAGGTGACGGTGAACTTAAGCGACCCCGTCCTTGCGCCGTCGGCCGCGCAGGCGCTCCAGAAGGCGCTGCCCGCAGGGCTTATCGCCGTGCCGTGGCAGACCGGGCAGGCTTTCATTGTTTCCTATCTTAAATTGCTCGACGCCTCGATATTTGTCATAGCGTTCATAATAATATTCGGGGCTTCCATGGGCATAATCAATTCGTTCCTGATGAACGTAATGAACCGCCTGCCTGAGTTCGGCGCGCTTCGCGCCATGGGGCTCGGCAAGGGGCAGATGTTCATGATGATAATCGCGGAATCATTGTTCCTCGGGGTGGTAGGGACCATAGCCGCGATAATACCCGGGACGGCCCTGGTGCTCCATTACCAGGCGCATCCGTTCAATTATGAGAGAATATTGAGCACAATGCAGGGCACGCCGATGGGGGCCATGGATTCTTCCATCGGGACGGCCTTTGTGCCGGCGACCTTCGCGATAGTGATATTGACCGGGATACTGATATCGGTGCTGGCATCTTCCTACCCGGCATTGATCGCAATTTCAAAAAAACCTTCGGAGATAATGAGGGTACTCGAATGAAAACAGAAATGATCGGCATCGCTTTAAGGAACGTGCTCAAGAACAAGCGCCGTTCCATCCTGAACATGCTGACCTTCGCGGTAAGCGTGTTTGTGATACTCGTCGGGTTGGGCATGGTCAAGGGGCAGTTCGACGCCATTTACGAGAGGATGATAGACCTGCGCACCGGCCATATCAAGATATACAACAGGGATTATCCCGCGGTGAAATCGACGCTGCCGCTTGATAAGGTGATAGAAAACCCGGACAAAGTGCTCCTGGCAATTGCGGGCACGCCGCACATGGTGGCCGCGAGCCAGCGTATAATTCACCCGGGTATAATAAGCAATTCCAAAAAGAAGGTCGGCATAGTCATAAACGGGATCGACCAGGAAAAAGAGAAGAAAATACTGACCGCTTACGACAGTGTCGAAGGGTCGCTCCTGCCCAAAGGCGGCTCTTTTGTGCTTTGCGGCGGGGCCCTGGCAAATATGCTGGGTTTCAAGCCGGGCTCAGGGCTCCTTTTGTTCTCACAGACCTCCGGCAATATGAACAACCTGGTGGACGCAAGCGTTTCCGGGGTTTATACGATCGGGTTTGACGCCATGGAAAAAGCCGAAGTGTATGTGCCCCTGGCGTTCGCAAGGCAGTTCCTTGATATGGACAACAAGGCCACGGAAATAATAATCAGGCTGGAAAAATCCGATTATGTCCCGGAAGCGAAAAAATATATCCAGCGGGTCCTGGCAAAGGATTTCCCCGCGCTTGTCGCGGTGGACTGGAAAGAGGAGAACGCGGACCTTTTTGAGCTCGCGAAAGCCAAGATGGGGAGCTTTAAGGCCATGGCGATGGTATTTTTGTTCCTATCTTTCTTTATAATAGTGAACACGATGACAATGTCGGTATACGAACGCACCGCCGAGATAGGGACCTTGCGCGCAATAGGGTTCGAAAAAGGATATATAATGCGGATGTACATTCTCGAGGGATTTTTCCTGTCGGTATTCGGGGTCATGCTCGGCTGGATACTGGCCGCGCCGCTGATATATTATCTCAATGTGCACGGCCTTGTGCTCGACGTCATGAAAACAGCCTCTTCGACGACCCTGCCTATGACGGACGTCCTGAAGGCGATAAATACGCCGTCCGACTGGATAATGTCGGGTGTGATATGCGTTATTTCAGGGGTCCTGGGCGCATATTTTCCGGCGAAAATGGCGGCGGACACGAATATAGTGAACGCTCTGAAACGTGGCATCAGGTAGAGAATGTGTTGTCATGCATGGCTGGCGGGACTTTTTTAAGGCCGGCCGTCCGGGTTTAGCTTGAGTCAGACACGAAGGAAGAACATGGAAATTATAGTTTTACCTTCTCTTAATTTACACGCTGGTTTTTGTTGGACGGCAGACCTTAAAAAAGTCCCGCCAGCCATGCTCTTGCTGCAAAATTTTGTTCAAAGGAGAATGAATATGAAAAAAATGGTTTTTTTAACGTCGGGGTTGATGCTCCTTTTTTGCGCCTCTGTCCTCGCCCTTGACGCGAAATACACAACGCAATACGCCGAAGACCTTTTAAAGACCGTGGATAAGAGCCTTTACCCCGAGGTTTATAAATCGGTCATAACCATGACCACGGTCAGGGCCGGGCGCAAACCCCTTGCCAACACATTCGAGGTGCTGTCAAAGGGGACCGACAAGTCGCTGATGAAAATAACCTCTCCGGAAAGGGACAAGGGCAAAAAGATACTGAAGAACGGCGATAACCTCTGGATGTTCATGCCCGACATATCCAGGCCGATAAGGCTCTCGGCCAAGCAGAGCTTCATGGGCTCGACCTTCTCCAACGAGGACCTGGCATCTTCGGGATGGGAAGACAATTATTCCGCGGAAATAACCGACCAGAAGGGAAACATGATCCTTCTTACGCTTTCATCGAAGAAGAAAGACGTGGCCTACGCAAAGATAGACATGTGGCTTGACGACGCCACGAAAATACCCACGGAAATGACATATTACGGCCTTTCAGGCAAGGCCATCAAGAAGATGCACATGTCCAACATACAGAAGATAGCGGGGATATTGCGCCCCGTAGAGATGAAAATGGACGACCTTATAGAAGAGGGGTCGTATACTCAGGTAAAACTTGATTCGATGGAAGCCCTGGAAAGCCTGCCGGGTTACACGTTCGACGCAACGCAGATGGGGCGGTAAAGCAAGAACTTACATAAAGTAGATAGGAGATAGTAGAGGGAGCAAAGAATGGCAGGCGTCCTCTTGTTTCTCCTGTAGGGTCCGCCCCATGCCATGTCCGTCGAAGCTCAAAGAGCGAAGACGGATGGCGGCCCGAAGAACCACCGCCATCAGGAAAAGGAGATTTATGAAACGATTATTATTTGCGGCTCTGTTTGCGGTTTTTGCGGCAGAAGCATTTGCCTTTGACGTCAACCTTGAGGCCAGGTCCGACTTTATTTACACCTCGCTGATGGAAAACAGCGCTCTTAACGCGATGTCGTCATCCGAGACCATGACGGCCCTTTCCACCTATGAAAAGCTGAGGCTAAAGGTAAAGGACACCGTGGACCAGGTGAAATTTGATTTTGACGCCAGGGCTTATCTTTACCCACAGACCGAAAGCCTGAGCTACACCATAGACAGCGCCTATTTTTCCTTTGAGTCGGGGCCATTCGTGCTCTACGCGGGAAAACAGAGGATGAAATGGGGGACCGCCTATTTTTTCAACCCTACGGACAGGCTCCAGCCTGCGGTGAACGTGTTCAGGCCTACAGAGGACCTGGAAGGGATATACGCCGTGCGCGGCGAGATGACCTCCGATATATGCACTCCGCTTGTGGTCATAATGCCGAGGACGAACGGTTATTCAAGCGACCCGGCAAGGGATTTTAACGCCGCGGCGCGTATTTATAAGCTCATAGGGTCGTGCGACGTTTATCTTGACTACATATATAATCCGGACGGGGACTCGGCCGGGGCCGCGGCTTCGTGGGACACCGGATTTTTTGTGGTGAACCTCGAGGCTGCGCTCGACGCCAATCCGCCGCCGGGCGGCGAGACCGTTGAGATAGGCTCCAGGAAATATTCGACCGGCGCCACTGTCGGCATAACAAAACTTATTTCGAACGAGGCTTCCATATTCGCGGAATATTACAGGAACAGCGCGGGACTCGGCGCCGAAGCCTACGACAACACGGTAAATGCGGCGGGTTTCGGTATGCCGCTGTCGAAGAAGGATTACCTGGCATATTCCTTTTCCTATACATGGGACAATTCCATACAGCTGTCTCTCACCGGCCTGCACGGGCTCGACGACGGCACGACTTACGCGTTCCCGTCCATCGCGTGGATAGAGAACCAGAACTATGACGTCCAGCTTTCCCTTCTGCAGAATCTGACGCAAAAAGGGACCAGGGAAGGCAACGACTCGACGCCGTTTTACAGCGAGACAGAACTAAGGATAAACGCTTATTTTTAGCCTTTAATAAATTCTTAAATTAAAATTACCGGAGGTTTTCATGGAAAATGTGATCAGGATCATTGATGTGAAAAAAGAATACACGCTCGGAAAGACAAAGGTCCCGGCGTTAAAAGGCGTGAACCTGGACGTTTCCCAGGGGGATTTTATGTGCATAATAGGGCCTTCGGGCTCCGGAAAAACAACCCTGCTCAACCTTATCGGGTGCCTTGACGCCCCCACATCGGGAGAGGTCAACCTTTTCGGAAAATATAACGTTTCCACGCTCAACGACAGGCAGGCGACCCTTCTCAGGCGCGACCACATCGGGTTTATTTTCCAGACATTCAACCTTATCCCGGTGCTCAACGTATTCGAGAACATAGAATTCCCGCTTATCATCCAGGGATTGCCGGCTCCCGAGAGGAAAAAACGGGTAATGGAGCTGATAGGGGACGTGGGGCTCCATGAGTTCATAAAGCACAAACCCGACGAGCTTTCCGGCGGGCAGCGCCAGAGGATAGCGGTAGCAAGGGCTCTTGTTACCGACCCGAAACTCGTCCTGGCCGACGAACCCACCGCGAACCTTGACAAGGAAAACGGACACATCATCATGGAAATAATGAAAAAATTGAACGCGGAACACGGCGTCACTTTCATATTCTCGACTCACGACCAGCGCGTCATGGAAGAGGCAAAAAGGATAGTGGTGTTGAGCGACGGCGTCATAGAAAGCGACAAAAGAAGCTGATAATTCCGTAAACTTTTATCGCGCCCCGGGCGTCTAATTTTGTGAATTTAAAGGAGAAGGGAGGGGTAAAAATGTGCATTATAGATGAAAGGATCATCTCCATGCTCGAGGACGGTAACGCCGGGGAAAAGCCGGAATTAAAAACGGCCGGCGGCGCCGAATCCGGATGGAAACCGGTGGAAAGCGACGAGGAAGTCCTGGTCCATTTAAACCAGAAAGTCTGCATTTAAAGGGGAATAACCCGTTCCGCGTAAGCCGCAAGGGCCTTATTGTTTGTTATTGACCTGCCTGTAAAAATCGACTACAATAAAATGAAAATCAAATTCACTTTTGCCAAGGAGTTATATGGAGACGTATAAGCGCCTTTTTAAATACATGAAACCCTACATGGGCAGGGTCATAACCGCAATTGTCCTTATGGTGCTCACCGCGGCCTTTACCGCACTCTCGGTCTATGTCTTAAAACCGGTCATAGACCAGATATTCGCCAATCCGAACAAAGCAGAGGCCATGAACTATCTCAAGATAATGCCGTTTGCCATAATCATAATTTTTATCCTGAAGGGCGTTACCGGCTACGCGCAGAAATACATGATAGACTGGGTGGGCAGCAAGATAATCCTCAACATGAGGAAACAGCTTTATGACCATGTGACTGGCCTGCCCATGAGTTTTTTTAACAATCAGAAAACAGGCGTCCTGATATCGAGGATAACCAACGACGTCATGCTTGTCCAGGGCGCGCTGGCAAACGTTCTCGGGAATATAATAGGCGCCGTCATAACCATCGCCGGGCTCACGGGGATGCTTTTTTACCTTAGCTGGAAATTCGCCCTTATAACCATCGCCATATTTCCGCTGGCCGTCTATCCCGTCACAAAATTCGGCAAGAGGATAAAAGCGTCCGCCGTGAATGTCCAGGAGAAAATGGGGGATATGACCTCCATTTTAAACGAGACCTTCAACGGCATCAGGATAGTGAAGGCTTTCGGAATGGAAAAATACGAGAGGAAAAAATTCGACCTCGAGCTGCACAAACTTTTTGACTGGACAATGAAAGGCGTCCGGGCCTACAACCTTTCTTCGCCGACCATGGAGACAATAGGGGCGCTGGGAATCGCCCTGCTGGTATGGACCGCCGGATCGGCCGTCATACATAACGCACTTACGACGGGGACGTTTTTCGCCTTTCTTGTGGGTTTGACACAGCTTTATCCCCAGATAAAAAAAATGAACGACATGAACAATGTGATACAGCAGGCAATCGCGGCCTCGGAAAGGGTTTTTAACATTCTTGATACAAAATCCGACATAGTAGAGGACGCCTCTCCCGTGGAGCTCGGCGCATTCAAAGGTTCGATAAAATTCGACCACGCCGGATTTTATTACATACCGGGCCAGGAAGTCATAAAGGACGTAAGCTTTGAGATAAAAAAAGGCGAGATATTTGCCGTGGTGGGGCCCTCCGGAGCCGGCAAGTCGACCCTGGCTGACCTGCTGGCCAGGTTTTATGACCTTAAAAGCGGCGCCGTTACCATTGATGGAATCGACCTTAAAAGGATAAAAATGTCTTCAGTTCGCAATCTCATCGGCATGGTCACGCAGGAAACCATTCTTTTTAACGACACCCTGAAGAACAACATAGCCTACGGCATGGAAAATCTCGACATGAAAAGCGTCGAGCTCGCGGCCAGGGCGGCAAACGCAGAGGAATTCATAGAAAAAATGCCGGATAAATATGAGACCATGATAGGCGACAGGGGGGCAAGGCTTTCCGGGGGCCAGAGGCAGAGGATAGCAATTGCCAGGGCCATCCTTAAAAATCCGTCTATCCTGATACTCGACGAGGCGACATCATCGCTTGATTCGGAATCCGAGATACTCGTCCAGGAAGCCCTGAACAACCTTATGAGAGACAGGACCACATTTGTTATAGCCCACAGGCTCTCTACTGTCAGGAATGCCAACAGCATAATAGTCGTGGACGGCGGGACCATAGTCGAGCAGGGGACGCACGACGAACTTATGAAGAAGAACGGCGTATACACAAAATTGTACAATCTGCAGTTCAATTTGAACAAGGATGAAACGGCCGGGGAACAATGAACAGGGCCGCTTTTATCGACCGTGACGGGAACCTCATACACGAGGTGGGATACATTAGCTCGCTGGAGCGGATAAAATTTTACAGCCGCAGCGTAAAGGCAGTGAAGTTCCTGAAGGAAAACGGCTACAAGATAATCGTCGTGACTAACCAGTCCGGCGTCGCAAGGAATTACATACCGGAAAGTTTCGTCAGGGACGCGCACAAAAAGATAAGCGCCATGCTTAAAAAACACGGCCTTAAGATAGACGCTTTTTATTACTGCCCGCACCACCCGAAAAAAGCGGTGATAAAAAAATACCTGGTGGACTGCTCCTGCAGGAAGCCCAAAACGGGCATGATAGACGCGGCGGTCAAAAGATTCAACATCGACCTTAAAGAAAGTTTTACAATAGGCGACAAGCTCACTGACGTGCACCTCGGCAAGAACGCCGGGACAAAAACCGCGCTGGTCATGACGGGATACGGAAAAAAGGAAAAGAAGCTTATAAAAACCCCTTACGACAGGCCTGACGTGATAGCGAAGGATTTTTACCAGGCGGCAAGGATGCTGGTGAAACTGTAGAGCGGCTGTCCGTGCCGGCAAGTTAATTATCGGGCCGAACTTTTTTTGACCTGCCGTCAGGCTTCAGGCTGTATCGGAAGACATGGAAAAAGTATAATGAAGTTTTGCTTTGCTTAATTGACGCATAAATGTAATGGGACGGCAGGCCAAAAAAAGTCCCGCCTGCTAATTCAAAGGAGAAATTTATGGAAAAATATTCAAAATTGATCGACAAATTTAAGGGCAAAAAAATCCTCGTTCTGGGGGATTTCATCCTTGATGAATACGTTTACGGCGAGACGGAGCGCATATCAAGGGAAGCCCCGGTGCTCATACTTAAATACAACAAATCCACATACCTGGCCGGCGGGGGTGCAAACCCGGTCATGAATATCGTGGACATGGGAGGCACGGCCATCCCGGTATCCATCGCCGGTAAAGAGGAATATTCCGATATCCTGGTCGATATGATGACTGCGAAGGGAGTGGACACCTCGCGCATAGTAAGGACACACAGGTATTCAATACCGGTCAAGACAAGGGTTATGGCGGGCTCCGTGCATACGGTAAAACAGCAGGTCGTAAGGATAGACAGGTACAATGAAGACAGCCTCGACAAAGAGGCTGAAAAGGAGCTTATCGCCAATATTAACTCGGCGGCGGAGGATATCGACGTCATACTTGTGTCGGATTACGGAAGCGGAATGATAACGGATTCCGTGATAAAGGCCGTCAACGCCCTGGCAAAGTCCGGAAAGAAAGTGGTTGTGGATTCTCGCTACGGCCTGAAAAAATATAAATACGTCGTCGCCGCCACCCCGAACGAGACCGAGGCGGGCCCGGCCGTTGGACATGAGAGATACGGAGAAGCGGATGTCGAGCTCATAGTCAAAAAATTATGGCGCATGATGAAGGCAAAAGGCATGATAGTCACACGCGGAAGCAGGGGAATGATAGCGGTTGAAAACGGAAAGGTCTCCAGGATAGCCCCTTTCGGAAGCGATGAGATTGTGGACGTTTCCGGAGCCGGCGATACGGTATCCTCTATTGTCTGCCTTGCGATCGCCTGCGGAGCTTCATTAAGGGACGCGGCATACCTGGCCAATATAGGGGGCGGCCTTGTTGTAATGAAGCGCGGCGTCGCGACGGTGACCGTAAATGAGATAAAAGGGGCGCTTAAAAATGCAAAAGCTTAAAAAAAGGGAGGCGCTCGCGGGGCTCGTGGCAAAATTAAAAAAGGGCGGAAAAACCGTGGCCTTCGCGAACGGCTGTTTCGACATAATGCACGTGGGGCACGTCAGGTTCCTCGAGGCCGCAAAGGCCAGGGCGGACGTGCTTGTCCTTGGCCTTAATTCCGACGCATCCGTGAGGAAATTAAAGGGAAAAGGAAGGCCGCTTGTAAATGAAAAGGAGCGCTCCGAGATACTCTCGGCTTTTTCATGCGTCGACCACATCCTGATATTTAACGAGCTTACCGTGGATAAAACGCTCGAAATACTCAGGCCGACTTACCATTGCAAAGGCACTGATTATACCGCGGATACGGTGCCGGAAAAAGAGATAGCCCAAAAATTGGGAGTTAAGATAGCCATAGTTGGCGACCCCAAGGACCACTCGACAAAGGACATAATAAAGACGATAGTTGAGAATTACGAAAAAAACAGGCCTGAAAGCTGTTCATGACAGAACTGTTTTTTTCACGCTAAAGGGGTCAAATGAATAAAATTCTCGTTTCCCGCACGGACGGCATTGGCGACCTGCTCCTTACCACCCCGCTTTTCAGCGAGTTGAAACGCGCTTTCCCCAGGGCACGCATAACCGGCCTGGTGAGCGCGTATGCCGCACCGCTCCTTATCAACAACCCTTCGGTGGACTCCGTGATCATATATGATAAAAAGGAAAAGGGACTCGCGGAAAAATTAAAAAAACAAAAGTTTGACGCGGTCTTCGCCGTGTACCCGCGTCCGGCCCTGGCCTGGGAATTTTTCTCGGCGGGCATCCCGCTGCGCTACGGCACGTCCTCGAGATGGTATTCGTTCCTTTACAACAGGCCCGTAAGGCTGTCCAGGAAAAGTTCGGAAAAACACGAGGCTGATTATAATCTTGCCGTGGCAGGGGAATTTTTGGAAGGTGCGCGCGCGCAAAAGGAATACCTTTTCATAACCGAAGAAGAATCCTTAAAAGCGGACGGATTGCTCGGCCGGATGGGGATCAAAAAAGGTTTTATAGCGCTTCACCCGGGTTCCAAAGGCTCCGCGTGGAACTTAAGCGAGGCCTCGTACACAAAACTCGCCGGCATGATAGTTTCGGCCGGATTTGAAGTTCTGCTGACGGGCAGCGGCGCTGAAAGGGAAATGCTCGGGCGCATCGCGGCAAACGCCGGGGTCAACGCCGGTCTTTTCCTGCTTGGCAGTGAGCTGCCGCTGCGAGATTTTGCGGCGTTGCTTTCCAGGGCCGGCGCCGTGATAAGTTGCAGCACGGGGTCAATGCACATTGCCGCGGCGCTGGGTGTGAAAACAATAAGTTTTTTTCCGCCCGACAGGATCAGGGCAATGAGGCCGAGAAGGTGGGGGCCGCTGGGAAATGACGGAATTATACTGCAGCCGGCGGGCGCCGGCGGACGGGAAACAATGGATTCCATACTACCGGAGGCGGTTGTAGGGAAAATAAAAGAGACGGCCGGGAAATGAGATGAAAAAAAGGGCATTGCTTGCGCTGGCGGCCGTGATTTTTACTTCGTGTACGCCCATGGTAAGGAAAGTATCGATAGTGGACGTGGAAAACGACGAGGCAAAGATGCGCAAAGAGGCGCAGGTGGAGACATCGGCCGGGCCCGAAGAGTTCACGGTGTATGTGGTAAAGGCGGGGGACACGCTTTCGTCGATCGCGGTTGGGGCGTGCAAGAAATATTCCGCCTGGAAAAAGATAGCCGAAAAGAACGGGATAAAGGAACCGTATATTTTGCGGACCGGAGAAAAACTCAAAATAGGCGGCGGGTGCGCAGGCGCCGTCCCGTCATCGGTCCAGGACGCAAAAAAACCTTTTGTGTGCAGGATAGTGGCGAACAAAGCCTTCGGCGTGGGAGAAAAGCTGGTTTTTTCCGTGAAATATTTCGGCGTAACCGCCGGTATCGCGACACTTGAAGTCAAGGATCTTGCGGATTTTAACGGAAGAAAGGCTTATCATATAGAGGCGACGGCGAGGACGGCCCCGTTTTTCGAGACTTTTTACAGGGTCAAGGACGTAATTTCCTCGTATATGGACGTTCTGGGCCTCTTCTCCTGGAAATACAGCAAGCATCTCGAAGAGGGCGGCTACAGGAACGACACTACCATAATATTCGACCAGGAAAAGGGTTTTGCCGAAAAAAACAACGACCAGAAATGCGACATACCGGCGTTCGTGCAGGATGTCCTCTCCGAATTTTATTATTTCCGCAGCGTTTTCAGGGGCGAGAACGAAACAAAGATAGACGTCGCCTCCGATGAATGCAAAACATACCAGATAGTCGTGAAGAAAATAAGGGAAGAGAAGATAACCACGGACGCCGGGGAATTCAACTGCGTCGTGGTCCAGCCTTTCCTTAAATACGAGGGGATTTTCAGGCAGAAGGGGAATGTCTGGATATGGCTCACCAACGACGCCAACCTGACCCCGGTGCTTATAAAAAGCGAGATAGCCATAGGGACGATAGACGTGGTTCTGCAGGAGGCCACGGTCGTAAAAGCGGAATAAGCGCTCATTTTCCCGTTGACTAAAACGGCGGATACTTATAAAATTATGTATCCCAGGATATCAGGAGAGCATATGACGGATTATTTTGGAAAGTCAATAAAGGAAAGCTGTGCCGTAAAGCAAAAAAGTTACAGGGCATTAAGGGCAAAACTCCTCTTAACCGCGGAATCCATACACACCACACTTAAAACGGGGCGCAAGATACTTCTGTGCGGCAACGGCGGTTCAGCCGCCGATGCCCAGCACATTGCGGCCGAGTTCGTCGTGCGGCTGAAAAAGGAGCGCCGCGGATACCCGGCCATCGCGCTTACCACGGACTCGTCGATTTTGACCTCATGCGGCAACGATTACGGCTTCGACAGGATATTCGAGCGCCAGATAGAGGCCCTTGGAAGCTTCGGGGACTGCCTCATAGCCATTTCCACATCGGGCAACTCAAAGAACGTGCTGCTGGCCATAAAAGAGGCCAGGGCAAAGGGAATGATGACCGTGGGATTTACCGGATCCGGCGGCGGAAGAATGGCGGCGCTTTGCGACATTCTCATAGACGTAAGGTCCCGCAATACGATGCGCATACAGGAGACGCACATAACGTTCTTCCATATCATCTGCGACATGGTGGAGAAAAAACTCGCCGGAGAAAAAATTTGAAAAAAAGCGAAGCGCTCGCGTTCAAAAAAATAATAAAAAAATTCAGGGGTAAAAAGGTGCTTGTGGTGGGCGACCTGATGCTCGACTGTTACGTCTGGGGAAGCGTTTCCAGGATATCGCCCGAGGCGCCCATCCCGGTCGTCGATGTCACAAGGGAAGACGCAAAACCCGGAGGGGCCGCCAACGTGATACTGAACCTGGTATCCCTCGGGGCGAAGGTTTACGCGGCGGGCGTCATCGGCATGGACGACAATGCGGACAAGCTCATGGCATGCCTGAAAAAGGACAATGTAAATACGGCCGCGGTTTTGACCGACGGTGCAAGGCCCACCACGGTAAAGACCAGGGTCATCGCGCACAACCAGCAGGTGGTAAGGATCGACAAGGAGCACAAATCCGACATATCCTCAAAGACCGCAAAGGCCATGATAGCGAAAATAGAAAAGGAAATGAAATATGTGGACGCCGTGATATTTTCGGATTACGACAAGGGGCTCCTGACAAGGGAGCTTGTCGACGGGATAATGGCCGCGGCCGGCGACAGGATAGTGACGGTGGACCCGAAACCTTCCAATATGGAAATATTCAAGAATGCGACACTGATCTCGCCCAATAAAAAAGAGGCGTCCGAGGCGGCGGGAATGGCCATTGTGACGGAGGAAGACGTACTCGAGGCCTCAAGCATACTCAAAGACATCACGGATTCCAAAGCCATCCTTATAACACGCGGCGAGGAAGGCATGTCGCTTTTTAAGGACGGGTCCATTATTACGATACCGACGGTGGCCAGGGAAGTATTTGACGTCACCGGAGCCGGGGACACGGTTATAAGCGTGGTAACGCTCGCGCTTGCGGCCGGCGCTTCTTTTGAGAACGCATGCATACTTTCGAACATCGCCGCGGGCAGGGTCGTGGCCGAGGTTGGCGTTGTGACGATATCGCCAAAAGAGCTTGAGGCCGCGGTTGATGAAAAATAACCCGAAGGTTATAGCCGACAGGGGAAAACTTCTCCGGGCAATTAAAGGGTTGAAAAAGTCCGGAAAAAAAATAGTCTTTACCAACGGATGCTACGACATACTTCATGTGGGGCATGTCAGGTTCCTTGCCGCGGCAAAAAAGCTCGGGGATGTCCTGCTGCTGGCCCTGAACAGCGACGCTTCGGTGAAAAGGATAAAAGGGCCGAAGAGGCCGGTGATCTGCCAGCAGGAGCGCGCCGAGCTCATGGCGGCGCTTGAGTGCGTGGATATTGTAACGTTCTTCGGCGAGGACGACCCGTACGAGATAATAAAGGCAACTGTGCCGGACGTGCTTGTAAAAGGCGGGGACTGGGCCCTGGACAAGATAATAGGTGCGGATGTGGTGACGGCCGCCGGCGGGAAAGTAAAGAACATAAAATACATAAAGGGAAAGTCGACCACCAACGTGATAGCAAAGATATTAAAATATTATAAATAAAGGAGCGTCATGAACATCATCGGTATGATACCGGCGAGGCTGAAATCCTCCCGCCTGCCGGAGAAAATGCTCGCGAAAGTCAACGGCAAGACCCTGATAGAGCACGTTTACCTTAACGCAAGGAAAGCCTCGTGCCTGAAGGAACTTTACGTGGCCACGGACAATGTCCGCATAAAAAAAGTGATCGAGGCCGCAGGATGGAAGGCCATAATGACCCCGGCATCATGCAGGTCGGGCACCGAACGCATAAGGGAAGCCCTCAAGACAATAAGGGTGAACATGAACGACATAATAGTGAATATCCAGGGCGACGAACCCCTTCTGGAGCACACCCTAATAGACAGGGCCGTGCGCGCGCTTATTAACGACAAATCGTGCGACGCCGCCACGCTTGCGACGCCGGTCACCGAAAAAAAAGATATCGAAGACACCTCGGTGGTAAAGGTGGTCGTGGACATGGGCGGCAACGCCATGTATTTTTCCAGGGCCGCCATACCGTTCAACCGTGACGGTGTCAAAACAGGTAACGGGGCCTATTTGAAACATATCGGACTTTACGCATACAGGAAGAGCGTCCTTGACAGGTGGTTAAAGCTCGGCAGCGCCTACGAGGGCATCGAGAAGCTCGAACAGCTGCGCATGATAGAGAACGGCTGCAGGATAAAAGTGGTGACGGCGAAAAGCAGGAGCATCGGAATAGACACGAAAGAAGACCTGAGAAAACTTGTAAAAATATTGAAGTAGACCCGAATCCAATTGCGAGGTGTCATATGGCTGATAAAAAGTACATATTTGTGACCGGAGGAGTTGTTTCTTCCCTTGGAAAAGGCATAGCGGCGTCATCGATCGCGGCCCTGCTGGAGTCGCGCGGCATCAAGATCACCATGCAGAAATTCGACCCTTACCTTAACGTGGACCCGGGCACAATGAGCCCTTTCCAGCACGGCGAAGTGTACGTGACCGAGGACGGCGCGGAAACCGACCTTGACCTGGGTCATTATGAAAGGTTCACCAACGCCCGCCTGACCAGGGACAACAACGTCACAACGGGGAAGATATATTCACACATAATCGAAAGGGAAAGAAAGGGCGCATATCTTGGAAAGACGGTCCAGGTGGTCCCGCACGTGACAAACGAGATAAAGGACAGGATGAAAATATTTTCCAAGTCCAAGGATGTCGACGTCGTGGTAATAGAGATAGGCGGCACCGTGGGAGACATAGAATCGCAGCCGTTCCTGGAGGCCATAAGACAGATGCAGCTCGATGTGGGAAGGGAGAACGTGCTTTACGTCCATTTGACCCTTGTGCCATATATAAAGGTGGCCGGCGAGATAAAAACAAAGCCGACGCAGCACTCGGTGGCAAGCCTGAGGTCCATAGGCATACAGCCGGACATCCTGCTGTGCAGGACCGAGATAAAAATATCAAAGAACGAGAGGGATAAAATAGCCCTTTTCTGCAATGTCAGGGAAGAGGCGGTCATCCAGGCGCTCGACGTGCCGACCATTTACGAGGTCCCCAGGATGTACCACCAGCAGGGGCTCGACGACCTTATATTAAAAAAGCTCGGCCTGCGCGCCAAAAAAGCGGACCTTGCGGTATGGGACGGCATAGTAAAAAAGATACTGCATCCGAAGAAATCCGTGACCATAGGCGTCGTTGGAAAATACGTCGACGTCCAGGACGCCTACAAGTCCATAAAGGAAGGCATACTCCACGGGGGCATAGCAAACAACACCCGCGTCAACATCAAGTGGATAGACTCTGAAAAGGACGTGGAACCCCTTGTAAAAAAGAAAGCAATATCAAAGGTGCTCGGCGACTGCGACGGGATACTTGTCCCGGGCGGGTTCGGGGACAGGGGCATCGAGGGAAAGATAGCCGCCATACAGTATGCCAGGGAAAAGAAACTGCCGTTCTTCGGCATATGCCTGGGAATGCAGATGGCCTCGGTCGAGTTCGCGCGGCACATGCTGGGGATGAAGAACGCAAATTCCACGGAGTTCGACGAGACCACGGCTTACCCGGTGATTTCGAAGCTCGAGGAGCAAAAACACATCGAATATATGGGCGCGTCCATGAGGCTTGGCGCCTATCCGTGCAAGGTAAAGCAGGGGACAAAAGCTTTTGCCGCCTACAAGGAAAAGATAATTTTTGAGCGCCACAGGCACAGGTATGAGTTCAACAGCCTTTACAGGGACAAGTTCGAGGAAAAAGGTTTTGAGATAACCGGGACGTCGCCGGACGGGTTCCTTGTGGAGATGGTGGAGTACACAAAACACCCGTGGTTCGTGGCGGTGCAGTTCCATCCCGAGTTCAAGTCGAGGCCGCGCGCGCCGCACCCGCTCTTCCGTGACTTTGTAAAAGCTTCCCTGGCAAAAAAGGGTAAATAAATGGCCGACACGGAAAAACCTTCCAGGGAAATGCAGGAGGACCTTTTAAAATTCGCGCAGGCGAAATACAAGTCCGCGCAGGACAAATACAACGCGATCCAGGCGCTGGCAAAAAAATACAACATGCCACTGGAAAAGATGATAAAAAACATAATAATGGAGTGGATGATAGATGACAAGAACCAAAAATTCACGGACGCGGGCAAAAAAGCCCCTTTCAAAAAGATACTCTGAAATCACGCGCGGCGGCCTTTTCCTTATTGCCGGGCCGTGCGTCATTGAGAATGAAAAAATGGCGCGGGAGACCGCCGGAAAGCTGAAGAAAATAACCTCCGCCATCGGCATGCCTTTTGTTTTCAAGGCCTCATACGACAAGGCCAACCGCACCTCAATAAAAAGTTTCCGCGGGGTTGGAATTGATAAAGGGCTGAAAATATTATCCGTCATAGCCGGAGAATTCGATGTTCCTGTGATAACCGATGTGCACACGGCCGAAGAGGTAAAAAAGGCGGCGCAGTTTGTTGACATACTCCAGATACCTGCTTTTTTATGCAGGCAGACGGACCTTATAGTGGCTGCGGCGAAATCGGGAAGGATAGTTAACATCAAAAAAGGACAGTTCCTTTCGCCGCAGGAGATGGGGAACATAACAAAAAAAGCGGAAGCGGCGGGAAACACAAATTTAATGCTGACTGAAAGGGGATTTTCTTTCGGGTACAATAACCTTGTCGTGGACATGAAATCCATAGCGTATATGAAAACCCTCGGGTACCCGGTGATAATCGACGCCACTCACGCGGTTCAGCGTCCCGGCGGCGCGGGCGACAAGAGCGGCGGTGAGAGGGAATATATTGACGCGATAGCGAAGGCGTCGGTTGCCGCAGGCGCGGACGGGGTATTCCTCGAGGTCCATCCGGACCCGGATAAGGCGTTATCGGATAAAGATACCCAGTACAGGCTGGACAGGGTGGAAATACTGCTGGAAAAATTGCAGGATATTTACAACGTGGCTAATAAGAAATAATTAGTTCTTGTAGGGGCCGCCCCATGTGGCGGCCCGGTATTGAAGTAATGGCGGGCATGACTTTTTTAAAGATAAACCAAGAGGCTTTTAGTCGTTGCCGGATGACATGGTAAAAAGTGTTATGAAGCTTCACGCAGTTAAATTGACATATAAAAGTATTATGGACGATTGATCTTTAAAAAGTCACGCCCACCATTTTCACCTGATAATCCCTTTGTTTTTAATGGCTTTTATCGATTTTGTCTTCAAAATTCCTCTTTTTCCATGTTGCCTTAACGCCCTTTATCTGATATATTCTTTAGGTACTAAAAACCCATTAAAAATAGGAGTAATTATGGCTGAAACAGCAAAATATACGGCTTTTACCGACGGCGCATCCAGCGGCAACCCCGGCCATGCCGGCATCGGCGTGGTGATATACAAGGGTAAGGACCAGATCCTGATGGAATCCAAGTACATCGGCATGACAACCAATAACGTGGCGGAGTATTCCGCGCTTTTGCACCTTCTCGACATGGCGCAAAAGCACAAGATAAAGGAACTCGAGATTTTTTCCGACAGCGAGCTTATGGTAAAACAGCTCTGCGGCGAATACAAGGTGCGCGATGAAAAACTCAAGGAACTCGTTCAGCAGGCGTGCGCCTTCAAAAAACACATAAAATTCACGGTGACACACATACCCAGGGAAAAGAACAAGGAAGCCGACAAACTTTCAAAGGAAGGCAGCAAAAGGGGAGGGGACATAAGGAATGTATGAGTTCCTCGCGGCCCTTTTTTCTGTAATAACGTGCCTCTGTGCGTACGGGATGATAAGGTATGGATTTAACATCATTTTCCTGTATATCCTGATATTCTCGGCCGTGCTTGTCGCATGGCTCGTAGTCGCCATAATCGAAGAAAGGAAGAGAAAGGGCGATGCAGGATAAAAAAGAAGCGGCGTCCCGCCTCAACTCGTCCGGTTTTTCCATCTGGGATATTTATGAGGAATCCTCCGCGGTCACCGCCGTCACATACGAGGACAACAGGGTGGAAAAATATTCCACGGGCGTGGATTACGGCATAGGAATCCGCGGCATAAAGGGCCAAAAAACCTCCTACGGTTACACCAACGACCCGTTAAACATAAAAAAAACAGTCTCCGGGATAGCTCAGGGCATTCCCGGCAAAGAGCTCTCGTTCATGGAGCCAAAACCTCAAAATAAGAACATCATAAGGCTTGAACCTGAAAACGTCCTGCCGGAAAAAAAAGCCGAACTTCTGCGCGCAATGAACGACGCGGCCAGGTCATATAGCCGCCATATCAGCCAGGTCACGGTGAATTATTCCGAGAAGGTGCAGGACGTCGAAATATTGAACGACAGGCTTGAATACATAAAGGAACGCAGGGTTTACACGGGCTGCACAATAATGGCCGTGGCCCGACGGGAAGGCAGGATCGAGACGGGATATTCGGTCGTGACCGGTCACGCCGGTTTTGAGATTTTTGACGGCGGCATCGCGATAAAAAAAGCCGTCGAGGCGGCGGGGCTGGCGGTAAGGCTGCTCGACGCCGACAAAAAATTGGCCGGTGAAATGACCGCGGTCATTTCGTCGAGCGCCGGAGGCACGATGATACACGAGGCCGTGGGCCATTCGCTCGAGGCCGACCTTGTGCAAAAAGGGCTCTCGCAATACGGAGGAAAAAAAGGCGTAAAGGTCGCCTCGGATATCATAACAGTCATTGACGACGCGACCATACCCGGCAGGCGCGGCTCTTTTTCCTTCGACGACGAGGGGACGCCGGCGCAAAAGACGGTGCTTATCGACAGGGGAGTCCTCGTGAATTACATGTACGACAGGGAAACTGCGGCAAGGGACAACGCAGAGCCCACGGGCAACGGAAGGCGGGAATCATATAAATTCAGGCCTATACCAAGGATGCGCAACACCATGATCGCGCCCGGGGCAGGCAGCGCAGAAAGCTTGATTAAAGATACAAAAAGAGGTATATTTGTTGTCAGGATGGGCGGCGGCCAGGTAAATACCGTGACCGGCGAATTTGTATTTGAGGTCAAGGAAGGTTATATGATAGAGGACGGGAAAGTGGCCGATCCGGTGAGAGGCGCGACATTGATGGGAACCGGAGTGGAAGTACTCAATTCCATTGACGCGGTGTGCTCCGACCTTGGATTTGACGCCGGGACGTGCGGCAAAGACGGTCAGGGAGTGCCCGTGGGAGACGCCCAGCCGACATTAAGGATACCCAGGATACTGGTGGGAAGCAAATAACCTGCTATTATATTTCAGTTTGGAGGCAAAAATGAAAAAATTATTTGTCCTGGCAACAGCCGTTCTGATGCCCGTGTTCATGTTTGCGGCTCCTGAAACAGTGACTTCAACGGCCAAAGTCGGCATGGCCGAAGCCGTCACAACTTCAGCGTCGGCAATTGTTGCGCCCGCGGCAACGATCGCGCCTACGGCCACGACTGTTTCAACAATGCCCGCTTCCGCAGTGCAGGCTTCATCCACCGCAAAGGCCGCGGATGCCGCATCCGACACAACGGCCGCCAATAATAGCATAGAGGGGCTTGCACCGCCGGCGGTCGAGACCGGCGCATATGAAGAACCAAACGAACCAGAGCCCGTGGCCGATGAAACGGCGCAGGAAAAAAACATACATAAAGAGAACAGGAAAGCCAAGCACTTTACCATTGAACAGACCCTGTTCACGCCTTCGTCGATAGGGACCAAATTCGGATATTTTATAAATGAGAACTGGAAGGTTGCGGCGGAATTTTCCACCATAGCTTCCCTGATCGCAAATTCCACAAAGGAAAGGAACGATACCTACGCGGTGAACGTGTGCTTTTCGCCGGCGGACGAAGACTGGTCGCCTTTTTACGGAGTGGGTTTTACAAGGCTCGACATGGTGATGAACGCCACCAATGCTTCCAACAATGACAGCCTCCACGTAAAGCGCAATATAGTGGGCGGATACGTAACGGCGGGCATGAACTGGATAACCGACTCTATATTTATTTTTTCCGTCGAATTCGACCTGCTTGGCGGGTATTTGCGGGAAAATGACATTGACATTACCAACCCGGTCAATACGTCCAACACGAACCAGCCCAATATCTGGGCTAATTTCGGGTTTACGGCGGGAATATGTTTTTAAGGCGCAAAGAAGCGCGATCATAAGGGCCGTTCAATTAAGCAAGCGCACAAACTACGGAGGACATGATGAGAAAGTATACCAGGTTTTTCGCGTCCATTTTGTTGATATGCGCCGCGTTTTTTTTAATTGCGGCCGACGGGCAGCAAGCAGCGGCCGGGGATACCAAACAGGCGCCGCCGCAGGCCGCCGTAGACGATTCTCCGCTTTATTATCCGGCCCATGTTGGCGACACCCTTTATTTGAACGCCTGGAAGAAGGCCGCGCCTGAAAAGGAAGTTTTTGTAAAGGCGGAAGTGATAAGGACCGAGAAAAAATCCGACGGCGAGTTTTATTATTTTTACGGGCCGCAGGTCGACGTGCACTATCTCATCGGAGTGGACAAGGACGGCATCACCATGCGCGTCATTAAATATCCTTTTCCCCTGTTCGACCTTTCAGTCGAGGTGACCCTTAAACCCAAGATGCAGATAATCAGGTTCCCGTTAAAAGTCGGGGAAAAGTGGCATTATGAGGGAAAGGCCGAGGCAATAATTCTTTTAATACCGTTCACCAGGGAAATAAAGGCGGACTTCGAGGTGGTGGAGCGGGTCACCATGAAAACACCGGCGGGAGACATCGACACGTACCATATAAAAGTCCTTCTCAACGACGGGGATGGAAAAGGCGTGAAGGACGAGAATTACTGGTACGGCAGGGATATCGGATACAGCGTGGCCGATACCAGCGGGCACAAGGCCGAGCTTGCCGGATACAGGATATACGACGAGAAGACCGGGACGTGGAAAGAAAAGCTCCCGGAAGGCATTGATAAATATAAATGAGCGGGGTTAAACCATGAAAAAAAGATACCTGGCGCTGGTCATCGCCGCAAGCGCGCTGCTTTTTACCGGATGTTCGATTAAAAGGATCGTGATCAATTCTACGGCCCTGTTCATGGACGACGTCGTGGATGAGTTCATGGCAGAACCCGACGCCGCTTTTGCGGAAGAGGCCGGGCCGGCGAATTTAAAACTGCTGGACGGGCTCATTAAAGGCTCCAACTACGAGAATGACGAACTCCTAATAAAAGGGTGCAAGCTTTACGGAATGTACGCCCTGGCGTTCTTTGAGGACGCCACTACGGACAAGAAACAGGACAGGGAAAACCTCGCGCGCGCGGCGGCGTTCTACAAAAGGGCGGCGGGCTACGGAATGGTGGTCCTAAAAAGGAACAATGATTTTAAGTCCGTGGCCGACGCGCCTTATGATGATTTTGTGAAGGTAATGCCGGCTTTCAATAAAAGCGACACTGAGGCGCTTTTCTGGACGGCCTTCGCGTGGGGCAGCTATATCAACCTCAACAGGAATTCCGCGTCCGATGTGGCGGATCTGCCCAAGGTAAAAGCCATGATCGACAGGGTCGTGGAGATCGATCCGGATTATTTTTACGGGGTGCCGAATTTGTTCCTCATAGTGTATTATTCCATGCCCGGCATGTTCGGCGGCGACGCGTCAAAGGCAAAAGCCGCCTATGACGCCTCCGAGAAGGTATCAGGCGGAAAATTCATAATGAACGATTTTTACATGGCAAAATTTTACGCCGTTCAGACACAGGACAAGGCGCTTTTTGAAAAGTTGCTCGGCAATATAGATTCCGCCGCACCGGACATAATACCGGAGGAACTCTTTACGTCCGTGGCCAGGAAAAAAGCCGCGGTCCTTCGGGCTAAAGAGGAAGACCTGTTTTAAGGATATTAACCGCAATAAAACTCCAGGAGGTTTTTGAATGAAAAGGGTATTTATGGCAATGCTGATATGCGCGGCTTTTGTATCTTATTCTCTTGCCGCGGCAAAGTACGAGATAAAATTCGCGACGGTCGCGCCCGACGGCTCGACCTGGATGAATGAAATGCAGAGCCTGAACGACGAGATAATGGAAAAGACGAACGGCGAGGTAAAGTTCAAGTTCTACCCGGGCGGAATAATGGGAGACGAAAAGGATGTCCTGAGGAAAATGAAGGTAAACCAGGTGCAGGCCGCGGGATTCACCTCGCAGGGGCTCGGGGAAATCGTCCCGGAAATAAGGCTTTTGAACCTGCCGCTGCTGTTCAAATCATACAGGGATATCGACACCGTAATGGAAAAGATGAGCCCGGACCTTGAGGCCATGTTCGCCAAAAAAGGTTATGTGGTCCTTGGCTGGCCCGAAGTAGGCTTTGTGTACGTCTTCACAAAAAACAGGGTGGAGGCGATCTCCGACCTGCAGAAGACAAAAATGTGGATATGGGGGGACGACACGCTCGTTTCCACACTTTTTAAGAACCTGAAAATAGTGCCGATCCCGCTCTCGCTCACGGACGTCATGCAGTCTTTGCAGACAGGCATGATCGAGGGGGTTTACTGCTCGCCGCTTTCGTGCATAGCAATGCAGTGGAACACCAAGGTCAAATGCATGCTGGATATTAAAATAGCCAATGTCCCCGGCGGCGTGCTTATAAACAAGAAAAGCTGGGACGCGATACCGGAAAATTACCGGGCCATAGTGAAGGCGGCGTGCTCCAAATATTTTGAAAAGCTTACGCAGCTGTCAAGGAAAGAGAACGACGACGCCCTGAATGTCCTGAAGAAACAGGGGGTTGTCTTCACCGAGATCAAGGATCCGGCGGACCTGAAGGAGTTCGACGCCGTCAGCCTCAAGACCAGCACCGACCTTATAGGAAAATATTACGACAAACCCATGCTTGACCGCATGCTGAAAATATTGAGCGATGCCGCAAAGGTAAAAAAATAATTGAAATTCCTCCGCAGGCTCAACTACGGCCTTTACCGGGCGCAAAAGGTTGTGGTAGTGGTGTTTTTCCTGGCTCTGCTGTCCCTGTCGGCGCTCCAGGTGATACTGCGGATATTGTTCCATTCGGGGATACCAAACGCGGAAATGCTCATGCAGTACCTGGTAATGTGGGTGGCGTTCCTCGGCGCGTCGCTTGCGGCTTACAAGGGCAGGCACATAAGCCTCGACGTCGTTTCGCGCTCGTTGAGAAAACTCAATAAGAACCTTATAAAGACGATCGTCGGTTTTGTCTCGACGGTCATCCTTATATTCCTTTTCAAGGCCTCCATAGAGTTCGTCCTGAATGAAATGTCGGACAGCCAGGCCATTTTTTTCATACCCGTATGGCTGCTGGAGACGATAATCCCGGTCATGTTCCTTCTCATGCTGCTGGTGTACCTGCAGAATTTCATATCGGGCGCGGCGGCCATGATAAAAGAGGGGAAAAAGAGATGATATCCGTAATTATCGGGGTGGTCCTTATAGCGCTGGCCCTGGCGGGAACCCCGCTTTTTATAGTGTTCGGCGGGCTCGCCATAATCCTTTTTGCCATCGCCGGCATAGACACTTCGACCGTCGTGATAGAAATAAGCAGGATGGGCACCAATTCCGTGCTCATCGCGATACCGCTTTTTACCTTTGCCGGATACATGCTGGCGGAGTCGGGAATGCCGTCCAGGCTTATAGCGCTGTCAAGGGCCCTTGTCGGATGGTTCAAGGGAGGCACCGCGATAGTTACGCTCATCGCCTGCGCTTTTTTTACGTCGTTTACCGGCGTCTCCGGCGTCACCATTATCGCCCTGGGAGGGCTTCTTCTTCCAATGCTTATAAAGGACAAGTACACTGAAAAATTTTCGCTGGGGCTGCTGACCACATCGGGCAGCATCGGCCTGCTTTTTCCCCCGAGCCTGTTGCTTATCCTTTACGGTGTGCTCGCCAAGGTATCAATATCCAAATTATTCATCGCGGGCATAATCCCGGGCATGATACTAATCCTGCTATTTTCCATATTCTGCATAAAAGAGGGGATGGTAACATCCGAGATAGAACCGTTCTCCTTCAAAAAATTATTCAGCGCCCTTAAAGGGGTCATATGGGAGCTGCCGCTGCCTTTCGTGATACTGGGCGGGATTTACAGCGGGACCTTCACGACATCCGAAGCGGCCATAATAACCGCCGTATACGCTTTTATAGCGGAAGTATTCATTTATAAGGACCTCAATATAAGGCATGACGTTCCCAGGATAATCAGGTCTTCAATGGTCGTGGTCGGGGGCATTTTTGTCATCCTGGGTTCGGCCATGGGACTGGCAAATTATCTCGTGGACGGACAGGTACCCATGAAAATATTGGACTGGATGAAACAGTACATAAAAGAAAAATGGCTGTTCCTCCTGATGCTCAACATATTCCTGATAATAGTCGGGGCTGTGCTGGACGTATTTTCGGCGCTTATCGTGGTGCTTCCCCTTATGGTCCCAATAGCCAGGGATTTCGGTATAGACCCGGTGCACATGGCCATAATATTTTTGACGAACCTTGAAATTGGTTACAACGCGCCGCCGGCGGGCATAAACCTTTTTATAGCGAGCTTTCGGTTCCGAAAGCCCGTGATGTCCCTGGCAAGATCGACGCTGCCTTTCCTTGCAATAATGTTCGCGGTACTCATGCTTATAACTTACGTGCCCGACCTGAGCCTTTTTCTCATAAAAATACTGAAGATCGAGTGACGGTAACGGAGGGTGCTATGATCTTTGTGATCATGGGCGTTTTGGGCTCCGGAAAGACGACCGTGGGAAAACTGCTGGCGAAAAGGCTGGCGATCCCTTTTTACGACGCAGACGATTACCTGACCCATTCAAACAGGAAAAAACTCGCAAAAGGCGTCCCCCTGACTGAAAAAGAATGGAAGGACCTCATGTTCGCCATGCGCACAATAATCGACAGGGAACTTGCGCGCGGCGGCGACGCGGTTCTTGCGTGCTCGGCCCTTAGGGAAAGGTACAGAAAAATGCTGCTCCATCAGCCGGATAAAATGACGCTCGTATACCTCAAAGGCACCAGGGAACTCATCGAAAAAAAATTAAAAAAGAACAAGAACCGCCATAACGCGTCGCCGGAAATATTGAAGAGCCAGTTTGACATGCTTGAAGAACCGAAAAACGCCCTGGTTTTTGACATTGCCCTTCCTAGGGAAAAGATAGCCGGGGAATTGGAAAGGAAGTTCCGGAATGCGCCCCCAAAATAACGGTTTCCGCAGGTCTCTTGAGATAAAGGGTCCGTGGCATATATGCTTCGGCCGGGAAAAACAAAAACGCCCCGTCATTGTCCCCGCAAGCTGGAACGAGGCATTCCCGGACAAAAGGGATTTTTTGGGGCCGGCCGTTTACACGGTAAAATTCAGGGTGCCGGCGGCCTGGGACGGATCCGGGATTTTTATAAGGTTCGGCTCGGTTAATTACATTGCCCGTGTAAGGGTAAATGGCGTTAATATATGTTCCCATGAAGGCGGTAGCCTGCCATTTGAGGCGGCAATCCCGGAGGGCATCCTTCGCCCCGTAAATACCCTCGAAGTTACGGTGGACGGCAACCTCGCGCCGGACCGGGTCCCGCCGGGCAACGTCCCTTACAATGAAAAGGATGCTTTTGCCAACACACAATATCCGGCCACTTCCTTTGATTTCTTCCCGTATTGCGGCATACACCGCAGGGTATTTTTATGCTCGCGTCCCGACAGGGCAATAGACGATATTGCCGTAAAGACGTCGATTGCGGGAAGGGACGGGATAGTGAATGTGAATATCCAGACATCATTTTCGGGCGGCGCCACCGTCTCTTTTACGCTTGAGGGGTTCGGAGCGGCCATCAATGTTTCGGTTCCGGTAAAGCATTGCAGGGCAACGGCATCGATAAGGGTAAAGAGGGCAAAATTCTGGTCGCCGGGAAAGCCATGGTTATACAGCCTGACCGCAAAATTGGACAGTTACGGCAGGCCCGTTGACGAATATAGGCTTCCGGTGGGAATAAGGACCGTGGCAATTAAAGGCAGCCGTCTGCTCATAAACAACAGGCGTGTATTTTTGAAAGGCTTCGGCAGGCATGAGGATTATCCCGGAACAGGCAGGGGGTTTTCCCCCTCGTGGAACAGAATAGACTTTAAGCTCCTGAAATGGACCGGCGCAAATTCTTTCCGGACGAGCCATTATCCCTATGACGAAGAGCAGATGGAAATGGCGGACCGTGAAGGCATCATGGTGATCGACGAAACTCCGGCGGTGGGGATGTTTTTTGACGCTCCAGGACTTAAAAAAAGGGAAGAGTTGTGCAGGCGGTATGTCAGGGAACTCATAGCGCGCGACAAGAACAACCCTTCGGTCATCATGTGGAGCCTTGCCAACGAGCCGCATTCAAAGAGGCCGGGGGCCGAAATGTTCTTTAAGTCGCTCGGGCAGCTTGCGCGCTCGCTTGATGACACAAGGCCGGTGACGATCGCCAGTTATCTCGGCGCCGGCGAAGGGGCTTTCAGACACCTTGACGTTGTCTGCGTCAACCGTTACCTGGGATGGTATTCGGAACCCGGCAGGCTTGACCTTGCGCTTACCAGACTTTCAAAGGACCTTGACGCCATATATAAAAAATTCAAAAGGCCGGTGATACTGACCGAGTTCGGCGCGGACGCCCTGCCCGGGCGCCGCTCCTCAAATCCCGAAATGTTCACGGAAGATTACCAGGCTGCGATGATAAAGGGATATCTTGAAATCGCCGCGAAAAAAGATTTTGTCGCGGGCGCCCATGTGTGGAACCTCTGCGATTTTAAGACCGGTCAGGGTATACACCGGCCCGGCGGAATTAACTGGAAGGGTGTTTTTACCCGGGAAAGGGAGCCCAAGCTGGCGGCCCGTCTTTTGCGCCGTTGTTGGCGCGTTAAAACTCCGGCCCCAAAATAATCCTATTATAATTTGACCTTATGCAGGTTTGTGATATCCTGTTAAAAACCATTAAAGGAGAAGTTAAATGCAATACAGGCCATTTGGAAAAGACGGTTGGAAAATATCAGTGCTTGGCTTTGGCGCAATGAGGCTGCCAATGACCCCGGATTATAAGGATGTTGACGAGAAAGAGGCCATAAGGATAATGAGGTATGGCATCGATAAGGGCATAAATTATGTCGACACCGCTTATTTTTATCATAACGGCCTGAGCGAGGTCATAGTCGGAAAGACCCTGAAAGACGGTTACAGGAACAAGGTAAGGCTGGCTACCAAATCGCCGGTCGGGCTTATAAAGGAAGCCGGGGACTTTGACAAATTCCTGGAGCTGCAGCTTAAAAGGCTCGACGTCGACCACATTGATTATTACCTTTTTCACGGCATAGGCGACGGCGGGCTTGCCACGATGAAACAGTTCGACCTTTTCAATAAGATGGAGGCCGCAAAAAAGGCGGGCAAGGTCGGGCACATAGGTTTTTCTTTCCATGACAAGGCCGACGCGTTCATACGCGTGGTGGACGGCTATGACAAATGGGAATTCTGCCAGATACAATACAATTACATGGACACGGACAACCAGGCCGGGACGGCCGGGCTGAAATACGCGGCTTCAAAGGGCATACCCGTGATAGTAATGGAGCCGCTGCTCGGTGGCAAGCTCGCCAGGCCGCCAAAAAACATAGAGGCGATCTTTAACGACAACATAATCAGGCGGAAGCCCGCGGATTGGGCTCTGCAGTGGGTATGGAACCATCCGGAAGTTTCCGTCATTTTGAGCGGTATGTCGAATTTTGAGCAGGTCGAGGAAAACCTCGTCTCGGCGCACAAGTCAAAAGCCGGGCTTTTCAGCGGCGGGGATTTTTCGCTCATAGCAAAGGTAAGAAAAGAATTTGAAAAACGCACGGTCATCCCCTGCACAAAATGCGAATATTGCATGCCCTGCCCGCAGGGTGTGGCCATACCCAGGAACTTTGAGCTTTACAACGACGGCGCCATATACAACGACCCGGGAGCCGCCAGGTATAATTACAAGGTATGGATGAAGCCGGAGGACAGGGCGTCTGCGTGCACCGCGTGCAAAGAGTGCGAGGCAAAATGCCCGCAGAAGATAGAGATATCCTCGTGGATGCCGAAAGTGGACGACGTCATAGGAAAGGGAATGGATTATCCGGACTGAAAAGCCTAAAACTGGAGGGGTAAATGCCAAATAAACTCTGGAAGAGCCTTATGTACGCGCTTCACGGCATAAGGTACGGATTTGTCACCAGGAAAAACATCACGCTTTTCCTTTTTTTTGCGGTCATTGTGGCAGGCCTCCTCATATGGCTGGGCACATCCACGATCAGGTTCGCCATAATAATGACAGCCTGGATACTCATAATCATAATGGAAATAACCAACACAGCCATTGAAAAGATCATAGACACCCTCCACCCGGAATACAGCAAAGGCATAGGCCACGCCAAGGACATGATGTCCGGCGCGGTTTTCCTGGCCATTGTAATGGCTTTTTGTGTCACTCTGCTCATGGTCTGGGACCCTCTGTCCGCTAAAATAGCGGCAATGGCAAGGTAGGGATGGAAAAACCCCAAGCGATCATTTTATGCGATAGCCGTGATAACATTGACAGGGTCTTCGACCCCGGCAGGCTTGAAAGGCTGAAAAAACTCGCCCGCATCCACAACACCATCATTGACTCAGGTAATTTCGGCGCTTCATCCGGCGCCGTATCCTCGGCGGAATATATCTTCTCCACCTGGGGCATGCCGTCTTTAAGCCCCGGACAAATAAGATCCATGAAAAAATTGAAGGCCATATTCTATGCGGCGGGCTCGGTAAAATATTTCGCCGGACCTTACCTTAAGCGCGGGATAAGGGTCGTAAGCGCGTGGGGGATAAACGCCGTACCCACGGCGGCATTCGCCTTTTCACAGATAGTCCTGGCATGCAAGGATTACTTCAGGAGCTCGCGGGAATACAGGACAAAAAAGGATATAGTCTGGAAGGTCGAAAAACGCGGAATATACGGCTGTAAAGTCGGCATCCTGGGCGCGGGCAAGGTCGGCCGCAGGGTGATCGGGATGTTAAAACCTTTCGGGTGTGAAATATACGTTTACGACCCGTACCTGTCCGCAAAAGAGGCGAAAAAACTCGGCGCGGACAAAGCCGGCATTGAAAAAATATTCAAGGAATGTCTTGTTGTATCAAACCACATGCCAGACATAAAAGAAACAAAAGGAATACTCGGTGCAAAATTATTTAATTCAATGGCGGATAAGGCGGTGTTCATTAACTCAGGCAGGGGAGCGCAGGTAATGGAAAGCGGCCTTATAAAGGTATTTTCAAGGCGCAAGGACCTGACGGCCCTGCTTGACGTGACGTTCCCGGAGCCGCCTGATAAATCCTCAATTTTATTTAAACTTTCCAACGTTATATTGAGCCCGCATATAGCCGGCGCATACGGAAAAGAACAGGTTTTGCTGGCGGACTGTGTCATAGATGAGTTTGAGGCGATGTTAAAAGGCAGGCCGTTGAAGCATGAAGTTAAATTGTCCGTGTTGAAAAACCTGGGTTAAGATTTGTCCCTGCAGGGGAGGCCCGCCAAATGGCAGGCAGTGCTTTTTTAGCCAATCGAGCAGTTTGTCGGCGGTGCAGGATGACACGGTAAAAGTAGTGATGAAGCTTCACGCAGCTTAATTTACACATAAATGTATCATATAACGATTGGCAAAAAAATCCCTGCCTGCCATCTTTTTGCAGGCGGAACGTTGTCCCTGCAGGGGAGGCCCGTCAAATGACAGGAAGTGCTTTTTTAGCCAATCGAGCAGTTTGTCGGCGGTGCAGGATGACACGGTAAAAGTAGTGATGAAGCTTCACGCAGC
This sequence comes from uncultured Spirochaetia bacterium, assembly GCA_964443355.1. Lineage (GTDB taxonomy): Bacteria > Oederibacteriota > PGYV01 > PGYV01 > Palsa-1178 > Bog-1181. The sequence continues at coordinate 31,045 of CAYUDX010000027.1, forward strand.
TTAATTTACACATAAATGTATCATATAACGATTGGCAAAAAAATCCCTGCCTGCCATCTTTTTGCAGGCGGAACGTTAAATAGGAGGCGCTTTTGATTTATTTCTTCGGCGACAACCACTTTGGGGCAAGGCCGGGTTATAACCTATATGAGAAGATAAAGGGTGATTTTGACATAAAGTTTTTCGAAGACGACATATCCATCCTGTCCAAACCCGGCATCCTGAATGACTGCGGCCTGCTTATGATAAATTTGATATGCGGGCTGGGAAAGTTGCCGCAACCGGACATGGCAACGGAGACCGAAGTTAAAAGATACTGCATGTCCGGCAAACCGTTATTATTGATTCATGCAGGAAGCGCTGCGTTTTCCGGCTGGAGTTGGTGGCGCAAACTCACGGGCTTGAGGTGGGTCAGGGAAAACGACCCTGATGGCATGGAACCGTCGGTGCATCCCGTGAAAGATTACGCAGTCAGGAGGACAGGATCAAAACATCCGCTTACGAAGGAATTAAAGGGTTTTGAACTAAAGGATGACGAGATATACACAAAGCTGGCGCAAACAACGGAAGTTGACGCCTTGCTTGAGACAAATATATCGGAAGGAACTTTTCCAATGGCGTTTGTCTCAAAGAACGAATGGGGCGGCGAGGTTATTGGCTTTCTGCCGGGGCATAAACCGGCATCTTTTGAAAATAGTGATATGACAGGGGATATAAGCGCCATTATAAAATACCTTTTAAAATAATATATTTAATCTGAAGAATGTTATATAATATCAGCATTAATTAAAAATAACCACAGGAGATATTTGATTATGCGCGGATTATGGCTGAAAATCCTTGAAATGATAAAGAGTTCGCCCATCGGCGGCAGGGGGCTGACAAAAGTATTCCCCTTTAATTACCTCTATGATTACTATGTTGTCATGACCGGTATAAATAAGATAGCCATAGAGGGCGGAGTTCTTTACTGCGACCCCAGGAGCGCGGCTTTTGTGATAAAAGACGGCGGATACGACCCGCTCGAGACGCCGCTTGTTAAAAAATGGGTAAAGCCCGGCGACACCATTATTGACGCCGGGGCAAACATAGGATATTACTCGGTGCTGACATCCAGGCTTGCCGGGCCGTCGGGAAAGGTTTTTTCCTTCGAACCTTCAAGGGTAAACATGAAGTTCCTGAGGAAAAACATACGGGCCAATTCCGCGGCCAATGTAACGGCCGAGAGCGCGGCGGTCGCCTCCAAAGACGGCGAGCTCAAGCTTTATATTTCGCCTGTTAATTTCGGTGACCACAGGATTTATGATTATGAAGGGGCGGACAGGAGAAGGTCCGAGACGGTAAGGGTCGTAAATCTTGACAACTATATGAAGGACAAGGGGCCGGTTAATTTCGTGAAGATGGACATCCAGGGGGCCGAGGCCGACGCGATAAAAGGGATGGACGGGATAATAACGAAAAACAGGGACATCAAGCTGATGATAGAATACTGGCCGACGGGGTTCAAAAATTTCGGCTCCGATCCGGTAAAATTCCTGGAATATTTCAAGGGTCGGGGGTTCAAATTTTATGACATCATAAAATGCTGCAAAACCGGGAAATGGGTGGAAAACCCCATTGCGGACTATGTAAGGGATTACACGCCGGAAAACGACGGCGCGACAAATATAATTTTCACAAGGAACGAACCGGACTGGATGTGACGTTTTTGTTTGCGAACGCGCCTCTTTGCGTACCCTGTAGGGGCGGACTTATATGTCCGCCCGGCATTAACCAGGATATGGCGGGCGGTTCTTTTTCTCGGCCGCCGTCAGGCTCTGGTCGGTGCAGGATGACACGGGAAAAGTGGCGATGAAGCTTCACAAAGCTTAATTGACGCATAAATGTGCCGGGACGGCCAGTCCTCCAAAAAGTCCCGCCCGCCATATTTGCGGTGTTCTTGTAGGGGCCGCCATATGCTTGCCTGCTGAAGCTTCAGCGAAAGCAGGTGGCCTCCCGAAACGGGTTGCTGTTGTTAAAGCAGGTAATTAATATATGTAAAAAGGGGTAATGGGGTTTTGATGAAAAAAATGTTTTATTTTCTCGTTTTTGTTGTTTTTTTAGCCGCTTATTGCCCTGCTTCGGATTTATCATTTAACGGCGGCGTGGATGCATTCTCTTGGGATGAAACGTGGCTCACCCCTGTTACAGTAGCGGGCGAACACCATGATTATTTTCGTTTTGAACTAAACCCGGAAATGTATTTTTATATCGGCGTGGCTTATGGTGATGTGGAATTAAGATTTATACCCATTGTGTTTGAAAGTGCTGAATTTCAACATTTTCTTGGAAGCGACAGTGCAACATCTTATATACAACCAGACGATTTTGGAATGTGTTCAAATAATAGTGCTAAATTTTATGCGATTTATAAGAATAGTAATATTGAAAATGAAGGATTTAAATTTGAGGAATTGATTTTTGGTGATAAAAGGAATATATGGTCAAACGCGGAATATTTTACGTCAGTAGACCCGCTAAATTATCAAAAAGATTTTTACAGATTGGATGATTATAGAAATGGCACCTTTGGCATTGATGCGACCGCTTCGCTTTTCAACAGGGATATTTATGCAGAAATAGCGGCTGTACAAAATGAAAATGAAGACTTGCTAATATTAAGGTTAAATAAGGATATTGATAGATTTAATGTGGCGCTTTATGGGGGTGTTGCGGGAAAATATATCACAGGCACTGCGCAGACAGAGCAGGAATCAAGGCAGTTATTAGGCCTGAATTTATCGTATTCTCCATATAATAATTCAAAAATATTTGTTGAGACGGCAACAGGCCAAATATATGGCTGGCCTTTTAATGTGACAACTATAGCAGGCACTTCGTTTTCGGCACCTGACAGTATTTCGATAACGGCAGAAGTAGGTTATATATCCGGAAGCTTCGGGGCATTCTCTGAAATTTCCATTAATGCTCCATTTGGCTGGAATGGATGGTTGTTCCGCACAAATGCGCTTTACAGACCGCAAATTTACGACAATCTTGAAACATTGTTTACTATAAGAAATATTGGATCGGATATGTTTCAGTACGAATTTAGGTATGGTTATGAAAGTGACGGAGTGCACAGAGTTGATGTTGACCTTCATTTTATGTGGGGAGTTCAATATTCTGTGGACAAGAAAGAACTGAATTTTAAACCGCAAAGAATACAATGATGTAAATAATTGAGCGGCAGCAAGCAGCCACTCAAAGTTTTTAATAAATAATAATTTTAATGATTGGGAAGGGAGCTTGTTGTTGTGGAAGTCAAAGGTGAAAAGTCGCAATTAGCAAGTTTCCTAATGCACGAAATTCAGAAAAAATTCACCCCCAATATTGTTGCGCTATTTTGGATTAAAAAGGATAAGACTATAGGCGCTTACGAAGGAACGGGTTTTTTGATTAAAATTGTTAATGATTATTTTTGTATAACCGCAAAACACGTTATTGATGAGATATTAAAAAAAGGGGATCTGTACATACTGACAGATATATTTATTAATAGGGAAGGCGTTGCTGTTGATGAGGGATTAGATATTGCTTTTTTTCAAGTGCCGGAAAAAGCTGTTATTGGACTGCACCCCAGGGACTGGACACATGTGTTAGAATAGATGGTAGCCTGACCT
>CAYUDX010000028.1:0-34310 GCA_964443355.1 uncultured Spirochaetia bacterium
ATACAACCGAGCTTTCCCAATGATTTCCAAGTGATAATCCAAAAATGAAAGAAGTTAGGTAAATATATTTAATATTGTCATTGATTCTAAATAAGGACAAAAACATAACAGCAATTAACAGGCTTTGCAATGTATACACACTGCCTTTTGCCGTGAATCCCTGGGAAACAACAGTATTTGAGAACAGATATAAGACTGCCGCAATTGCCGAAACACAATATACAACATATTTATTATTTTCTTTTTTAAAAACCATCAAACAGATCTCAAAGACAATCAACGCAGTCGCAAGATTCAAAAGCGTCGCCATTATTGCACTTTTATACATGACATTTCCTATTGGGATTAAAAGGAAAATTTTACCTATAATAGTATCAAGGGCATACCCCGGCGGGTGTTGGATTCCAAGAAAATTAAAGGCCATAATAGTTTCAGGGCTGTCGCCTGCTATAAGCGTTGGGGGCATTTTTATTAAAAGCAATTCAAATAAGACAACAAAACAAATGAAAAAAAACAGTCTTACTCTAAAATCTTTATTGTGCATTTCCTACCCCGTTTTTATCACATATAAGTTTCGATCAAAAAAACGCTTATCCCTACGAGTTTAATCCAATCTGGATAATATCTTAAGATCTAATCTTATTCAAGCTTTTAAACATACGGCCAAAAATTACCAATATTTTTTTTAATAATTTGCTGTTTTTTTGCCGAACCTTGCCTTGGTTTTGTTCTTTTCCTCGGGCATTAACTGGCTCATCTATTGAGCGCCTCCGTTTAATTTATCCAGCAGGCTTTTTGCTTCCCCGTTATTTTTATCAAGCTCGAGCACTTTTGATAAGTTTTTTTTGGTCCTGGCCAGGTCCTTTAATAACATGTATGCAACGGCGGCTTTATAATAATACGCGGCGGCAAATTCAGGATTAAGCCGTATTGCCTCATCAAGGTATTCTTCGCTTTTAACGGCATCGCCCTTTTGTAAATAGCAGATGGCCATATTTGTCGCCAGATTTTCCTCTTTAAAAAAAAGGTGCGCACGGTTGTAAAAGAATAAAGCCCGGTCAAAATCGCCTTTATCGGCAAGATTATCCCCGGACAAAGCAAGACACCTTTCATAAGTTGACAGGACCAGCATTTCAGAAAAATCATCATATTTGATCCTGTTCTCGAAAATCCCCCGGTACGAATATGATTTATAGGGTAAATACGGGTCGCCCCCGGGTTGTTCCCCGCCGATCAATATTTTGTTCTTTATTCCCATCGGGACTTTGTTGTAACCCAATAAACCATTGTTGGAAAAATTTGAGGTATAAATCTCTTTGTCTTTATTGCCGCCCATTACATTTTTTATGTCGCCGGCCAGATCGGATGCCCCGGCTTTTCCCGGGATTGAAATCGATCCACGGCTGTTTCTCCGTACTTGTTCCCTGTACCATTGAAAATTTAACAAGGCCACGGCAATCGTATTTATATCATTTTTATCAATAAGTTGCTTGTAATACGCGCCGAAAAAATTTATATCGCCTTCGGTGAAAAACAAACACCCCTTCGGGAGCCCCGATACAAGGTTATTTACATAATCATAACTTACAAAGTACCTTGAATAATCCGGGAGGTTTATATAAAGCAACGGAAAAATCACCGCAAATAGGATGGATATCGTTGTTTTATTGTATTTGATCAAATTAAACATCCGATCAAAAAAGTATGAAATAAAGACAGAAGCGAAAATAACATATATTATAAACTGCTTATCCACCCATTCTTTTCCAGCCTCCGTCGAAACAAGTAATATCCCGGCCAAATAACAAATGAAAGCGGCAATAAAGAAATAGCCGTATTTTGGCAATTTCCACGCCAAAAACGCCGCGCCGGGAAATAAAATATAAGCAAGAAACACGGGGTACTGCCCGGGCAAAATATCCGAAAAATAGTATTTAAAAAGCCTGAACGAATCAATAATTGAAAAAGCATGGTGGTGTTCGAGCTTAACATACGGAGCCCTGCCTAAAAACCATATCAGATTATTCAGGTCCGTTACATTGCTCCAAATTAGGGTTGTTTGCCTGAGCAAAAGATAGGCGAATATTGAAATTCCAATTAAAAAAAATAACAAACATTTTAACCAGGTTTTTAATTTTACCTTTTGCCCGCTCAGGAGAATACCGAGGGCCATTGCCGGCAATAAAACAACCGAGCTTTGCCAGTGATTCCCGAGAGACAGTCCGAATAAAAACGAAGCGAGATAAAGGGATTTGGCCCCCTGCTTTATTTCAAGCAGCAGCAAGAAAATCAGCGCCATAATAAAGCAATGCATGGTATATACGCTTCCTTTGGCGGTCATGCCCTGAATAAAGACGTCATTTGAAAATAAATAAAATAATGCGGCCATGGCGGGCGCGTAATAAATGCCGGTTTTTTTGTTATTTTCCTTAAAAACTATCAGCGTTATCCTGAATATCGTTAAAGCCGTCATGAAATTGAAGAACATGGCCATCATCGCGCTTCTGAACATCAGGTTCCCGACCGGTATAAATAAGAATATTTTACCGATCAATGTATCCAGTGCATACCCCGGCGGGTGTTGGATCCCGAGAAAATCGAAGGCCATGATCGTTTCAGGGCTGTCGCCTGCAATGTAAGCCGGGGCGATTTTGATAATTAATAACAGCCATAAAATAAGAACAGACGCGCAAATAAACATTGCCTTTTTTATGTTGTTATTTAGCATAAGTCCCTCATATAGAATAATAACTTACAATCCTTATGTGTAATTTATCATAAAACGAATTTTTTTACATTACAAAACGTCTCCCGGCCCATGGTTGACTTAAAAAAAGCAACCGGTATAATAGGTATGAAACAGAAAAATTGCGTCTTTATATTTATATTAAGGAGGATAATAACATGGAGAAAACAGCGGCGTCTGTAAAAGAATTGCTTTCAAGTCTTGTGCGGATTCCTTCGGTTAATAAATTCATATCCGGCATAAATGACGCCGAACATGACGTGGCGGCATACCTGGATATGTTCGCAAAAAAATCCGGCTTGAGCTCCCGTTTTCTGGAGGTGCCAGGCTCCGGGAACAACCTGCTGATAACAAAAGAATTCTCCGGAAAAGCGCCGTGGATAATGTTCGCGGCTCATATGGACACAGTCTCAAGCGACGGCATGGAAATCGACCCTTTTGGCGCCGAAGAAAGAGATGGACGCATATTCGGACGCGGCTCTTGCGACGACAAGGGGAGCATTGCCGCCGCGCTGTGGGCCATGAAAGAGACGGTTTCTTCGCCAAATAATATCGCCCTGCTTCTTACGATAGACGAGGAACAGCGACGCAACGGGGCGGGTTTTTTTGCGGAAAAACAGCTCCAGGCAATAGGGTTCATGCCCGTCGGGGTCATTGTGGCCGAGCCGACCTCGTTAAAACCGGTCGTGGCCCATGCGGGCATAGGCCATTTTTCAATTACTGTCCACGGAAAAGCGGCACACGCCTCAGACCCTTCAAAGGGCAGGTCCGCGATAAAGGATATGGTAAAGGTGATGGAAGCCCTTGAAAAAAATTACATAAACCGCCTGACCGCCACCGACCCGCTGTGCGGAAAGGCGCAGTGTTCCATAAATATGATAAGCGGCGGCCGCCAGGTGAACGCCGTTCCTGATGAATGCACGATACGCGTGGACCGCAGGGTGATGCCGGGCGAGGATGTTAAAGGAATAATACCGGCGGTGGAAAAGGCGCTTGAGCCGCTGCGAAAAGAGGATCCGTCGATAAAATTCTCCATATCGCCCGAATTCAGCGACTCCCCCCTTTCCCAGGACCTTAACCACCCTTTCATACTGCATACGCTGGGATGCCTGAAAAGATCGGGCCTTGACGCAGCTCCTATCGGCGCCCAGTTCGCAACCGACGCGGGCGCGTTAAGCGGCGCCGGCCTTGCCTGCGTTGTCATGGGGCCGGGCAATGTCCAACTGGCGCATACGGCAAACGAATCCATGGGAATCAACGAACTGGAAGAAGGGGTCGGGATATTTAAGGCTATAATGGCGTTCGAATATAAGGCCTGATTTTTTTGTATATTGGTGTTTACTGCCGGTGGATGGTGGCCGTTTTTTTATTCCCTGACAGCTATGTATTCCCAGCCTTCTTTTCCTTTTAATCCCGAGGCGGTTTTCCACGACCCTTTTATCCCCGCTGCCTGGGCCGCGACGTCAAAATTGCACATGGCAATTCCCATGTCCATCATCTGCATGTCTTCTTTGCCCGCGCTCGCGTAACCGGGTGTGCGCTCCAGGAAAAGGTGGATCCTGGCGCCGTCCTTTATCACCCGCCACGGCTGCTTGTTGGATGCCGATGGCGCGAGCCTGAGCGCTTCAAGCGGTGCCCTGAATTCCCCGGCCAAGGTTTCCGTAAGCGGAGTTTCCGTCCCGCAGTCGAAGAAAATATCCTTCCATGGCTTCCTGGAGTCTGCCCCGACAAAAACCCTGGTGGCCGTGTCCGAGACGTCCTTATTTTTTGCCGCATAACCCACGGGAACAATGGCGGCCACCACTTCTCCGCTGCCGGCGTTCAATTTCCCCATGAATCCGGCCCTGCTGAAGGTCCCTCCGACCCAGCAGGTTCCAAGGCCCAGGGACATCGCGGCAAGTATGTTTTTTTCCATAAGATATCCGTAGTCCAAAAGCGATGTGAAATTGCTCCTGATCGCGCCCGTCATGAAATATTTCGGCCCTTTGATATTCCCGTAACTTGCAAGCTCCCTTAATTCTTCCTGCCCTGCCCCGGTCAAATCTATGAGTTCAAACCTGACAACGGTCCCGAAAGGGCCGTTCTTATTCGACCCGATGAACGAAACAAGACCCTGCCTTACTTCCTGTTCTATCATCCTGTCCTCGTATGTCCTTACGGATTTTCTGTTCCTTATATCCTCAAAAGTGAGCTTCATCAAATCCTCCCGGATCTATTCCGGCTTTAAGCAGCCTGTATTTTTGTCGTCAAAACCGTCCTGAAGTGGAAGCCGTATATCGAAAGAGTCACGGCCTCGGCCAGCAGGGCAGGTTTCCTGAACGCCGTCCATATCATCATCCTCCAGAAATACCTCTTGCCTTTTTCAACGACGCCAAGTTTCCACAGCGCCGAGATGAGGGCCTTAAATTTTATGCCGAAGTTCAGTTTGGTCTCCTTGGCGGTCATGTTGTATTCCTTGAGGAACGTGATGACCCTTGTGTAGTAATTTTTCGCGCCGAATATGGAATTCAGAACGTTTTTATACCCGTCGACCAGGACTTTCGTGTCCATTTTGGGGACAAAATTTATTGTAAAATCCGTGTTGTTTCCGCCGGTGGGTTTTTGCAGTATCCTTCCGGCGTCCTGCAGGCGCTTGTATAGCCTTGTCTCGGGAAGGGCGTTGAGCATGCCTATCATGGCCGTCACTATCCCGCTCTTCTGTATGAATTTTACCATGTCGTCGAATATCTTGGGGGTGTCGCTGTCGAAACCCAGGATGAACCCGGCCTGCACCTGGAGGCCGCTGCGCTGGAGTATCTTCACTTTTTCGGAAAGGTCCTTGCCCACGTTCTGCACCTTGCCGCACGACTGCAGGGCCTCGTCGCTTGGCGTCTCGATGCCGACAAAAACCGCGTTGAAATTGGCTTCGCGCATCAGCCTCATGAGTTCCTCGTCGTCGGCGAGGTTTATGGAAGCCTCGGTATAAAGCGTGAAGGGTTTCTTTTTCTCTTTCATCCACGCCCCGATTGCGCGCAATATTTCCTTTATCTTCGACTTGTTGCCGATAAAATTATCGTCCACGATAAAAAGGCTGCCGCGCCATCCGTAATTATAAAGCGCCTCGAATTCCAGGACCACCTGCTCGGGGGTCTTTACCCTTGGTGTCCTGCCGTTTATCACTATAATGTCGCAGAATTCGCAGTCGAACGGGCAGCCGCGCGATATCTGCATGGCCATGGATGCGTAATGTTTCTTATCCAGTATTTTCCAGTCCGGGACCGGCGTCTTTGAAATGTCGGGTTTTATATCGGATGTGTAGATGTGTTTGGCGCGCCCCTGCGAAAGATCCTCTATGAATTCCGGCATGGACGGCTCGCTTTCATTAAGGACGAAGGTGTCCACGTTGCGGAAATCCTTGTATCCGGTGGTAAAGACCGGCCCGCCTGCGACGACGTATTTTCCCAGGCGCTTGGCCCTGTCTATGACGTCCTGGGCGGACTTTTTCTGCACTATCATGGCGCCGACAAAAACGCAATCGGCCCACATTATGTCGCCGTCCTTTAACGTGGTTGCGTTCATGTCGACAAGCCTTTTTTCCCACGCTGCGGGCAGCATCGACGAGACCGTCAGCAGCCCGAGGGGCGGCAAAGATGCTTTCTTATTTACGAACGGAAGTGCGTACTTAAAGCTCCAGAATGTCGCCGGATATTCCGGCGAAACGAATAATATTTTCACAAAAACCTTCTTCCCAAGACCCTGATCTACCGCATATTTTAATTGTTTTTCTGCTTTATTTGGCGGATCCAGAAATCTTTTTAGGGTGTTTTTTTACTTGATTTGTGATCAAAGTAATCCCTGTATATCAAATATACACGCAAATAAGGGAAATATCAAGTTTAAAGGGGTAAGGGGCATATTAATAAGGAGTTATTTCCGCGTTAATTTCAGTAATTCAGCGGGCGGTATTATAGGTATCGTTTTATATTTCTTAAGGTTAAGCAGGTGCTTATCCCCGCTTACAATCACATCCGATCCTGAAAAAACCGCGCATTCAAGTATAATATTGTCCGTCGGATCCTCCCGGACAGCTTTAATCATTAAATCAGGCTCAACTACCGAGGCAATTTTTTTCAAGAAATTTATATTCCCGTTTATTTCTGCGTCGCTCCAGTTAAATTTCAACCTGAGAACCCTTGAATATTCCTCAAGAATCTTTCCGGAAATGAAAATTTCAAAATATTTTTTCAACGACAAGTTTATTATCTCCCTGACAACGCCTCCGGGATATACAAAAGCTGATATAAGTATATTGGTATCAACGGTTATTTTTTTTATCGTGTTTCCCACGTTTTACCTCATGAACCGCCCTGTCAATGTCATCCTCCGAAAATATACCTGCTTTTGCCGCAGATGCCGACATCTTTTTTACCTGCGCCTCGTATTCTTCCCTGAGCATATATTCACCCAGCGCTTCGGTGACGATGGAGCTGTAATTCTTCATTTTCGTCTTCTGTAGAGCGTTCATCTGCTCGGCTATCTCAACCGGGATCGTTACGCTTATCGCCTGTGTGTGCCTCATAAATCATCCTCCTTTATATTATTATTTGATATGATTATATCATATGAATATAAAAAGTCAAATTTTATCACATAAAAGTTAAAATTTCAGGCCAATGATTTTAAAGCCATACGGTCGTATTAATTCCAGTTTTTGTTTCACTTATTGGTTTTGCGTTTTAACTTTTTACCTTCCTAATAATCCTTATTATGCCCTGTCAGTGACTTTATCCCGCGGAACGCGAGCGCTATGTCCCGTTTGTTGTTCAGCGTGAGGAAACTTTTTAACAGGAAGAGCGGGTTTTTGTGAATGTTCCACATCTTTTTGCACCAAAAGGCGTTGTCGTAATTTGATCTCAATATGTCGTGTTCCATGTCCATCATTTCGTAATCAGCGCCGTCTTCGGTGAGCCAGCCGTGGTTCTGGGCGTCGCGGTAAAGCGGCGTCCCCGGGTACGGCATTACGATGGAGGCCTGCAGGGAATCCCCGAAGTGCGTCTTATAAAGCATCAGTTCTTTCGCGACCTTATATGTCTGCTTCACGTCCTTCACATCCTCCCACGGGTACCCCACCATCATGGTCAGCATTATCCTGAAGCCGTATCTTTTCGCCCGCTTTACGTTCTCCTTTATTTCCTCTATGGTCTCGAGCTTCCCGATCCTCCGCAGGGAATCGGTCGTCCCGGCCTCGAGGCCGACTTTCAACAGCCTGTAGCCTATGGATTTCATAAGTTTGCATTTTTCCTCGGTAAGGTTCTCGGCGCGCGCGTTCGAGGATATTATGAATTTACCCTTGAGTTTTCTTTTTTCCACTTCGACCAGGAAACCCTCCAGCCATAATTTGCTCCACACCGCGCCCGATTCGTTGTCGTCGAAGACCTCGTACACGCCGTATTTTTTTACCAGCTGTTCTATCTCCTCGGCCACGTTCTTCGGCGAGCGCAGCCTTGCCTTTCTCTGCCAGAAGGCGTGCTGCCATATGCAGAAGGTGCAAGCACCGCCGGTCTCCTTGCCTTCCCTTCCGCAGCCGCGGCCCGTCAGGATATACGCGCACGGCCTGTAAAGGTAAGCCTCCCCGTAAATGTCCCAGCGCGTCAGGTCCCTGTCTATGAAAGGAAGGCTGTCCAGGTTGTCGAAAAGCAGCGCCCTGCCGGTGTTTTTTATCTCCATGCCGTCCCTGTAATATATGCCCGCTGGCATGGCCGATGTCCCCTGAAGGTGTTTTACAAGGATGGAAAGCGATATGTCAAAATCCCCGCCCGAAATTACATAGTCCACGCGTGATTTCTGGATTGATTCCTCGGGAAAAAAACTCACGTGGTCGCCGGTGAGCGCGAAACGCGCGTTCTTTATCTGCGGCTTCATGTAGTTTATCCATTCCCAGTGGAATTTTATTATGGGGGTCTTTGTCTCCAGCACCACAAGGTCCGGGTTGAATTTTTTGAGCTCTTTTTCAAACTCGTCGCCGGTCATGCCGCGGTTGATGGCGTCAAGGAAAAGGACGTCGTTGTCGTTGCTCTTTAAGATGGTGACGGCCTGGGCCGGTATGAGCGGGAATATTTTTATCTCCCTGGAATGGGTGTATTTGAACTGCCTGTTCTGACCGAGAAGTGGGATCTTTCCGTCCTTAAATACGGGGGGATAGACAAAAGCTACGCGCATGGAGGGTTTCTTACCAAAGGAATTTCAGCGGGTCCAGGAGCTTTCCGTCCTTGTAAATTGCGAAATGGAGGTGCGGTCCCGTGGTCCTGCCCGAGTTGCCTGTCTTGGCTATAAGCTTGCCCGCAAAAACATTCTGCCCTTCATGGACGAGAATTTTAGAAAGGTGTCCGTAAACGGTTATGTAGCCTTCCTTATGGGCTATCTTCACGCAGTAGCCAAGGTTCCCGCCCCATCCGGCAAAAATGACCTTTCCGTCGGCGGATGCTCCGACCCACGAGCCCATATCGGCCCTTATGTCGACCCCCTGGTGCATGGAAAGCTCCCCTGTGACCGGGTGCACCCTCATGCCGAAAAGCGATGTGTATTTTCCGGCCAGAGGCGAGCGGAACATGGAGCGTTTCGCGTAAAGTTTTTTGAGGTTGTCGCTTATAAAGACGGGCTTCGCGTCGGGAATGAAGAGCAGGTCGCCGGGTTTAAGCATTCCGAAGGCCAGGTTGTTTTCCTTCAATATTTCGTCCTTGCCGACCCTGTAAAGGTCCGAGAGCATCTGGACGTTCTCTTTCGTGTCCTTTACCTCGTGGATGACACCCTTTTTGGAGAGCACTATCAGCTGCTGGTTGGTAAATGCGCTCAATCCGTCAAGTTCCGGGTTTGCGCCGATAATGGTGTCTATATTGATATGGAACTTTTTGGCCACAGTCCAGAAGTTTTCCTTTGCCTTGACGTGATAAATGGTGTAGGAGACGTTCTTCCCCCTGAATTTCTCGCGCATATACACAAAGGCCAGGTCCTTGTCGCGTTTGGCTATCTCGGAGAAGGAATCCTTGTAAAGCGCCCCGAGGTTCTGTTTTTTATCCTTGAGTATGTCGCTGAAGTTCTGAGGTTTTATGGAGGAATAGGCGCTTGTCTCGCCCGTTGAAATAAACACGCTGGCGAATATGATGACCGTGGCAAAGGCAATGAACCCGGAAAGGAGAAGTATCCTTTTAAGGGACAATACCTTGATATCCTCTGTTATGCGCGCCGCAGCCCTTGACAAAAACTCCTTCATGCAACCTCCGGATTTTTCGCAACTTATTTTTCAGATTACAATATATAATAAAGCCATTTTAAAATCAATAGACAAAAACAGCCCTTCTTCCAAAGAACAAATTGACAATTATTGGCGGTTCCTATATAATCCTGTAGGATTATTTGATTTTTGACGGGTTATTTGACGAAAGCCTTCATTATTATATATAAGCCATTGCCCCTATGAGGCTTTTTCCCCGTTTAAACTTGACTTCAACCGATACGGAGGTGCTTTATGTCGCTTAATTTTAACAAAAAGACGAACCTGTTCGAAGAGGAATTTTACCATTATGAACTGCAGGATGTTGCGGAACCCCAGCTTTACAGGGATATGTTCCCCTACGACGACGTTCCGCGGGTCTTTTTTAACCAGCGTCTTGTCCCGATGAACGTTGTCGACAACGCCTACATTACGGACACCACTTTCCGCGACGGCCAGCAGTCCCTGCCGCCATTCAAAGTGGAGCACATTGTGAAACTTTATGACCTCATGCACAAACTCGACGGCGATTCCGGGCTTATCCGCCAGACCGAGTTTTTCCTTTACACAAAAAGGGACCGCGAAGCCGTGGAAAAATGCCTCTCACGCGGCTACAAATATCCGCAGGTGACAGGCTGGATACGCGCCGTAGAATCCGATTTCAAGCTTGTCAAGGAAATGGGGCTAAAAGAAACGGGAATATTGACCTCGGTCTCGGATTATCACATATTCCTGAAGCTGAAATGGACTCGCAGGCAGGCCATGGACAATTACCTTAAGATAGCCCGCGCCGCCCTTGACAACGGCATTATCCCGCGCTGCCACTTCGAGGACATAACCCGCGCGGACATATACGGGTTCGTGATCCCCTTCGCAAGGGAGCTCATGAAGCTCTCAAAAGAATACAACATGCCGGTAAAAATAAGGGCCTGCGACACCATGGGCTACGGCATTGCCATCGCCGGCGCCTCACTCCCGAGGAACACGCACGGGATAATTTACGGCCTGAACAAGCACGCCGACGTCCCGTCGGAATGGCTGGAATGGCACGGCCACAATGATTTTTACCGCGGACTTACCAACGCGTCGCACGCCTGGCTCTACGGGTGCTCCTCTTCCAACGGCGCGTGGCTCGGCATCGGCGAGCGCACCGGCAACACCCCCATAGAGGCTCTCGTGATGGAATACCTTTCCTTCCGCGGCAGGGCCGGCAAGGAAAACCTCGACACAACGGTCATCACCGAAATAGCCGATTACATGAGCGGCGAAATGGGCATCGAGATACCCGGCAACAGGCCGTTCGTCGGCAAGAACTTCAACCTCACAAAGGCCGGCATACACGCCGACGGCATTTCAAAGAGCGAGGAGATATACAACATATTCGACACGGAAAAGATACTCAACAGGCCGCCGATGGTCGGCATCACCGACAAATCCGGCACCGCCGGCATCGCATACTGGGTGAATAATTATTTCAAGATACCCGCGGCCGAGAAGGTCTCCAAGGACACCGAAGGCGTTAAAAACATCAAGACCGCGGTGGACAGGGAATACGAAGGCGAGCGCACAATAGGCATATCCGACGAGGAGATGCTCGAATTTACCGAAGCAATGCTGCCGGACATATACAAAAAATATCATAAAAAAGCGGAGTAAAAAATGGCTGAGAAGATAACCCTTAACGAAAAGAACGAGCTTGTGGTCCCGGACAACCCTTACATCGCCTACATAGAGGGCGACGGCACCGGCCCGGACATCTGGCGCGCAACGAACCTCGTCGTGGATGCAGCGGTCGCGGCCGCTTACAACGGCTCCAGGAAAATAGAATGGAAGGAAATTTTCGCCGGGGAAAAGGCCAACATGAAATTCGGCACTTACCTTCCGGAAGAGACCATCGAGGCGATAAAGGATTACGTGGTATCCATAAAGGGCCCGCTCACCACCCCGGTCGGCGGCGGCATAAGGTCGCTGAACGTGACCCTCAGGCAGAGACTGGACCTTTACGCCTGCGTGAGACCGGTCAGGTATTTCACCAACGTTCCCTCGCCGGTAAAGCATCCCGAAAAGCTCAACATAATAATATTCCGCGAGAACACCGAGGACGTGTATGCCGGGATTGAATGGGAAGCAGGCTCAATCGAGGCCAAGAAAGTCATATCCTTCATCAACGACTCCTTCAACAAATCCATCGTGTCCGAGTCGGGAATCGGCATAAAGCCCATGAGCGAGTTCGGCTCGCGCAGGCTCATGAGGATGGCCCTCCAGCATGCGATAAGGAACAAAAGCCGCTCCGTAACAATAGTGCACAAGGGCAACATAATGAAATACACCGAGGGAGCCTTTGCAAAGTGGTGCTACAAGGAGGCCGAGGAGAATTTCAGGGAATTCTTCGTAAGGGAAGCGGACCTTAAACCCGGCGAACCGGCCGGCGCCAGGATAATCATAAAGGACCGCATCGCCGACGCAATGTTCCAGCAGGTGCTTTTGAGGCCTGATGAATACGACGTCATAGTCACCCCGAATTTGAACGGCGATTATTTGTCGGACGCCGCGGCCGCGCAGGTTGGCGGGCTCGGCATGGCTCCCGGGGCAAACATAGGAAAGTACGCGATGTTCGAGGCGACGCACGGCACCGCCCCCAAATACGCAAACCTGGACAAAATAAATCCGGGCTCGCTTATCCTCTCCGCCGTGATGATGCTGGAGCATATAGGATGGAAGGAAGCCGCGGCCCTTATCATCGCCGGACTTGAAAAGACCTTTACCCAGAAATTCGTAACATACGACATGGCGCGCCAGATGGAAGGCGCCGTAGAGGTAAAATGCTCGGAGTTTGCCGCGAAAATAGCGGAGAACATGAAGTCCTGATCCCAATGCATCGCAATAAAATGTCCCAAAAGGAGTATCAATGAAAACCAAAATCGGAATCATCGGCGCGGGCAACGTAGGCGCAACCACGGCTCACCTGGCCCTGATCAAGGATATGGGGGATATTTACCTTCTTGATATAGCGGCGGATATGGCCCGTGGAAAAGCCATCGACCTGAACCAGTCCAAGTTCCTCTTCGGCTCCGACGCCAGGGTCGAGGGCGGGGACGACTACTCAAAGATAATGGAGTGCGACATAATAGTGGTAACGGCCGGACTTGCCAGGAAGCCCGGCATGACAAGGGACGACCTGCTTTTCAAGAATTTCGACATAATGAAGGATATTTCCCTTAAATTGAAACAATCCAAGAAAAATCCCATTGTAATAGTCGTTTCCAACCCGCTCGACGTGATGGCCTACACCGTTTATAAGGTCACGGGATTCCCCAGGAACAGGGTCATAGGAATGGCCGGCGTCCTGGACACTTACAGGTTCTACCATTTCATCCAGAACAGACTCGAGGTCCCTTACCGCTACATGGAGTCGATGATTTTGGGCTCGCACGGCGACACGATGGTGCCTGTCCTTTCCCAGACAAAGGTAGCAGGCAAACTTCTCGAGGAAAAGACATCCCCGGTCGAAGCGCACGAGCTTGCGGATATGGCAAGGAACGGCGGGGCTGAGATAGTATCCCTGCTGAAGACCGGGAGCGCCTATTACGCGCCGGCCGCTTCCGTGGTGAGGATGATGGAATCCATACTTTTGAACAGGAAAGGCATACTCCCCTGCTCGGTGTTTGCCGACGGCGAGTACGGTTACAAGGAGATATTTTTGGGCCTGCCCATAACGCTCGGGCCCTCCGGAGTGGACAAGATATCCGTGATCAAGATGACCGAGGGAGAAAAGAATTCGCTGGACGCGTCGGCAAAGTCGATCAAAGAACAGATAGACAAGATCAAAGACAAAATCTGACATGCGTATAATAGCGCCCGATCTCGTCACGGCAAAAGTCGCGGAGCTTGTTTCCGACTGCAATTACTTTCTGCCCCATGACGTTGTCAACGCCCTTAAGGAAGCCGCCGAAAACGAAGAGGACAAAAAGGCGAAAAACATCCTTTATAAGATAATCGAAAACCACAAGACCGCCAAAAAAGGGGTCTATCCGCTCTGCCAGGATACCGGGATCGCAGTTATTTTCCTTGAGGTCGGCGGCGAGGTCAAGGTGGACGGCGATATTTACAGGGCCATCAACCGGGGCGTCGAGCAGGGCTACGCGGCGTCTTACCTCAGGAAATCCGTGGCGGACCCGCTCACAAGGCTCAACACCGGGACGAACGCGCCGGCCGTAATACACACCTCGCTTTCAAAGGGTCCGAACATAAAAATTTCCATAATGACCAAAGGCGCCGGTTCCGAGAACAAGGGCGCCCTTAAAATGCTCCTGCCCGCCGGAGGAACTGACGCCATAAAGGACTTCGTGATTGAAACCGTAAAAACCGCGGGCGCATCCGCCTGCCCGCCTTATATAGTGGGGGTCGGCGTTGGGGGCAACATGGAAACCTGCGCGCTTCTGGCCAAAAAAGCCCTCCTGAGGAGCGTAAATGATTTTAACGGCGGGGATAAGAACGCTTTAAAGCTCGAGAAGGAACTTTTAAGGGAAATCAATTCCCTGGGCATCGGCCCTCTCGGGTTCGGCGGGCGCACAACGGCGCTTGCCGTAAAAGTCGAGACCTTCCCCTGTCACATAGCCAGTCTTCCTGTTGCCGTGTGCATACAGTGCCACAGCGCCAGGCACAGGACCATAACAATATAGGAAAAAAGGAGCCATTTAAATTGAAACGGATAACTGCGCCACTGGACAGCGACACCCTTGAGGACCTGGAAACGGGCGACGAGGTTATGATCTCCGGCGTCATATATACCATGCGCGACGCGGCGCACGCCAGGATAACCGACATGATAAAAAGGAGGGTCAAGCTTCCCTTCGATCTTACGGGACAGGTGATCTATTATTGCGGCCCGACGCCGGCAAAGCCCGGAAATATAATAGGCTCATGCGGCCCGACCACTTCTTCAAGGATGGATTCTTTCACCCCCCTGCTGCTCGAGCACGGCATCAAGGGCATGATAGGAAAAGGCGAGCGCTCCGCGGCGGTAAAGGACGCCATTACAAAATACGGTGCGGTTTATTTTTCCGCGCTGGGAGGCCTCGGCGCCGATTACGCCAGGGATGTAAAAAAATCAGAGGTTATCGCCTTCCCTGACCTGGGGCCGGAGGCCATATACAGGCTTGAGGTCGAGGATTTCTTCGCAGTCGTCATCGACGACGCAAAAGGCAACGACCTGTTCATGCAGATGTCGGTCAACTGATCTTGCGGGAAGAACCTGGGGTGTTTTTTATCTTTTTAGCATGCCGTTAAAAAGCACTTCCAGCATCGAACTTATTTTTTTCTCCGACACTTCTTCAGGCTCAAGCGCCCAGTAATATTCCATGCCTTTCATCGCCACCAGCAATGCGAATGCCGTGAGGGCGGGGTCCTCGACGCTGAATATCCCCGATTTTATCCCGTCCTTTATTATGTCGCCGAGACGCGTTATCTCAAAATCATTGTATTTTTCATGGAGCCTGTTCACAAAACCGTAGTATTCTATGTACTCTTCCCTGAACGTGGAATAAAAATTGGCGAACTTGTTGAAAAGCCTCATCCTGGTCATCATATATGCCTTTAACTTTTCATCGGCCCTCTGCGCGGAATCCACCGCTTCGGCAATGCCGCCCTTTAACGCCTCAACCTCATTTTCAACGACGTCAAAAAATACGGCTTCCTTCGACTCGTAATAATGATATATGGTCCCTTTGCCTATCCTCGCCTCTTTTGCTATCTCATCAACGGTGGTTTTACGCATCCCAGATTTCGAAAAGAGCCTTTTTGCCGTATCCAGAATGAGTTTTTTTGTTTCTTTCATTTTTTAACTTTTCCCTTGGAACAAGATTTTATCTTTTCCTTATTCCGTTCAATACGATATTCAGTATAAGGTTCACGCGTTTTTCAACATCTTCGGGTTTGTCTATGCCTATCTGATATTCCGACCCGAGAATGCATTGAACGATAAAAAACGCGGCGTAATCCGGGTCGTCTATGTTGAATATTCCCTTTTGCACCCCGTCGTTAAGGAACCCCTTTACCATGGAATTTTCAAAATTACTGTATTTTTCATAGACTTTTTTTATGTAACCGTAGTAATCGAGATAATCCGTCCTGAACATGGAGTAAAATCCGGAAAGTTTTACCATGAGCTTTAGCCTTGCCGTTATGTAAGCTGCCAGTTTTTTGTCCGGCTCGGTCTCCTGCTGCGCCGTTTTTTCAAGCTCGCCTTTTGCCTCGGTAAAATCCATGTCGAGTATGGCGCAGAACAGCTCCTCTTTTGAATCAAAGTAATGGTAAATGGTGCCCTTGCCTATCCTTGCTTCCCTGGCGATGTCGTCCATCGTTGCTTCCGTAACGCCTTTTTTCGCGAACATCTTCCTCGCGGTCCTGATGATGAGTTCCCTTGTCTCCTTCATTAAATATCTCCTTGGCTCCTGGTATTGGCTCCCGACTACTTTACGATTTTAGTCGGTGGGCTCTTTTTAGTCAAGCGATTATTTGCCGGTGAAAAATGTATTTACTTTTTTATATTGTTGCCTTAATATTAGTAGATCAAAAAAATAACAAGCTTCAAAAGGAGAGCCTTAAATGAAAGGCACGCTTACCGAGAAAATATTAAAAAAACACCTTGTTTCGGGAAAACTCATACCCGGCCAGGAAATTTCCGTTAAAATAGACCAGACCCTGACGCAGGACGCCACCGGCACCATGGCATACCTGGAATTTTTAAACTTCGGCCTTGAAAAAATATCGACAAAACTTTCCGTAAGCTATGTGGACCACAACACCCTGCAGACCGGTTTCGAGAACGCCGACGACCACCTTTTCCTGCAGACGGTTGCCGAAAAATTCGGCGTTTATTTTTCAAAACCCGGCAACGGCATATGCCACCAGGTGCATTCCGAGAGGTTTGCAAAACCCGGGGATACCCTCATCGGCTCAGACAGTCACACCCCCACAGCGGGCGGCGTGGGCATGATCGCCATAGGCGTCGGCGGGCTCGAGGTCGCCTCGGCAATGGCCGGATATCCTTATTCCCTCACCTGCCCGGAGGTCGTAGGGATAAAATTGAAGGGAAAGCTTCAGCCCTGGGCTTCGGCCAAGGACATAATACTTACGGTGTTGAAAAAATTCACCGTTAAAGGCGGGGTCAACAGGGTGTTCGAGTACTTCGGGGACGGCGTAAAGTCCCTGACAGTGCCGGAACGCGCCACCATAACTAATATGGGGGCCGAACTGGGCGCCACGACGTCTATATTCCCTTCAGACATAAATACGCAAAAATTCCTGAAGTCATTCGGCAGGGCAAAAGATTACAGGCCGTTTGCCGCCGACAAGAAGGCGCAATATAAGGAAATCTTTGAGATAGACCTCAAAAAACTGGAGCCTCTTGTTGCGGCTCCGCATTCCCCGGATGCCGTAAAAAGCGTCAAAGAATTAAAGGGAGTAAAAGTAAGCCAGGTCATCATCGGCAGCTGCACCAATTCATCATACAAGGACCTTATGACGGCGGCGCTGGCCTTAAAGGGCAAAAAAGTTTCCAGGGACGTTTCCTTTGTGGTGGCCCCCGGCTCTAAGACGATACTGAACGCGATGATTGCAAACGGAGCGCTGTCATACTTTATCGAGGCGGGCGCAAGGGTCGTGGAGTCGGCCTGCGGCCCCTGCATAGGTATGGGCCAGGCACCGGCTTCAAATTCGGTTTCCGTGAGGACCTTTAACCGCAATTTCCAGGGACGCTCCGGCACGGCGAACGCCCTCATATATCTGTCAAGCGTCGAGACGGCCGTGGCTTGCGCGGTTTTCGGCGAATTCACCGACCCCCGAAAACTCGGAAAATACCCCGTTGTAAAACCGCCTGCAAAATTCCCGGCGGATGATTCCCTTTTGTTAAGACCGCTCCCGCCGGCGCAGGCCAAAAAAGTAAAAATAATCATGGGGCCGAACATCAAGCCGCTCCCTGAAGGCAAGCCCGTCGGCGACGTCCTTTCCGGGAAGGTCCTTATAAAGACCGGGGACAATATCACGACCGACGACATAATGCCGGCCGGCGCGAAGATACTTCCGCTGCGCTCAAATGTGCCGGAAATATCGAAATACGTCTTCAACAAGATCGACCCGGCTTTTTACGGCAGGGCCGTAAAGGAAAACGGCGGATTCATAATAGGCGGGGACAACTACGGCCAGGGCTCCTCAAGGGAGCACGCGGCCCTTGCGCCCATGCATCTCGGGATAAAGGCCGTCATCACCAAATCATTCGCCCGCATCCATAAGGCCAACCTGATCAACTTCGGCCTTCTGCCGCTTTGCTTCACGAACCCGAAGGATTATGACAGGATCAACCCGGGCGACAGGCTCGAGCTCGTCGACGTGGCAGGCTGCCTCAGGGCCGGGAAAAATATCCTGATGAAGGTCAACGGCGCGCTGGACATAAAGCTTTTTACACAGCTCTCCGAGCGCGAGAAGGATATAATACTTGCGGGCGGGAAGATAAATTTTATCAGGAAGAACATTAAGAAATAGGTTTGTGCCGGTAAAGCCTCATATGCCGAGCAGCTTTTCCGCGTTCTTATGGAGGATAAGTTCCAGTTCATGCGGCGAGGCGACCGCCTTTTCGACCTTGTCCCTGGTCTCTTTATACGTCTGCCACGGAAAATCCGTCCCGAAAAGAATCTTTTCCGCACCGTGGGCCGAGATGATCTCCTTTAAAAGCATATCGTCCATAATGGTGCAATAAGCAGTGTCAAAGAGGACGCTTTTCGCGCAAAGATATTTCATGGCGTCGTCCCACACCTGAAGGCCTCCCATGTGCGCGACAATGAATTTCAACCCAGGGTAATCATCGATGACCCGTTTGAATATTACCGGCTCCCCTTTTAAGGACGCGCGGTCGAATTTTTTTTCCGTGCCCGCCCCTCCGTGCGCCAGGACCATTATGCCTGAATCCCGGCAGAAGCCGTAAACCTTCTTCATCCTCTCGTCGTCGGGATAAAAGTTCTGTTCCTGCGGGTGTATTTTAATGCCGGCGAATCCCGAACTTTTTATCCAGAAAAGCTTTTCCTCGAGCCCCGGGCATCCCGGATGTATGGCGGCGAAACTCTTGACGGGATTTGCCCCCGAATTGTAGGTTAAGCAGCGTGCATTCATTTCGTCC
This sequence comes from uncultured Spirochaetia bacterium, assembly GCA_964443355.1. GTDB lineage: Bacteria > Oederibacteriota > PGYV01 > PGYV01 > Palsa-1178 > Bog-1181. The sequence continues at coordinate 19,168 of CAYUDX010000028.1, forward strand.
ACGTTTTCCGGCGCAGGCGCGACCGGCAGGTTCACCGAAAGGCCCACCCGGGCTTCCTTCATCCAGTGCAGGACGCCGTCGAGCCCGCCGTCCGCGGTCTTAAGGACAAGACCGTGTTCGATAAGATATTCCTCGGCGCCCTTTGCCCTTGCGCCGTTATAGAAATGGGAATGAAAATCGATCATCTATAAACCATATATTTTATGCTGTCCTTGCCGGATTTTTTTACTTCATACATCAGGTTGTCCGCGATCTTTATCATTTCGCCGGGGTCGTGCGGCGGTTTCTCAAAAGTCACCACGCCAGCCGAAAAAGTCACCGGGCCGCCCGTCGCCTTCATTTCCTTTTCAATTGCCTGCCTTATATGAGCCACAAAAGACTCGGCCGACCCGGCTCCCATTTCAGGCAGAAGTATGGCGAACTCGTCGCCTCCCAGCCTTGCCACGGCGTCCGTCAGCCTTATATTCGCCCTTATCGCACCGACGAACCTCACCAGTAGCCTGTCGCCCTCCGGGTGCCCGTAGCTGTCGTTTATTTCCTTAAAATTATCTATGTCAAGATACACGAGGGTCAGGGGAGAATTATATCGCGCTATCCTGCTCATCTCTATGTTGGCGTAATTGTAGAAGGCCCTGCCGTTGGACGCTTTTGTCAGGAAATCCTCCCTGGCCAGCTGCTTTTGCATCCGGATCTCTTTTTTCATTATGGCAAGAAGGGATACGAACGAGAAAAAGAAGAGCATACCCGCGAAGGCGTTCCAGACCGGCACAAATGCATTTTCGCTTCCGGAGCTCCCGTTGATATCGGCGGTATAGACCGCGGATGAGGCCAGGACGGCGACTATGAAACCTTCTACAGTACCGCTGAACCAGGCGGCCAGCCCGACGGGTATGATGTAAAACACGGTGAATGACACGTCAAAGTGGGCTATCCTGTCCATCATCCAGTCCGCGTAACCAAGTGCCACCGACAGCAGGATCGATAAGGTCAGCACGGCAATGTAAGCGGCCATGTTTCTTTTGGCATGCATTTTATTCAAAAGCGCGGCGGCCATATTAATACACCAGGAACTTCAGGGCGTTCTTTCCGCCCTGCTTGACTTCATACATTATCGAATCCGCCATTTTAAGTGCGTTGTCGGTGCTTCCCGGGAACTTATTGAAAACGACAGCCCCGATCGAACATGTCGTCGAGAAACCGTCTTTTTTCATATTGCCATTAATGGAAGCCTGTATTTTCTCCATTATCTTTTCCGCGTCCTGGCTTCCGGCCGAGGGCAAAAGCACGGCAAATTCATCGCCGCCGATCCTGGCGGTTATGTCCATTTTTCTGGTATGTTCCTTCAGGGCTCTGGCGATAAGTATCAGGGCCCTGTCTCCTGCCTGGTGGCCCATGTTGTCGTTGACCAACTTGAAATCGTCCACGTCTATGTAGGCTATCGTGAACCATGAGTCGCTGCGCGATGCCCTCGATATCTCCGCGTCCACGGACTCAAAAAACTGGCGCCTGTTGGCCAGCTCCGTCAGGTAATCTGTCCTTGAAAGGGAGCGCTCCTTGACAAGAAGCTTTTGTATTTCGTAGAGCATAAAGGCAAATACAAAAAGGAAAGCCGCCAGGACAAGCGTATCCCATACGAGGATTATGCGGCTGGAATATTCCCTTCCGTTGACGGTTTCGGTGTAGAACCATATTGATGAGCAAAGGGCGGCGACGAAAAATCCGTATTTGTTCCCCCCATACCAGACGGCGATGCTTATTGGAATGAGATAAAATACCGTGACCACTATCTCCTGCCCGGTCACAACGTCCACGTAACCTATTATGGCGGAGAGGATCAGCGAACCTAAAACAGCAAGCGTCAAACGCATATATTCACCTCGCAGGGCGCCTCTTCCTAAAAAAACCGGAGGCTTACCTTTTTAATATCTGGTCCCTCTCGGGCCCGACGGATACTATGGAAACCTTCACGCCGGTGTGTTTTTCTATGAATTTTATATATGCCTTGGCTTCCGGCGGAAGGGACTTGAAGTTCCTGATGCCGGTCAGGTCGCTTCCCCATCCTTTTAAGGTCGTATATACCGGAACGCATTTATAAAGTTCCTCGCCGTCGGACACGAACCTCGCTGTTTTTTTGCCTTTGTAAACATAATGCGTGCATACCCTGATGTCGCCGAATATCGAAAGCACGTCTATTTTTGTCAGAAGGATGTCCGTGAGGCCGTTGAGGTCGCACACGTATTTGAGCGCCACCAGGTCGAGCCAGCCGCACCTGCGCGGCCTGCCCGTCGTCGCGCCGTATTCACCGCCGGCCTGCCTTGTTTTCTGCCCGGTCTTCTCGTCCATCTCCGTGGGGAACGGGCCGTTGCCGACCCTTGTCTGGTAAGCTTTTGTTATGCCCCAGACCCTGTCAAGGAGCCTGTGCGAAACTCCGGCGCCGGTCAATACTCCTCCCACCGTGGGATTGGACGAGGTGACGTACGGATATGTTCCGTAATCTATGTCGAGCAGGGCGCCCTGGGCGCCCTCAAAAAGTATTTTTTTGCCGGAAGCGGCAAGGTCGTGGATGAGCCCGGTGGTGTCGGCCATGTAGGGTTTCAGCAATTTTGAATATTTTTTGGCCTCGGCGAGCACTTCGGCGGCGCTCATCGTCTCCACGCCGTAAAATTTACTCAGGAGGAAATTTTTCTCCGCGAGGTTCTCTTCTATCTTGGCCTTCAATATGGCGGGGTTGAACATGTCGCGCAGCCTGATGCCGATCCTTACATATTTGTCCGTATATGCCGGGCCTATGCCGCGGCCGGTCGTGCCTATTTTTTTATCCCCTTTTTTCGCGGCTTCTTTCGCCTTGTCCAGCATTTTGTGGTACGGCATGACAATCGACGCGTTCTCGCTTATTTTCAGGTTTTTCGGCGATATTGATATCCCGCGCTCCTTGAGTCCGTTTATTTCCCCGGCGAGCGATTCCATGTCTATGACGACCCCGTGGCCGATTATATTAATCTTGTTCCTGTGAAGTATGCCGGACGGAAGCAGGTGCATAACATATTTCTGCGATCCCACTATCACGGTGTGGCCCGCGTTGGCGCCTCCCTGATAACGCACAATAACATCATACTTTTCGGAAAAAAGGTCGACTATTTTCCCCTTTCCCTCGTCGCCCCACTGGGCGCCCAATATTACGTCTGCGGACATAGGAATACCTCTTTTGTCAGTATTTGCATTAGGGGAATGTTGGAAAACGCCTCTGATGCCATATAATGATAAAGCATTTTGGCATGGAATTCAAGGTAAATTAAGAAGTTAAAAGTCATAACGCAAAACCAATAAGTCCAGGTTAAAAGTAATAATTTAATGCACGTTTATGCTCTATTTCAATTATCAACTTATAAAGTTGCACTTATTGGTTTTGCATTTTAACTTTACAAAGTAATATACTTTACCTCTATTATGTCTTCCATGTTCTTGATGGAATCGATTATGGTCTTGGGCACTTCGTTGTCCACCGTAACCACGCCAAGAGCCACTTTTTCCTCTTTGTTGCGGCCCAGGACGAACGAGGCTATGTTTATGTTGTTGGCCCCGAGCACGGTCCCCATCCTGCCGATGACTCCCGGCTTGTCGTTGTTCCTGTATACTATTATGTTCTTCTCGGGCGTTATCTCAATGTCGAACTTGTCCACCCTGACTATCCTGGCCTCTTTTTTTATGGTAAGGGACCCGTAAACGGACCTCTTGTCCTTTTCCGTCTCTATGGTGACGCTGACAAGGTTCGGGTAATCCGTTGTCACGGTCGTGGTCTTTTCCACCACGGCAATGCCCCGCTCTTTTGCCAGCGGCATGGCGTTGACGAAATTCACGCTGTCGCCCATCGCCGGGAAAAGGAACCCTTTTACCGCGCCTATGGTCAAATACTTCATGTTGTATTTTGTCGCGTCGCCGCTGTACTCTATGGTTATCGACTTTACGCTGCCGTCCACAAGCTGGGCCGCGAACTTGCCGAGCTTGTCGTTAAGCGTAAGATATGGCTGCATTTCCTTCAGCAATTCAGGGTCAACGGCCGGTATGTTAAGGGCGTTCTTCACCATGCCGCCGCGCACCGTCTCTATCACCTGATCGACTATCACCTTGCCCACGTTTTCCTGCGCTTCTACGGTCGAGGCCCCGAGATGCGGTGCCATTATGATGACCGACGGGTCGACGGTAAAAAGGTCGGAGTCGAACGGCGGCTCGTTGTCGTAGACGTCCAGGGCCGCCCTTTTTATCTTTCCGGATTTGAGCGCGTCGGCAAGGTCTTTTTCATTTATGATGCCGCCCCTGGCGCAATTGACGACCATTACGCCGTCCTTCATTGTGGCGATCTCTTTGGCGGTTATCATGTTCGTTGTTTCCTTGTTCTTGGGCACATGGAATGTGATAATGTCCGCTTTTTTTACAACCTCAGCCACCGTCATCGTCTCTATCCCGAGCGCCTCGGCCTTTTCCTTGGTTATGAACGGGTCGTATCCGATAAGGTTCATGCCGAACGAGGCCATTCTTTTGGCCACTTCGGTGCCAATCCTGCCGAGCCCGACTATGCCAAGCGTCTTGCCGTAAAGTTCGATGCCCGTAAATTTATTGCGTTCCCATTTTTTCGCCTTGAGCGACGCGTCTGCCTGCGGAAGGTTCCTGGCCATGCCCATTATAAGGGTTATGGTCTGCTCGGCCGTGGAAAGGGTGTTGGCGTCCGGGGTGTTCATCACTATGACGCCCTTTGCCGTCGCGGCCGCCATGTCCACGTTGTCCACGCCCACGCCGGCGCGGCCGATCACTTTCAGCCGTTTAACCTTTTCAAGTGTCTTGGCCGTTACCTTGGATGCGCTCCTTATTATGAGCGCGTCAAAATTCGGGAGCTCCTCGGCCAGCTGGTCCTCGGTCATGCCGGTTTTTACAACGGCCTCTATATCCTTCTCGCCTTTGAGCATATTTATCGCGTCTTCTGACAGTTTGTCGCTTACAAGAATTTTGTACATATTAAACCTCCCCGGATTTTTTTATTTGTACTCTTCCATGAGCACTTCCATGGTCCTCTTTACGCCTTTTCCTATCTCGATGTTGGCTCCCATTTCCTTGAGCGCCATTTCCACGGCGGCGACGCCCATTATCGGGTCGAACCTGTCGGTGTAGCCAAGCGTGCCCACCCTGAAGATGAGCCCTTCCATCTTGCCCTGGCCGCCCGCCATGGAGATGCCGTAATCATCGCGTATCTTTTTCACCAGAAGTTTTGTGTCTATTCCCTGCGGCGCCACGATCGATGTCAGCACGACCGCCGGGTTTTCCTTTGCGAAGAGCTCAAGGCCGAGCGCCTTTATCCCCTCGCGCACGGATCTCGAAAGTTTGGCGTGGCGTTCCCAGACCTTTTCATTGGTCTCTTCCTTTATGAGGCGCAGGGCCACGGCCTGCTGCATGATGAGCGATACCGCCGATGTCCACGGGGTGTCCGGCATCTTTTCCTTTGTAAGTGCCTTCTCGTATCTTTTGAGGTCGAAATAAAATTTCGGCGTCTTGTTGGCCTCAATGACCTTCCACGCCTTTTCACTGCAGGAAACGTAAGCCAGTCCCGGGGGTATCATGAGCCCTTTTTGCGAGCCTATGACCGTGACGTCGACCCCCCATTTGTCCATATAGAACGGCTGGGCGCCTATGCCCGATATGCCGTCGACCACGAGCAGGGCCTTGTGGCCCGCGGTTAGCTTGCCGATGGCCTCGATGTCGTTATAAACACCCGTCGATGTCTCGTTTAGCTGGACAAAAAGCGCGGTGGCGTCCGGATTGGCGTCGAGGGCTTTTTTTATCTCGGCGATACTGAGCGCGTATCCCCATTCCGGGGCCACCTTTACGACCGAGGCGCCGTATGCCTTGGCCATTGTCTCCCACCTGTCGCCGAAAGCGCCGATGGTGCCGACTATGACCTTGTCGCCTGCCGATACCACGTTTGCCATGGCCGCTTCCATGGCGCCCGTCCCGGATGATGCCATGATATAAACGTTCCTTGCGGTGCCAAGGACATATTTCATATTGTCGAGCACTTCAGTGAGGATCTTGCGGAACTGGGGCGTCCTGTGGTGCATTACTGGTTTTGCAGCCTCTGCCAGCACTTCAGGCGGTACTTCGGTAGGTCCCGGAGCCATGATGTATTTTTTCTTCATTTTTGTTACCTCCCCAATAGATTGTGAAATTTATTACTATCTTTGCGTAAAATATAACAAAGTATGATATTAAAGTCAAGAAAATATTTCAACTATTTTTTGCTTCATAAGTGAAACATTTCACAAGGCTGTACAAGAAAAACCCCCGCTTTACGCGGGGGCCTTATATGCAATGGTTCTGGCTTTGTTACTTTTTTTTGTCTTCCATTATTTTCTTTCTCATCTCCACTTTCTCGAATATCTCCTCGACCTTTTCTATGAGCCTTGCCGGCGAGAAAGGTTTCACAACATAGGCGTCGGCACCCGACTTGAACCCTTTTTCGATGTCGGTTATCTGCCCTTTTGCGGTAAGAAGTATTACCGGGATCGTCGAGGTCAACTTGTCCCTTTTCAGGTTCTTGCATGCGTCCAGGCCGTCCATTTCCGGCATCATGACGTCGAGGATTATCAGGTCCGGCATCACCCTCTGCGCGAGCCTTATGGCTTCCGCTCCGTTGGATGCGGTGGTCACGCTGTAGCTGTCGGATAAGGTGTCCTGCAGCGCCGAAAGTATGAAAGGTTCATCGTCCGCCACCACTATTTTCTTCTTCAGGTCCGCCATTTAACTCCTCCTTAAGGTTTTACTTTTGGTATATTGAACACGAACTCGCTTCCCTTATTGAACTCGCTTATGACCTTTATCGTCCCGTTGTGCAGCTCGAGTATGTATTTCACTATCGGAAGGCCTATTCCGGTGCCGCCGATCTTTTTTACTTTTTCGCTTTCAACCCTGTAGAACTTGTCGAATATGCGCGACAGGTCCTCTTCGGCAATCCCCAGCCCCTGGTCCTTTACGCTTCCATAGAACATATTGTCGTCAAACCACGTCTTTATCGTTATTTCCCCGCCTTCGGGCGAATACTTTAGCGCGTTTGAAAGCAGGTTGGTCATGACCTGTATAATTTTATTCTTATCGACCATTATTATCTCACTTTTTTCAGGCAGTGTCAAAATAATTTTGTGCCGGGCCGAAGCGTTCTTAAAGGTCTCATATACCGTATGCATGAGCTCGTTCATGTCCACCGGCTCCAGGGCAAGGCTCAACCCCTTGCCCGCGTCTATCCTGGAAAGGTCGAGCAGGTCGCCAATCAATGCGCCGAGCCTCTGTGTCTCCCTGTTTATGATATCCGCGTATTTTTTCACCTTTTCATTGTCGACGTTGCGCACCATCATGAGCTCCGAATATGCCTGTATCGGGGTGAGCGGGGTCCTGAGCTCGTGGGAAACCATGTTCAAGAACTCCGATTTCATCTTGTCGAGTTCCTTTATCTCGGTTATGTCCCTGAAAACCGCGACCGAGCCGGCCGCCTCGTTCTTCTCGTCTATTATGGGGGCGAATACGGCGGCGAAGATGTGCTCCTTGTTCCCCATCTGGAACTTTACCTCCGTCTTGGTTATGTTCTTTACCGCGAGAACCGTGGTGAAGTTGTCCCTTAAGTCCCTTATTTTCACCACATCCTCCAGCGGCCTGCCTTCGGCCCTTCCGCCGTCGATGGAGAATATGCGCTCCGCGATCCTGTTGACCATGACTATCTTCTTTTCCCTGTTCACGGCGAGCACCGCGTCCTCCATGGACTGCACGATGGATTCTATCCTGAGTTTTTCTATGGAGAGGTTCAGGTTCGCGTTCTTCAAATCCTTGTTCAACTGCTCTGCGCGCTCCTCAAGATGCTCGTAAAGGTTCGCATTCTCTATGGCGATGGCGGCCTGTGAAGCCAGGGCCTCGAGGAATTTTATCTCGGTCTTTGAAAAACTTCCGCCGCCTATCCTGTTTAATACCTGCACCACGCCTATTGTCTGGTTGCGCACCTTGAGCGGCACGCATATCACGGTTCGGGTGATGAACTGCGTCTGTTCGTCTACCCTGCGCGCGAACCTCGGGTCCTTTGAGACGTCCGGCACCAGCAGGGATTCACCGGTGTAGGCCACCCAGCCCGCGATGCCTTCGCCCATCTTAAGCCTTATCTTTTTTACTTCCTCTTCCTTGGGGCCCGTGGCCACCTCGAAAAAGAGCTCGTTGCGTTCGCTGTCGATCAAAAACACCGACGACGCCTCGGCCTGCATGACCTTTTCCGCGGACTGCATGATTATCTTGAGCAGCTGGTCGAGGTTGCGGGTGGAATTTATGATGATTGACGCGTCCATAAGGGCGCTCATCTTGGCTATTTCTTCCTCTTTTTCCTTGTTGGCCATGTGGGTTATGTATTCCTGGACGGACAACTCGATGACTATGTTGAACAGGTCCACTATGAGGTCGGCGATATTAATGAGGCGCTCGTCCGAGAACACCGTCTGGGTCTTGTAAGCCTGGAGCAATTCGGCGTAATCCACGCCTGCTTTTTCGGAGAGCTCCTTTACAAGCAGTTCGTTGGGGACGCGCTCCTTGACCCCGACGAAAATGTTGAATTTTTTGCCGTAAAAATATGTGGTGGCGCAGTAATAAACGCAGTCGGCGTAAAGGGTTATGAACCTGGCTTCTTTGTCTATGTTTTCATGGTTGATCTCGCAGAGTTTTTTTCCTGCTTCGGTGGAGGTCAGGATGTTGTAAAAATCGCTGAAATTGGACTCGACGGTGTTGATCATTCCGTCCTCGCTCATTACCTTTATGGCTATGCCGAGGTCCTTGGCGAATTTATACTGTATGCCTTCCCATACCCTTATGTTGAAGAGTTTGGAGGAATCGATCGTCGTTTGTTTTGGAGAATTATCTTCAGCCATTATTCCCCGCGCTTTCTAAATATGGATTTTTGGGTCTGAAACCTTCCATATATTTATATAATATATCGGTGGAATTAACAACAAAAATATCAGCCCCGTACTTCAAGGCCGCGGAACGAACCATTCTTTTGGATCGGCCAGGACAATTTCCGCCGCAACGCCCTGGAGGAATTTCGCGGTTTCGCCGGGCAATCCCGCCCTGAAACCCAGTCCCACCGGGGTTTGTTGGTATAAAATGGCGTAAAAAACAGCGGCCGCAAGGTAAGAGCCGGCCAGGCTTGGGTGGATGCCATCGTCCGCCCACAGTTCGAGCGAAGGGTTGCGTTCGTGCGCGGCTTTCCAGGCCACACCGACTGGCGCGACCTCCATGGAAAGCTCCCCGGCAATGGCCATATAACCGGCGGTCAATTTTTCCTGCATCGAGCCGTAATCGGCACAGCCTATCTCGGGGCAACCGTTCTTGCGGCCCCAGGTCATGTAAAGTATCGGAACCGCCCCGGAAGTTTTTATCCTCCCGTCAAACCCGCGCACAGCCGGGTACATGCCTGCGTTTTTTTCGTTCTCAATTGCGGGAACCTGGCTCTGCTCCTGGAGCACGACATAGTCCCATTTTTTGTCTATCAGCTTCTGCGTCACGGCAGGGTCGGACATATGCTGGATGAGCCTGTAGCCGCCCGGCGCGTACATGTCTGTTTTGACGGGATGACCGCCGGATGTCGCAAGTTTTGTGAAAAGGTCGGGCAGGTTGTTTACGGATGTAAAGCTGTTGCCGATAAACAGTACTGATATTTCCGCGCCGCTCAATGCGGCGGTTTTATCCCCGCAGCCGATGAGGAAGATGATAATGATGACCGGGCAAATTATCCGGATGATGGTCTTGGCCACTATTGACTCCCTGCATGTTTAAAATTTTTTTCGGCCTTATGATGAGCCCTAATTGCCCTTCATTTTGCCGTTGTCTTTTACATATTCCATGGTCAATTCCCTCATCCTGTCCATTATCCGCTTTGCTTCATCCGCGGGAACGCTTTTTTCCATGGTCTCGACCGCATCGCCCTGAGAGTTGACCCCTGTTTTTTCGCCCGCATAAATGACGCCGATCTTGCCTTTTATTACGTCCCAGTTCCTGTCATGCCTGGGCTTTATGATTATGGTCCTACGCTTGATCTCTTTTGACACCACGTTATCGGCCGCCTTGTCGCCTCCGAACATGTTCGAGATGAAAGAGTTTGTTATCCTTTCGCCCTCGCTCCTCATCTGATAAGCTTCCCCCACGAGAATGACCGGCCTGTTGTCCCGTGAATCGCTTACTATCACCAAACCCTCGTCTTTAAGTATCTTTTTTGCCGCGTAATATGCCTCGGTCATCTCGCCAGGCATCACGGTCTGTCCCTCGGCTTCCTGAGCGTCGTAATTCGCCTTTGCCATGTATTCTTCCCCGCAACCTGCAAATGCAAGCACGGATGCCAGCAAAACGAAAACTTTAAGAGCCTTTTTCATGATCCCCTCCCATAATTTAAATCAGTAAACTGAAGGACTATGTGCAACGGCCAATATTATTAGTATAGCGAGTAATCCCGCCAGTGAAGCCAGAATGATCCCAAGCGCGTTATCAGAAGCGGACGGCGCCGTTTCAGCCACCTGCGGGTGTTTGATCAATTCGACGATGTCCCCTGCATAAGGGCACACGGCCTTACGCCCCTCCAAAATAAGGATGTCCTTCATTTTTTGCGGCAACTTCAGCCTGTCAATGTTTAACTTATATACGGTCAATGAGTAATAGGTGTTTAACGTGCTCAGCAATATCTTTTCCTGTTTTATCCAGCTGCCGATTAAAACGCTCTGCGACGGGATTTCTCCCGATATCGCGTCCGAAGCGGTTTTAACCATGTCGCAGTCAGCTTTTTCCGAGGGATAAAGCCTTAGATACTCGCTTATTGTATTTTCCATTATTAACTCAAAAGACCTTTTGGCCTGCGACTTTGCGATATCATTGCTTATGGCGGGCTGGCGGGCCATGATCCCGCCCCCGAAAATGGTAATTTCATCGTTTTCAACGGCGACAACCCCGTGTTTGTAATCATAACTATTGCCGTCCATATCCTTTGCCCAGAAGGGCTCGGGGCCAGCCGGATTCGCGCCGGAATTTCCGGTGTTTGCGCCGGAATCAAGGCTGCCTGTAATATCACTGTTTTTTGCCCCCGCAGCCTGCGCCGGAACCGTTATTCCGGCGGGCGCATGCTGTTCGGCAAGCACCCTGGATTCCTCGCTGCCCGGTCTGATTAAACTTTTCGCGGTTGAAACAAAGAACTCCGCATCTTCAGGAGTAAGTTTTAGGCCGGCAATGTTTATATCATATGTCTCTATGTATGTGGCTATGTAATTGTCCGCACAGTAACAATAAAAAAAAGTTTTCGAATCCGTCACGGCCTTTTCGTCCGCATTCGTCTTCCACACGGCGACCGTATCGCCCGATATTTTTTTATCCGGATACTTATTATTGTATTTGTCCGCCACGGAATCAAAAAACCTCCGAATCCCGTTCTTCAGCTCGTTTTTTGACTCGGGAAGCGCCCTTTCCATGCTGTCCTGTTCATGGTTGGCGTCAAACATCATTCCGGCCGCGCCCGGATTTCTCCCCGATCCCGACCCGTATACCGTCACAACGGTCCCGTCGACGGACAGTACGCCGTTATGTTCGCCTTCGGTCACAAGCTCCATGGAATGTTTCGGGCATGTGGCGCACCCCGTCATTATAAATAGCAGGCCGATTGCCGCGGCAAGAATCATCGTTTCGATTGATTTTTTCATTTTTTCTCCGCCGGCCGCAAATTTTGTTCAATTATCGATATCGCGGCGGGAGGCCCCTTTTTATTTTAAGGTCTTTGTCACTATATCCTCGAAGACGGGAGAATATTTTTCCCACTCGTCCTTCATGGTATAAAAGGTGAACATCGACGCCCCGTCGCCGTCGGGCACATAATATGACACCGAACGCACGACGATCTTTTCATTTTTTACCGCCAGATTCAGGTCGACCACGGAACAAAAGACCTTCGTTCCGTTTATTGTGACGGTCTTATTTTCAACAACCGACATCAAAGCGCTGTTCTTTGCGGACGTTTTGATCCCCTCGTCCAATCCCTTAAGGCTCGCGTCCGAAAATTTAAAATTGTCCATTTGCGGCAGATGTATCTTTGCAAAATATGTGGGGTATTTATCCCCGAACGTTTTCGGGTCGCCGGCCAACAATTTACAGATGGATTTTTTTGAGGTGTCCACCAGTTTCGGCGGCAGGCCCTGCGTTTTTGATTGTGCGACACTGTCCGTTATATTGATCCAGCCGCCGGGAACGTAAATATTCAGGCCGTTCGCCGCCAAATTCACGGCCAGGAACCCGCAAATAAGATTGAGAAGCAAAACCATAACTGATCTTTTCACATGTTTCGTTTTCATAAAAACGCCTCCATGTATTTTTAACATACTCCCCTGCCGTCAACCCTGACACTTCCCATTTTATCACCCCTGTTTTTATTGGCAAGGATATTCATATATGGCGCCGGCAATAAACACGGAACCTTTTTGGCGTTTGTTTTAATGCTCGGCAGGCTGTAACCTGTAACCTTAATGGCTGCTTTCCGTATCCTGAATCAACAGCATTGCTAAAAAGACTACCTATTTTTAGACTTATAGTTGTATGCAATCTTAAACGGGTTATTGCCGTAAATAATATTCAGCGGCTATTTCCCCCCTGGCCCGCCTGGAAGATTCCAGATTTCATAAAGCGCCCAGACCATTAAAGCGCCGCCGAGTATCCATCCCAGGACGCTTAGTTCCCCGCCGCCCCCGCCGCCGCCGGAATACCCCGAGGACGAATTATCATCGCATACCGTATCGCAGCATACCTGCTGGTCCATATATCCGCACGGCATACAGTTTTGCCTGCAGCTATTGCCTCCGGACAAGTTCAAAAGATCCCTGTTCCCCGAAAGTTCGTTTAATGCTTTTATCTCTTCCTGTTGTGCCGTCGAAGCAAAAATTAGGACCGGTGTAAAAATCAGACTGCACGCAACGATAATTGATATAAACCCCTTCATATCACCCTCCTTAGACAGTTATAAAATCGCCTCATTCATATGCTGTTGTTAACTATTTTGTCAACTTTTTACATTATAATTATACCCATATAAAGTCAAAAATCAAATTAATTATTTATTGCTTTGGCAGGGCAAGAATGGTTAAAAACTTTGCATTACTCCATGCGGTTGATATATCATTAATGGGCAGTATATATGAACACTTTGCCGGATCCATTACAGCCAAAAGCCCCCTGTTGCCGTCATACCCGTAAATCACAACGTAATGGCCTATCGAATCAGGCTTGTCGCATAAAAGGATGATCACGGGCCTTTTTGACTCGAGTTGTTTGAATATTCCCTGGAAAGACATGTCGAATTTTCCCGGATAAACTGCAACGTCAAAATTTGAGGCTTCAAAGAGAGCCTTAAGATTACCGGCGGCAATTCCCCCGGTCAGCCCGGCTTCTTTTGACAATTTCTCCTCATATCCGGCATTTAACGTTTTTCCATAGTAATCCGCGATGGTTTCCGACGCCGCCCAGCCGCACAGGGAGTCGCTTTTCTGTATATTACATTTCACTTTCATTACCGCGTTGAATCCGGACGTCTCCGTTTCCTTGGCGGTATCAAACCGTATGGCACAACCCGATAAAACCACGGTAAAAAAAATCAACAATAATAATCGCAATTTTTTCATTTTATCCCGGCTCCAAAACTCAAATTAAGTTTATATACATTTTTATCTTATTTTACGGCAATTCCCTTAAAAAACGTATAGTAAAATATCCCGCCCGGCTTTGCCGATCTTTTCAGCTCTTTTATCCCCTTGTCCCAATCCTTTTCACCGATAAGATCAAGATCCAGCGCCTGCTTTTTCACGCCTTCCACCATTGCTATATATGTCTTTTTGGTGAAACCCTCGACCATGCCGGGCCTTCCTTCATCGGCATATACAGGACGGGGAATTACCCTTATCTCATTGAATCCCGCCTCCTGAAATAAAGGATACAACCTCCTGCCTATCAATGAATCTCCTCCAAGGCGCTTCTGCACCTCAATAAGGCATTTTATGGTTTTCATTGCATAATCGCTGTATGGCCAGAACAGCGAAGTTTCATGGTCGCCTTCTATTACGGTTATGGAGCCGCCCTTTTTAAGGACTCTTTTGAGATTACTGAGCGCTTTTACGGGCTCTTTCAAATGCTCCAGGACAAAACAAACAAATATATGGTCAAAACAATCGTCCTCAAATGATAAATTGAATATATCCGCCGTCTCGAACCTAACATTTTTTATCCCGTTCCTGCCGGCCAGTTTTTTAGCCTTATCAAGGGATATCCTTGAAATATCAACGGAAGTAATGGATGCCTGCGGGCTGTTTTTGGCCAGTATGACGGTTTGTGCGCCGACACCGCAGCCTGCCTCAAGCACTTTGCTCCCTTTTGGATATACCGTGCCTTCATGCAACAAGGCTGTAAGGGTCCCTGCCTGGTCGTATAATCTCTTGTTTTCCCTGCCTGAATAGCCGTGCACATATTTGCTCATTTAATTTCCTTTCCTGTCATTTCATTCCATTTACCACCCTAAATGTTCAATTTATCGTTCTGCGCGCCCTAAAAAATCTATGAGTTCTTTATCCTGGACAACCTGTATGTTACACAGCCGTCAGGACAGGTAAGGTCCACATAATCATTTTTTTCGAATTCCATGCGTTCATTGCGCCTCATGGCAAACACAATGGGATTGATGGCGGCAAAAGACATCCCGCACATGCCTGCAGGGGTCGGAGTCCTCGCGCCAAGTGTATACACCTCGCCTTTTTTGCATCTGGCAGGGCCGATGCAAACCCCGTTCTCGCCTCTTACCTCAATTGCCTCGCATTTTACCGCATAATTTGCCATTTTTTACCCCCATTTTTATATTCATTACTTTAGCCCGTCTTCCCTCGTTTTATCGATCTGATCATTAAACAAACCTTCACTATATTTTCCCCTCTTCTTTTTCCAATAAAACACATAACCACAATCGCATTGGCGTATATCAACAGCGTTCTTGTAAAGTTTAAAACATTTCGGACATTTTAAGATAAATAGTTCCGCATAATCTCCTTCATAATCAATCC
>CAYUDX010000029.1:0-29469 GCA_964443355.1 uncultured Spirochaetia bacterium
TATTTTATCACCCTTTTTCCCCTTGGCAAGTATAAACAGTGCGAGAGGGCGATTGGGTATAGGGTGTTTTGGCTGTTTTGGGGTTTACGTTCGAACTTTGTTATGGCATAAAACGCCTGTCTTTAAATGGAAAAAGCCGTTCAGCTACTAACTGAACGGCTTCGTCCTGTTTGGCTCCCCGGGCAGGACTCGAACCTGCGACACTGTGGTTAACAGCCACATGCTCTACCAACTGAGCTACCAGGGAACGTATCTATTATTGCAGTTGTTCAATAATGGCTTTGTTACGGTTGCAACTCTTAATAAATCCTTATACTTGAAGAGCTATCAGACTAATATTTTTATCATAGTTGATTATAATTGTCAATTATCATTTTCCTCCATTAAAACACGCAACCGGCCGGGATCCGCTCCGTTTATGATATAATAACGCCGACATTAAGACTATAAGGAGTTTATATATGACCGATGTCTACTGCTACGGCCTGGTGGAACTCAGCTCAATTTACACCCTTTCCGGGGACTTCCCAAAAGCCGACGGCTATAAAGAGGTGGAATCTTTCGTTTCCCTGCCCGGCGGCGAGGCCGCAAATGCGGCCGTTGTTTTAAGCAGGCTGGGATTGAAGGCAAAAATCGCAGGCACCTGGCTTGGTGCGGATGTATATGCTCCGGTGGCCGGATATTTCAGGAAAGAAGGGGTAAATATTTCTTCGCTTGAAAAAAAGAAAAATTACAGCGGCCCCCGCGACCTTGTTTTTGTAAGCGCCGACGGCAGGACGGTTTTCGGCTGGTTCGGCAAATTATGGTCGACCGGCGTCAAATGGTCCGCTCCAAAAGAAAGGGACATAAGGAACTGCCGCGTCGCATGCATAGACCCTTTCATGCCTAAAGGCTCGGAAATAGCAGCTGCGCTTTGCGTTAAACACGGCAAAAAATATGTCACTCTGGATGAAAAGCCCGACAATTCCGTGGTGCAGAACGCGGCCGCGGCCGTAATATCAAAAGAATTCATACACCGCGAGTATCCTGGCGCGGATATTCCCGCACTCTTTTATTCATACCTTGAGCTCTGCAAAGGCCTTGTAATATTCACTTCAGGCTCAAAACCCTTGATGTACGCACGACGCGGAGAAAAACCAAAGTCTTTTTCCCCTTATATGATAAAAGCCGTGGACACCCTGGGGGCGGGCGACACCTTCAGGGCAGGCATCGCCTACGGCCTGCTGGCCGGACTCGATGACGGAAAGAGCGTTGAATTCGCCTCGGCGCTTGCCGCAATGGTATGCGCCACAGGCCCGGGAGTGACGATGTCCCCGCCGCTTGGCCGGGTCATGGAATTCATCAAAACTCACCCCCTAAAATAAAAAAGCCCCGCGAAAAGCGGGGCTTTTTTATTTATAACCGGCCCTTTACATGGCAAAATTCAGATTTAACATTATCCTCGGGTAGTATCTCTGGTCGTTTGTAAATGCCTCTATGAAAGTGTTCATTTCGGCAAGGTTCACCTGGAGCATGTCGGTCACCGGCCACACTATTTCCGGCCCGAAGGAAGCAAGCGTAACCTGCCCCGGCTCCGTGTAAAATAACTGGTCGAGCGCCCCTGAAAGGGCGAGCCTTAAGCTCTTTGCGTCATAAACAAGCGCGGCCCTAGAATATAGCCTGGCATGTGTTTCATTGTCCTGGCTCGAATGGCCCACGGACAGCTTTGCCTGCGCGTCCAAGGAAAAATCCCCCAGGATAACATCCGCGCATACCGAAGGGATTACCTGCGTGTATGGGTCTATCATGTATATAACAAAGAAATTGCTATTGTCGAGCGGTGTTCCGAACCCCAGTCCCGCGCTTATCTTAAGAAAATTAAATATGTTGAAGAGGTATTTTATATCGATAACGGGGACGCCCTTTGCCGTCCCGCTGTCAACGTCGGAATTCCCCGATATTACGATGCTCTGGTTGTAGCTTATGGAAGCCTCAAGATTGTCCACTATTCCGTAGGTTATTTTCCCCGTTATATAATCAAGATAAGACATCTTGGAATCTTCCGAGCTTTTCAATAACCAGAGATCGTCCCCCACCGATACGTCAAAACGGCCCTTTTGCACAACACTTGCCGTTTCCATCATGGAAAGCCCGTAAAGGTCGGTCGAGGCAAAGGCAAAAACAGGCGCAAGGACAAAAATCGCCAGCGCGGAACAAAGAAAAAGTTTTTTCATTTAGTCCTCCCTTTTTTAGTTTATGGCCCATTATATCACAACGGCCCGTGGTTTTAAATGCCGCTTTTTGCCTCCCGGCAAAGTTTGGGTTTGACATTATTCCCGCTGCGTTTATAATGGTTCAACATCAAAAACAAGGAGCATTTATGGATAAGAACGGCAAAGGTTTTCTCTATTTAATGAACACGGCGCTGGAGCTCGCGATATTTGCAGGCGCAGTAATACTGTTCATAATCGGCAAGGTTTCGCTTGTAAAAGTTTTAAACGGGGTGCAGCCCTTATGGATGCAATTATCCTGCGGCCTTGCCGCGGGCGCCGTACTCGGCGTTTTATGCGGGAGGCTGGTGACAAAAGTAAAATTCTTCACTCCGGTAAAGGGATTGATAGGGGAACTTATAACAAAATATTCGTTGAATACCGTGGACCTGGTATTTATATCGCTGACGGCGGCGGTCTGCGAGGAGCTCCTTTTCCGCGGCGCCCTTCAGAGGGCCTGGGGCATATGGCCCTCTTCGGTGCTTTTCATCCTGCTCCACGGATATTTCAGCTTCCGCGATTACAAAGTGATGCTTTACGGCCTTATAATGCTGCTCCTGAGCGGGGCAATAGGCTATTCATACCAGTACCTGGGATTGTTCGCGGCAATATCGTTCCACTTTGTTTTCGACCTCGCCTCGCTTGTCGCGGTCAAAATGTCGCCGGACGGCAAGCCTGCCGGGGCCTGACTAAGCCGGCCCTGAAGCGGACTCCATGCATTATTTTAACGGACAATCCCCATTTTATATAAGGATATGGCAATATCATTATTATTTCAATTGTTTTTTCCGGGACGTGATTATTTCCTGACGACCACGGCTTTTATAACCTTCATCTCAATGCCCCCGGTGTCTCCCGCGGCGCGCAGAATAAGCACATAAAGCCCGCTGGCGGCGTTCTGTCCGTCCTGCGTCTGCAGGTTCCAGTACGCCGACCCCGACTGTAACGTGGCGTTGATATGGGCCACAAGTTCGCCCGAAAGGTTGTTTATCTGGATGTCGATATTTCCCGTAACCGAGGCCTGCCACTTTATCTGCATGCTCTGCGACGGGTCGGTCACCGTCACGGGATTGGGGACAATCTCGATATTGCTCAATATGCTCGCGGTCCCTCCGTTTAACACCGAGATCGATTTGCTGGCCACCACGTCTATGCCCTCGCCGTTGGCCGTTTCGACTTTTACCTCGTATACCCCCGAATCAACTATCCTGCCGGCCGAGTTGGTCCCGTCCCACGATACCGCGTCGCCGGTCGCGTAGCCGATCTGCACTCCGGGGGAGCCTTTTCCCACAGTGACGACATCATCCACTGCAAGGCTTATAGCCGATGTCGCGGTGGCTGGCAGGTCTATCCTCTTTACAAGCTCTCCGGCGCTGTTATATATCGATATCCGCGTGAAAGAATCCGACTTTATTATCTGCACCTCTTTTACTATCGTATCGACGCTGCCGAATGAATCCTGCATTGTGAACTTGATGTAATATATGCCCGGTGAAACCTGCTGTCCCGCGCTCGTGGTGCCGTTCCATGTGAACACCGCGCCCGTGCCGTTTGCTGGCTGCAGGCTGGACTGGACCCCCGGCAGGGTTATCAGAAGGTTCCCCTCGTTCGGATCGTAAATTGAGGAAGCCGTGCCGCTGACCGACATGATTATGTCCCCTATGTTGTTTGTGACCGGCGAATTGCCTATAGTGGATACTTTCTCGCCGGCGGAATTGTAAACACCCACCACCAGTACGTAAGGATACGGCACGGGCGTCGGAGAAGTGGACGGCGTGCAGGTAAATGTCGGCGAGACCGTGACCGTATAAGTCTGGGTATATGTCTGCGTCCTTGTCGGGGTATATGTGGAAGTCATGGTGTTTGTCCGGGTGAAAGTCGGGGTATCAGTGAGCGTGTATGTGGATGTCGAGGTCTGCGACGGGGTGAACGTTGCGCTTGGCGTGTATGTGAATGTGCAGGTTAAAGTCCATGTATAAGTGCCGGTCGGGGTGGGCGAATCCGTGTTCGTGGCCGTGTATGTCGGCGTGTTTGAATTTGTCGGCGAGGCCGTGAATGTCGGAGTATCGGTCGGCGTGTCTGTGCTCGTATTCTGGCTCGTTTCAGTCGATGTCGGGGTGACGGTTTTGGTGCAGGTATATGTGGATGTCATGGTGTATGTGGACGTTTCCGTGTATGTGGGGGTATAAGTGGCGCTCGACGTGTTTGTCGCCGTCGAAGTCTGGGTGTTTGTCTGCGTGTAGGTCGGCGTAAACGTCGGCGACGGGGCCATTGTGGGGGTGTCCGTGGCCGTATAAGTGTCGGTGAAGGTGTTGGTCGCCGTGTATGTGGGCGTCGACGTCGGCGTTACCGTGGGCGTGTTGTTTGAGGTGTTGGTGGCTGTCATTGTCACGGTGTATGTCGGCGTATAAGTGCTTGTGTATGTGGATGTCGGGCTCGGGGTCCTGGTCAGGGTATATGTGTATGTGGGCGTGGCCGTAAACGTCCAGGTTACAGTCGGGGTGTCAGAAGGCGTGTCCTGGGACGTTATGGTCACCGTGGGCGTGACCGTATATGTGGGTGTCGCGGTCCTGGTGCTGGTGTTGGTCGGCGTTACCGTCATGGTGTAAGTAGGCGTGACGGTATACGTGTTGGTGGAGGTCATGGTGTAGGTGAAAGTCGGCGTGGCCGTGAAGGTCATCGTGTATGTTGGGGTGTTGGACGGGGTGTTCTGCGAGGTTATTGTGACCGTCGGCGTATCCGTGAATGTATTGGTGTATGTCGGAGTGCTCGTCTTTGTGAATGAAGGCGTGAACGTGGGCGAAGGCGTGAAAGTCGGCGTATCCGTCGGCGTATATGTGGGGGACGTCGTAAATGTCTGCGTGTATGTCATAGTATAGCTCGGCGTGTAAGTCGGCGTGTCCGTATATGTAGGCGTATCTGTGCGCGTATAAGTCTGGGTGTAAGTGGGCGTCCACGTCGGCGTATATGTCGGCGAGGTGGTGTCGGTCTGGGTGTACGTCGGGGTGTAGGTGGGGGTGTCCGTGGGCGTGTAAGTCAAGGTCGGCGTGTCGGATTTCGTGTAAGTCGGAGTATAAGTCGGGGTGTAGCTCGGCGAGGGTGTATTGGTCGGCGTCGGCGTCCTTGTAAAAGTGCCGGTGTAGGTCGGCGTATAAGTCACGGTGTTCGTATACGTCGGGGTCATGGTGTTTGTGTAAGTGGAAGTGTAGGTCGGAGTGTAGGTCTTTGTCATGGTAAAGGTTGGCGTCGTTGCTATGGTAGGCGTCCTTGTCGGTGTGTCGGTGCGTGTGGCCGTGGCCGTGAACGAGGGCGTGCACAAATTGTCCATCACAATGCTCGCAACTATCGTAGGTGACGCGAAATACGAGGCATACGCCTTGTTATCCCATGGGCCGCATCCGTATCCGCTGCCATTATTGGTCGATTCCACATAATACGGTATGTCCACGCAGCCGGTAAAACCCGGAGGCTGAAAGGCTATAGTATAAGTACGCTGGGTGTTTGTTCCGGTTGTACTGTAGTTATTTATTCCTGTGGCAGGGTTGCCGACATAATAGGGCCCCTGATACTGCCAGGCGCCGTCGCCTCCGGGCGCCGAGCTCATATCGTCAAAAAGGGTCATCGTCCCGGTCCATGCGGCGCCGCCGGTATTGCAAAGGTGCATTGTAAATGTAACGTTCTGATTGGGTCCGTTGACCGTTGTGCTGTTGGCCGATTTGGTCAGGGTAAAGCTCGGCGGCGGCGGGCAATAATCGCTTAACCCCACGGATGCCGTTGCCACGGGCGCTGAAAGATAATTTAAGATGGCTGCGTTGGACCAGTTAAGGCAGAAAGTCGGCTGGCCGCTGTACATGATGACGGTGTAGACATAATCATAACATGTATTCGCATTGAAGCCATTTTGGAACGTTATTGTGGCGTTCGGGTTGGTTCCCGAATAATCTATCTCTCCAAAGATCGGATCCGTATACGACCCCGGTGAATAATAACTCCATGAGTCGCTCGGGTTTGTCCATGTGTCATTGATGACCACTGGATTGCCCTGCGTGCCACCGCCTGTGTTGCATATGTGAAGGGTAAATGTCACTGTCGAAGGGGGTGTCTGTCCAATGTCTGTCGACGGGTTTGCTGACTTTGTGATCGTGAGATGCGGCGGGATCGGCGTCGGCACCTCGGTCAATGTGAACGGTTCCCTGAACCACAAAGCGCCACAGGCCGTATTCATTGATGCCTGGTAACTTAAAGCCGGGAGAACGTTTCCGGTAACAGGATCATTTAACCTTTTGCCCCATTTTTTTCCGCTCATTATTACAGGTGCAACCCATGCGCCATTGGGCGTATATGTGGTATCATACCAATTCTTTCCGCCGCTTGGAGTCGGTGAAGGATTTGGGGGGCCCGTGCAGGAAGGATCCGAGAATAATACCACAGGCTGGCTGTCGCTTGAGATTAGAGCCTGATTGCCATCGGCACAGGTAATATCAAGTGACCAGGAGGCCCATAATTCACAGCAGTTGGTGTTCTGTGTATAGACCGCAATATCGTTTCCGCCAGGCGTCAAAAGCGCCACCTGTGCCGGGGTCAGGGAGAAGCATTGCGGATCGCACGCCCAGCTTATGTCGCAGTACGTGTATGTGTTTATGAATTGTCCATTGACATATAAAGTGGCGTAATCATCGACAGCGGCGCACAGGACGGCGCTCTGGGGAACGCATGTTGCGGCTTTCATCGGAGACACCGCTACTATTAATAGGAAGGCATGGATAAATATAAGGACAGTTTTTTTCATCATCGGCGTTGGCGAGGCCTTAACTTTTCTTTTCCCTGGCTTAATCACTTCAATACTCCCGCATTTTTTGCTTCTTCCAGTTCATAAGCCTGTTTTTATTAGTATAATCGTTAAAACGATTTAAATCAACAAAATCATGATGCGAAACAGTATTTTGTTTTAACGAAAAAATATGGGGTGCAAAAGCGGTTAATCACATTTATTTAATGGGCCGTTCAGGGTTTTAGAACTTTCTTACGACGCAAACCTTCACTACCTTCACCTGGACCTCGCCCGTGTCCTTTTTGCCCTGGAGGAACATCACATACATTCCGCTTGCAACATCCTGTCCCGACGCGGTCCTGAGGTCCCATATGGCTGTTCCGCTTTCAAGGGTCGCCCTGAATGTGCTTATCAGTTCGCCCGCCAGGTTGTTCACCTGCAGGGTTACCTGCCCTGTCCCCGTGGCCTGCCACGTAATGTGCATGTCCTGATGCACGCCTCCGGTCATGACCACCGGGTTCGGATAGGTCACTATGTTGCTCAATACCCCCTGTTTGCCCGCATTGAGAACAGTTATGGATTTGCTGGCCGCGATTATATAACCATCGCCCGTGGATATCTCAACTTTTACCTCGTATACCCCGGATTCCACCGTAATGCCCTCGGAATTATTCCCGTCCCATGTGATGACCTGTCCCGGCGCGTAGGCTATCGCCACTTCCGTATTGCCTTTGCCCACTGCCACGACGTCGTCGATGCCCAGGGATATCAGCGAAGAAGGCGCGGAATTTATCTGCATCCTGCGCACAAGCTCGCCCGCGCTGTTATATATAGAGAGCCTTGTGTATATCTGGTTGGTAACCACTGTGAAATCAACCACTTTTGTCTCGACCCTTCCGTATGCGTCCACCATGGAGACCTTGATGAAGTAACTGCCCGGCTGGACCTGCTGTCCGCCGGAATTTGTCCCGTCCCAGTTAAAGGTGGATATCATCGTCCCGCCCGTCTGTCCGGGCGTCTGCAATCCGGGAAGCTCTATTTTCAGGATCCCCTCGTTCGGGTCGTAAACGTCCACGGGGTTGTTGTTGAACATTACGTCAACGTCCCCCATTATGTTGGAGACCGGGGCGTTTGCGATCTGTCTGACCACTTCACCGGCGGAATTGTAGATAACTATCTGCGCGATGAACGGGTAAGGCACGGGCGTGGGCGTGACCGTCGGGGTGTCCGTGAATGTAGGCGTGACCGTCGACGTGGAAGTCATGGTGACCGTGGGCGTCACCGTGCGCGTGTAAGTCGGCGTATCTGTCTGCGTAAATGTGGGCGTCGCCGTGAATGTCGGCGTTGCCGTATATGTCGGGGTGTCAGTCTGGGTCACTGTAAATGTCGGCGTTTCGGTCTTTGTGTATGTCGGCGTGACCGTGAATGTCGGTGTCGTCGTGTATGTGTATGTCGGCGTATCCGTGGGTGTGTATGTGTAAGTGAATGTCGGTGAAGCGGTGAATGTCGGAGTATCCGTCTTTGTGTCGCTCGGCGTGGGTGACGGCGTAAATGTCGGCGAGGCCGTATAAGTAGGCGTATATGTCGGTGTGGCCGTGGCAGTGTCGGTCTGCGTAAAGGTGGAGGTATAAGTAGGCGTGTCCGTCATGGTCGCCGTAAATGTCGGGCTGTCCACGTCCGTGGGAGTATATGTCGGCGTATATGTCGGGGTATATGTCTGCGTAAACGTATCGGTATATGTATTGGTCACTGTGTAAGTCGGGGTCGGGGTCAGGGTGTATGTGTATGTTGCCGTGTCGGTATCAGTGGCCGACTCCGTGAAAGTCGGCGTAACCGTCATGGTGTCCGTGCTGGTCGACGTCTGGGTATATGACGGCGTCGGCGTCATTGTGTAGGTTTCGGTGTATGTAAGCGTTGACGTAAGCGTGTCCGTGTAAGTCGGCGTATAGGTAACTGTGGTGGATTCCGTGAATGTGGGGGTCGGCGTCAGTGTGTAAGTGTATGTTGCCGTGTCGGTGTCCGTGGCCGACTCCGTGAAAGTCGGCGTAACCGTCATGGTGTCCGTGCTGGTCGACGTCTGGGTATATGACGGCGTCGGTGTCATTGTGTAGGTTTCCGTGTATGTAAGCGTTGACGTAAGCGTGTCCGTGGAAGTCGGAGTGAATGTCGGCGACGTTGTGAATGTGACGGTATACGTCTGGGTATATGTGGGCGTGTATGTGGAAGTATATGTCTGCGTGTAGGTCATTGTATAAGTCGGCGTGCAGGTTGAAGTATCTGTCTGGGTGTCCGTGGGCGTATAGGTCGGCGTGTCGGTAGGTGACGTCGTGAATGTCGAGGTGAATGTCTCCGTATAAGTCGGCGTGTATGTTGACGTGAATGTCTGCGTATATGTCTGAGTATAGGTCGGCGTGTCAGTCAAAGTAAATGTCTGAGTGTATGTAGGCGTGTCGGTGGGTGTGTCCGTAGGCGATGTGGTGAATGTCGAGGTAAATGTATCTGTATAGGTTGGCGTGTCCGTCGAAGTGAATGTCTGGGTATATGTCGGGGTGTCGGTAGGGGTGTCCGTAGGCGATGTTGTGAATGTCGAGGTAAATGTCTCTGTGTAAGTTGGCGTGTATGTTGACGTGAATGTCTGGGTATATGTTTGCGTGTAGGTGGGAGTATATGTCGATGTGTCTGTCTGCGTATATGTCGGCGTGTCGGTGGGTGTGTCCGTTGGCGATGTCGTGAATGTCGAGGTAAATGTCTGGGTATAGCTTGGAGTGTATGTTGACGTAAATGTCTGGGTATATGTCGGTGTGTAGCTTGGAGTGTATGTCGGAGTATCTGTCTGCGTATATGTCGGCGTGTCGGTGGGTGTGTCCGTTGGCGATGTCGTATACGTCGAAGTAAAGGTCTGCGTGTCCGTCGGAGTATATGTGGAAGTAAAGGTCTGCGTATATGTTTGTGTGTAAGTCGGCGTATATGTGGGTGTGTCGGTCTGGGTATATGTCGGTGTATAGGTGGGCGTATCCGTCGGCGACGTCGTATACGTTGATGTAAACGTCTGCGTGTAGCTTGGAGTGTAGGTTGGTGTGTAAGTGTTTGTATATGTCTGTGTGTAGGTGGGTGTATATGTGGGTGTGTCGGTCTGGGTGTCCGTCGGGGTATCGGTGGGCGTATCCGTCGGCGACGTCGTGTACGTCGATGTGAAAGTCTGCGTGTCGGTCGGGGTGTAAGTGGATGTGAATGTCTGCGTATATGTGGAAGTATAAGTCGGAGTGTATGTGGATGTGAATGTCTGCGTGTATGTTGCCGTGTAGGTGGGTGTATAAGTCCTCGTATATGTCTGCGTATAAGTTGGCGTATATGTCGGTGTGTCGGTCTGCGTATATGTCGGCGTATCGGTCGGAGTGTCCGTGGGCGAGGTCGTGAATGTCGAGGTGAACGTCTGCGTGTCGGTCGGAGTGTAAGTGGATGTGAATGTCTGCGTGTATGTTTGCGTATAGGTGGGAGTATATGTTGATGTAAATGTCTGCGTATATGTCGGCGTATACGTCGGGGTATCAGTGGGTGACGTCGTATAAGTCGACGTGAACGTCTGCGTGTAGCTCGGCGTGTATGTCGGGGTATATGTCCTTGTATATGTCTGGGTGTCCGTCGGGGTAAATGTCGGCGTATATGTCTGCGTATACGTGGGAGTGTAAGTCGGCGTGTACGTCTGTGTAAAAGTCTGGGTATATGTCGATGTATAAGTCGGGGTCGGTGTGGGCGTAAATGTGGAAGTGTCGGTGGCCGTGAAAGTCGGGGTCTGCGGCACGGTGAAGGTCATAGTCGGCGTGGCCGTGACGATCACGAGCCCGACGGGGTTTGAATTGCCGTAGTCCCAGAGCCCCGTATTCTGCACGCCGGTTGCGGTGATAGATGGGGTAAATGTCGGGGTGCGCGTCGGTGTGAATGTCGGGGATCCGGGAGGCGCTACAACGAAAGAAACTGAATACTGATGATCATAATTCGGCCCGGGATTTGCATAAATATTGCAATCCCTTACACACAATATAAAATAATACGTTCCCGGGGCCCATCCTCCGGGAACTGTCATGTAAATCGGCCCGCCGCCGGCTTCCATACCGCAGGCAGCGTCGGTGTTATTGTGCCATGCGTTGTCTTCGTTGCACTGGCTTGTCCTGCCGCCGTTGACCTGGCCGTCAGCCACGTTCATCCCCGCATCCCTTACGCCAATTACCTGGCCTGCCGTCCCGGCATTTTGAATTGTGCTTATATTTGACAACGCGGCAAAATAAGCCATTTTGCATCCGGTGTTGGTCCCCATAAACTGGAATGTCAATGTAACATTCTGCCCGGCATTAACGGTTCCCGGTGACACCACAAGATTTTGCGCCGAGGAAACAGCAAACACAGAAGCCGAAGATAATAAAAGTAATAGAAGTGTCGTTGTTATTATCCGGATTTTATTTAAACGCTTTAATTGTATTGCGGTGGCCATGAGCGCTGTAATGCTCTCAAACGCGCGCTTCATTGTATTCATGGCCTTTTCTCCTTCTTGCTTAAAATATCATTCCTTAAGCGGCATGGCGCCGCAGTCGCTCATATATTTTTTCCTGTCGAATATCCATGCCAGGTAATCCTTGAGTTCCATCAGGAACGGCAGCCTGTTGACCTTCACGACAAAACATACGCTCCCCGAGTTACCCACCGCGAGATTTGTAACGGTCCATTCAAGCAGTGTACCCGCCTGGGTGCAGCCTCCCGTGCATGACACAAAATCCATGGGCGCCGGTATGGTATCCCACAGATTAAAGGTCGCCGGGCTCGTGCCGTTGTTCGTGTAATTAAGGCAGTACTGGACATTGTCCCCGAGCAGGACAATGGTCTTGTCCTCGGTCTTTGTCAGGGCTATGATAACCGGAGGCATGGTCTGCGTTACCGTCGGCGTCGCCGTAACCGTATTTGTCCGGGTAAAGGTCGGAGACGTTGTGTTTGTGGCCGTATATGTCGGGGTTGGCGTTCGGGTGGATGTCGGGGTAAACGAGGGCGAGCAGATGTTCATCATGGCCACGCTTGCCACCACCGTTGGCGAGGCGAAATATTCCATGGATACCACGTTCTGCCACGGCCCGCAGCCGTAATTACAGCACGAGGAATTGCAGTAATACGGTATGTCGATGCATCCGGTAAAACCGGGCTGCTGGAATGCTATCGCATATGTTCGGTGGACGTTATCCGAGCCCGAGGTAGAGTAATAGTTTATTCCCGTCGCCGGAGCGCCCACATAATAGGGGCCGTCATACTGCCATGACCCGGAGCCTCCCGGCGCAGAGCTCATGTCGTCGAAGAGCGTCATGGTCCCGCTCCATGCCACGCCGCCTGTATTGCACAAATGCATCGTGAATGTTATGTTCTGGTTGGGCCCGTTAACGGTGCTGGTGCTCGTGGATTTTGTCAGGGTGAAGCTCGGGGGCGGCGGGCAATAATCGCTCAACCCCACGGACGCGGTCGCGACAGGCGTGGTGATTGTGCTCGGGTAATCCAGAAGCGCCAGGTTGGACCAGTTAAGGCAGAATGTCGGCTGGCCGCTGTACATCACTATGCTAAAAACATAATCATAGCATGTATTGGCGTTAAACCCGTTGGCAAATGTAATAGTCGCAGTGGGGTTGCTTCCTGAATAATCTATTTCCCCGAATACCAGGTCCGTATATGTCCCCGGCCAGTAATAGCTCCAGTTGTCGGTCGGGTTTGTCCATGTGTCGTTTATCACCACGGGGTTGCCCTGTGTTCCCCCGCCCGTGTTGCAGATGTGAAGGGTAAAGGTCACGGTCGTCGGGGGCGTCTGGCCTATCATAGTCGACGGGTTCGCCGATTTTGTGATTGTAAAATTCGGCGGAACAGGCGTCGGATTTGGGGTCATGGCAAACCCTTCCCTGAAAAATAGTGCGCCGCATGCCGTGGAAGCGTAAGTTGCGGCATAACACAGGGCGCCCAGCAAATTACCGGTGCTCGGGTCGGATATCCTCTTTCCCCATTTTTGCCCGGACATGGGCACGGGCGGCACCCAGCTCAATCCAGATGTGCCCTGATTATACAGCGGGTCATACCAGTTATATCCGCCGTTTGCGGACGGTGTGGGCGCGGGATTCGCGCATGTAGGATTGTAATATAACGAAACCGGCCTGTTGTCGCTCGATATCTGGACATGCGGCGATCCGGCTCCCGAACAGGTTATGTCAAGCGACCATGACGCCCAGAATTCGTCGGTTGCTGTGTTCTGGTCTTCCACGGATATATAATTACCGGTGTCGGTCAGCAAAGCCAGCTGGCCCGCGGTAAGGGCCTCGCATTTCGGCGTGCACCCTGAATTGCCTTTGTCGCAATATGAAAACGTATCTATCAGGGTCCCGTTTATATATACGATCGCGTAATCATCCGCAGCCGCGCACAACTGGGCCGATACAGGATTGCAGGCAGAGGCAAAAAGAGTTGAACCATTAAATATAATGACAATAATAAAAAATATAAGCACATAATTGTTGAAACGGCTTTGTACTGATGGCTTTTCCGTAATTTCCCTGGATTTTCCAGTTAAAGGATTCATATTCATCCCCTTCTTTCCCTGTTTCCGTGATCCCGATACATTAAAAGTATAAGCTATAAACACCTTTAAAGTCAATGAAAAGCAACCTTTGAACCAGTTCAAGTTTAAGCGATTAACTCCGACATATTCTGTTAAAGAGCGCTTTTTTTATTAATTCTTCTTTCGAATTTCCGTTAATTTCACGCTTTTTCTTGTTTTTCGTTCTTTCCCTTTTGCATATATTTGGACATATTTTTTTTAATAATGTTGCCATATATTAATGTGATCTGCGTCACAGATGGTTTTTGATAGGTTTCCGCTGATGATCTTAAATATAGGGAAAGACACAATGGCGATAATATCAAATCCGTTTCTTGATCAGAATTCCTCGGCGAGAGCCGCAAAAAACTCTCCTATGTCGGGCAGGGCCACTTCAGCCCTGTCGTCAAGATAGGTTTGGCCCTTGTTCACCAGGATCACTTTGCCGTTGTTCTTAAGCGTATATACGGGCATGTAGGCCGCAGGCTGGACCAGAAGCGATGTGCCGGAGACTATCATGAGGTCGGACCGTGAGGCGTGGTATACCGACATCTTCATGCTCTCCTCGGGGATCTGTTCCCCGTAAAATACGATGCCGGGCCTTATCGTTCCCCCGCAGGAACAATGCGGCGCTTTTTCATTGTCCAATTTTTCCTTCAGCTCGTCCATCGTGCATTCCTTCCGGCACTTGACGCAGTGGTTGGAAAATATGGAGCCGTGCAGTTCGTAAACCTTTTTCGAACCGGCTTTCTGGTGGAGCCCGTCTATGTTCTGCGTTATGACGGCTTTCAAAATTCCGGCCGCCTCGAGTTTTTTCAGCGCGATGTGGGCTATGTTGGGCTCGTATTCTTTTTGCGTTATTTCCCTTAAAAAATCATAAAAAAGCGCGGGGTCGTGGCGGAAATAATCCGCGTCAAAGACACGTTCCTGGGGAAATTTATCCCATATGGGATTGTGCTCCCCGCGGAAATCCGCGATCCCGGAAAGCGTGGATATCCCGGCGCCGGTAAGGGCGGTCAGGTGGGTTGATTTTTTTACAAGGTCAATTGCTTTTTTTGTTTCTTTTTCCATTTTGTTGCCTCCTAAAGAACAAATACCGGGCCTCGGCCCCTACGGGAACATCCATGCGCGGGCGGACACACAGGTCCGCCCCTACGGTAACAAGGCAGGCATTCAGGCGGCGTTTTTTTCGGTCAAATCGTCAACATTACTTTTATGCGTCAGTTAAGCTGCGTTAAGCCTCGTAACCACTTTTTCCATGTCATCCTGCACCGGCCAAAAGCCCGACGATTGACCTAAAAAAAATATTGCCTGAATGCCAAATACAGCCAATACCGGGGATACAGCCTACTTTGTATTGTCCGGGGTCGGCGTCGGCGTCGGTTTTGGCTTGGGCGTCGGGGTCGGCGTGGGCTTGTCGTTCCAGCTGCCCATGGGGAAATTCACCTGATATCTGGCCCCTATGTCGACGCCGGGCGTGGCCAGCGCCCCTATCGGGGAATTTTCCATGTTGGCCCCGTAGCTTCCCGAAAGCACTATCTTGCTTCTTTCATCAATGGAGTATTCGGCGTTCACGCTGTGCTCGACGGCCAGCTGCCCGGCTGCGTTCATCGGGTCGTTCACCTTTACCTTATACTCGCCGTACCATCTCTGCCCGAGGTTTTTTCCTATGCCCATTTCAACGGCCGCCGTCTTTGTCGTGTCGCCAGGCCTGACAGGCGCGGTGGCGCCTGCAAGGGAAGTCAGGTTGGTCCCCTTGATGGAAAAATAATCAATTGGCACCATGCCTTTTATGGCCTCTGTGCCGCCTTTAAATATGTTATTCACGAGCACGTCGACATACGCGAGCGCGTCGTCCTTTGAAATATCCTTGTCCGCGTCCTTTCCGAAGGTCATGATGTAAAGAAGCCTGTTGCGGTCAAGGGGCGGTTCGGAATTAACGTCAAGTTTTATATCGCCCACCCTGCCGAAAAATCTGACGTATACTGTCAAGTCTGTCGTGTCAGGAACATAATTTGGGTTGTTTTGTCTCTGCACCGCAAGTATTGAAGCTGAAGACTTATCCGCTGCTCCTGGAAGGTCAAGTCCACCGCCCGTGGCCTTGTTAAGCTCAAATTTATACATGGTCGTGGAAGTGTTGACGTCAAGCAGCGGCCGCCTGTCGCCGTCGAAAGTTATCTTAGACTGTTTGGTGTCATCCATGGTAAGTTCCGTGTTCATGTACCTGTATGTCCCCTTTGATATGCCCAGTATCCCGAATAGCTTCATGTCGTTGCCCATGCCCTGTATCAGAAGGGGCTTCTCATTGTCGAATTGCAGGGTGACATCCGCGAAATTGTTGTAATAATTATTGTAATACCTGCAGTTCTCGCCTCCGTATATGGTAACGTTCCAGTTTATCTTTTTGGCAAAATTGTTGTCGTCTTTTAACGTCGTCTGCTCGCCCGACGCGTTCTTCATTTTTACCGGGTAAACTATGCGCGCGTCCCTGAAATTCATGCTGCCCTTGAGGTTCGGGGACTCGAGAAGCCCGGTCATTTCAAGCTTCACGTCGGCGTCGCCGGTCAAAAATTCCATGTAATCGGTGTCGGTAAAACGCACCATGTCGCCCACGCTTGAAATTTTCCAGTTGACCTCGTAGGGCTTCATGAATTTCATCACCCCGCCTTTTTTCTCGTCGAGATTCTCCACCTTAAGCGTGCCCTTTTCCGTGTCGCCCCTCATGGTATATATGTCTATGATGTTGTCCTTTATGAGTATGTTTGCGTAGACGTTCTTCAGTTCCTTAAAAAGATATTTAAGTTTTATGTCCCCGCCCGATACGCTGAATTTCCCGGAAACGGACGGGTATTCCTTGGTCCCCTTGATGTCAAGCTGCGCGTCGAGCGGCCCGGAAGCGTCGTCCACGAACTTAAGGAACTTTATCAGCGAAAGGTCCCCGCCTTTCACGCTTGCGTGAAGGTCCATCTCCGTGCCTTTCATTTTTTCGGTCGCGGCGTCGGACAGCGGCACCGGTATTTTCCCGGAAACGTTCACGGCGTATTTGCCCGTCTTTGAAAGCATCATCGGGTCCAGGACGACCCAGTCGTTCTTCATCTGCACGAGCCCGGAGAATATGTCGAAAGGCACGTTGTCCACGGTGCCGTTCATCAGGGTGACGCGTATCGTCAGCCCTATGCCCTTCTCCGTGTTCCCCGACATCTTGACAGTGGCGTTCCCTGAGCCGGTCCAGGTGTGGTCCCACCCCAGCAGGTCGTTGGCCATCTGCGGCGGGTATTCCTTCATCTCGACCAGCAGGTTCGATTCGGCGTCCCTGACGGTGGACACGAACCCCTCGGCGGAAAACAGCCTTACCCCGTCCGGGTTGTCGGCGTAATACTGCCTGAACTCGACCCTGTCCTTTGAGAAGAGGATGTCCGCCATAAGATTTACCGGGGGTTTTACACCCTTTGCCGCCGCGGTCTGCAGTCTTAATTCGTCGTCGGCGTATTTTACATTGATTACAAAAGGGCTGAACGCGTGCTTTTTAAATGTAAAATCCGACGACCTGACCTCGCCGTTCACCGCTGTTTTCTTGTCGCCGGTTATGGCGCCCTTAAAATTCACGGTGCCGCCCAGCTTTGTGCCTTTCCAGTCAAAATCCTTCATCTGCGCCGTGATATCGGCCAGATAATCGTTGCCCCCCCTTATCTCAAGGGTGGAACCGTCAAGTTTTAAATATGAATCCTTGTAGCTCAACATGCCGGTTTTCATGGTTATTTTCTTGTCCGCGTAAACATAATCGGCCGAGATATTGTCGTAGGTAAAATCCGCTATCTTTCCCTGGGACAAAACCACATTGCCGGCGGACTCAAGCTTGCCGCCGGTGACGCGCACTTCGCCGGAGCCGTTAATCCTGCCGGTATCCTTGAAGGACGCGTCGAATATATTGAGGAAATTCCTGAGGTCGACGTTGGCCGCGTTGTATTTTACAAGGAACGAGGATATCCCGTAAACTCCCTTTCTCCGCTCAAGCGCTGCCATGCCTTTCCAGCTTAAGGATCCCTTTTCCTGGGTTATTGATCCGGAAAACGCCGCGTTGTCCATGGGCCCCTTGATGTTGAATTCACCCTGGATGGCGCCTTCGGCCGGCAGCCCCTTGTCCCTTGAATTAAGTATGGCGTAGAACGGAAAAAGGTCGGCGTCGTGAAGGAGTATCTGCGCCTCCACCACCGGCGTTTTCGCCTCGGCGTTAAGGCTCCCCTCGGCACTGTAAGCCTCCCCCCATTTGAACTTGAAGTCCGGCACGCTGGCCCCGCTTGTATGCACTTCGAGCTCCGCGTCGTCAAGCGGCCGCGAATTAAACACGAGCTTTTTGCCCTTTACCGTATTCGACGATGACGACGATGCCTGCTCGCCCCCGAGGAAAAACTCAAAATCATCGGTAATATCCGCAGACGCGACGAGCCGGTCGTTGACCCTGAAGCCGTCGAGTTTCGCCTCGAGCATCCCGGATACAGTGTCGTCGTTCTTTATGGAAAAGTTCCCTATTGTCTTCAGGCCGCCTTTTTTCTGCCTGACCTCGAACGAATTTACCACGAAAGAATTCCCCGCGCCTGAAATGTCCAGCTGGGCGTCCCTGTAAACTCCCTTTGCGTATGCTGTGGAAATGTCAATCTTGCCGCCGTAACCCGAGCTCTCTTTTTTGACGGCCATCCTGCCGTTGAGGACCCCGCCGTCAAATATCTTGAGCCCCGATACCTCGGCCAGGACGTCCCCGTTCAGATTGGAAATGTCAAAATTTATCTCAAAAACTTTTTTCTTAAGGGAAAACTCTCCCGCGCCTTTGAGGGAATCGTTGAAGTTCATGCCGTTTATCCTGAGTATATTGTCGCCAAAATGAAATGAAGTGTCCAGCCTGTAAGGGATCCCCCTTATTTTCAGGGCGTCCATTGAAACCGAGGCTTCTATGACCGGATTTTCCACGGTGCCGGTTACGTAAGCGCCGCCGTTGACCGCGCCGTCGATCTGTTTTCCGTTGAGGAAATCGACGGCAAGGTCGGAGAGCATTATGTTCTTTGCCGTGACGGTCACGCCGATGGACCTGTCGGCGGTCATTATTTCGCCCTTCGCATCGGCCAGCAATTCCCTGCCGTTCTTGAGTTTAAAGGCGTCCAGCGTTATCTTTTCGGCCGACAGGCCGATGATTGCGGCGGCCGAGAGGTTCCTGTATTTTTTATATGACATTTTTGCGAGCGCGGTTATCTTTTTGGCGTCCGCGTTCACCGACGCGCTCATGTTCTCCACATCGTTGCCGCCGTATTCGAGCTTCGGCGAACTGAACTTCAGGGAGGCTTTCGGGGAATTTGCGGCGCCCGTTACCAGGAATTCCGCGGTAATCGTGCCGGCGAGGTTCTTTGTCCCGGAAAGTTTCGAAGCGTCAAGCCCGTCCGCTTTTATGGCGATGTTGAAATTATTCTTTTTCGCCTTTAAATTCACCCCGCCGGACCCGGTGAGGTTTCCTCCGCCTATTTTCCCGGATACCTCGGCCAGTTTTGCGGCTCCGTTGGCCAGGGTCCCTTTTAATATTATGTTCTTCGCCTCCATGTCCCTTATCACGCCCTGGGGCACGGATACGTCGATATCCGACGAAAGATCGTCCTTTATCATCGATATACTGCCGCGCACCCTGGCCGTTCCCGTCAGGTTACCCGGGGCTGCTTCGGAAAGGTTTATTCCCGCAATGTCTATCCTCGATGTGAACTGCGGCTTTGAGAATATATCCGAAGCCGAGCCGTTTATTATCCCCCGGCCCGAATAAAGCCTGAACTCGCCCCTTTTCAGGCTAACACGGTCGTTGTTTACCTCAAAAACCGTGTTGATCTCCTTAATCGGCAGGGCCCCTTTTACGGTTATGTCCCCGTTATGCAATCCGAATGTGCCGTATATTTTCATGGCTTCGGGCTTGAATTCGGTCCCCGAGACGGAGCCGTCCAGCGACAGGCCGCCGCCGTTGATGGTGAAATCCTTCGGCTGCATCAGGTATGAGCCCCAGTCCTTGAGCGGGGCGTCCTTGACCTTTATGTTTCCCCTGAACCTGCCCGGGCTGAAATAATAATCCATGTCGACGAACATGTTCTTTTCCGGGGAGCCCTTTGTCTGGCCGGACAATGTGACGCGCAGCAGCAGCGGGTCGACCTTGAGGAATATCGTGCCGGACAGATCCTCGACGTATGAATTGAAGGTGTTGTCCGAGTCCTCGTAGACTATCTTCCCGTTCTGGATGAATATCTTGTTCACAGGAAGGGCGATCGGTGCGCTGGAGCCGCCGGAGGCGGGCAGAGTAAAGCTCGATACGAACGCGGCCAGGTTGAACTCGCCCTTTTCCCTGCGCAGGTTTATGACCGGAGAGTCTACGATGATGCGCGACAGAGTCCTGTTGAAATCCTTCCTGCCCGTGATGATATCGAGAAGGTTGAACCTTATTATTATGGATTTTGCGACGAAGAACTCGCCTTTTTCGGAAAATGTCCTGGCGACCGGGAACGACACGTCGTGAACGACGATATTATTTATGACTCCCAGCTCGATGTTGCCTATGCGAACGTCCTTGCCGGTGTTTTTATGGATGAATGATGTGACGTAATCCCTGGCCTCGCCCGTAAAAAGCCCGGATTTCAGGGCGAAAACCGCGAAAGCCAGTATAAGGACCAGGATCACTGCTATTACCGTAAAAATCCTTTTTGTGACGCTCATTTAGGAAGCCCCGCGTTTTTGTATTTGCGGCTTATTTAGCGGAGAAGACCAGATTGTCATTATCCCTGTCCACTTCCACGGACTTGTCCGCTGAAATGGAGCCTGTCAGGATCCTTTCAGCCAGCGGGTCCTCAAGCAGTCTCTGGATTGCCCTGCGAAGGGGCCTTGCCCCGTATGTAGGGTCGTAACCCTGCTCTATTAGCAGATCCTTTGCTCCTTCGGTAAGTTTGATCCTGATGGTCTTCTCGTTAAGCCTTTTTGTTATCTCGGTTATCATTATGTCCACGATCTGACGAAGGTCTTCCTTTGTCAAAGGATGGAAAACTATGGTCTCGTCTATCCTGTTGAGGAACTCGGGGTTCATTATTTTCTTGACCTCGTCCAATACCCGCTGTTTCATCCTGTCGTAGGAGATGTCCTCGCTGGAGTTGTTGAAGCCCAGCGCTTTAGACCTCTCGGCGTATTTGGAGCCGATATTCGAGGTTATGATGATGACCGTGTTCTTGAAATCCACGGTCCTGCCGACGGCGTCCGTGAGCCTGCCGTTCTCGAGCACCTGCAGGAGGATATTGAAAACTTCAGGGTGCGCCTTTTCTATCTCGTCGAATAGCACGACCGAATAAGGCCTGCGCCTGACTTTTTCCGTAAGCTGGCCGCCGTCCTCGTGGCCCACGTATCCCGGAGGCGCGCCGACAAGGCGCGAGACCGCGAATTTTTCCATGTACTCCGACATGTCTATCCGTATGAGGGCGTCCCTGTCCTCAAAGAGCATCTTGGCCAGCGTCCTTGCCACTTCTGTTTTTCCGACGCCGGTGGGCCCCAGGAAAAGGAACGAGCCTATGGGTTTGTTGGGGTCCGACATGCCGGAACGCGAGCG
This sequence comes from uncultured Spirochaetia bacterium, assembly GCA_964443355.1. GTDB lineage: Bacteria > Oederibacteriota > PGYV01 > PGYV01 > Palsa-1178 > Bog-1181. Next base: position 21,249 of record CAYUDX010000029.1, read on the forward strand.
GCGTATGGACCTTGAAATGGCCTTTATCGCCTCGTCCTGCCCGATTACCCGGGTATGGAACTCGTCTTCCATCTTTAAAAGTTTTTCGGATTCCTTTTCCTCAAGCTTGAACAGAGGTATGCCGGTCTGTTTCGATATGATATATGCGATGTCCTCGGCCCTGACAACCGGGGTTTTCTTCACCTTTGACGTCTCGTATTTGCGCCTCATTTCCTCGCGCCTTTTTCTCAGCTCGTTTATCTTGTCGCGCAGCCCCGCGGCTTTCTCGAATTCCTGCGATTTCACCGAGGACTCTTTTTCTTTGGTGACATTCTCTATTTCCTTGTCGATGTCCCTTATCTCGTCGGGCAGCGTCGTGGCGTAAAGCCTGGCCCTGGCGCCGGCCTCGTCTATGACGTCAATGGCCTTGTCCGGAAGGAACCTGTCGGCTATATACCTGTCGGAGAGCCTGGCCGCGGCTTCGACCGCGTCGTCCCCGAATTTCACCTTGTGATGCGCCTCGAACTTGTCCCTTAAGCCCTTTATGATCTCGATGGTCTCGTCTATCGACGGCGATTTTACATGGACCGGCTGGAACCTGCGCTCCAGCGCGCCGTCTTTTTCTATGTGCTTCCTGTATTCGTTCAATGTGGTCGCGCCGATGCACTGGAACTCCCCGCGCGAGAGGGCGGGTTTGAGCATATTGGACGCGTCGATGGCCCCTTCCGCGGCACCGGCTCCGACAAGTGTGTGCAGTTCGTCTATAAAAAGGATGACCGAGTTGCCCGCGTGCCTGACCTCGTTTATTATTGTCTTGAGCCTCTCCTCGAATTCGCCCCTGTATTTGGTTCCGGCCACGACCGCGGCCAGGTCAAGGGTGACCACGCGCCTGTTCAAAAGCAGTTCGGGAACTTCGCCCTTGATTATTTTCTGGGCCAGCCCCTCCACTATCGCAGTTTTCCCGACGCCCGGCTCGCCTATGAGGACCGGGTTGTTCTTTGTCCTGCGTGAGAGTATCTGCACGACGCGTTCGATCTCGTCGTTGCGGCCGATCACGGGGTCGAGCCTGTTGTCGCGCGCCATCGACGTAAGGTCCCTCCCGAAATTATCCAGGGTCGGGGTCGATGTTTTTGCGCCGTAAGACGCGGAGAATTTGGCGGGGGCGGACGTGCCCAGGATATTGACCGTCATTTCCCTTGCCTTCCTGTAATTGATGCCCATCTCGATGAGCACGCGCGCGGCTATGCCCTCGCCTTCCTTTAAAAGCCCGAGCAAAAGATGCTCCGTGCCTATGTAATTGTGGCCGAGCGTCTGCGACTCTTCCGCCGCCAGTTCGAATACTTTTTTTGTCTGGGGCATGAACGGTATCTCGCCGGCAAGCATGGTGCCGCCCTGGCTCTCCATCACCCTGTCCTCTATTTCGGTCTTAAGCTTGTCGAGCTCAACGGAAAGGGATTCAAGGACCGCCGCGGCTATGCCGCCGCCGTCCTTGATTATGCCGAGCAGGACGTGTTCCGTCCCGAGATAATCATGGCCGAGCCTTACGGCCTCCTCTTTTGCGAAAGCTATGACTTTGCGCGCCCTGTCCGTGAATTTATCGTACATGCTCATGTCTCCTATTTGACCCTGACGCCTATGGTCTTGGTTACCTTATGGTATTCGTCCTTGAGCTTCTTCATGACCGGCCCCGGCTTGCCGTCGCCTATCACCCTGGAATCGATCTTTACCACGGGGATGAGCTCCGCCGCGGTCCCGGTCAGGAAACATTCGTCCGCCGTATAAAGGTCGTACCTTGTGATCATGCGCTCCAGGACCTCTATTTTGAACTTTGCGGCCAGCTCCAGCACGGTGTTGAGCGTGATCCCGTCGAGCGCGCCCGCGGCGCGGTCCGGCGTTATGAGCCTGCCGTTTTTCACTATGCATATGTTGTCGCCGGTTGCTTCAGCTACGTAACCCGCCTGGTTTATCATCACGGCCTCGAGGGACCCGTGGTTGTTGGCCTCGATCTTGGCCAGGATGTTGTTCAGGTAATTGAGCGACTTTATCCTCGGGTCGAGCGTCTCGGACATGTTGCGCCTTACCGCCACCGTCGTTATCGAGAGCCCGTTTGCATAATATTCCCCGGGGTAAAGAGATACTTTGTCGGCTATTATGAAATAGGTCGGGCCGCCGCTGCAGTTTTTCGGGTCAAGGCCGAGGTCGCCCACGCCGCGCGTCACGACGGTGCGTATATAGCCGTCGGTGAGGCCGTTCGCCTTTACTGTCTTCACGTGTTCCTCTATCATCTGTTTTTTCGGGACCGGTATGTCAAGCATGATGGCCTTTGCCGAATCATAAAGCCTGTCTATATGTTCCTCGAGTTTGAAAATATTCCCCGAGTAAATGCGTATGCCCTCGAATACACCGTCGCCGTAAAGCAATCCGTGGTCAAAAACAGAGACAACCGCCTCCTCTTTGGCCACCAATTTTCCGTTCAGATTGATCTGCATTCCCTTCCTCCTGTTCAACCGTGTCTCATAGTTTTTAGGTATCCGTCGTCAATGACAAACACCCTGTTCCCATAGGAAGTGAGCGCGTCATTGTGGGTCACAATAATGAAAGTCTGCTTAAAACTTTTGTTAAAATCCAGTATTATTTTATGGACTATTTCGGAATTTGCCTTGTCAAGGTTTCCGGTGGGTTCATCGGCAAAGATGATGTCCGGGTCGTTTATAAGGGCCCTGGCAATGGCAACCCGCTGCTGCTCGCCTCCCGATAATTCGGATGGCCTGTGTAACAATCTACCACCTAAACCCATGGTTATCAATATCTTTTTTGCCTTCTCGGAAGCCTCTTTTTTGCGCATTCCCGACATCAAAGCGGGCATTATGACGTTCTCCATGGCGTTGAATTCCGGCAGCAGGTGGTGGAACTGGAAGACAAAACCCATCCTTTTGTTGCGCAGCGCGGCCAGCCTGTCGTCGTTGAGGGAATAAATGTCGTCATTTGAAATTATTACGCGGCCATTGGTGGGCCGGGAGAGCCCTCCCAGGATGGAGAGCAGAGTGGACTTGCCGGAGCCGGATGGCCCGATGAGCATAACGAGCTCGCCCCTGTTAACCTCGAGGTTGATGTCCTTTAATACGTTGAGCTGGTTCTTTCCCGTGACAAAACTTTTCCTTATGTCCCTTGCGGTGAGTATGCTACTCATATCTTATCGCCTCCACCGGGTCCAGCTTCGTGGCCTGGTATGCCGGATAGAGCGTGGCTAAAAACGATATTGCTATGGAGACGAGCGGGATTATGAGCACTTCGTTGAAATGAAGGGACACGGCGAGCTTGTCGATGTAATAGACGCTGCCTCCGCCGGGCATTGGAAGCGGATGCTGTTTCAAGAATATGCACATTCCGACTCCCACCGCAAAACCTATGATGGAGCCTATTATCCCGGTCATGAGCCCCTGTATGATGAATATGTTCATTATGCCCGCGGAATTGGCGCCCATTGATTTCAGGATGCCGATGTCCTTGGTCTTGCGCATCACCATCATGATAAGCGTACTGGCGATATTGAACGCCGCCACCAGCACTATGAGCACGAGTATTATGAACATCACGAGTTTTTCTATGGCCAGCGCCTTGAAAAGGTTCTGGTTCATGGACATCCAGTCCCTGGCGTAAAGGTTCTTGAAGGTCCGCCTGATGTCCGCGGCCACGAGCGCGGCGTTGTCGATGTTGTCGGTCTTGACCGCGACGCCCGTCACCGAATCTCCGTCCTTGTCGAAAAGTTTCTGCGCCGTGTCTATCGAAACGTACGCGAAGGTGGTGTCCGAGTCGTACATGCCGGATTCAAAGACCCCGACTATCTTCATCCTGCTCATTTTAGGCATGAGCCCGGCGGGTGTCTTGTAAAATACCGGAGAGATGAGTATCACGTCGTCCCCCAGGTCCGCGCCTATTATGTCCATGAGTTCCTTGCCCAGCAGTATGCCGTGCTTGTTGTCGGGAAGGGGTTTTGTTATGAAATCTATGTCGCCGCGTTTTATGTTGTCCCCGAGCTTGTTGACCTTTGATATCGATTTTGGGTCGACACCCCAGAGGACCAGCCCCTGGACCTTGTCGGAGAATTTCAGCATGGCCTGCCCCATGAAATACGGGGCGGCCGCCACGACATGGTCCATCTTTGCTATCTTCGCCGTCACCGCGTCGTAATCGTGCAGGTCTTCCTTGAAACCCGGCATTGCGATCACGTGGGCGTTCGAGCCTATTATCTTGTCGCGTATATCCTCATGGAAGCCGTTCATGACCGAAATGACTATGATAAGCACGGCCACGCCCAGGGCGATGCCCGCCACGGAAATGAACGAAATTATATTTATAAACCCCTGTTTTTTGGATGTCAGGTAGCGCAGGCCGATAAAAAAAGTGTAACCGTTAGCCATAAAATTACTCCTTCAACCGGGGTTTTTTATTTTCCTTCGTGCCTCATCAGCGGGAAGAGTATCACATCCCTGATGGAGGCGGCGTTCGTAAAGAACATGACTATCCTGTCTATGCCTATGCCGAGCCCGCCCGTCGGCGGCATGCCGTATTTGAGGGCCTCCACGAAATCCTCGTCCACTTCCTTGGCGACCTCTCCGGTGGTGTCCATCTCAATCTGTTTCTTGAACCTTGCTTCCTGGTCCTCGGCGTCGTTGAGCTCCGAAAAACCGTTGGCTATTTCCCTTCCGTATATGTAAGGCTCGAACCTTTCGACTATCGCCGGGTTTGTCCTGTTGACCTTAGAGAGCGGGGAGACTTCCACCGGGAAATCCGTTATGAAAACCGGCTGTATGAGCTTCGCCTCGACGAATTCCTCGAAGAGTATAGTAATTATCTCGCCCCTGGTTATCCCGGCGCGCACATCCACTCCCTTGGACTTGATCATGTTTACGATCTCATCGTTCTTCAGGGCGTCCGTGTCTATGCCCGCATATTCCTTTATGGCGCCTGTCATGGATATTTTTTTCCAGGGCGGCGCCAGGTTTATCTTTTGCCCCTGGTATTCTATCTCCCTGGCCCCGATTATCGTGTCGGCCAGGTGGACCACTATGTCCTCGCACATCTGCATGACGCCCCTGTAATCCGTGTACGCCTCGTAAAGCTCCAGCATGGTGAATTCCGGGTTGTGCTTTATCGAGAGCCCCTCGTTCCTGAAATTCCTGTTTATCTCGTAGACCTTCTCAAAGCCGCCGACGATCAGCCTTTTCAGGTACAGCTCCGGCGCTATCCTCATAAAAAGCTCCATATCCAGGGCGTTGTGATGTGTCATGAAAGGCTTGGCCTTTGCCCCTCCCGGAATGGTGTGCATCATGGGCGTTTCAACCTCGAGGAAACCTTTGGAGTCGAGAAAATTCCTTATCTCTTTTATTATCCTGGTCCTGGTCTCGAAAGTCTTTTTGACGTCGTCGTTTGCTATAAGGTCCAGGTAACGTTTCCTGTAGCGTATTTCCTTGTCCTTTAAGCCGTGGAATTTTTCCGGCATTGGCAGCAGAGACTTTGTCAGAAGGTCAAGCGACGTCACCTTAACCGTGAGCTCGCCGGTCTTTGTCTTGAAAAGCGGCCCGGAAAACCCGACTATGTCGCCTATGTCGTATTTCTTGAAAAGCAGGTATTTTTCCTCGCCGAGGATGTCTTTTTTTATATAAAGCTGGATGGTGCCCGAAAAATCCTTCACATTGGCGAAGGTGGTCTTGCCGTGCTCCCTTATGCTGACCAGCCTGCCCGCGATGCTTTCGGTGGTTTCGGTCTCAACGCCTTCGCCTATCCCGGCATATTTGGATTTTACCGCGTCAACGGATCCCGTGCGCTTGAATTCGTATTTATAAGGCTCAACACCTGCGGCCCTTAAGGCCGCGAGGTTATCTTTCTTGGAACTTATTACCTCTGATTCCCTTGCCGCGCTCTCCGCCGGAGTCGGCTCCTGATGTGTTTTTTCATCGCTCATATTTTCGCCCCGTTCCTTTTCTTCCTTGCTTCCTTTATTTTTTCAAAATAAGCGTATGGAAGTTTTATTTTTCCTATCCTTGTGTAATCCTTTGCCGTGCCGTGGCAATCCGAGCCACCCGAGACCAGCAGGCCGAACCTGCCCGCTATGTCAAGATACCTTATCATGTCCTCGTAGCTGTGGTCCGGATGGAACGCCTCTATGCCGTCGAGCCCGATCGCCTTCCAGCCTTCGATGAGCTCGTCGCGGTCGAGCAGCGAAGGGTGCGCCAGCACGGATATCCCGTCCACTTCGCGTATTATGTCCACCGCTTCCTTTACCGTAAGCTTGGCTTTTTCTACATATGCCGGCCTGCCTTCCGAAAGGTATTTATTGAAGGCGTCCTTTATCGAGAGGGCGAGGTTTTTCTTCACCAGAAGTTTGGCTATGTGAAGCCTGCCAGCGTTGTTCATGTTCTCGGTTATTTCGTAAAGCTCCTCGTATTCTATCCGCAGCCCCTGTTCTTTCAGTTTCCTGATTATCTTTTCAGCCCTTTCGGCCCTTCGTTTCTGGAAGTATGAGAGCATATCCTGGAAATGTTTGTTCTCGGGGTCGACGTAAAGGCCGACTATATGCACCTCTTTGGCGTCGTGCATGGCGGATAATTCAACCCCGGCGACGTATTCGACGCCGTATTTTTTCTCCATCTCGCGCCCCTCGGGAACCGCGGCGAGGGTGTCATGGTCGGTTATGGCGATGGCCTGAAGCCCTTCGCGTTTTGCGTGGTTAAATATCTCCTCGACTGTGTCCGACCCGTCGGATTTCACGGTGTGTATGTGAAGGTCTGCCCATTTTTCTGTGCTGTTCAAATTTCGCTCCGATCGCTCATATAACATATGGGGCGGCATTCAGCCGCCCTCGTTTTGCTTTGTACAAAAGTCCTGGCCCCACGTTTTCGGGCGGCCAAAAGGTCCGCCCCTATGGGTTTTTCAGAATTCCGCTTCAGGCGAAAACAAATCAGAAAGTAGAGAGGAGAAAGTTGAGAGTCGTCACTCACCTTCGGCAGTTTGAGCATACTCCTCGCGCATCTACTATCTCCTATCTACTCCCGACTCTCTCGTTTTTTTCAGCTTAAGCTGAAAAAAAATGGAGCGGGTGATGGGAATCGAACCCACATCTCAAGCTTGGGAAGCTCGCATTCTACCACTGAACTACACCCGCAAAAAAAGTCGAATAATATATAATTATAATGGTTTTCTCATTTATTGTAAAGCCAAAAAAGCGGGAGTAAGATCTCTCAGTTGCCGAGTATTAATGAGGTCATGGTAAGCGAGCCTGCCACGGCCTTGTCGTTAAAGAACTCCAGGGAGTCGTCGTCGCGCCTCAGGGCTATTGTGTAAAGCAGGGGCAGGAAGTGTTCCGGCGTTGGTATGGCGAGGCCTGCGTCCTTTCCAAGGGATTCATAGCCGCAGAGCTCCTTGTCTTCCCTGCCTGCTATCAGCTTTTTAAAGAGAACATTTGCCCTGTTTGCCCAGTCAAATCCGTACTCCTCGTTAAAATCATCGCCTTTTAAGTCCACCATATAAAGGTTGTGCACCATGTTGCCGCTGCCTATTATCAAGACCCCTTTTTCCCTCAGCGGCATCAGCTCTTTGGCAGTATTATAATGTTCGAGCCCGGTTTTTGACTGGTCGAGGCTGAGCTGGATCACCGGAATATCCGCTTTAGGATACATGCGCGAGAGTACGCTCCAGCACCCGTGGTCAAGCCCCCTGTCTTCGCTGACCGTCACCTTGCTTCCGCCGGCCAGTTTGATAACTTCTTTGGCGAGCCAGCCGCTTCCCTGCGCCTTGTAGCTCACCCGGTAAAGTTCCGGCGGAAACCCGCCAAAATCATGTATGGTCCCGAGTTTGCCCGCGGAATTCACCTGCGGCCCCCATGATTCCCAGTGCGCGGATACGCAAAGTATGGCCTCGGGCCTCGGCAGTTTTTTTGCCGCGGCTTCCCAGCCCCTTGAAAACTCGTTGTCCTCTATGGCGTTCATGGGGTTTCCGTGGCCCACGAAAATGACGGGCATTGATTTTTTTCCGGCCATATCCTCACTCTCCTTTCTACTCTCTACTTTCTGATAGTTCTTGTTTTATCTACTTTCTCCCGTCTCCTATCTGAAAGCTCTTGCCCTTAAAAAAAAAGCCCCGGGGTTTCTCCCGGGGCTTTATATAAAACGGCTTTGCTCTGTAAGATTAGTACCTTACGTTGCCGCCGCCGAATCCGCCTCTGTCTCCGCCTCTGCTGCTG
>CAYUDX010000030.1:0-26464 GCA_964443355.1 uncultured Spirochaetia bacterium
CCGGCTGTTTTACCGTGGCAAGGCCCGGCTTTACCAGCGCCGCCGCCGGTATGTCGTCAAAACCTATAATGGAGATGTCCTGCGGTATTTTTATCCCGAGTTCCTGCGCCCTTTGCATTACGCCGAGCGCGCAAATATCCCCGGCGGCGCAAAAGATGGAGTTTGTTTTTTTGTTCCTGGCCAGCAAATTATCAAGCGCCGCCCTGCCTTCCTCAAATGTATACTCAATCACCTCTTCGAGCAGGCTCTTGTCGGTTTTAAGCCCGGCTTCTGTCAGGGCCTTTTTATAGCCCTTTTCCCTGTCGTGCGGCACGGGCCCCACCTCTTCATTGCCTGTTACGCCCCTTATTAAGGCTATATGCTTTCTTCCGGATTTGGCCAGGTATGACACTGCGTCATAAGCTCCGGATACATTGTCGACGGTTATGGAGTCCACGCCTTTCATCCTGCTTTCAAGGAGTATCACCGGTATGCCGGACTTTTTGAATTCTTTCATGGCGTCTTCATTCGGCTTAAGCGCCAGGACTATCACGGCATCGGCAAGCCTGCCCGCGGCTATTTTCATGAATGTTTCGTCCTTTATTTCGTTTGAGCCGCGGGTCGAGTATGTCGAAAGCATTTTTTCGTACTTGCCCGTGCCGTAAGAGCTGTTCTCGACCCCTTCCAGGACAGTGGAAATAAAAGGCGAGGCATATTTGGAGCTGACAAAGGCTATCTCGCCGCCTCGGCCGAGCGAAGTGCGCCGCGCGGCCTCGCTGGGGTAGAAATTGTTCTTTTTAATTATGGCAAGGACCTTCTTTTTGGTTTCCTCGGATATGCTTCCCTTATTGTTGAGTATTTTTGAGACGGTCGTGTGTGTCACTCCCGCAAGTTTTGCAATGTCCCGGATGTTCATAAGTCCTCCTGGTTTTAGGTTACCGATAAACCAATATATCACACTTAAATGGCATGGACAAGTCTGCTTTTGATACTGCGAAAAAATAGAGGTATATCGCGGGATTATTGCTGGCAGGTTAACAATCGAACACAAGCCAGCAATACTTATTTCGCAACTTCTGGTCGTCCAGTACGATTTTTTTTATCCTGGCCGGAAGCTGCCTTCGCTGCCATCGGCACTCCTGCCGGCCCGCCATGTCGCGCTTATCTTCCGGAGACGCCGCGCGTACGGCCCTTATGGCGTAGGCTGCTGCGCCCAGTTCGTGGGCCGCAACATGCGCCACCACCGCGGCCTGGCCGGCGGCGTGTGCCGCTTCCTTCGCCGCTCCGGGCGCTTCTCTGGCCGCATTGTTGGCGGCCCAGGCTGCGATTTTGGCCCGGGTCACCTTTATCTCACCCCGGGCCCATGCGCGCGTCAGTTCTATCGCCTGGCGCGGACGGCTGTCCCCGGGTCTGTATTGTTCAAAAAGATGCAGAACGTGTTGTGCGCAATCGGCCGCCCACACCGCAAGAAGCCGGTGGTCTGCGTCCCGCAGTGTGCCGCCCCGGCGCATTAAGACGAACCTAAGGTCCCGTTTTTTGGCGAATATCATTTGTCTGCGCTGATCCGGCTTTTGATCCAGCGCGCCGTTATCTCCGGTATTTCCTTCTCCACCGGTTTCTTTAATTCTTCCTTATAATTGGAAAGAATTGCTTCGCCGTCTTCAATCCTTAACATATGGGTCATGTTCTTAATAAGATGGCTTTCGAACGGGGCCTTCACCAACGCGGCCATCCTTTCAAGGTCGGCCGGGTCAACCTGGATATCCTTGGTTCCGGTGATTGCAAGAACAGCCATGGTTGTTTTTGACAGGTCCGCGGTGGGATCATATGCCATGAACTCGCGGAACCATTTTGCGTTTATCTTCATGAATGGCTGTATCCTGAGCCAGTCTTTTGTCGAACTATTTATCCTGTCAAACTGTTTCTGCTGTGCCTTCAGGACGTCGATATGGAACGTCCTGACTATCCAGCCGTTTAACCCCTTCAATTTTCCGGCAACCTGCAGTGCCTGCCATTTCAGTATTGCCTCCCCGGACTGCGCGGCGCCGGCCAAAAGAACGGCCCCTGCGGCTTTCGCCCCTTCACCGGCAAGTCTGGCGGCTATAATGGCGCCTTCACTGTAGCCGAGCATGAATGTTTTTTCAGGGTCTATGTTGTTTTGCTTTTTGAAGAATTCCAGGGCCGCGAGAGCATCCGCGGCATTGTCGTTGAAACCGGCCTTTAAATATTCTCCCCCGCTTTGTCCCACTCCCCTTTTGTCATATCTTAGGGATGCGATGGAGTTTTGCGCGAGATAATCGGAGATTTCATAAAAAGCGTTTATGCGCATTTTTTTATGATTTTCATTCCGGTCCAGGGGCCCTGATCCGCAAATAAAAACCACCGCCGGATATGGCCCGCCCCTGCCCGGAAGAGTTATTGTCCCTGAAAGCTCTATTTCCCCGGACCTGAACCGTATTTCCTGTTCCTGTATCATGATGCAACCCTTTCCGGATATATTAATACCGTCTGCGGAAGCTTATGCAGCCATTCATATATGAACCGGCTTGTGTCTTATTTCAATATTAATATTACACTTGCCTTTGAAACGATACGACTGCCGGATCCATTTGTGGTCAGTATGTAATAATATGTACCGCTTGACAGGGTGTTAAAATTGTTGCTTTCAATTGTCCTGATCTTTTGGCCGGCTGTATCGCTGCCTGAAAGTTTTATTTCCCTTAACAACCTGAAAGAAACCGAATATATCCGCAGGTCCAGTTCATTTACGTCCTGCCCGAGAGTATATGCAAAGGTTATATTCCCCGAATTTGGATTATACGGATTCGGCCATGTTATCACATCGGAAATTCCCGTTGATCCGGACCGGGCCGCGGGCGTGGGTGTAATTGTCGCTGAAACGGTGAAACTCGGCGTGGCAGTATTAATGTTCGTCGGCGTTGAAGTTACGGTGCAGGAAGCCGTGACCGTCGGTGTAAATGTATTTGTCCCCGTCAACGTAAAGGTAAATGTCGGCGTCACCGTGGGAGTTATGGTCCATGTTCCGGTTATCGTGGACGTAAGGGTTGTTGTCGGCGTATTTGTCGCCGTTGACGTTACGGTGAATGTTTGTGAGTTTGTTGATGTAAATGTAACGGTGACGGTCGGGGTGTCCGTCCGGGTGACCGTTTGTGTTGCCGTGCTCGTAAATGTGGAGGTGGAAGTGGGTGTGTTTGTTTGGGTACATGTCGTGGTAACGGTAAAAGTTACCGTAACCGTCGGGGATATTGTGAATGTCGGCGTGATTGTCGGCGTCGGCGGAAAACCTATATATATTCCCGCAAAATAGCTTGCAGGTAAATTTGATATCATGGTAAAAGCCCCGCCAGCATAGAGCACCGGCCCATTAATTAACAGGGCGTCCACTGCATTGTTTCCGTTGGGATTGCAGGTTGTCGCAATTCCCGATGTCCCGTCTATCCCCGCGATATAATTCCTTGCCGCCCCGCCTATGCCGGTAAAACCTCCGCCCGTATATATGGTGTTGCCGCTTACCGCGAGCGCTTGTGTGTTATTATTCGCATTTGGGTTCCATGGAAGCAATGATCCGGTGGATGCGTCTATTGAGGCCAGATAATTGCTTGCCTGCCCGCCTATGCTTGTAAAAATCCCGCCTGCGTATACTGTGTTACCGTTCACTGCAAGTGAATACGGGGCGTTATTTGGGTTCGGGTTCCAGGCAAGCAACGAATTTGTAGAGTCATTTATTGCCGCAAGATAATTCCTTGCCTGTCCGCCTATGGTGGTAAAGAATCCTCCAATATACAGGGTGTTTCCATTCGCTTCCAGCGCCATGACTTCGCTGTTTGCGCCGGCATTCCATGTCGCCAATCCTGTTAAAGCGCTTACCCCCGCCATATAGCTGATCGCAGAACCGCCTATGTTGGAAAATTCCCCGCCTGCATAGACCGTATTACCGGCAACCGCCAGCGAATATACCAGGTTATTTGCATTCGGGTTCCATGTCGTCGCAAGGCCCGTCGTTGCGTCTATTGCCGCCAGATCGCTGATCGCCGATCCGCCTATGCTCGTAAATTGTCCTCCCGCATATACCGCTGTGCCGGTCGTCGCCAGCGCATATACCACATAGTTTGCGTTAGGGTTCCAGGGAAGCAAGGAACCTGTGGATGCGTTTATTGCGGCCAGATTGTTCCTTGTCACGCATTCCATGGCCGTAAAATTTCCACCGGCGAATATTGTGCCGCCGTTTAAGGCAAGCGCGTTTACCGAACCGCTTGCGCTCGGGTTCCATGCCGTCGCAAGCCCGGTTGTTGCGTCCACCGCCGCTATGTAATTTCTTGCCGCGCCGCCTATATTCGTAAAGCTTCCGCCCGCATATACAGTATTGCCGTTTACTATGATTGAATTTACAAATCCATTTAAATTGGGGTTTGGATCCCAGGCTGCCGCAATACCCGTCGTTGCATCCACTCCCGCCAGGTAGCGGATTGGCTGACCGCCTATGCTGGTAAATTGCCCGCCCGCGTATACCGTGTTACCGTTCACCGCTATTGCATTCACAAAAAAACTTGGATTTGGATTCCAGGCCGTGGACAATCCGGTCGAAGTGTTTATTGCGGCAAGAGAATTCCTTGCTGCTCCGCCAATGCTTGAAAACTCCCCGCCCGCATATACTGTGTTGCCGCTAATTGCCAGGGCGTATATGTCGCTGTTTGCGTTCGGATTCCATGAAAGCGCATATCCGGTCGTTAAATCCACTGCCGCTATAAAATTCATTGCCGTCCCGCCAATCGTCGTAAACTGTCCGCCTGCGTATATCGTATTGCCGCTTATTGCCAGCGCATATACGGTATAATTCGCGCCCGGGTTCCAGCCTGTCGCTGATCCTGTCGAAGCGTCCAGCGCGGCTATGCAGCGCCTTGTTGTTCCGCCTATGCTTGAAAAATTTCCGCCCGCATATACAGTGTTGCCGTTCACGGCTATTGCGTCCACGACATTGTCCGGATTGGGGTTCCATGTCGGGTCAAGCGAACCATTTGCAAATATATGGGCAATATTATTTCTTTGAATGCCCGCGACATAGGTAAAACTCCCGCCTATATACCAACCTCCAGAGCCGTCGGGCGCTACGGCGTTAACAGGGCCTCCGGCCACTGCAGGGAACCCGGGTAACAAAGAACCGCTCGAGGTGTCAATCGGGATCCCCGCCCCCGTCATTGGCCCTACAAGTGAAAACTGTCCGCCTATATATATGCTGTTTGCGTTCGAAGCAAGCGAATATACCCGTCCGTTTGTCACAATATTATTGGTTATGCTGTTCAATCCCATGGTCGGAGTGAATGTGGCGGTCGGAAATACCGGGGCCGTGGTATTTGTCACCGTACTGGTAAGGGTTATGGTCGGCGTGAATGTTTCCGTGGGCGGTGTGCCTGTGATCGTTTCCGTCGGTGAATCAAACTGAGTCTGCGTAATAGTCGGGGTTATGGTGCAGGTCACCGACGCCGTTGGAGTGTCGGTAAACGTCGCTGAAATTGTCGATGTGGGAGATATTGTCGGGGTCGGAGTTATTGTTTCTACCGGCGATGCGGAATAAGTGGGTGATATCGTCGCGGTAGGCTGCCCCAAATATATTCCGGCATAATAGCTTGCCGGCAAATATGATATCATATTATAATTTCCTCCCACGTAAAGGGTGTTGCCGTTGATTGTAAGCGCATCCACCGGAACCGTATAATAGATGGGGTTCAGGTTCGGGTTCCAGTTTGTCGCAAGACCTGTTATCGCATCTATGCCCGCAAAATAATTCCTCGCCTGTCCGCCTATATTTGTAAAATTACCTCCCGCATATACAGTGTTGCCGTTCACCGCTATGGCGGTCACGTTCCAGTCCGGGTTCGGGCTCCATGCCGTTACCGACCCGGCCGAAGCGTCCACCGCCGCCAGGTCATTCCTTGACATGCCGCCTACTTTTGTGAAAGTTCCGCCCATATATACCGTATTGCCGCTGACCGCCAGCGAATTTAACTGGTTCGATCCGGTGCCGATATTCGGGTTCCAGGGGAGCAGGGTGCCGTCCAGGGCGGATACGGCCGCCGCGTAATTCCGCGCAGTCCCGTTCATTGTCGTAAAGGACCCGCCCGCATATACCGTTGTGCCTGTGACTGCGAGCGCAAATATCGAGTTATTCCCCCCGCTCTCCCATTGTCCTGAAAATGATCCCGTGGGATTTATTGCCCACAAATAGCTTCCTCCGACTATCACCACGTTTCCGTATATTGCCAGCGCATTTACCTGCGCCGCTATGGTCGGGTTCCATTGAAGCAATGATCCGATATTATCCACACCCGCAATATTGTTCCTTGTATTGCCGCATATCTCGCTAAATGACCCTCCGACATATATCGCGGTTCCGCTTACCGCAAGCGCGTATACCGGTCCGTTTGTCTGCGGGTTCCAGGGGAGCAGTGCCCCGGTGGATGTGTTCACCGCGGCAAGGTTGTTCCTTGCATAACATCCCATTGATGCAAAATCTCCGCCCATGAAAAGCGTATTTCCGTTTATTGCCATGGAACGCACAATATTGCTCGCGCTCGGGTTCCATGAAAGAAGCGAATCCGAAGGCTGGTCGATTGCCGCCGCATAATTTCTTGCCAAACCGCCGGCTTTTGTAAAACTCCCGCCTGCGTATATTGTATTGCCGCTTATTGCAAGTGTTTTCACGGGGTTGCTTATGATCGAGTCAATCCCACCCACATGGCCAGTTGAATCGTTTATCCACGCCAGATAGTAAAATCCTGAATTCCCTTCAGTGCCGGCGTATACCATGTTGCCGTTTGTGGCCAAAGCGTTGACGTTATAAAGTACGTTTATGGGTGAGCCGCTTAATATCCAGCCCGCATTTGACAATGCACCCGTTGAAAGATTTATTGCAACCACACCCGATGTGCCGGTGCCATTGACGGCAGTGAAATTCCCTCCCGCATATAGATTATTTCCGCATACTGCAAGTGCGTTTATACCGCCATTATAGTATCCGCTGAAGAGTCCTCCGTCTGCCGTTAATATGACCGAAAGGGTGGGGGAAGATGTCAAACTTCCGCTTAAATACACATTATTGCCGTTTGACGCAAGCGCCCCTACTGGACCGGCTAGCTCAGCCGAAACTCCGCAAGTTGCTGCAGACCCTGTCACAGGGTCTATTGCTGCCAGATATTTGCATGCCGTGCCGCCAACCGTTGTAAAAGCGCCGCCCGCGTACACTGCGTTGTTGCTTATAACAAGCGCGTATACTATGCCGTTCGCATCAGGGTTCCATGCCGGATCAAGCGAGCCGTTGGCGAATATATGCGCGAGGCCGCTCCTTGGCTGTCCGGCCACATAAGAAAAAGCCCCTCCTATGTACCATCCTCCCATGCCGTCGGATATGACCGCATAAACCGAACCTCCGGCCACCGGTGGAAACCCGGGTATGACCGAGCCGCTTGACGCATCCACGGCAATTCCCTGCCCTGTCATGGGTCCCGCAAGAGTGAAAATTCCGCCTATATATACGCTGTCCGCCGTTGCCGTGATGGCGTTGACCGATCCGTTTGTAACGATATTATTCGTAATAACGCTGAATAAGCCACCCGGGGTCGGCGTGAATGTCGGTGCGGGTATCGGCCCAAGGACATTAATTCCCGGGCTCTGATACATTAAGGAGGGATTCGTTCCGGTTGGATCAGAATAAATATTAAAAAATGCTATACCGGATCCGGATTGTGCAATGGCGCCCGGACCTGTTCCCGTGCCGTATGTTATTATTACCTGTCCGGTTGTACTGGTTAAACTTGCTGTTATCGTTATTGTCGTGCCGTCCGTTACGCTGTTGCCTATGCTTCCGTTAACCGCGCTTACGGTAAAATATCCCGCATCGCCGTTGTTCAGGCTTGGAGGGCTCCATCCGGGAGGAATGGCTATCGCCAGCGTGCCGCTTGTCCAGGTTGTCGCTCCCGCGGTAAATGTAATTATTGCGGTATTGCCGGTGCTTGACGCCGCGACTGCATAAGGGGTGATTATAGCCGAGCCTTCGCCGGTATAGGCAAAGATATTTAATGAAAATAACAATATTAATGACAATGAAAAATACGGCAATTTCATCCTGTTATCAAACAGAGGGAAAAATCGTACAACAGCGTAAGTGACTTTTTTTATCATTCAATTCCCCGTTTTTATGACAAAATACCTTACGCTAATAAGTATAGCATAATACTGTTTAAAAACGAGTTAATTTTTCATGCCAGGGGTTGATAAAAGCCTGCTTTCATTTTACCTTACTTAACGCTTGCCACGGCAAAACCGCCCCAAGCTGTCTTGCCTTCTGTTTCTTTGCCCAGAACACGAGATTCAACGAGCGAAAGCCCGCAGTTCTTCAGGAACTCTTTGAGGCGTTCGCCCGATGGCGGGGTGCTGTCAAAACCGAATTTCAGCGGTTCGCCTGCGGCTTTGGTGGAAACCCTCGCAAACTTCCAGTAAAATTCATCGGAGAGGAGCGATTCGTCGGTAAAATAATCAAATGCGACGGCGCTTCCGGCCGCGGTTGAGGCTATTTTTCGCAGGGTTGATTCTATGGCCTGCCTGTCCATGTACATTGTTACCCCTTCCCAGAGAAAAAATGCCGGCTTGGCCGTGTCAAATCCCGCGTCAACAAGCTCTTTGAACCAGTCGTCTTTCTCGAAATCAGCTGAAACAAAAACAACCCCGGTTGTGTCGATTCCCGCTTTTTCCAGCAGCCCGCGTTTTATTGACTGTGTGTTTGGCATATCGATCTCAAACGACTTTATGCCGCTATTTTCCGGCAGTCTAAATGCGCGCGTATCAAAACCAGCCCCGAGTATGACGAACTGCATTGTTCCAACTAAATACTTGTCAATTATATTATCGAAGAAGGTCCCCCTGGCCGATGCCTCCTGTGACTTTGGAACATCGCCCTGATACGGGTAGCTGAACATCTTCGGCACGTGCCCGGTAAGTTTATGGGCAAGAATCATGGGAAATGAAGTCAGGCGGAGGCCTAAAATTGAAAACCCGGGCAAAACCGGAAGCAGCCTGTTTGACGCCTCGTCTTTCCTGATGCCAAGGTTGTGCTGGGCCCAACGGACAGAGAGCGGCCCCTGTGCGGTCACGGATATCCCGGACGAACGCCCTGAAATGATCAGCTTGCCGATCCAGATAACGTATCCGACAAACGTGACCGGGAACAATACGATGTTTATCATGAGCGAGGCAAATGATGCGATTACGGCGCCAAAAGAGGGGCCGCCTGTTTTATTGTCGGGATTCATTTAAACCTCATGTAGTTTTTTTTTAGGAAGCAATGTAAAGGGATTATAGCACGGTAAAACATTGCCGTCTAATAAATCAATAAATAACGGTTAACTATCTTAATTTATTGTAATCTTCGTCCGCTACCGGCTCCATCCATGTTGCCGGGCCCTTTTCGGGATCAACCTCTATGGCAAGATGGATAAACCAGCTGTCTTTGGACGCGCCATGCCAATGTTTGGCATAAGCAGGAATATTTACCACGTCGCCCGGGTGAAGCTCACGCGCCGGCTTTCCCCATTCCTGGAAATATCCCCTTCCTCCGGTCGCAAGAAGTATCTGGCCTCCGGGGTGTTTATGCCAGTTGTTGCGGCAGCCCGGCTCAAAAGTGACGTTCACTATGGGGCATGCCGTGACTGAAGGGGTCAGCATATTGAGCCACACCGTCCCCTTAAAATTTGCGCTTTTTAGTTTCTCGCCTATAGGAAAAATCACGCTTTTGCTGAGATCATTTGTTGCCATAACTGCCTCCGTTTTTTTTCGCGTAATTCATCGCTTTATTTTGAATCTGAAGCGAGTTCACCGAACCAATAAGCCGCCGTCACTCCGCCGTCCATAAGGAAATCACTGCCGGTAATAAATGTCCCTTCGGATCCCATAAGGAGCGCCGCGACAGTCCCAACCTCGTCGGGTGTGCCCGCCCGGCCGCAGATACTTCTATCATCCGACTGTATCCCGCGCCGCGCGGGCCGTTCAATTCATCATAAGCAAGCGGGGTTATTATGATTCCAGGACTTATTGAATTAATTCTCGCGCCGCGTTTTCCCCAGCGTACCGCCTCCGCCATAACTCTCAGTGAATTTCCGCGTTTAGACAACTGATAAGCGTGAAGCGAGTCCTTTACCTGGCCGGGCTGCAGCATCGGGAGCTTAAGCAGTTCTTCAACCGGCGTCATCGCGAGCAGCTTATTCTGCTCTATGGAAAGCGGCGGCAGGCGATGTCCGGACTGCGACGATATAACCACACCCGAACCACCGCGTGCTATGATGTTGCCGAATTCCTCCAGCACAAGCGCCGTTCCATATAGATCCACTTTAAGGATTGTCTCCGGAGACGCCTGGGAAGGAGAAACACCTGCGGCATGGATGAGACCTGACATATCGCCAATTGCAGCTGCGGTCTTAACCAGCCCCTGAACTGAAGTCCGCGATGAAACATCTACCGTCGCGGTGCTCACGCTAAAGCCGGCATTTTGCAGGATTTTTGCGGCAGCATCGGCTTTTTCCAGATACTGATCGGCCAGTAAAACATGCTTCCCGGCGCTAACCCGTCGTGTGACCGCCTGCCCGATGGAACCGGTCCCTATTACAACGACAACATTTTTTAAATTTTGCATTTTGTGCCCTCCTCTTTAATATATTTACAAACCCGTCATCTTTTCAACCGCCTCTGGAAGCCTGGCTCCCTGGACCTTGATCTTCGATGAAGCGGCCTCGATATCCTTAAGTTCATCCGGCGTAAATTCGACATCCGCGGCGCCCATGTTTTCTTTCAGTCGTTCAATCTTTTTGGTGCCCGGTATGGGAACGATCCACGGTTTTTGGGCCAGCAGCCAGGCAAGCGCCACCTGCGCGGGTGTGGCTTTTTTGCTTTTCGCTATTTTTTCAAGCAGTCCGACAACTGCCATGTTCGCTTTTATGGCATCAGGCGTAAAGCGCGGGGAAATGGTGCGGAAATCGCTCTTATCAAAGGCTGTTCTTTCGTTTATTTTTCCGGTCAGGAAACCCGCTCCAAGAGGGGTGAAAGCCACAAATCCTATGCCGAGTTCTTCGCAAAGCAGCAATATTTCCTTTTCCGGGTTCCTCGTCCACAGCGAATATTCGTTCTGTAGCGCGGTGACAGGCTGGACCGCATGCGCCCGGCGCACCGTCTTTGCTCCGGCCTCGGACATGCCAAAGTGCCTGACCTTGCCATCTTTTATCAATCCTTTTACGGCGCCCGCCACATCTTCGATGGGCACGTTCGAGTCCACGCGATGCTGGTAAAAAATGTCTATATATCCGGTCTTCAGCCTCTTTAACGAGGCCTCTGCCACCTGTTTGATATGTTCTGGCCTGCTGTTGACGCCGTGCCTGGTTCCGTCCGGGTCGATCCCGAACCCGAATTTTGTACCTATTACGACATCTTTTCGGAAAGGGGCAAGGGCTTCGCCGACCAGCTCCTCATTAATGAACGGTCCGTAGGCTTCTGCGGTGTCAAAAAAAGTGATGCCGAGCTCCACGGCGGAACGTATGAACGATATCATTTCATTCTTCTCCGGGACCGGGCCGTAACTCTGGCTCATTCCCATGCATCCCAATCCCAGCGCTGAAACTTCCAGGCCGCTTTTTCCCAATTTACGTTTTTTCATTTAATACCTCCGGCTTTTATTTGATGATCTTTATCTTGCGCAGCCAATCGGTTACCTTGTTTTGCGCGCCAGCCGCCGCTGTTCCCCTTATTTCAAGTCCGTCGAGCATAACTGCATCCGGGCATAACTTTGATATATGTACCGGGCTTTTCCCCAGGCCGCTTCCCTCATGCGTGCAAAAAGGTATTACCTTCTTGCCTGAAAGATCGTATTCCGACAGGAAGGTCTTGACCGGCGCCGGGAAAGTGTACCACCATACCGGATAGCCGATGAAAATAGTGTCGTAACCGGCCATGTCCGCCACTTTAGCGCGTAATTCAGGCTTTACCCCTGACTTAAGTTCCTGCTTTGCCTCATCCACAACGGCGTCATAATCCTCCGGGTATGCCTTTACCGCTTTTATCTCAAAGATATCTCCGCCCGCGCTCCCGTTTATCATTTCAGCTATTGCCCTGGTGTTGCCGCTGTGGGAAAAATAGGCCGTCAAGACCTTATTGCGTCCATTCTTTGATTCCATTTTAACCGCCTCCAATACATAGGTTGCTTTAATATTTTCCTTGACATGAGCAAGTATATAATATATTATCTAAATATCAAGTATGCACATTTAAGTAATATACTATACTAAAGGAGAGTATCATGGCAAAAGAAATTTCGGACAAATACAGCCTGGACTGTGCGATCACATATACCCTTTCCGTTTTTGAGGGGAAGTGGAAATGGCTCATAATTTACGTCCTTTCAGAGGAAGGTACCATACGTTACGGTCAGATAAAAAGATTCCTGCCGGATATCACGCACAAGATGCTGAGCAGCCAGCTCAAGGGGCTTGAGAAAATGGGGCTTATATCAAGGAAGGTCTATAACGAGATACCGCCGAAGGTGGAATATTCCCTGACCAAGAAAGGCAAAACACTTTTACCAATAATCGACCTGCTGTGCGAATGGGGCTATAAGAACCGTCCCGCAAAAACGAAATGATAATAAGCCAAATCCCGCCGGTTTTCAGCCTTTGTTGACAGATATTATCACTTTTCCCCTTGCATGTCCCTGCTCGAGGTATCGCATTGCGTCAGCCGTCTCGCTTAAGGGATAAACTTTGTCTATAATTGGCCTTATTTTCCCCGCTTCAAGAAGTTCTTTCAGATGGATGAGGTCTTTTTTGTCCGGCTTTGAACTAAAGCCCACCATTTTCTTTTTCCCCGTCATTGATATCCACGGCCCCATAAGCAGTGCCTGCGCCATCTGTGCCCCGGAACCTCCGCTCATGACATATATCCCCCCGTCGCTTAATGCGCGTTTATAGTCCGCTATGGGATGATAACCGTTCGCTGCGAGGATAAGGTCGTAGCCGATGCCGTTTTTGGTGAAATCTTCCTTTGTGTAATCAATTACATGATCGGCGCCAAGCGAGCGCACCATATCCATGTTCCCCGGGGAACATACCCCGGTTACTTCTGCTCCGAAATTTTTTGCAATCTGCACGGCAAATGTCCCGACCCCGCCCGACGCGCCGTTGATCAGGACTTTCTGCCCGGCCTTTATATGCCCTGCATCGCGCAGAGCGCGCAATGCCGTCCCCGCCGCCACAGGCACCGATGCCGCTTCCTCAAAAGTTATTCCGGAAGGCTTCAATGCTATCTCATGTTCAAGGGCGCAGGCATACTCCGCAAAACCGCCAAGCCCGCTCTCAAAGAGGTCACCGAATACGGCGTCCCCGGCCTTGAATTCTTTCACATCACCGCCGACGGCTTCGACAACCCCGGCAATATCCGCCCCGAGTATCGTGTTTTTCGGCCTCAACATCCCGGAGTAAAAACGCGCCGGAAACGGTTTGGCCCTCATAAGGTGCCAGTCGGCGGCATTCAAAGCCGCCGCAATGACTTTTACCAGCACCTGGTTGCTTTTAGGGGAAGGTTTTTCCACATCTTTGAGTTGAAGAACGTCCGGGGACCCGTATTTGAAATAAATGATCGCTTTCATTTATTAAGCTCCTTTTTAACGGTAATTAACTCTTTGTTCTTTTGTTTTGTATGTTTCTGTCTCCTCTATTAATTATATGGCAAGGTATTAAAAAATCAAGGCTGGTTTTCTGTTTATTGAAGATACAGTCCGTTATCCCTATCAGTTTATTACGTCGTCGTCCCGAACCTGCTTTATTACCGCAAATTTTACCTTTTTAACCTGTGCAAATCCCGTAATCGACCTTGCTTCCAGGAGAATTACATAAACCCCGCTGGATACTCCGCCTCCGTGCGACGCCGAGAGATCCCACTCGGCCTGACCCGCCTCCAGCGTCGTGGTCATCGCCTTTACCATTTCACCCGCAACGTTGTATATCTTTATATCCATAATCCCGGTCGAACCCGCCTGCCATGCTATTGTGACGTTCGCGTTGCCTGAGGATAGCACATACGGATTCGGATATGCCTTCTGATTGCTTATAAGGTCGCTCTTTCCGCCGTTCAAAATATTAATTGTCTTTGAGACCGTAACGCTTGTGCTGTTGAGCAGGAATGTCTGGACCTGCACCTCGTATATTCCGGACCCCACAAGCTCACCCTGCGCGTTCTTGCCGTCCCAGTCGTAAACCGCGCCCGGGCCGTAATTTATCGGGATGTCATCGCCCGGTGTTCCGATGGAAAACACGTCCTTCATTGTCAGTGTAAGGGCCCCGGAAAGAGGCGCCTGCTCTATCCTCTGTACAAGCTCGCCCGCGCTGTTGTAAATGGAGATCAGGGTCGCCTTTTGCGGGAACATTACCTGGATCTCCAGCACCTTTGTGTTAACGTGGGCAAACGTATCGACATCGGTTATCTTTATGTAATAAACTCCTGGCGCCACGATCTGTCCCGAATCGGTCTCCCCGTTCCAGGTAAATATCACATTGCCCGCGGATGGCTGCCCCGGCGATGTCATGTTGCCGAAAACAAAGGAAATATCAGAGCCTGCGCCAGGCACGAATACGGAAGATGGAGAACCGTCCAGCAGGGCCGTTACGGCAGTTATACTGCTGGAAACCGATGATGTCCCTATCGTCCTGACTTTTTCACCCGCCTCGTTGTAAGCGTCTATCTCCAGCAAATATGGATAAGGCGCCGGCGTCGGCGTTATCGTGGGCGTTGTCGTGCTTGTATATGTCTGCGTATAGGTCGGTGTGTCCGTGAATGTCGGGGTATACGTAGCCGTGTCCGTGGCTGTGAAAGTTGGCGTGTCAGTCGGCGTCGAGGTAAATGTGTACGATGAAGTGGGCGTTGCGGAATATGTCGGAGTCGCGGTTGATGTGTTGCTTTGTGTAAAAGTCGGGGTGTATGTTCGCGTCGCCGAAGGGCTGGGCGTTCCTGAAAAAGTCGGCGTCGCCGTCGAAGTGTCGCTCTGCGTAAAGGTGGGCGTTGCGGTGAAAGTGACCGTATAAGTGGGAGACGCCGTGAAGGTCGGGGTGACGGTCGGCGTATCCGTGGGCGAATCTATAGGTGTGTCGGTAGACGTAAAGGTCACCGTATAGGTCGGGGTGCCCGTAGGTGTGTCTGTGGAAGTCGAAGTTTGAGTAAATGTGGAAGTGTAGGTGGAAGTAAATGTGGTTGTAAAGGTATATGTATATGTCTGCGTCGCAGTGTAAGTGGGAGTTGCCGTGAAGGTCTGCGTGAATGTCGGCGTATATGTGGGTGTGTCCGAAGAAACTGTGTTTGTAAATGTGACCGAGGGAGTAAAGGTCCTTGTGTCGGTGGGAGTAGCGCTCTGGGTGTAAGTCGGCGTATATGTGGCCGTTGAAGTATACGTTGACGTATCCGTCAGGGTTGGCGTATCGGTCGAAGTATAAGTTGACGTCGGTGAAGCAGTGAATGTGAAAGTAGGGGTCTGCGTGCTTGTTGCGGTGAAGGTACCCGTCATTGTCCGGGTGTAAGTTTGCGTGACCGTGAACGTCGGCGACGGGGTTCCCGTGTACATGATATACGCGACGTGGTTCGTGAATCCATAATCGCTTAAGGCGACATTTTGAACGCCTGTTGGCGTAACTGTCGGCGTAGCAGTGTATGTGGGTGTCGGTGCAGTTACATTTATCTTCACGCACATATTGCTGTTTGTCCCTATCGAAGGGTTCAAATATATGTTCCAATCCGCGACCGCAACAATTATGTAATATGCACCTGTAGGGTAATTGATGGGTATGGTAATGGGCAGCTGCCCCCCTTCAATGCCCGATATCTGGTAACTTGTGTTGGCGGTGCACTGTGTCCCGCAGCCAACCTGACGGCCGCCATTCACCTGCCCGGCGGGCGAAAGCACGTTAATGCCGAGATCGCTTACGATTATATCCTGCCCAGGCGTATTTCCGACCCTTAAGATACACTGCGTTGACAGCGCGACAAAATATCCTATCTGCCTGTTTGCAGTATCGCTGGCGTATGTAAAATCAAGGCTTAAGGATTGGCCGGCTATTATATTTATCGTGCTCGGCGTTATGGCCGACACCGTAAACGCCGCGGACAGAGGTGAAATATAAAGCAACCCGGCTGCCGCCGTAAGCAACGCGCCCTTTAAAGCATGCATAAATAACGGGCCTGTTTTCTAATCATTTTTATCCCCGGACCCCTGTTGTTTTTTTCCGGTAACGGCGTTGAATGCATCGCCGATCATGGCCAGGAATTTTTCAGCCCCGTCTTTCATCGGGAAACGGTTGGCCGCCACCCAGAAACATACCGCTCCCGTCGTGTTCGTGGGGACCGACAAAGACCAGCTGACCACGACATTGCTTCCGTAAGTCGTTGTCGAACAGCCGCTGTCACAGCCTACAAAATCAGTAACCGATGGTATTGTGTCCCAGATGCCGAAGTTCGCCGTCGCAACGTCGTAATTGTGATAATCAAAACAATAGGTTATCACCTGCCCCAGGCTCACGTTTGAGGAGCTTATGGTTTTCGTGATGCTAACCGGCGCACATGGAGTCGTAAAATGCTGCCGGACAAGGTTCGAGTCACCCGTCGTTAAAGCGCCGCAGCCCGAATTATATGACATATACGGCACCCACCCGCCGTATGTGACTCCGTTAAAAACCGGGTCCGTTATTGAATCATCGCTGTTCCCGTTTGCTTCGCACGTATAAGCCGTCTCCGTCCACGAGGAATCGTCGTAAGCCAGGGTGTTCCATCCCGTGGGGAAAAACTGGGCATTTGACGTGGAAAATATATTGCCGTCCGCCATTTGTTTTATGGTCGATGTGTTCCCGTCGCTGTAAGCGACCACGCTGTTGCCGTTATCCATTGTTATCAGAAGTTTATATGTCACCCTGCAAATACTTCCCTCGGTGTCGTAATAATTGATGGCCAGCACATGAGGGCCGCATTTTGTAAGGCAGCCCGTCACGTCTTCCGTAAACGTTACGTCCCACGGGCTGTTGGATGTGATCTTGCCGGTGTCATAAATAAGGCAGCCATCGATGTAAGCGGCAAAGCAGTCGTCGGCGGATATGATGAGCTGCGCGGATGTTATGGCCAGGGCGTTTAATGATACCGGAAGGAATAATAAAAGAATGGATAAAACCACACCGGATAAAAACAATTTGGCGCCCTTGAATATGTCCATATTTTTCAATGCCTCCATTAAGAAATCCCCTCTTGAGTTACCTTATTATAAGTCTTTGCTATTTGAATTAGTTTTCACGTTAAGATACATGGTATCACAAAATAACACAAATATTCATGATTTTAAGTTGTTGTAGAAAATATATATTAGATTGGAATATTAGTCAATGTTTTAGTGGATTTTAGAGGCGTCCCGGGCTTAATCGGTTAATCGAATCATTTTATTATACCTTTTCACAGGCTGATTATTGAATGATTGAGGATTTTGTGGTACTTTATTTCCGGTTCATAACCTAAGGCGCTTAATATATTGAAATATGTCTCAACTGTAACGTTCCTTTTGCCCCGTTCTATCCTTGAAAGTTCTTCATGTGAAATGTTCGCAAGCCTGGAAAGACGGGTCTGCGATACTTATCGAAATATAAATTTTAAATTTTTAAGTTGATTGTAAGTCCTAAAGCGCCTGTTGTACTATTTGCAAGTTTTTCAGGATTTAAATAAGGACAGAACATTAAATCATATTTTTTTGCCCTTAATTGACCTGCAGTATTTACGCCATCCCAATATTGTAAGAGACCTTTACCGGATATAATTATTCCTACCAGAGCTACTGCGTATTCAGCAATTCTAATTCCTTGGAAAGCATTTGAATCAGTTGGCACAATTAAATAAGCTATGCCTGCGTCAACAAGTCCCGCGGCAATAGGCCCGCCATAAATCAATTCTGCCGCCTGGTCCATTTTATATTCAGTATCGATTATTTCCTGATGAATGGTTGCAAGTTTTGTTATTTTTACTTCAGAAGAAGTTGGAGCCGGTTCAACTGTAGCATCATCTGATTGCTTAGCAATATGCGAGTGAATTTTTGCCTTATCAAGGGTCAATTCCATTCCAATATTATTTTTAATTACTACAGCATCATCCGTGCTTTTTACAATCCGACCTTCATATTGCGTCCCGTCTGACATAATAAATATATCAGCAAAACAAATATTTGTATTTATTAAAAAAGCAAAAATTAAAAACCATCCAATTTTTTTCATAACCCCCTCCTTGTTGTCGCTACCCCCCCTAAATGAACCCTTACTCGCCCTTCCACTCGCGCGGCTTGTTGCCGTCGGCGGAAGATATCAGCCCTTTTTCCTCCATCATGTCTATTATCCTGGCGGCCCGCGAATATCCTATGCCGAGCTTTCTCTGGAGGTATGATGTCGATATTTTTCCCTTGTCCCTGGCGAAGTCGCAGGCGCGCTTGTAGAGATCCGGATCCATGTCGTCGTCGTCGGAAAATCCCGCGCCTGTCGGAAGGTCGTCTTCCTTTATGTTGAACTCGTCCGAATAGACGGCCTTGCGCTGTTTTTTGATGAAGGAGACTATCTTGGGTATCTCGTCCCTGACAAAAGCAGCCTGCCCCCTCACAGGTTTTACCATGTTGGCCGGATTGTAAAGCATGTCGCCTTTTCCAAGGAGCGCCTCGGCGCCTTTTGTGTCCATTATGGTGCGCGAGTCTATCTGGGATTTCACCTTGAAAGCTATGCGCGAAGGAAAGTTCGCCTTTATTATTCCGGTAATGACGTCGACGGAAGGCCTCTGTGTGGCGAGAATTATGTGAATGCCTACGGCCCTTGCCAGCTGAGCCAGCCTCTGCAATGATTCCTCGACGCTCGATTTTGCCATGGTCATAAGGTCGGCAAGTTCGTCTATTATGAGAACTATGAAAGGCAGTGACTTCTTGAAATCCTCGGGCTGGACGTCCGGGTCCTTCCTTATGTCCTCGTTGAACTCCATGACCTTCCTGTTATATATCTCTATGTTCTGCGCCCCTTCCTCTGAGAGAAGGTCGTAACGCGACTGCATCTCGGCCACGAGCCTCCTTAACACGTACGCCGCGTGCTTGGGATCGGTGATGACCGGGGCGATGAGGTGCGGCATGTCGTTATACTGCGTGAGCTCGACTTTCTTGGGGTCGACGAGCAGCAGCTTTACCTCGTCGGGAGTGGCCTTGTAAAGGATGGACATTATTATTGAGTTTATGCAGACTGATTTTCCGGATCCGGTGGATCCCGCAATCAGCATGTGCGGCATATCCTCGAGCTTGGCGACTATCGGCTTTCCTGAAAGGTCCCTTCCTATGGCCAGCGTCAAAAGCGACTGCGAGCCGGTAAAGAGCTCGTCCTCTATGAGTTCCTTGAGGTAAATGGTCTTCTTCTCCATTTTCGGCACTTCGATGCCCAGCAGGGATTTTCCCGGCACGGCCGCCACCCTGACCATTTCCACTTTCATGGCAAGCGCTATGTCCGCGGAGAGGTTCTCCACGCGCGAAACCTTCACGCCGGTGGCAAGCTCGAGGTCAAAGCGCGATATTACCGGTCCGTCGACAACGTTCACTATCTCGGCCTCAATGCCGAAATCCGAGAGGGTCTTTTTGAGTTTTTCCGCGTCGGGCGCGTAATCATATTCTTTTTCGCCGTCGGCCGCTTTTTCAGACTTGAGCAGCGACGTCGGCGGCAGTGTGTAGTCGCCTTTTATGATGAGCGCCTGCGTCGCCCCCTGTTTCTTTTCGGCCTCGACCTGCCGGGTTATTGTGAGTTTCTCTTTTTTTCTCGGCTTTTCCTGCTCCATATCCTCTTCTTCATCTTCTTCTTTTTTGTCCCTCTTTTTTTCATCAACCGCGTTCTTTGTTTTTTCCTTAGTTGCTTCCTTTTTTTTGTCGTCCTTTTTTTCGCTTTTTTCCGTCTCCTCTTTGACCTTCTCCGCCGTATCCCTTATTGAACCCGAAAGCACGGATCCGAGGTGCGCGAAAAACGCCGCGCCTGTTTTTATGGTTTCCTTTCCTATCTCGTAAACCGCGATAAGGAGCTTTTCCCTGCCCAGCAGGACCAGCGACACCGCAAGCAGTATCAGGGTCCCTATATAAGCGCCGACGATATTGAACCACTGCGAAAGGAATTTCGCGCCGAATTTCCCGAAAACGCCCCCTGTATAAAAAATAAAATCCCTGTCAAATATCCTGTAATACGCCGGCGTCCTTGTCCAGAAACCCGAGAGCTCTTTTGAGCTGTAAAACACGTCAACCTTTGCAAGCCTGAATGTTTCGGCATCAGTCCCCGAAAATATTAACGCAAGAAAGAGCGACAGTCCGGCCACAAGCAGGGCAAAGCCGAGCGTTATCCCGGCTTCGTGGTGTTCCTGCTCTTTTTTCAGCATGTTAAGCCCGAAAAATCCCACAATAAAAGGGATAATATATGCGGCTTTGCCTATTATAAGGTATAATACCCTTGAAATTACCTCGCCGAATATGCCCAGCAGGTTCCTGTCTTTGACCGTTATGAAAGAACAGAATATTATTGCGGCGCAG
Source organism: uncultured Spirochaetia bacterium (assembly GCA_964443355.1). Lineage (GTDB taxonomy): Bacteria > Oederibacteriota > PGYV01 > PGYV01 > Palsa-1178 > Bog-1181. Next base: position 20,633 of record CAYUDX010000030.1, read on the forward strand.
AGCAGGTAGCCAAGCCCCGTAAATATCCCGGAATCCTTTGATTTTTTAGCGCCGCTTTTCGGCGAAGCTTTTGCAGCCGTCCTTTTTGCCAAGATTTTTCTCCGCGTTTGTTTGTCTTTTTTTAATGCGTTATTTCCGGATTTATTTTAACTGATTGCGTTTATTAATCCACTAAAAAAAACAACGTGGAACTCGTTATAAGCTCCACGTTGTTTTTGGTGTTACCCCTTTTGCATTTCGCATGAGAGTATTTATTTTTTTTTCTTTTTCGCTGCTTTTTTCTTTGCCATGTGTTGATCACCCCTTCCATGTTGTAGATTTTTTTACATATCAAACCTTATTTCGCATATCTTGTGTTCCGTTCAAGTCTTGTATCCTACAGGTAGTATATATTATATGGCTTTTTTGTCAACATCATTATCGTTATTTATCCCTGATTAAGCGCGTTTTTGTGGTTTTTTTGCCATTTTTTTTCGTTTTTTATACATTTTCAGACTTTTTTATTGACTTTTTTTTCACATGTTATTCACAGTTAATTAACACTAACAATGTTAATCTAATATATGTCAAAAAAAACGTTCCTGAAAATTATAAAATTTTTTATGCTACTGGGTCACAAATTTTTCACCCTCGGCCATAATGTCATTGAGGGTTTTTTGGTCCTTGGCCTCGCCGTAAAGCCTGACTATGGGTTCTGTCCCGGAGAAGCGGGTCATGATCCATGTGTCCTCGCCGAGCATGAATTTAAATCCGTCTATTTTGATGGTTTCCTTCACCGGATATTTGCCGATCTTCGCGAGTTTGACTTTTTTCAATTTTTTAATAAGCGCTTCTTTCTTGGCGGGCGTGAGTTTGAAGTTCTTCCTGCTCGAAAGGAACGCCCCTGTCTTTGCTTCCAGCTCTTTCAGGAGAGTCCGTATATTTTTCCTGGTCCTTGCCACCATTTCCACAACGAGCAGGCACGCCACTATGCCGTCTTTTTCAGGCACATGCCTGTAAACCGTAAGGCCGTTGGATTCCTCGCCGCCTATAATAATGTCCTCTTTAGTCATGATCTCGCCTATGTACTTGAAGCCGACCGGGGTCTCGTGGAGCTTCAGTTTGTACATCTTCGCGACTTTGTCTATCATGTGCGACGTGGCCACCGAGCGCACCACGGAGCCGTGCCAGTCAGGCCTGGTCTTTACAAGGTAATCGAGCAGCAGCGGCAGTATCTGGTTCGCCTGGATATACGAGCCGTCCGAATCTATTATGCCGTACCTGTCCGCGTCGCCGTCGGTGGCGATGCCGAGCTCGGCCTTTTCTTTTTTAACGCAGGCGATGAGGTCCTGCACGTTCTTCTCAGCCGGCTCCGGCGGGAACCCTCCGAAAAGCACGTCTTTTTTGTCGTTTATGACCTTTATATTTGCCCCGGCATCGGCGAGAAGCCTGTCCAAATATCCCCTGCCGGTCGAAAAAAGCGGGTCCACTATTATCTTGCGCCTGGATTTTTTTATGACGTCAAAATCCACGATCTGCCTTATCCTGTCCAGGTACTCTTCAGACGGGTCAAAAACCTTTATGAACCCCTGCTTGACCGCCGTTTCCCTGTCCATTGACTTTATTACCTTTACTTTCCTGATATTCGCCTCTATTGCGTCCGTCTCGTCCGGCGTGGCCGGTCCTCCCCATGACGGCGAGAACTTAAGGCCGTTGTATTCAGGTGGATTGTGCGATGCCGTGAAATTTATGCCGCCGGCGGCTTTCTTCCTTATTATCTGGTAGGCTATGACCGGCGTGGGAGTGTCCCGGTCGCAAAGCAGGGTCTTTATTCCGTTGCCCGCCATTACTTCGGCCGCTGTCCGGGCGAATTTGTCCGATAAGAACCTGGCGTCGCCCCCGATTATCATCGGCTTTCCGTTAAGTTCCCTTTTTGATTTGATGTATGAAGCGATTGCCTGGCAGACGGTTTTGACGTTGTCGAAGGTGAAATCATCGCTGATTATCCCCCTCCAGCCCGATGTGCCGAATTTAATGTCGGATTTGTTTCCCATATTATTGACCTCCGTATGAAGTTTGATCGTTTGAACGCATTGCGGGGAAATATGCCGCGGTTAGACTGTTTTTTTCCTTAAAAGCTCGTTTACCATCTGCGGGTTGGCCTTGCCGCCGGTTGCCTTCATGACCTGGCCGACAAGGAACCCTATGCCTCCGGCCTTGCCGCCTTTTATCTCGGCCACCACTCCCGCGTTGGCCGCCATAACGGCGTCCACGGCTTTTTCTATGACGGAAGTGTCCGATATCTGGACGAGCCCTTTTTCCTTTACTATCTTTTCCGCGTCGCCGCCCGAAGAGAACATCTCGTCGAACACGGTCTTTGCTATCTTGCCGCTGATGGTGGAGTCCTTGATAAGCTTTATGAGGCCGGAGAGTTTTTCCGGGGTTATTTTTGTCTGCGATATCTTTTCCATGGAAGCTTCAGCCATCCTGGCGGCCAGCTCGCCCATGATCCAGTTCGAGGAGAGCTTTGCCTCGCCGGAGAGTTTCGCCGCCTTCTCAAAATAATCCGCGGTCTCCTGGTCGGAGGTAAGCACTCCCGCGTCGTATGCCGGGATCGAATATTCCCTGACGAACCGCTCCGCTTTCTGGAGCGGCAGTTCGGGCAGTTCCTTCGATATTTTATCCACGTAATTTTTTTCTATCACGAGCATCGGCAAATCAGGCTCGGGGAAATACCTGTAATCGTTCGCTTCTTCCTTGGACCTCATTGGCTGTGTTTTCCCTTTGGCAAGGTCCCAGAGGCGCGTCTCCTGGACTATGCGCTCGCCGGATTCCAGCATCCTTATCTGGCGCTCCACTTCGTACTCTATGGCCTTCTGCACGTTCTTGAAAGAGTTCATGTTCTTTATCTCGACCTTGGTCCCGAATTTCGCCTCGCCCTTGAGCCTTACCGAGACATTGGCGTCGCATCGCAGGGAGCCTTCCTCCATGTTGCAGTCGGATACGTCCGTGTATTTCAGGATGGCCTTTATGGTGTTAAGGTAAAGGTACGCCTCTTCCGGCGACCTCATGTCAGGCTCTGATACTATCTCGGCCAGCGGCACGCCAGCCCTGTTGTAATCCACAAGGGATTCCTCTGCGTCGCCTATCTGTCCGGATTTGGTGAGATGGATAAGCTTTCCCGCGTCCTCTTCCATGTGAAGGCGAGTGATGCCTATCCTTTTTTTCCCGCCCTTGGCGTCCACGATGTCGATCCAGCCCTTTACGGCAATCGGCATGTCGTATTGCGATATCTGGTAGGCCTTGGGAAGGTCCGGGTAATAATAATTTTTCCTGTCGAATTTTGACCTTTCCGCGATCGTGCAGTTCAGCGCCAGCCCGGCTTTTACGGCGTGATGGAGCACCTCGCCGTTAAATACGGGAAGGCTCCCGGGCAGGCCCAGGCAGTTCGGGCAGATATAGGTGTTGGGTTCCGCGCCGAAAAAATTCCTGCACGAACAGAATATCTTCGTCTTTGTGTTGAGCTCGGCGTGTACCTCGAGCCCTATGACTGTTTCGTAATTATTATCAGTGTTCATTTTGTCCTTTTTTATTCCTTTATTTCCGGCTCTTCTTTCTCTTCCTTTTCTTCCTTCTTGAATTCGGCGGTCTTGCCTTCCCATTCCTCTTCGGAAAGTATCACAAGTGGCCTGTCCGAATAGTTCTCCGTGTCCTGGCCTTCGGTGTCGATGTCATCGGAGCCGCACGTCGCGCACTGGATGGAAGTCTCCATGTCGCCTGAATCCTTCTGGTCGTACCGTGTGAATGTCCCGCCGGCGTATTCCCATAGCTCAAGGGGCTTGTAGTCCGTAACCATAACCAGAAATCCGGTCTTGTTTCCGCAGTTCCTGCAGTTCATGAATTCCTCCTCAAAATTTTGGCTTTATAGTGTGCCAGTTTGTTTTTTTCTGGTAAAAATCCGCCATGTCGAATATCATCTGTTCATTGAAAGGCGCGGAGAGCACCTGCATTCCTATCGGCAGCCCGCTGGAATCAAACCCGGCGGGCACCGACATGCCCGGCATTCCCGCCATATTGGGCGCTATTGTAAAAATATCCGAAAGATACATTGTAAGAGGGTCCGAGGATTTTTCACCTATCTTAAAGGCTGTCGTGGGCGAAGTGGGGGTAAGGATGACGTCCACTTCCGCGAAAGCCCTGTCAAAATCCTGCTTTATAAGGGTCCTTACCTTCTGGGCCTTTTTATAATATGCGTCGTAATATCCGGACGAGAGCACGTATGTCCCGAGCATTATCCTGCGTTTTGTTTCCTTGCCGAAACCCGCGCTCCTGGACCTCTTGTACATGTCTATCATGTTGTCGGCTTTTGTGTCGCGCAATCCGTACTGCACGCCGTCGAACCTTGCCAGATTCGACGAGGCCTCTGCCGGCGCCACGACGTAATAAACGTCGAGCGCGTATTCGGTGTACGGGAGGCTTATTTCCTTTACCGTGGCGCCGGAGCTTTCAAGGAGTTTTACGGCGTCTATTATTTTTGATTTTACCTGCGCGTCCATTCCGTCTATGAAATATTCCTTTGGGAGCCCTATTTTCATCCCCCTGATGTCCGGCCTGATATTTTTAGCGTAATCAGGGACGCCGACCGGGGCGGAAGTGGAATCCTTCGCGTCGATTCCCGCAAGGTATTTCAGCAGTATGGCGTTGTCGCGCACGCTTTTCGTTATGGGGCCTATCTGGTCCAGGGAAGATCCGAAAGCTATGAGGCCGTAGCGCGATACCCTGCCGTACGTGGGCCTCAGTCCCGTCACATTGCAAAGGGAAGCCGGCTGTTTTATGGAACCGCCTGTGTCCGAGCCAAGGGCCGCTATGCACATATCAGAGGCAACGGCCGCAGCGGAGCCGCCGGATGAGCCTCCTGGCACGCGGGTCAGGTCGTATGGATTATGGGTTGTCTGGAAGGATGAGTTCTCGGTCGAAGAGCCGAACGCGTATTCGTCCATGTTCAATTTTCCGGTAAAAACAGCACCGGCCTTTTCAAGGTTCAAAAGCGCCGTGGCAGTGTAAGGGGGTTTGTAGCCTTTGAGCATCTGCGCCGCGCAGGTTGTCTCATACCCGTCGAGGCACATGTTGTCCTTTATTCCTATAGGTATGCCGGTGAGTTCCGTAACGTTGTCGTTCTTTGCCAGGCGTTCTTCCGCTTTTTTGGCCTGAGAGTAAGCCAGCTCTTTCGTCAGCATGAGGTAAGCTTTTACCTTCGGGTCCACAGCCTCTATGCGCCTGTAAACGCTGTCGAGTATCTCGGAAGGCTTTATTTTCTTCTCTATAAGCTGGCCGTGCAGCTCTTCTATTGTAAGCTGGTTGAGGTCCATCTAATGCTCCTGTAAAAGGGGTATGCCTATATTATCTTCGGTACCTTAAAGCCGTTGTTTTCAATGGAAGGAGCCGCGTCAAAAACCTTTTTCCTGTCTATGGAAGGCTCCACTTTGTCCTCGCGCGTGACATTTTTCATGTCGATGACAAAATATGTCGGCTCGACATTGTCGGTATTTATCTTAGACAGCCTGTTTATGTGCTCCAGTATGTCGGAAAGCTGCTTTGTGTATTCGTCAACCTCGGACTCGCTTATCTCGAGCCGCGACAGGTTGGCTATGTATTCGACATCCTTGCGCGTAATTGCCATATTTTCACCTTTAAGCAAAATTCGTGCCAGGCCGCGTAAATCAAAAATCCACGGGCTTTTGCCCATGGTATTTTTACGGTATCTTGATCCGCGACCACGGAATAAATTTATCACAAAAAAAATGGTTATTCAAGGTAAAATTGATCGGGGAACCGTTAAGATTTGATTTGAAT
>CAYUDX010000031.1:0-22122 GCA_964443355.1 uncultured Spirochaetia bacterium
CTTGGCCGGGATGGCGAAATTGGTAGACGCAGAGGACTTAAAATCCTCCGGAGCTCACCCTTCGTGCCGGTTCAAGTCCGGCTCCCGGCACCAAGAATTCCGCCGGGCGGAATTCCTGGATAAAGTAGAGAGTAGAAAGTAGATAAGATAACGGCGGATTAATTAAGGATTTATCCACCTTTCTCTCCTATCTCCTCTCTACTCTCTCCTATCTGATTAGTCGCGGGGTGGAGCAGTGGTAGCTCGTCGGGCTCATAACCCGAAGGTCGTTGGTTCAAATCCAACCCCCGCAACCACAAATACAAAAGGCAGCCTTAAGGCTGCCTTTTGTATTTGTGGAGAGAGGTTCCCCTTACTTCTTATCCCCTTTTATAATGATCACCGTTTCCCCGTCCTTCGCCAGCCCGAGCTGTTCGCGGGCCGTTTTTTCCACGTAATCCTTGTCCGCGTAAAGTTGCTGCGCCTTCAGCGACAGTTCGTCGTTCTTCGCCTTAAGCTGTTCTATCTCCGCCTTCAGCGAATCCCTCTGCGCCCGCATGGAAAAATAATTATATCCGTTCTTTAAAAGTGCCAGGACGCCGGCCGCTATGATGAGTATGTATGCTATCTTTCGCAGGTCGAGCCCCTTGCCTATAGTCGTTCTCCGGGGCCTCCAGTTGGACATTTACTTTACCTCCCACGGTTTGAAAAGGTTGGACCAGCTTCTTTCTTCCCAGACCGGTTTCAGGTCCGGATAGATGTTGTGCTTTTCAAAGAGGAGTATGGTTGCATTAAGCTGTAGCAGGATGATGTACATTATGGATAAAAACGGTATAAAGAAAATGGGGAAAAGCGATATATAAACGAAAACCCCTGACGCGTGCGGCCCGGCCACAAGAGAGATTATCAGCCTGAAAAGCGCCAGCAGAAAAGCCATTACGGCCGCAAGCCCTATCGACGAGAAAGGCGCGGCCAGGAACATTATCATGGATTTTTTATACGAGGTGAATATCCTCTTCTTTTCGTCCATCACCAGTATGGCAACGGTGTATATCTGGGTAAGGATGAGGCAAAAAATTATCCATATTGCCAGCCCGCCTATTATGACGAGCGCCTTGTTGTCCATGTGCGACCTGTAAAAATTCATCCCCACGTATATGGCCGCGGCCGCAACGCCGTTTATGACAAGTATCGCAAGCCCGTGCAGGGAAAATTTTTTCAGCCCGTCGAATATCTCCGCGAACATGCCGCCGTGGTCCTCGCCGCGGATTATCTTCTGCCAGTAATACATTATGGCCGGGACAAGCACGTGCCACAATACAGCCGCTATTACGACTATATGGACGTACAGCCCGCGTTTCCACAACATGACGACAACCGCGAGGTTCATAGCAAAGAGGATTATGTTGGTGAGAATTCCTTTGAAGAGATTATCATAGAGCACCCAGAAGGCCCTGGCGATAGCCCTGCCCAGCATTTAAAAGAGTTTCTCCAGTTCCGGGATAGCTTTCTTGAGCTCAAGCCTTCCGCGGCCTAGGTTGCCGTCAAGGCTCAGCGCCAGCGTCACAAAATAGCTGGTGCCGACCACCATCATTATCATGGTGGCTTTTTCGGTCGATATCAAAACTTCGTTCGTTTTCCCGAGGCCGAAGCTCGTGGAAGCCTTCCTGGCGCTGGAAATTATGGTGGAATATTCCGCGCCGGCCGCGGTAATGTCAAAATCGGATTTTGCCGAAAATTGGTCTATGGCAATCCCATCCTCGCCTATAACGGCTGCTCCGATGGCGCCGTCGACATTTTCTACAACTTTTTTAAGCAGGCTCTTAAAATCCATTTATACCTTTGCCCTCCGCGTTACGAAAGAACGCCTTTAATATTGTCTATTACATCCTTTAGTATAAGCCTCATCTTGCCGACATTTATCTGCGAGTTCCCTATCATGAACAATACCCCGGTCATAACTTCCGTAAAAAGCAGCTGCCCGGCTTCGGACGATATCACTACCTGGTTCAGCTTGCCCTGGTTCATGTTCCTTACCGACGCCTCGGTCTTTTCCACGATCGAGGCGATAATGTTTCCTATCTCCGCGGAATTTATCGATTTCGGCAGGACGCTGGCGACTATCGTCCCGTTGCGCAGCAGGAAGAAACTTCCCACGACGCCCTCGACTCCCGCAAGGTCCATAAGAACCTGCTCGATCATCTTCGCTTTCGCCGGCTCGACCGATTCGGTATTGCCCGTTTCAGGCTTCTCCGACGCTTCCTCGCTTGCCGTTTCAACGGCCTCGGGCTCGGGGGCTTCCTTTGCCTGCGCCGGTTTCTCGTCCACAGTGTCGTCTTCCACCGCTTTTTTCATCGCGTCGAGGATATCCTCGGTGGTTATCTTGTCCGCTTCTATTTTTTTCGAGGGTTCCGCGCTTTTCTGTTTCAGTTTGGCCATCTTCTTGTCCTGAAAACCGTACAACTCGCGGAGCCTTTCCTCTACTATCATATTGTTCGGGTCTTTATCCAGTATGTCCTTGTATATCTCTATTGCCTTGTCGAATTCCTCTTTTTTTGTAAAAAGTTCCGCGGCCGTCATCGACTTTGATATGTCCGATTTCCCCTCGGGGGCTTTCGGCGCTTCCGATTTTGCCGGTTCCGCCTTTGCGGGCGCGGCTTTCGGCGCCTCCGCCTTTTTTGGCGCTTCGGCTTTTGCCTCTGCCGCCGGCGCCTGCTTTGCCGAGAGAGCCTCTGTGAGTTTGTCCTGCGTCTCAGTGTCTTCCGGATTCAGCGAAAGGACGCGCTGGAACTGCTCCACTGCCTGGGCGTACATTTTTTTTTTGAGATATACGTTGCCGAGCATCGAATGGACCATTATATTGTCCACGTCGACCGCTTCGACTTTTTTCAACTCGTCAACAGCCTCGTTTAACATATCTTTTTCGCCGTATATCCTGCCAAGAACGACCCTTGCCGACATGTAAGTCGGGTGTTTTTCAAGTCCCCTGGTGCATACATCGATCGCTTCCTGGAGCAGGCCTGCTTTCCTGTAAGCGTCCGCAAGCGGAACGAATATAAGAGAGTCGGGATTCTGCGTAAGCCTTTTTTTCAATTCATCAACTTCAGCCATGGCATCGTTCGCCATTACAATACGCCTCCTTATACCGCCTCTCTATAGCAAACCAATAACTTCTTTTTTTATAATAGAAAAAGGTACATTTTCAATCAATTTAACATGGCCAATTTCCTTTGTCAATATAAATCTTATTTTGCCGTTTTTAACTTTCTTGTCACTTAACAACCTTTTTAAAATATTGCCTGTTCTCAAGTTCTTTAAAGGTTTAATCAAATTAAATGAATTAAAGACTTTAATTTGCTCCAAAAGGGTCTCTTTTGAGCAGATTTTCATGTCATAAGCGATCCTTGCCGCCGCTGCCATTCCGAGTATCACGCATTCACCGTGCCGGTAGGCGCTGTAACCGCCCTCGGCCTCGATGGCGTGGCCTATTGTATGTCCGTAGTTGAGCGTTTCCCTTATGCCTCTGGTCTCTTTCTCATCCCTGGAGACTATTTTCGCCTTGTCCCCGGCCGAGCGGGCCACAAGGTCCCTGATTGCCGCGGGGTTCCTGGAAAGTATCCTGTCCCTGTTGGTTTTTATGAAGTCAAAGAGTACGGGATCCATTACAATGCCGTGCTTGATGACTTCGGCCATCCCGTTTTTGAACTCCGGTTCTTCAAGGGTCTTAAGCGTCGAAGTATCCATGATCACCAGCGAAGGCTGGTGGAACGCGCCGACCATGTTCTTGCCCTCAACGGTGTCGACCCCGGTTTTTCCTCCGATGGATGAATCCGTCATGGCCAGAAGCGTCGTCGGGGCCTGCGCCACCTTTATGCCGCGCATATATGTAGCCGCGGCAAAGCCCGCCATGTCGCCGATCACTCCCCCGCCGAGCGCCACAATGCAGGAGCCGCGGTCAAGCCTGGATGAAGCCGCGGCTGAATATATTTTTTTAATCGTATCGATGTTTTTATACCGCTCGCCGTCTGGCAGCAGGCACACCGAAGTGTTAAAATATTTTGAAAGCGATTTTTTGAGCCTCCCACCGTGAAGGGAAAATACCTTATTATTGCTTACTATCATGGCGGATTCTCCCGGGACCGCTTTTCTCACCATTGCGCCGGCCCGGTCCAGCAGTCCCGTTCCTATGAATATATCATACCCGCCGTTTTTCAATTTAAGCCTTACTTTTATCAAGCTCCTGCCTCCGCCCTTTTTATTATTTTGTTCGTTATACCGGCCACGGTGTCATTTTGCGTATTGACGGCAAATGCGGCCGCGCCCCTGTAAACCGGCCCCCTTTTGTTATAAAGCTTCCTGACTGACGACAGATCGTTGACGTCGAATAGCGGCCTGTCGTCCCTGTTCCTGATGCGCCTGACTATCTCGTCAAACGGGGCCTTAAGGTAAACGACAAGCCCGGCCTTTTTCAGCCGCCTGATATTTACCGGCCGGTTTATTACGCCGCCGCCCGTGGCCACCACGACCCCCTTAAGGCGCGAGGCTTTTGCCACTACCTTCGACTCCATGTCCCTGAACGCCTTCTCGCCGCGCAGGGCGAATATCTTTTTCACAGCCATTCCGGCTTCCTTTACTATCATGCGGTCCAGGTCGACGTATTTGAGCCCGGATTTTTTCGAGATGCTCCTGCCTATGGTTGTCTTGCCGCTTCCCATAAAACCTATCAGTATGATATTTTTCATGTCAGAATTTTTTCACATATTTCATGTAAGCCCCGTGATTTTCCCTGAATTCGCGCACCGAATCGCCGCCGAATTTCGCCAGGCAGGCATTGGCCAGCTCGAACGAAACAGCGGCTTCGGCCACTATCGAGGCGGCCGGCACCGCGCATACGTCGGAGCGCTCGTAAATGGTCTTTACGGCTTTTCCCGTCTTTGCATTGACCGAATCCATGCCTTTTTTCACGGTGGATATGGGCTTCATCACGGCTTTTACCACGATTGGTTCGCCGTTGCTCATCCCGCCCTCTATGCCGCCGGCATTGTTGGTATTCCTGAAATAACCCCTTGCCTTTGAGCGGTATATCCTGTCGTGCACCTTGGAGCCGGGCGCGCCCGCGGCGTTGAAACCAAGGCCGAACTCAACCCCTTTTATGGCCTGTATCGACATAAGCGAACGGGCTATGGATGCGTCCAGTTTTTTGTCCCACTGTGTATAATCGCCGAGCCCGACAGGCACCGGAGATGTGACCACTTTTACCACGCCGCCCAGCGTGTCGCCTTCGGCTGTGGCAGCCTCTATCTTCCTGATTATGACCGCGGCCTCGTTTATCCCCGGAAAACGGATGTCAGCCCTGAATTTTTTTTCCACCGACGCTATCTTTTCCCTTATGCCTTTTATATCCAGGCCGCTGTCGTCGTCGGTGAGCACTCCGGCTATATTGACGCAATATCCGAAGACTTCCACGCCGATCTCCCTCAATATCGCCTTTGAAAGCGATCCTGACACGACCCTGGCCGCGGTTTCCCTGGCCGAGGCGCGTTCAAGAACGTTCCTGAAATCATGGTGTCCGTATTTTATGCCGCCGGAAAGGTCCGCGTGGCCAGGCCTCGGGACGTTGAATTCATTTATGCCGGAACCCGAGCCGGATTGCGCAAGGATTTTTTTCCAGTTCTCAAAATCCCTGTTCTCTATCATGACGCATACCGGCGCGCCCGTCGTCCTGCCGAAACGCACGCCGGATATTATGGCCGCCCGATCCGCCTCTATCTTCTGCCTTTTTCCCCGGCCGTAGCCTTTCTGCCGTTCGGCCAGGTCGCGCGATATCGCCTCTTCGTCGAATTCCAGTCCCGAAGGGACTCCGTCCATGATTATTACAAGCCCTTTGCCGTGGGATTCCCCCGCAGTTAAAAATCTTACCATTTTTTTCTCCCTTAAAAAGGTTTGTTTATAAAAACGGCCGCGGTTTGTTTCCGCGGCCGTTTTTTGATCATCCCGGTATTATTCCGATTCTTCCACGATGGAAGGTGTGATGAACACGACGAGTTCCACCTTGTCGTTGATCCTTGTGGTCCCCTTGAAAAGGTTCCCGATTAGCGGCAGGTCTCCGAGGAGCGGGACCTTCTGCTCGCTTTCCGTTATCTGGTCGTCTATGAGCCCGCCCATTACAAGGGTTTCCTCGTTCCTGGCGTTGACATACGTGCTTGCCTGCTGTGTTGTGGTGTCCGGAGGCCCCTGTGTCCTTGTCGTCGGTTCGACCTTGTCCACCCTTGCCACCACCATCATGTTTATATACCCGGCTTTTGTGACCTTGCAGTATACCCTGAGTTCTATGGGCAGCGCCACGGAATTAAACGTGGAAGATGTCAAAACAGAACCGTTGTTTATGACGTTGCTCTGGACCTCATAATAATATGTCCGCGACGTGGTTATCAGCGCGGGCATATTGGATTCGACGGTTATTTTCGGTGCGGATAAAAGCGTCGCCTTGCTGCTGTTTTCCATGGCGCTGAGTGTGGCGTTGATGTTGAGACCGTTCTGCAGCGAGCCCACTGTCAGCGAGCCTCCGCCATTGGTGAGGTCAAGCGGGTTCAATACAGTGGAGCCTTTGACCGAAGGCTCGTTTGCCTGTCCGGTAAGGTTCCAATTAATTCCCAGGTCGCGCTCGGCTGAGACGGATATCTCATAAAGCCTGGCCTCAATCGAAACCTGGGGCAGCTTAACATCCATTAATTTTATCACCTTTTCGACCTTGCGCAGGACCGATTCCGTGTCCGTGACAATTATGCTGGACGTTCTCCTGTTTAACGACATAATACCCACGCCGTTCGGGCTCAACATCGGCGTTATGGCGCTCTTTAGATCGTCTATCTGGTCGTTTTCATATTTTGCCTTGGTAGAATCGCTCATTTCCACGGATGTGGGGTTTATGCGTATATTTTCAAGCTTGAAGACCCTTGTCTTTATGGTGTTTCCGCCTTCATCCTCCGATGATTCGGCCACATCTATGTCGGCAAGCATGTTCATGGCCTTTTCCACGTCATCGCGGGTGCCCACTACCATTATCCTGTTGGCTCCCGCGGACTGGTCTACCTGCGAAATGACGTCGATAAGCTGGTCCTTCGTGACCGCGCTCGCAAACATCGCCTGCAGCTGTTTTATGTCGGACATGTTTTTGGGGCTGTAAAATTTCGTGACTTTTTTCATCAGGGCTTTCGACGCCTTAAGCCCGGCGACATCGCCCACTTTTATTACGTCGTTATTGATCTCGTAATACAGCCCCCTGGGGATCAGGATATCCTTTAACACCTGCTCGAGTGTCTGGTTCTCTTCCTTTATGGTCACGTTGGGAGCCGTCGCCACGGCAGGCCCGGCCGAAAATTCAAACCCGGTCTGGGACGAGAGCAGCCTCAATACGCCGGGCAGCTCGGCCGATTGTATATTAATGGAAATTTTCTGATCCAGGTCCAGTTTTTTCTTCGGTTTTTTCATCGACTGCTGCTGGTTGTCCACGTCTATGACTATCTGGTTCTGGTCCCTGGAAACGGTGTATGGCGTATTATAAGCCAGGGAGAATACAACTCCGGTTATTTTTGCCCTGCGGTCCTCCGTTACAGAGACCGAACTCACGGGCCCGTCTTCCATTTTAAGGGAACCCTTCTCCCATATGGACACCGAATCTATCAGGTCCAGTGATATTTTTTTCTCGGATGAATCTTTCTTGACCCTGTACTTCACGGGCCCGTCCGTTGTCACTATTATCCTTGTTTTCGAATCCATGTTCTTCGCGCTGACGTCTATTACCCTGTATATAAGCGAGCCCGGCGCCGTCTCCGGCTGGGCCTGTGTTTTTTCCCCGGCGACAGGGGCGGCCGCGATCCTTGCTCCCTGTTTCGGTATCGTCACCACTATGGTGGAGCCGTCCTGAGAAATGGCCCATTTGCTGTTTTTCTTAAGGTCGATGACCACCCATGCCGTGGATGAATGCTGGGCCGTCCTTATCGTCCCGACCTCCCCTTTTTCCACGGGCGTCGTGCCGCCGTCAACCGCGCAATTTGATATCTGGATAAGTATCCTTGAATTTGGCGGCGGCGCAAGCAGGGCCGCTTTCGGCCTCTTTACCGGGGACGACGTTGTTATCCTTATCTCGACCCTGTCCTTGAGTTCAAGCGGGAGGATGTTTTGCACGCGGTTTTTCCCGGCCGGCTGGATCGCTTCCTTCTTTACGGCCGGCGCCGCAGTGGGCTCCGGTGTCGCCTGGGCCGCCGGGGTTGCCGCGGGTTTTTCCTGTTTTACCACGGTGTCCTGCTGGATCGCTTTTGAAGCATCCTGTTTTTCCACCGGTGAGACGCTGATGAAATCGTCATCTTCCGCATATGAAAACGGGATAAAGGCAAATAAGGCTAATACCGTTGAAAGTATTAGCGCTTTGCTCGTTTGTTTCATCATGCCTCCTGATTCGGTCGTATTATTGAATGATGCCGCTTCCCTTAACGCTTACTGATTATTCGCGGCCGGTGTCGTCTTCCTGGCCGCGCCCTGGTCCCCGCCCTTGATATTGGGGCTCCCCGCGGGATTTGTCGTGAGCTTAAAGAGCACTTCCCTGTCCCCCTGCCTTAAGAGGACTTCCATATCGCTTTTGAATTCACCGGCTATGTCGGATATTATTTCATCATTATCCCCGTACATCCTGCCGCCGGTGAATATATAGCCGAAATTAGAGCCTATCTTTGACTTGAAAAGCGCCGTCTTTACGTTGTTGCTTTCGGTAATACCCAGCAGAGCAAGGGTCGTTATGTCGACCGCCACGACCGTGGGAAATGTCTCTTCCTTATATCTGGGGGAAAACGGGTCCCTGCCGCCGCTGTTCTGGAAAATGTAAAGCGGTTTTATGTCGAACTTTTCGTTCTGGTCGTCCGCTTTTAAGCATGGCGGCAACAGCAGCGCCGCCAAAAACAGGGCGCAATTTAAGGTCATTATATAACTTTTAAAAAACTTTTTCAACATGAAACATGGCACCTCTAAATGAATGAGTAGATTTCAACGGACATGTCGACGCTGATATTTTCCCTTACGGCGTTGGCGGCGTCCGTTGCCGCCGGCTTATAGGCCTTGATCACTATGTCCGAAGGCGTTGTGAGCCTTTCGATGTATCCCATGCTGGTTATAAAATTTCCCAGGTCGTTGTAGGTCGTCAAAAAATGTATCTTTATCTCGGTTTGTTTGTAATCGCCCTTGCCGGTCTCGGCCCCGGGCTCAAAGTTTATTATGCTGATGTTGTATTCAGTGGCCCTTTTGGTGAGTTCCCTTATCGTATCCGAGATGTTGGTCTCGGCCGGAAGCCGCCTGTTGATAAAATCGGTCCTGAAATTTATATCGGAGGCGTTCTTAAGGAACTCGTCGTATCTGGCTACCATATTGCGCGCGTCGCTCAAGTCCTTCTTTTTCTGCTCCAGCACGGCCGACCTGTCGTTGAGAATTTTTATGTTCGGCAGGAAGAAAAACTTGAAATAAACAAAAAGCAAGCCGCCAATTATTATTACCGCGGCCGCGATGTTCTGCTGCTGCTGTTTTGTCAGCTTTATGCTGAATCTTCCGCCCGGCGATGTCCTGCCGCCGGGGCCCGTTTTCTTGGGGGCGTCCGCCATGTGCTCTCCTTATTTGACCGGCGCGGCTGGAGCCGCCTGCGCCTGGTCCTTGGATCTTTTGTACAGGAAAGTTATCTCAAACGAAGCAAATGTAGATGTGCTTCCCGTGTCGGTCGCGTCCGATATCTTTGCCGCCTTAATGTCCATTACGTAAGGCGATTCCTCAAGGCGCTTTAAAAAGTCGGCCACCAGGACCTTGGACATCGCGTTCCCGGTAAGGTGTATTATCACACCGTCATCCTTTTCCCTGGACTGGCTCATTTCCGTGAGCCACATGTCCGGAAGTATCATGTCGCTTACCCTGTCGAGAAGCTCCGGCCAGAAAGCCTGGTCCTTCAAAAGCCTGTCCACAATCGCCTTTTTTTTAGCGAATATGTCTTCCTTGGCCCTGAACTGCTTGACTTCCTCTATTTTGTCCTTGAGCGACGCGGACTCCGCGTCAATGCGTTTTATCTCGCTCTCTTTCTCTGCTATTCTCTGGTACTGCCACGACACGATCGCGGCAAGCGCAACCACTATAAGAACCGCAAGCGCCACTCCGGCCATAAGGGCGACCTGCACCTGCTTTTGTTTCTTTAATTTTTGCGGTATGAGGTTAATTTCGATCATTAACCGGCCGCCTTCCTGAGCGCGAGCCCGAGAGCGACGTTGAAATGCACCGCGTTGGCGCGCAAATAATCAAAATCGAAGTTCTTGGAATTTATGTTCACGTTCTTGAACGGATAATTTATCTCCACCGGTATCCCGAGCTTTTCCGAAAGGAACCTGTCGATGTTCTTTATTTTTGAGGAGCCGCCCGAGAGGAGTATCTTCTGGACCGGTTTGCGTTTTACCGTGGATTCGTAATAATCGAAAGAGCGCCTGACGTCGTTTAATAGTTTGTTCAATGCGGGCGTTATCGCCTCGAATATCCTGGACGACTTGTCGTCCTCGCCCGAGGGTATAGAAGAAAGAAGGAGGGCCTCGCTTTCGACTATGACGACGGCGTATTGTTTTTTCATTTCCTCGGCCTGCGCGAAGCTTAAATTAAACTCCCGCTGTATCTCTTTGGTAAAATTATTCCCGCCGATGTTCACGTCCCGCGTCAGATGAGGTATGCCTTTTTCACATATCTGGATGGTGGTAAATTTCGCCCCCATGTTTATCAGGGCCACGGTGTCCGCTTTTACGCCGGAATCGGAATCGTCCCCTGTGTTGAGCCCGTAAGCGTTGCACATGGCAAAAGCGTCAACATCTATGACGCCCGGGTCCACCCCGGCGTCCTTTAATAGCTGAAGGTGCTGGTTCATGGTGTCGTTCTTTACGGCCACCAGGAGCACCTCGAGCTTTTTCTGGTTGTCCTCCTCTATCTCGGCGAGCACCTTGTAGTCAAAGACAACCTGGTCCATTCCCAGAGGTATATACTGCTCCGCGTCGTAAGGGATCATGTTTTTCAATTCGTCCTCGGTCATGTATGGGACCTTTATATAGCGGATGATGGCCGAATCCCCCGGAATGCCGGTGACGACTTTTTTAACGGATATGTTTTTTTGCCTGATTATTTTTTTGATGGAGTTTACGTAAAGGGCGTGCTTTACATCCGGGTCGAGGTCGTCAACCGACTCGGACGACAGGTGAATGATCTCGGCGCCGGTAAGCTCATTGCCGTCCTTCGACCGTTTGAGCTTGACGGCCTTAATGGCCGAGGTCCCTATGTCCAATCCGATCAATTGCTCGTCAAAAAATCCCATTTAGTCTCCTAGTTATTGATATTAATCACGAAAATATCAGGGCGCGTAAAACGAACGCGGCCGCAATAAACGGGACAAATGCTATCGGGTCTTTTCTCGAACTTTTTCCGGCCGCCAGAAGTATGGCCGCGGCCGCCCCGCCGAATATGAATGCGTAAAAAATTATCCCGATTATCTCCCTTGTCCCAACGCACAGCCCCAGGGCCGCCAGAAGTTTCACGTCCCCTTCGCCCATCTTTCCATTGCTGAAATAATTGAAACAGAGGGCGATGAACCCGCCCGCGCAGGCTCCGATGATGCCGTCAAAAACATTTATCCCCTTATGAAACTCGAATATGCCCGTCACGAAACCGGTTATTATCATTAATAAGACAATCCCGTCGGGCACTGTTTTTTTGTCAATATCAATGAACGTGAGAACCGTCAAATATCCAGCTATTATTATATAAAAAAAGCAGCTTTTTTCAAGTCCAAATTTAAGAAAAAATAGAATGAACAGTATTCCCGTGAGTAATTCTACCAGCGGGTACCTTAATGATATTTTACATCCGCATTTCCTGCACCTTCCTGAAAGCAGTAAAAAGCTCAGAATGGGTATATTATCATACCATTTTATAAAAGTTTTGCATTTCGGGCAGGCCGAAGGCGGGCTTATTATTGATTTTCCCGCCGGTATCCTGTAAATGCACACATTTATGAAACTTCCGATTATTATGCCGTAAATAAACGCAAAAAATACCGGATAAATAATTTGGATATTTTACCTCCTTAAACTTTGATAAAAAAAAGGGCCAAAAGTCCCGTTAAGAACCTTTGGCCCCATATTAAATAAAACAGGGGTTAATTGAATCCGTAGCTGGAATAAGCTGTTCCCCTTGTGTCCGTCTGGTTGTTATTCACCCAAATATCGCCGGATGTGGTGTTGTATATCCATCCGTCCGTGGTGATAGAGAGGGTCGGTGCGGCTGTCGTTGATGTGATAACCGACGATGTTCCCGAAAGTGTGCTCGTCGATCCGCTGAATGAATGTGTTACCTTGACCGCGGGGATCCTGTCCATATATTTGGAGAATGGATTGTTCGCAACCGTGGGGTCAATAGAGGTTGGCCATGTTCCACCCTGGTCGCCGTAGAAAATCGATATTGCAGATTTTATGGCGCCAACGTTCCCTTTTGTTGCGCCCTCTCTCGCCTTTTCCAACATATCGGCGAATTTCGGGATAGCAACAGCTGCCAGAATTCCGATAATGGCAACTACGATCATGAGCTCGATCAGTGTAAAACCTTTCTGTTTCCTCATAATTTCACCTCCTTTTTTTTGATTTCTGTTTACGAAACAATTATATCAACTTCTAATTCTTTTGTCAAGTTTTTAGCGTTTTTGCTTTTTCTATTTTTCCCCTTATTAATATGACGCTTTTAAATACAACTATTTAATTATATCCGTAGCTGGAATAAGACGTTCCCCTAGTGTCGGTCTGGTTGTTGTTCACCCATACATCGCCCGTCGTGGTATTGTATATCCATCCGTCCGTAGTGATGGAAAGGGTAGGCGCGGCTGTCGTCGATGTGATAACCGATGACGTTCCCGAAAGCGTGCTCGTCGATCCGCTGAATGCGTGCGTAACTTTTACCGCCGGGACGATGCTTAAATACTTGGAGAACGGGTTGTTTGCCACCGTCGGGTCGATGGAAGTCGGCCATGTTCCGCTCTGGTCCCCGTAATATATTGTGATGGCGGACTTAATGGCCCCGATGTTGCCTTTTGTCGCTCCTTCCCTGGCTTTTTCCAGCATATCGGAAAATTTCGGTATGGCTACCGCGGCCAGGATCCCGATAATTGCGACGACTATCATGAGCTCGATCAGTGTAAAACCTTTCTCTTGCCTCATACTCTCACCTCCCTTTTTTTTTATTTTACCATTTCGCCCATGCTGAACATGGGCAGGAACATCGCTATTACAAGGAACCCTATTACTACCCCGAGAAAAGCCATGATCATGGGCTCTATCATGGACATGATCGCATCCACCGCGGTGTCCACCTCTGCGTCATAAAAATCCGACATGCGAAGGAGCATTTCATCGAGCTTTCCCGTTTCCTCGCCGACGGCCACCATCTGGATGACCATGGTCGGAAAAAGCCCCGTGGCCTTCATGGGTTCAGTGAGGCTCTGGCCTTCCCGGACCGCCGCCCTTGTGTCAAGCAGGGCCCTTTCAACTATTTTGTTGCCTGATGACCTGGCCACTGTGTCAAGGGCGTCAAGTATTCCCACTCCGGACTTAAGCAGTGTCCCGAGCGTCCTTGCGAACCTTGCAACCGTCTGCTTTTTTATAAGCATCCCGAAAATCGGGACCTTTAGCATGTATTTGTCTATCACGTACCCGCCGTTGTCGGTCCGCCTTATCACATTGAAGGCGAAAGCGAAGGCTATCATCGCGCCCACCTCGAGGACGGCGAATTTCTGCTCGAACGCGCTTGCGTTGAGCAGGAACTGGGTCATGGGAGGCAGAGTGCCGCCGAAGGATTCGAAAACCGACTTGAACGAGGGCACGACCTTGACCATTAGTATGATGACGATTATGGTGGCGATTACAAGGATGGTCATTGGATAGGTCATGGCCCCTTTTATTTTCGACTGCAGCGCCTCGGCTTTCTCAAGGTATGTCGAAAGCCTGTCGAGTATCTGGGCGAGCGAACCTGAGAGCTCGCCTGCTTTTATCATGTTGCAGTAAAGCGTGTTGAACACGCTCGGAAATTTTGTCATGGCATCGGAGAGGTTGGAGCCGCCGCCGATGTCGTCCCTTATTTTCACAAGAACGCCCCTGAATACCTTTTCCTCCTGCTGTTCGCAGAGTATGTTGAGCGCCTGCAGGACCGGAAGCCCCGCGGTTATCATGGTGGAGAACTGCCTTGAAAAAATGGATATCTGAAGTGTCTTTACCTTCGGCCCCATGTTGAATACCGAAGCCAGTCCTCCCTGTCTGACGACGGATATCAGGGTCATTTTCTGCTGCTTCATTTTATGGTCGAGTGCAGCCTCGTTTTCAGCCTCTATTTGCCCGTCTATCACTCTTCCGTCAGGCGTCCTCACCTTGTAATTAAATGTCGCCAAATTTCCCTCCGCTTAAAAATAACCTCCGGACATCGCGCCTTTTTTAAAGGAGCGCCCCGAACCTAATATGATCCGCCTGTCTGTATTATCCTCTGAAGGTCTTTAGGATCGGTGGTCCTGGCGAATATCTCGTTGTATGTAACCTGTTGTTTCTGGTAAAGCTCTGCCAGCGACTGGTTCATCGTTCTCATTCCGTACTCCATCCCCGTCTGCATTACCGAGTATATCTGGTGGACCTTTTCTTCCCTGATTAGGTTTTTTACCGCCGCGTTTGAAAGCAGCACTTCGGTTGTGATCACCCTGCCCGCGGAATACGCCTTGGGCAGGAGCTGCTGGGACACAACAGCCTGCAGGACGAAAGATATCTGCGCCCTGACCTGCTGCTGCTGGTGCGATGGGAAAACGTCGATTATACGGTTGATAGCCTGGACCGCGTCCGGGGTATGGAGCGTGCCGAAAACAAGATGCCCCGTTTCCGCTATCGTCAACGCCGCGCTTATCGTCTCCAGGTCCCTCATTTCGCCGACCAGTATCACATCCGGGTCCTGCCTAAGCACGTATTTCAGGGCCGTCGCGAACGTCGCCGTGTCGGTCCCGACCTCGCGCTGGTTTACTATGCAGTTTTTGTGCGTATGTATGAATTCTATCGGGTCCTCTATGGTTATGATGTGACCCGCCTCGTGCGAATTTATCCAGTCAACCATCGAGGCAAGCGTGGTCGATTTTCCGGAGCCGGTCGGCCCGGTGACAAGTATGAGCCCTTTTGGTATTTTTACGATATCGTTTATTACCTGCGGAAGGCCGAGTTCTTCAAAAGTCATTATGTGCATCGGGATGTTCCTGAGCGAAGCCGCGACCGCGCCCCTCTGCTTGAAAACATTCATCCTGACGCGGCCGATCCCCTCGACCCCGAAAGAAATATCAAGTTCATTTTCCCTTTCAAACCTTTCCTTTTGTTCATCCGTCAATATGCTGTATATTACATGCTGGCAGTCGTCCGGCCTCATTTTTTCAAATTCGCTGGCTACCATTTCCCCGTCGATCCTGAGCATCGGCGGCACTCCCACCGTGATATGCAGGTCCGATGCCCCTTTATCGAACATTACCCTCAGAAGCGTGTCAATATTGATCATTCCAGGGAACCCTCCTTAAAGAATTATTTAAATTATCTCCGGATGATTCAATTATATCCACTATTTAATGCCCTGTCAATTTGTAATTTGACACAAAACTTACAAAGCCTTTTGTTTATTATGTTATTCTAAAAAAAAATCCGGCTTTCGCCGGATATTCGCGCAATTTTTATTTTAAATGGCGGAAAGTTTTTTAATTACGTTGATATGGTCTTCTTTGATAACAAGGAATTCAAGGCCTATCCTGTATTTGTCCAGGACATTGTCCTTCCTTGACCATCTCACTTCCGCAAATGTGGCCAATGGCTCGTCGCCGTCTATCCTGATATCCAGCCTGAGTATCTTGTCGACGGAAAGGTCCTCGTCGCATATCATCTGCAGCCCGGAGATCGAAATATCCTCGGTATGAACGGAACGTTTGCGCTCAAGTTCGGGAGGCTGTTTTTCAAATTCCTCGCCTGCCATTATTTTATATGTGACCAGCAATTTTTTGGGTATCCTCTTGTATTTCCTTTTCTCGAGATACGCTTCTCTGCCCTGCATTATCCACCCTTTTCACGGATATTTATTTTATATAAATATAACAGGGAAAACCCTTTTTTGCAATTTATTTTATGCCATGCCGCCTATCTCGATTTTTTAAGCTCCACACCGGGAAAGGCGCCTGCCATGCTTAAAAGTTTCCGGGCTTTTTCCATGTCACCGCGCCTTTCGGCGATATAATATGCGCGGGCCATTGCAACGGGATATATGGAAACGATTGGATGCTCAAAATCCCTGTAATTTTTTCCCTCCCCTATGATCCCCCTGTATGAATACGCGTCAAAAACGGCGTCCCCCCCGGCCGGCCCCGTCCCGTATTTAAAGAGTATGCCGCACGTCTTCCATTTCGCCGCGTCAAGATAATAATCCGCGGCCGGCCCCGAATATAAATTCGTGTAAACCCCGGATGCCGCCGATATTTTTCCCATGGCGCCCTTTAGCCCGCCGCCGTTTTCCAATTTTACCCCGGTCAATTTGTAAAGGTCGCCGATTCCGTACGGATAAGAAAGGCTGTTTATGTCGCAGTTCCTTATGCCGGACCTTTCACGCGCGGCAAAACGCGCGTAATTCATCGGCATGGAAAAATAATCGCCGTAAGAGAGATAAAGCGGGTCCTTTCCCATGGTAATTATAAGGTTGTTGCAGAAATCATAATCTACAAAATCGCGCGAGGCGTCGTTCTTGCCCTGGTTTGAAAATGCCAGCACCAGCGGCACAGCCGCGATCAAAATAACCGCCTTTTTTCCCCTTAAAAACCCGGCGGCCCAGGAAAATCCGCTTGCTATAAGCAGGGCCGCGGAAAGGTAGGCCGGCATTAGATAAATAGTTATGAACCACGGCGCATTTTTTGGGACGGAGTTAAAGAAAACAGCCAGTATAATATTGAGGGCCGCGGCCGATACTATTGATACGCAAAGCCCGGCGTTCTTTTTGAACAGGAGCCGTGCGCCCGGCAGGGCAAATAATATCACAAATGAAAAGTTATTATAAAACCCTTTAAGGGCCTCCATTGCCTGGAAGCCGGCTTCTCCGGCGTCAAATGGCTGCGGCCCCGGATAACCCCGGCGCAGGACAAGGAAAAGGAATCCGCCGATGGTGGATGTGTCGGTCCAGCGCGGAGGCAGCTGCGCCGCCCCCCTTATAAACACGTACAGATAGGGCGTGACGCCCAGCAAGAAAAATAAGATGCCCTGCGGCAGCCTGCGCTTATTTTTAAAACAGGCGTACAGGACAGCGGGAATAAGGGCGGCCGATGACATATAGCTGTTCGCCATGGACAGGCCGAAAACATACGCCAGTAAAAGGAATTTATTATTGTCCCCGATGTCGTCCAGGCAAAAAAAGATGACCAGCGTAAGGGCGGCGTTAAGGATATATATACCGCCTTTTGCCTCTATCCCCTGGCTCCAGAAAGTCGACGAGAAGGCAAGGACCAGCGCGCCAAAAAAAGCCGCAGCTTTTCCGCGGGTATCCCGGCCTCCCGCAAGCAGCACGAACAGGAATGCTGTAATTGAAGACAACAGCGCTGACAGGAGATTTACCCTGAAAGCATTGCCGCCAAGCGGAATGAGCGTTGCTATTTTCCCCAGCATTGCGTGCAGAGGGTATCCCGGCGCGTGCTCAAGCCAGAGGTTGTTTGAAGCGGATATCGTTTCCGGGGAATCATTTCCGGCGAAAGCCGGATAAAGGGCGGCTGTGTAAAAAGCCGCGGTGATGACCGCGGCCGCGGCCGCCATTACAAGGGGCGCCTTTTTCAAGGGGTTCAGCCCGCAAAGATATAGGCGTTCTTCGCGCCTATAAAAAATTCTATCTCGGCGGCGCGCGGCTTAAAATAACCGTTTCCCCCGTATACGCATTTAAGTTCCGGCGCCAGGCCCAGTATTTCCGCCGGGACATTTATTTTAAGGGTCGTGTCCGCGCCACTGTTTACCACGACAAACACGGTGCCGCCCGAGTCCCGCCTGAAAAAGGCGACAGCTTCCTCTCCGGAATACGCCGGTACAAAATCCCCGGAAACAAGCGCCGGGTGAGCTTTTCTCAGCCATATAAGATGTTTGAAAAAACCGTGGAAGCTGTTGTACCGATTTACCTTGTCCCAGTCCATGGATTTTCCCGTAAGATATTTATCGTGGCTGTTTATCACTTCCCAGTCATGTCCCATCCTGTTCTCTTTTTCCTTTTCTCCCTTTGTGGTGCCGAGCTCGTCGCCGTAATATATCATGGGCGCGCCCGGGTAAGTGAACTGCATAACGGCCGCAAGCTTCAGCATGGACTCGTCGTTGCCGACCTCGTAGAGCATGCGGTTGGTGTCGTGCGTTGATATGAGGTTCCAGCTCGTATATAATTTTTCCCTGGGGTATTCCTCGTACATTTTCACGAGCTCTTCCATGTATTTGGTGCCGCCGGATTTCCCGGTAAGAAAATTAGCGGTCACCCCCCTGAAAACGTAATTCATGGTGCCGTCCAGGAGCCCGTCTGCGAGCCATTCCTTGCCGTAAGTATCCATTATCTCGCCTATAAGGAGCTTGTCCGGACCGGCGGCCTTAACCGCTTTTCTTATGCCCGCAATCGCGCTCTTGCTCAGGGACTCGGCCACATCCAGGCGCCAGCCGTCCGCCCCGAGCTTTAACCAGTGCCGGACCACGCTGTCCGCAGAGGAATAAAAATAATCCCGTACCTCTTTGTTATCATGGTTCAACTCCGGCAGCGTCTCTATGCCGTTCCAGACCATGAAATACCCCCCGTCGTTCACCTTGAACATGTCCTTATATTTCGCCTCGCCGGCTTTTGCCCTTTTATACCATTCGTGCTCGGAGCTCACATGGTTAAAAACCCCGTCGAGTATGACCTTTATACCCTTTGAATGGTATGCCTGTATCATTTTTTTGAAATCATCCACCGTGCCGAACTGCGAATCTATCTGCATATGGTCAAGGGTGTCGTATTTATGGTTGCTTAAGCTTCTGAATATCGGGGTAAAATAGACCATATCCACGCCGAGCTCCGCCAGATAGGAGGATGCATAAGCCGCGCCCGCAAGGTCTCCGCCGTAAAAACCTGAATTATGGTGCATGGTGGGGTCTTTTTCGTGCCAGCGCAGTTTTTTTATCTCCTGGCCGTAGGCGAATCCCGAATATTTTTCCTTCTTACCTTCGGGGTCGGGAACCGAGGATGCGAAACTGTCGACAAAACAAAGGTAGCCAACCGCATTTTTCGCCCAGGCGGGAGTCCTGTCGTTATATTGAGCCATGAATTTATACCGGCTTTTTCAAAAATTTATTTTTCGTCATGATTTATTATAACATATAAAAAAAATACAGTGCATGGCAAATAGAGGGTTTTTGAGGGCTATTTATCGCAGGTGCATGGAAAATAGGCCTTCCTGCTGTTAACACGGCAGCATTCGCCGCCGCCCTGCTCTTCCTTCACAAGGAATATGGCGGACTTGAAGCCGTCGTTCCTTTCGTCAAAATAATATTCGCGGTCATAGGCGCGCGCGCCGCTGCCGCCGTATATTATAATCTTAAAATCCACCCCCTTGCCCGAGTGAAAGACCACTGAATTGGCGTTTATTATCCCCGAAAACCCGTTGAGCATGAGAACTTCGTTTCCGTTGACCTTTACCGAAAAAACGGTTATGACATCCCTCACATATCCCGCGTATTCCACCTCCGCCGAAGGCAGCAGGAGGCGTTTCACATCCTCCTTTTTGGCAAGGTCGGCCTTCACTATCGATATGTCCACAACGCTTCCGTCGGTGTTCGTTGCCGTGACGGTGACATTGTCGTCGCCATCTTTCAGGTCGCTCTGGACAACGGCAAAAACATTTGGCAAAACCGACAAAATAAAAATCGCGCAAAAAACAAATATTTTTTTCATGGTTTGAAAACTCCCTTGACTTCTTTGACCCTGAATTTTACTATCTTTGCAATAAGGCCGTATGGTACCGGCTCGCCCAGCTTGAAGCTCACAGTGCCCGCCGAGGTGTGATATCCGGCCAGCTCTTTCCTGAACTTCCTGATGCCCGAGGATGTCGGAAAAATGCTTACGTGGTCCTTAAAACCCCCGAAATAAACAAGGTCCCTGCCTTCCAGGTTATATGCGGGCAGCCTGTAACTTATTATCTCATCCGCCATGGGCGCAGCCTTCCGGATGACGGCCCTGATCTTCACGAGTATCTTCCTGACTTTCACCGGGTACCTGCTTATCAGGGCGCTAACCGCCCTGTTTTTTGGCTTTGATGCGGCCATACCGGGCCCCCTTTCCCAAAGAAGCAATTTGAAATATTTTATCACCAGGGTTTTTCATTGCAAGCAATTTAAAACGGTCAGATCCCCTCAATATTATAACGCAGGGATCTCCCGCTGTATTTTACGTTTTTCAGTTTCATATTGAAATTATCCGAGGCCAGTTCACTCTGATATATTACCGCCTTCGTATCGTTCATTTTATCGTCGCATCCCGCCATCGTCAGGGCCAATCTTCCGCCGACCGGTTCGCATGTCACGGATTCGTAAGCGCCGCCCCTGATAAACGCCTTTGCGAAAAAGGCCTCTTTCATCACCTTTCTCAATATCCTGTCATTTGCCTTTCTTTCACGGTCAATGACTGCAGCGCCGTTCTTTATTTTATATCCCCTGCGGCAATCCAACGGCAGGCCCGACTTCATGTCAAAGTATGCCACCGCATATCCCCGCCGCCTGGCGTAAACGGGTTTAAAACCGTGAATGGCGTCTATTTCTTCTTCGCAAAGCTGGAACCGCCTGTCATGAAGGCAATTTTTTGAGTATCTCTTTGCCGCAAGCAGATGGGCAACCTCATGGCAAACTGTTTTCAACGTCGACCATCGACTTTCCCCGAAGAGTAAAGTGGAATATATTATTTTCCCGTGCCTTGTATAAGCGGTTCCCAGCGCCCCTTTTTTGCGCCTGGCCGCGACGCCTCGCAGGTCAATGGCGTATTTCGAGCATAATTCCCGGGTAATGACGAAAGCTTCTTCCATTGTCATCGAGTCCATATATTTTGTCATTTTCACCAGATATAAGGAATGATCTTATAACGGGTTTCACCCGCATATTGACGGTATCCGTCAAGTTCGTTCATCAGGGTTTTATCTTCCAGATACGTCCTTGCCAATAATAGTATAATCGAAATAACCACCGGGATTATGCTCCAGAGTGAACCGAAGAGCAGGGGAAAACCCAGCGTCTGGATAAAATTGCCGAGATATGCGGGATGGCGCACTATTTTATAGAGCCCGTCCTTGTAAACGGCATGGCCCCTATCGGTCTGGATGCGCACCACGCTTGAAAAGAATTTATTCTGATTTTGCGCGATAATAAACAGGAGCTGCCCGGCAATAGTAAGGATTATGCCAGGCAGGTAAAGGTACCAGTGAAGATCAGGGGACCACTTGAACCGGCCGGAATCGAGTCCTGCAACCACGAACATAGCGATAAGCATCAATGCGGAAAGGCCCAGTATCGATTTATCCCACTTTTTAACCCCAACTCCGGGTTTGGAGCGTTCATCCATAAGCTCCGGGCTCATCTTAAACACGGTGAAACTGACCAGAGTCATTATAACGCCGATAAAGGCATATACCCATCCTTGCCAGTAATTTATCCGTCCCGCGCTGAGGAATATTACCAGATAAAAAACCAGCGACCCAATGAGTTGTTTGATGATAAGCTGACCTGTTTTCATGAATTCCCTCCCGTGAGTTTTATGTCGCTCATTTTATCACCCTTTTCTGTATCGGCAAAGTAAAAAACAAATAGCATTTTGCATCAGTCTTTGATGGAGATTGGATGAGGTGGTTATCTAATGCACCAATTATATCAATCCTGCTTTCTCCAGCATTTCAAATGCATTTATATCCATCTTTGAAAATGCGAACCACTTCTTGCCGAGATCTTTAAGCGATGCCCCAAAGTGTACGTAGTCAGCACATTGTAGAGTTTTGAGTCTGTTTCT
>CAYUDX010000032.1:0-20783 GCA_964443355.1 uncultured Spirochaetia bacterium
GACATAATAATTTCCGTGTTACTTGCTTTCATTGCAATATGTTCCTATTTTGAGGTTCCTAACTATTCCAGATACTATATCAGTTATGATTATCTGAAAAATTTGAGTATGAGCCTTCCTAAAGGGGCCATATATTTTGCAGAAGGCGATTTTAACTGCTTAGGGTCGCTATACGAAAGTTTAATAGACAGAAACACAACCACCGTAATCATGGGGTTTTTATTGGGGCAGGATTGGTACAGGGAACAATTAAAAAGGGATTACGCTGATAAAATAGTAATGACTGATAATATGGCAAATCGGACAGATGATATTAAAAATTTAATGCTAGCAAACAAAGACAAGGAAATTTACTATTCAAATCAGTTTACACCGGGATTGCTAAGTTTTGATCTTACTCCTAGAGGCATAGTAAATGAAGTTTTAATAAATAAAAAGCCGGTAAATTACGATCCATATTTATATTATAGGCTCTATTCCTACCGCGGCATCTTTGATAATAATGTAAAGCATGATGAATTTACTATTAATAATGTTTTGGATTATTATGCTTTTGGTTTATTAATATTGGGTATCCAAACAAACGGCACTGTTAATGATAAAATATTTTATGACAGAAGATCTTTTTTATTTGATAAAAACGCCAATACGCTCGTTGCAATTGGCGGCTTATACTTTCAAAAAGGAGATTATGAAGAAGGTATGAACTATTTTAATCAAGCGTTGAATCAGGATAAAAAATGCATTTCTGCATATTTTTATAAAGTGCGTTATTACCTTGTCATGAAAGACATCACAAAGACGCGTGAAAACTTGATTGAAATACTTAGGCTTGATAAAAACAACACAGATGCAAAGACATTATTAAAGCAATTAAGCAGCAGATAATTTATAGATATTTTTTGGATATTGCCAGGCAAAAAAACAAATCACGTGGGCATTACAGTGCATAGTTTTTATGATATAATATGTTTTATGAAAAATAAAAATAATAGCATAGGTTTTTTTACCAGGATATATGTCTACATAAGGGCCCTTCTGGACAAACGGACGCCCGTCATACCCAAAATCCTCGGCATTGCCATAATCGCCTATATAATCCTCCCTTTTGATCTTATACCCGACACAATACCCGTGCTGGGATGGATGGATGACGCCGCCATCGCCGCGCTGGGGATCTTCATCATTTCCAAATTGATTCCGAAAACCATCCTTGACGAATACACCAAAAAGGAAGAAAAATGAAGCTGAAAATAATGCTTATCAACCCGCCCAGGGTTGGCGGGTTTCCCGTCGTCAGGGAGGAGAGGTTCGAGCACAAGGATATCGGTTCTGTTTATCCGCCGCTGTCCCTGCTTTATATGGCGGCGGTCCTTGAAAAGAACGCCTCCTTTGAAGTAAAAGTGCTGGATGCGAACGGATATGATGCGGATATAAAAGGGGTAAAAAGCGCCATTGCCGCATTCACCCCGGACCTTGTGATATCGCGCTGCGGTTTTGACACCCAAAAAGAGGACTTTGAAGTTCTGCGCGCGGCCGGAGAGGCCGGCGCCATAACAGCACTGCGCAGCAGGATAATCGCCGATGTGAATTGGATACGCGACGGCATATTAAAGGACAGAATAGCCGATGTTTTTATTAATTCCGAACCCGAAGCCGTGGCTGAAGGGCTGGCGGCAGAAATATTGAGGCATAAAGAGGGGCTGAAAACAGGCGAAGCGCTGAAGGACAGCATGAATTTTCTTGTAAACGTAAAAGGAATATCTTTTTTCGGCAGGGAAAAGGTAATGACCACGTTTCCCGCGGCCGAGATCGCGGATATCGACTCCCTGCCTTATCCGGCATATCATCTCCTTCCGGATTTGAAACCTTACCATACGGGAGTAATGGATGCGCCATTTGCCCTTGTTCAGACGACAAGGGGCTGCCCTTTCCAGTGCACATTCTGCGCCTTCGGCAGGACAAAGTGCAGGGAAAGAAGCGTCGGGTCGGTCATAAACGAGATTAAATATCTCAGGGAAAAGTTCGCCATAAAATCCTTCCTTTTCTTCGACGACACCCTGTCAATAAAACAGGGAAGGGTTGTAGAACTCTGCGAACGCATGATCGAGGAAGGGCTCGATAAATTAAAATGGACGGCGTGCACGAGGGCGAACCTTGTCAGCCGTGAAATGCTTGCCGCAATGAAAAAGGCGGGAATGAAAGAGATCGCCATAGGCATAGAGTCGGGGTCGGCCTCCGTGCTTGAAAGGACGAAAAAAGGGGTAACCCTTGACGAGATAAGGCGGGCGGCGAAGTGGTGCCACGAGCTGGGTATAATGTTCTACGGCCTGGCCATAATCGGGCTCCCCGGGGAGACTGAAAAAAGCGTCGAAGAAACCGTTGAATTTATAAAAGAGATAGACCCGTTTTACACGCAGTTCTGTTTTTCCACGCCGTTCCCCAACACGGACATGTACGGTTATTACGAGGAGAAAGGGCTTCTGCTCACAAAGGACTGGGAAAAATATTTCCCGCTTTCCGATGAGCCTGTGATACGCACGGAAGAGCTTACTGCGGAGCGGTTAAAGGAACTGCGGGCGAAAGCTTATTCAAAAATATTGATGAGGCCGGGATACCTGCTGAGGCATATAAGGCCCCTCGACTGGAAGTGGAACATAAAAGGGTTCATCAAGATAACGGACAGGGTAATGAGGGTAATTGCGGGCAAGCCGGTGAGATAGAAATTAAAAAGTTAAAAGTCAAAACCAATAAGTACAACACCGCGAATTTACTAATTCGCGGACAGGTATATCATCTTTTTTCCGGCCCATTCCATGCCATAAAGGTTTTCTTCGCCCATTTCTTTTCTGCTGTCCTCGGGGAAACTGTTTTCCAGGTCACCCGGGTATTTGGGCCATTCCTTTAATTCCTTTACGCTGACCACCTTTTTTAATTCCTTTATTTTCATCTTGAACAGCGCCACTTTTACCTTCATAAGCACCGGCCCCCTTTTTGGGTTCCTGTTGCTCTCGGGCAAATGTCCTTTCTCCATATTATCGGGGTAACCTAACATAATATTAGACGTATTCCAGGTAAAATTGTTCCTATAATAATGATATTTATTTCAGTGATTCTGCTTTATTCTTAAGCCATAAATATGCCATAAAACATTGATATTTATCGGCCTGAAAAACAAGGCCTTATGCGCGGCCATTTTCTTTATATTATATTGAAATTTTCACTGATTTCCGTATAATATCTATATTTGTTGGCGTAAGTATAAATAATATAACCGGAGGATATTCATGGAAAAGCTTTCCGAACTTCAGAAATTAAGGCTTGATTTCAAACCAGTTCTTCCCTCGATCTTAAGGTCAGGATTTTCCTCAATAAGGCCGAAGGCGGGCAGAGCCACTTCCTCGATAGCGGATTCAGATAAATTAAAGGGTATATTCGAACATAACTTCGGCAAACCCGTCATAACGTTCGTAAAAGGTAAAAACCCATCCCTCAACAAAAAGCCGCTGAGGGTCGGGGTGGTTTTATCGGGCGGTCAGGCCGCCGGCGGACACAATGTCATCGCGGGGTTATTTGACGGGCTGAAAAAGGCGAACAAGAAGAACAAGCTCATCGGCTTTCTCGGCGGGCCATCCGGCATAATAGACGGCAAGATGATGGAGATCACGGACAAAATAATCGACGCATACAGGAACACCGGAGGATTTGACATAATCCAGTCCGGAAGGACAAAGATAGAGACGCCGGAGCAGTTTGAAAAGTCGAAAAATTCCATGATAGCAAACAAGATCGACGCCCTCGTGATGGTGGGCGGCGACGATTCCAACACAAACGGAGCCCTGCTTGCGGAGTATTTTTCGAAGGAAAAAGCCCCGGTCCAGGTCATAGGCGTTCCAAAGACAATAGACGGCGACCTGAAAAACGACATGGTGGAGACAAGCTTCGGGTTCGACACCGCCACAAAGTTATACGCCGAACTTGTGGGCAACATATGCAGGGACGTGAATTCCGCAAGGAAGTACTGGCACTTTGTAAGGCTCATGGGCAGGAGCGCCTCGCACATAACCCTTGAGGTGGCCTTCCAGACCCAGCCGAACATGGCCCTTATAGGAGAGGAAGTCCTGGACAGGAAAATGACCCTCTCGCAGATAGTCGATTCCATCGCCGGGGTCATAGCCAGACGCGCGGAGGCGAAAAAGAACTTCGGCGTGGTGCTGGTGCCCGAGGGGCTCATAGAATTCATACCGGAATTCAAGGCCCTGATAAAATCACTCAACGACATTATGGCAAAGGAAGAGGCGCAGCTTTCCGGAATGGATTCGGTGCGTGCCAAAAAAGATTTTATATACACGAAGCTCGACGCCGGAATGGCCGCGCTTATGAAATCTCTACCCGAAGGCATCGAGAGCCAGCTCATTCTCGACCGCGACCCGCACGGAAACGTCATGGTATCGCAGATAGAGACGGAAAAACTCCTTGTCGAGATGGCGCATAAAAAATTGTCGGAGATGAAAAAAGACGGGGCCTTCAACGGAAAATTCGCGGCCATAACGCATTTTTTCGGGTACGAAGGCCGCTGCGGTTTTCCCACTAATTTCGACGCAAACTACTGCTACGCGCTCGGTTACAACGCCGTGCTGCTTATAGGCAACGGCCTGACCGGGTATATGTCCAGCGTGCGCGGGCTGACCAAGGCGCCGTCGTTATGGACCGCGGGAGGAGTTCCTCTTACCATGATGATGAACATTGAGCGCAGGAAAGGCGAGGACAAGCCTGTGATCCAGAAGGCGCTTGTTGAGCTTGAGGGCAGGCCTTTTAAGGCATGGGCGTCCATGAGGGAAAAACTTGCGGAAGAGGACGGCTACCTTTTCCCGGGGCCGATACAGTATTACGGTCCCGACGCCATAGTCAATGCCACGACAAAAACACTTCAGTACGAAAAGGGCGGGAAGAAATAAGAAGCGTCAAATAACAAGGAGATCAAATGGGGAAAAAGAAAGCGGTATCCAGGGACAATTTCAGGCAAAACGCGAAAAAATATTCCGTGTATGTTGTTTTTTCAATAATAATGCTTGCCGCAATATTCATGCGCCTTTACCAGCCGGACTGGTATAATGAAAGGCAGTTCCACCCCGACGAGCGCTGGATTGTTTCCAGCGCCGTGCCCGAGCTCAAGGGCTGGGGCGACAAACCCATAGGACTCCAGTACGGTTCCCTTCCTTTATATATACTCTCCACGTACAAGGGCGTTGTGGACAGGATCCACGACGGGCTGATACGCAATATGGACATGAACGCCGCTTATATAGGAGGTGCAAGGGCGATATCGGGGCTGTTTGACGCCGGCACCATAGTCTTTGTCTTCTTCACGTGCCTTTTGCTTTTCGGACCCGGCATAGCCCTGCTCGCCTCTGCGCTGCTGGCCTTTACGGTCCTTCACATCCATTCCTCGCATTTCTTCACCGTGGACACCTTTGTGACGTTTTTTGTATCCGGCCTCGTCTATTTTTCCGCGCGGATATATAAAAAGGGAAAAATGGCCGACTATATACTTGCCGGGGCGTTTTACGGCATGGCGCTGGCATCCAAGAGCGCCGCCATTCCTTTCGCGCTTGCGGCGCTTGCGGCCCATTTTTTTAATTTATTTTCAATAACCGGCAAAACAAAAAACGCGGACAACGGCAGGAAGGATGCCTGGGTAAATCTCGGCTGGGCCATGCTTGCCGCGTTCCTGGTATTTTTCATATGCATGCCTCACGCCCTGCTTGACTTCCAGAAATTTACGCAGGACCAGAACGAGCAGAAAAGGATACTGGTGACCGGCGAGGCGGACGTGCCTTACAACAGGCAGTATATAAACACTACGCCTTATTTGTTTTACGTCAAGAACCTGGTGCTTTACACCATGGGCATACCTTACGGCCTCTCGGCCTTTACCGCGCTTGCGTTCGATATTTTCATGTTCTTTGCCGGAATCTATATGTTCATCAGGGGTGCAAAGAAAAAAATAATAGCCGAGAAAGGCATAGCAGTGATACTGGCCGGAATAATACCATATTTCCTGGTGGTCGGGCTCTCTTTCGCGAAATTCAACAGGTACATGCTGCTGTTCACGCCGTTTTTGGCAATACTGACGGCCAAATTCCTTTTTGACATAGGAGCCTTTATAAAGAACAGGAATATCGGGACTGCGATCGCCGCGGTCGTGCTCCTGGGTGCGATGTTCTACGGCATAGCCTTCATGAACGTATATAAAAACCCCCATTCGTGGATAGACGCGTCAAGGTGGATGTTCGACAATATCAATCCCATACAGGCATCTCCCGACGGGAAAAATCCTC
Source organism: uncultured Spirochaetia bacterium (assembly GCA_964443355.1). Taxonomy (GTDB): domain Bacteria; phylum Oederibacteriota; class PGYV01; order PGYV01; family Palsa-1178; genus Bog-1181. The sequence goes on from CAYUDX010000032.1 coordinate 6,342, forward strand.
ACAGGACGCGGGTGCTCAACGAAATGTGGGGGGACGACCTGCCTGTGGGGATCAACGGCCACAACGCGGGCGATTTCGACAACCTTAAGTGGAACCTGCAGGAGCCGGATTCCCCGAACAAGATTGAAGAGCTTTCAAACATGCTTTCACTGACCGACTACGTGGTCATGGCGGATAAAAGGGCCTACGGCACCTACCAGAGGCTCCCGCAGCGTTATCCTATAAATTATTATTACTATTCGACGATGATAAATAACCCCGGTGCGTTCGGGTATTCGAAGGTTTATGACAGGGTTTTTTACCCTTCGTTTCTTGGCATAGACATAAAGGACGATAAGGCGGACGAGTCTTTCCAGCTTTACGACCATCCGCGGGTCTATATTTTCAGGAACGACAAACACATGACCAAAGATGAGATCAAAGGTCTCCTTCTTAACGGCGAGTCGGACACAATGGCGAAATACGCCGTCCGCGGAGTCGTGCAGGCCTCCCCGGGCGCTACCAGGAGCGAAAGAAAAGACGCTGGCAACGGGAACATCGGCGCGCCGAGGGACCACGTGGTGCCGGTTCTGCCCGCGATATCCATAGCGATGTGGTATATCCTGATTCAGCTGCTGGCGTTTATCGCCATGCCTTTCAATTTCAAGGTGCTGGGGAACCTCCGCGACAAGGGCTACGGCCTTGCCAAGGTATCGGGGCTTTTCTTTTTTGCCTGGATAAACTGGGCCTTTGTGTCTATCAATGTCTGGAGATTTTACCAGACCAACCTTTTTATCCTCGTGATATTGCTCTCGGCTTTAAGCTCATATTTCTGCTGGAAGCACAGGCGGAAATTCCTGGCGTTCGCCAGGGACAACAGGCGCCATATAATAATCACGGAGTCGGTATTCCTTGCCGCTTACCTTGTTTTTGTGGCGATAAAACTTTTCTGCCCGGACATACACAATATTTCCGGGCACGGTTACAACGGCGGCGGCGAGCCCATGGGGATGGCCTATCTTTCGGCAATTTTCAACGACGTGAAATTCCCGCCGCACGACCCGTGGATGTCCGGATACACCCTTAATTACTACTACTGGGGCCAGTTGATGCTGGCAAGCGCGTCGAAACTGCTCGGATATGCCCCGAAGCTGACCTACAACCTTTCGCTGTCGCTGCTTTTCGCCCTTTGTTTTACCGCGGCGTTCTCCCTCGTTTATTCAATGACCGGGAAATACAGGTACGCCGCGCTGGGAGGATTCTTGCTGGCGTGCGCAGGGAATTTCCACACCCTTTCCTTCATTTTTGACAAGATCGTCAACGCCGGCGGGATACAGAACATCATCAATTCCGTTTTTTCTTTCCAGTTCATCTGGGATCCGACAAGGATATATCCGACGCCGGTGATAACCGAGATGCCCTTCTTTTCCTATCTTTACGGGGACCTTCACGCCCACAATATAGTGATACCTGTGACGGTGCTGGCCATAGCTCTGGTATATAACTTTTTCTCGGCCCAGAACAAGTCTTATGACATAATTGAAAGCTTCGGACAGGACAGAGCAGGCGTAATTTTAAGCGCCGCGGCCATAGCCGTTGTCATAGGTTCCATGCTTGCGATAAACACATGGAACTTTCCGCCGCTTATCCTTTTCCTTATGGCCGCCATCGTTGCCTCGTCATACATGATGTACAGGGATAATAAAAGCGCCGTAAAAAAAATAAGGACCGCCCAGCGTGGGGCCTTTCTTCTTGGTTCGGCCGGCAAGGCTGCGGGAATGGCGCTGCTTCTTGCGGCCGCGGCGTACATGGCCTTTATTCCTTTTCACATCCATTTCCAGTCGCCTTACCGCGCGGCCATCGGGTTCGTGACAAAACCGGAACAGGCCGACCTTTACACAATGCTGGAATATTTCAGCCTGTTTTTCTTCGTCATACTCGGATACACTTTCATGACCTGGAGTTCGGTTTCGGGGCCGTTCATTGAAAAAAGCGGGATGCTGAAGCTTAAAATGAGGAAGTTTAATTTTGACAGGCTCCTGGACCACACGGCCGATACAATAGATAAAATAATGTCTTCGAAAACCCTGTTTCCGCGGTTTTGCGCAGCGGCGGTTTTTGCGGTCGTATTTGGCGCCCTGTTTTTTGTCCAGCCGACATTCGCCTTCATTTTCGCGATGGCTTCGACCGCGGTATTTTCCGTCATTATCTCAAAAGACAGGCAGGAGGTATTTTCGCTGCTGCTTGTTTTCACATCCCTGGGTATAATAGCGGGCGCCGAACTTTTTTACATAGCCGACGGGAGGATGAACACCGTCTTCAAGTTTTACATGGTGGCGTGGACGCTGCTGTCTTGCGGGGTGCCTTACCTTCTTTTTAAAATGGAGGGGAATTTCAAGAAGGTCCTCGCCATGAAAAAACACGACGCTTATTTCATCACGGCGATAGTTTTCGGCCTGCTTGCACTGTTCCTCGCGCTCATGGCGGCCGATGCCAAGAGCGGCAGGAGCCTGTTCAAAGGATTTTATATAGCCATGGTCATCGCGGTCCCGGCGGCTTTTTTCATATTAAAAGGCAGGATAGGAAAGCTTGCCGCGGTTTCCACGATATCATTCCTGCTGCTGCCGATGGCCCTTTATCCGGTATTCGGTTCGATTGCAAAAGACGCCATATGCTCCCTAAACCCTTCCAAAGGGCCGCATCTGGACGGCACTGTTTATATGTCAAATTTAGGCCAGCGCATGGCTACGCCCACGGATTTTGACGGCCAGGACTACGCCGTCATCGAATGGATAAATTCCAATTTCAAATCCATCGAGCCGGTTCTTGAGGCCCCGGGTGACAGGATGTATTCCGGGCTTTCCAGGATATCGATATTTACCGGCATGCCAACGCTCATAGGATGGAGCTACCAGGTATCCCAGCAGAGCGGCAGGGAAGACGTTTCCGGACGCAGCAGCGTGGCCAACAATATTTATTCCACATTAAACAGTGAAGAGGCGCTTGCCTCCTTAAGGCAATACAACGTCAGGTATGTTTACGTCGGGGCCATAGAAAGGGCCTCTTACAGCCCGGTCGCCATTGATAAGTTCGGAAATTTCTGCGATGCGGTCTATTCGAGCGGCAGTTCCGTCCTTTACAGGGTACGGTAAGCATTTAAAAAATGGAAATGGACCGGATAAAAAATTTCATCCTTTCCGCGGATGTGGAGACGTTCAGGTTCGTCAATATAAAGATGCATAACGGGTTTCTTGCCGGAATTGCGGGCCTGACGGCCAACGACGTTTTTTTGACCGCCCTTGTGTTCACGGGGATATTTTTTTTGGCAGGGAAGGCATGGCGGGAGAAAAAGGCCGTCATAGCTTTTACCCTGTGGTCGATCATCGCGGTAAATATCATATCGGGTCTGTTAAAGCACGCGTTCAAAAGGCCCAGGCCTTACCTCTCGGTCGACGGGGCCATGCTACTGGTAAAAATGTACAAAAACGGTTTTGCTTTTCCTTCGACACACACGGCCATGGCCACGGTGATATGCGCCATGCTCTGGGACGATTTCCCCGGCGCCAGGGGCTGCCTTGCGGCCTTCACCGCGCTTGTGGGATTTTTTTGCGTCTATACCGGCGGGCATTATCCGCTGGATGTGATCGCCGGATTTACGCTGGGGCTCGTCACGGCCGCGGCCGCTTCGTATCTGAAAAAACATTACCTTAACAGGGAACAAGGAGAAATACTAAAATGAACGCGCTAAAAATTTCGGCCCTGACAGCCGCCCTTATTTTATCGGGGGCGTACCTTTTTGCCTCGGACACTGAAAAAATAAAACAGGCGCAGCCGGTAAATGTGCTCTGCTACCACCAGTTTGTAAAAAACAGCGTCTTCGGCAAGAACGACACCTATAAGATTTCGACCGGCATGTTCGAGGAGCACCTTAAATTTATCAGGGACAACGGCTATCACGTGATCACGATGGACGATTACTTGCAGTTTATTGACGGGAAAAAGGAGCTTCCTGAAAAATCCGTCATGATCACAATCGACGACGGATATGAGGGGGTTTATAAAGGCGCATACCCGCTTCTCTTAAAATACAAATTTCCGGCCACGATCTTTATATACCGCGAATTTATCAGGACGGACGAAACATCGGCGCAGGGGTCACTTACCGTGGCCCAGATACTTGAAATGAAAAAATCCGGGCTCATTGGGGTCGGTTCGCATTCCTATTCTCATATGACGCTCACCAGGCGCGGATCCAGGAACGATCATGATTACCTGGCGTTTTTGGACCACGAGATAGTCGAATCGAAAAAGGCGATGGAGGACATGCTGGGGCTGACCCTTGACACGATGGCATATCCTTACGGCGCCTATTCCTTTGAAACCAACGCTTTCGTCAAAAAAGCAGGGTTCAGGGCGGGGTTTTCGGTGGTGCCTTCCTATAATACGGCGGGGACGGACAGGTTCCTGTTAAGGCGCACCATAATATATAACACCACGAACGTCAGCCGGCTGAGGAAAATACTGGAGAAAAAGGTGATAGGAATTAAGTTTGTAAAACCCGGCGACGGTGCTATAATATCCGGCGCGGCTCCGCAGTTGTCGGCACAACTCGAGGACGATTCGATGCTCAACACCGCGACGGTCCATTTCAGGATAGGCGACACGGACCTGCCTCCATCGGAGTATGATCCCGCGACAAAGACGCTCAGCCACACATTCATGAAGAACATGAAAAGCGGACTCCATATAGCGAGCGTGCAGGCAAAAGGGGTTGACGGCCGGGCATATGAATACGCCTGGATGTTCATGATCGGAAAGACGGTCGATGAAAAGGCCATGGAAAAGGCTCTTGCGGCTGTAAATAAAACACAGGGAGAAACAGATGACAAAAAATAACGGCGGTAAGTCGACATACGACCTCAGGGAAAAATTGATATTGAGCGTGGACCTGGACGACGCGGCGGCGGCTTACAGCCTTATCGACAAACTCGGGGCTTACGTAAAATATTATAAGATAGGGCTTCAGCTTATCACCAAGGACGGCCCCAGGATGGTAATGACCCTGAAACGCAAGGGGTTGAAAGTGTTCTATGACGCAAAGTTCTACGACATCCCGCAGACGGTCTATAACGCCGCATATGAGGCGGCGAGATTCGGGGTCAATATGATGAACGTTCACGCCTCCGGCGGACCCGACATGATAGCAAGGGCGAAGGAAGGGCTGATCGCATCGTCGGACAAGATGCGGCTCGAGGCGCCGAAACTGCTCGCGGTGACGGTATTGACCTCGATGGAGACAAAGGACCTGAAAAAAATACTGGGCGTGGAACTTTCCGCAAAGGAAATGGTTCTCAGGCTGGCGTTGATGGCGAAAAAAGCAGGGGCAGACGGCATAGTATGCTCACCCCAGGAAATAAAAATGGTAAGGAAGGAATTCGGCAAGGATTTCCTCATCGTGACCCCCGGCATAAGGATGGACAACGCAAAAAAGCACGACCAGAAAAGGACGATGAACCCCAGGGAAGCCATAGCGGCCGGAGCCGATTACATCGTCGTGGGAAGGCCGATCCTGGAGGCGGAGGACAAGCTTGCAATGGTGGAAAAGATACTAAATATGATAAAAGAGGGGTACCAGGAATGAACGGCGAAAAAGTACTGGACATATTCAGGAAATCGAACGCGTTATTGGCCGGCCACTTTCTTTTGACGTCGGGAAAACATTCCAGCGTTTATCTGGAAAAATTCATGGTGCTGCAGAGGCCGAAATATACCGAGACGCTTTGCAGGGAAATTGCGGCGCATTTCAGGAAAAAGAAGATCGACGTGGTCCTCGGGGCCGCGGTAGGCGGCATAATAATCGCATATGAAACGGCCCGCCATCTGAACTCACGCGCGGTATTCATGGAGAGGGAAGAGGGAAAATTAAAGCTGCGCAGGAATTTTGAGATAAAAGAAGGGGAAAACGTCCTTATAGTCGAGGACATAGTCACCACGGGCGGGTCTGTCCAGGAGCTTATTGACGAGCTCAAGGCCAATTATAAATGCAACATCGCCGGGGTCGGGATATTCATCGACCGCAGCGGCGGCAAGGCCGATTTCGGGATAAAGGACACATTTGCCCTGGCAAAACTCGATGTCAAGGCTTATGACGAAGGGGAATGCCCGCTGTGCAAGGACGGCACTCCTCTCACGAAACGCGGCTCAAGGAACCTGGCGAAAAAATAGGACGAAGCCCGGAGGCGGCTAAAAAGATAATGGAGTTGTAAATAATGGAATTAAAGGATACGCAGCAAAACTGGGACAAGCTCGCCAGGACGGATCCCCTCTACGGCGTCGCATCCGATCCGGAGAAGCGCGGAAGAAAATGGGACGAGGCGGAATTTTTTTCAACGGGAGTGGCGCAGATAGACGCCATGCTGGAATACGGCCGCATGCGCGGCATCAGGATACCCGGCGGAAAAGCCCTGGATTTCGGGTGCGGCGTGGGAAGGTTAAGCCAGGCGCTTTCGCGCCATTTCGATTCCGTCACCGGAGTGGACATCTCGCCGAAGATGGTGGAACTGGCCAAGGCATATGATAAGACCGGAGGTAAATGCCTCTTTTTGCTCAACGAAAAGAACGACCTGTCTATATTCGGCGACGGGGCATTCGATTTTGTTTTTACGGACATGGTGCTGCAGCACATGGCGCCGCGGTACGCCCTTGACTATATAAGGGAATTCGCCCGGGTGGTCAAAAAGGGAGGCCTCATGGTATTCCAGCTCCCTGAAAAAGCGCAGTACCCGGGGGCGCGTGTTTTTTTAAAAAAACTTGTTCCGAAACAGCTGGTCATGCTTTACCGCAGGCTCAGATACGGGAAAGATCATCCCGCGGACATTGAGGTGGAAATGAACGGCGTCAACAAAAAAGAGGTCATTTCCATTCTTGCCGGGCTCGGACTCACCGTCCTTGACCATGGCGGCAGGTATTACTGGGCCGGTAAAAGCATTTAGGAAAAGTCAGATAAACTCTATTGCCTTGATTTCTTCAAATTATTGTATTAGAATTGATGTAATCCCTTCGGTTGAGGTGGAAAACTATGAATAAAAAATATCTGTTTATCATTGCTTTATGCGCGGTTTTTGTCTTTGGCGCGGTTTCAAACGGTGCGGTGACACCGGCGGCGACCGCACGGGCGGCACAGGCCCTGACACCTCCGCCCATCCTGGAAGAAAACAAGGCGGCGCCCGCTTCGCATCCCGTGTTCCTGGAACTTGACATAGAGGGAATAATCGACGTGGCCATAGCGGATTATCTCGAAAAAGGCATAGCGCTGGCCGAGAAAGAAAACGACGCGGGCGTCCTTATTGTGATGCAGACGCCGGGCGGGCTCGACATATCAATGAGAAAAATATGCGACAGGATATTCGCAAGCAAGGTCCCGGTCATAACTTACATATATCCAAGGGGCTCCAGGGCGGCATCGGCCGGGGTATTCATACTGATATCATCACATGTGGCCGCGATGGCGGAAGGCACCAACATAGGCACGGCGCATCCCGTCGATTATCAGGGGCACAGCGCTTCCGAAAAGATCACCAACGACGCGGTGGCAACCATCAGGGACTGGGCCAGGTTAAGGGGAAGGAACCAGCAGTGGGCCGCCGATGCGGTGCTGAAAAACGTTTCCATATCGGAGATCGAGGCTTTCAAGCTGAAAGTGATAGACATAATAGCGAAAGACCCCGAGAACCTTATGAAACAGCTGGACAAAATGAAGGTGAAAGTGAACGACAGGGAAGTGACGTTGAATACGGCCGGATATGAATTAAGAAAGGTAGAACCGTCCGCCAGGTACAAGTTCCTCCATTTATTGTCCGATCCGAACATAGTATACGTTCTTTTTATAATAGGGATATACGGCCTGATATATGAGCTTGCCAACGGAGGGACGGTTCTTTTTCCGGGCATTGCCGGGGCCATAGCCATCATGCTGGCGTTTTTGGGGTTCGGGAGCCTGCCCATAGACCATACCGGGGTAATACTCATCGCCATTGCTGCGGTGCTTTTCTTCCTTGACATCATAAACCCGACGCACGGGGCCCTGACCGTGGGGGGTATCATATCCCTTACAATCGGGTCGTTGTTATTATTCCCCAACAGGGCAATGGGGGAGGAATGGGCGGTGAATTACATGTTGATCGCGGCGGTTGTAATAATTACGGTCGTGTTTTTTGTGATAATTGTGGCTGCAGTGGTAAAAGCCATGAAGAAAAAGACGATTTCCGGAGTGCAGTCCATACTTGGTCTCAAAGGCATGGCTGTGACGGCGATAAACCGGCTCGGCGGCGTCGCCAATATAGGCGGAGAGGAATGGCAGGCCGCGGCGGACGAGGAAATAGCCGCAAGGGATATCGTGGAAGTGCTTGAAGTAAACGGGATGAAGATAAAGGTAAAAAAAATACCAAGAAACAAGGAGGGTTAAGATGGGATTAGGAGTGCTGATCGCGGTCGTAGTTGTTCTTGTAATAGTTCTTCCTTCGTTCGTAAAGATAGTGGCCGAGTACCAGAGGCTGGTGGTCTTCAGGCTTGGAAGATGCATCGGAGAAAAGGGGCCGGGACTGGTAATCCTTATTCCGGTAGTGGACAGGCCGGTGTGGGTGGACCTAAGGGAATCGTTCCTGGAGATCCCGCAGCAGACATGCATCACGAAAGATAACGCGCCCATCTCCATTGACTTTCTTATTTACTGGAAAGTGACGGAGCCGATCAAGACGGTCGTTCAGGTCAACAATTTCGCAGGGGCATCGCAGGGCATCGCCACGACCACATTAAGGTCCATAATCGGGGACATCATCCTGGACGACGTGCTGGCGAAAAGGGAAGAGATAAACCTGCGCCTGAGGGTGAAGATGGACGAAGTGACGGAACGCTGGGGAGTGAAAGTCACCTCGGTGGAGATAAGGGAAATAACGCCGCCCAAGGAGATACAGGAGTCGATGAACAAGCAGATGTCGGCGGAGCGCACAAGAAGGGCTCTTGTCACCGAGGCCGAGGGAAAGAAGAGCGCTTCCATAACGGTCGCGGAAGGCGAGAAACAGTCGGCGATATTGAAAGCCGAGGGAGACCGCCAGTCGCAGATACTGAAGGCCGAGGGTTACTCGAACGCACTGGAGAAGATATTCGGCGCGGCCGGAAAGATAGACTCAAAGACCATGCTGATACAGTATTTCGAGGCCTTAAAATCGCTCGGCTCGTCTGCATCCACGAAATTCGTCATACCGATGGAATTTACGTCCCTCATAGAGCCCATACTGGGCAAGGCAAGGGAATCCTTAAAATGAACGCGGAAGTTTTAACCATCGGGACCGAGCTTTTGCTCGGCCAGATACTTGATACAAATACCCTTTACCTCGGCAAAAAGCTTGCCGAGGTGGGGGTGAACTTATATTATAAGACCACGGTCGGCGACAACGTCGGCAGGGTAAAAGAGGCCCTCGGGATCGCCTGCTCGCGGGTCGACCTGGTCATCATAACCGGCGGGCTGGGGCCAACCGTAGACGACATTACAAGGCAGGCAGTGGCCGAATTCACGGGAAGACAACTCATAGCCGACCCGGGGACGCTTTCGGCCCTTGCGGCGAGATTTTCCTCGCGCGGCATCAAAATGACGGAAAATAACAGGCAGCAGGCCTATATACCCGAAGGCGCCGTCATCATAGAGAACAACAACGGCACCGCGCCCGGGTTTATTGCGGAGTCCGGAAATAAGATAATCGCGGCCATGCCAGGCGTCCCAATGGAAATGTACCCGATGATGGAGAATTCCATCCTTCCTTACATAATGGGCAAACTCGGCGGTGTTCACGAGGTCATAAAGTCAAGATCGCTTAAGGTTGTTGGGCTGGGCGAATCACTGGTTGATGACAGGATAAACGACCTTTTCCGGGAATCAAGCAATCCCACAATTGGGGTCTATGCACATTTGACGGAAGTTGAGATAAGGCTGACTGCGAAAGCAGGCGATGTTGACTCAGCAGGGAAATTAATAGATGAACTTGAAAAGAAGGTATTTGAAAGGCTTCCTGACAACATATACGGCAGGGACGACGAGACCCTGGAGCAAAAGGCGGGAGAACTGCTGAAAAAACTGGGACTGACCGTATCGACCGCGGAATCTTGCACGGCCGGACTTCTCAGCCACAGGCTCACCAACGCGCCGGGCAGCTCGGCGTATTTTTTGGGCGGCATGGTTTCATATCATAACGACGTTAAAATAAAAGCGCTCGGGGTTGAAAGGGCCATAATTGAAAAATTCGGCGCCGTAAGCCCCGAATGCGCCATTGCCATGGCGGCATCCGCCAGGGGTTTGTTCAAAACCGACTGCGGGGTCGCCATAACCGGGATAGCGGGCCCGGACGGAGGCACAGCCGAAAAACCCGTGGGGCTTGTGTTCATAGCCGTTGATATCAAGGGAGGCGCGGCCCGGGCGCATAAATTTATTTTACCCGGTTCAAGGGAAGGGGTGAGGTCGCGCGCGGCGCAGACGGCCCTCTGGCTGTTGTGCGGCGCCCTTAAGGGAACCCTTTGATGGAAAATAACGGCGTAAAAAGCGGGACAGACTGGTCCCTGGTGGACGAACCCCTGAAGCAAAGGCTCAAAAAGAACACGATCACCAATATCATATTTTTTATCGCCACATTTCCGCTCACGTTCATAATAACCCCCATGATAATACACCGCTGCGGCAAGGAAATTTACGGCGTGTGGGCGCTTGTGGCGACCATGCTGGTATTCGTGGAACTGATAGCCGGGATGCAGGCATCCGTGGTGGTATCGGTCATGATACCCAAATATGACCCTAAAAAATCCCCGGATGACGTTAACATGATAATTAATACTATGTTCTTTTATTTCTTAGCCAGCGCGGGCATATGCCTCGCGCTCTATTTTCTTCTTCGGGGCGGCATAATAGGGCTGTTTTTTAAAGTTACTCCCGGGGCTTTAAATGACACTGTATTTGTGGTAACTTTTTCGATTTGCGCCTATTTTGCCTACTTCCTGCTGACGGGTTTTCAGTACCTGCTTATAGCGTATAATGTCATTTATATAACAAATACCGCTCACATTATAACCGCTTATATAAGGACGGCGGCGATGATATTCGCGATAGTCAGGGGATACGGGATCAGGGGATTGGTCATTGCACAAATGGCCGCTCTCATCCTTGAAGCGGCCGTGCTACTTGTATTCGCAAAAAAAGCCTTTCCGCCGCTTTCGCTTAAATTCAGGTACTTCAGCGTGGAAAAGCTGAGGCAAATGGCGGTATTGAGCGGTAAATTCGTGGCCGCAAAAGCCTCCAACCTTTTGCTATGGAACGCGGACAGGCTGATCATAGCGTATTTTATCAATCCGGCAGCTTCGGGACTTTATCAGATAGGCTCGTCTATAGCGAAATATATTTCATCCGTTCCGGATATTATGGGGCTTTCGTCGCTTTTGCCGGCGACCGCCGAGCTAAGGTCTAAGAATCTTAATGAAAAAATAAACGCGATGTTCGAACGTGTCAATAAATACATGCTTTTTGTGGCAGTGCTGCTGGTTTTCGGCATCGTGGCTTTCGGCAGGGATTTTACGCTGCTCTGGCTTGGGCGCGGTTTCGAGGATACATACAGGGTAATGGCAGTGCTTGCGGTCTCGTATACGTTCGGCGTCCTGGGTTATCCGGCCATGAATATCCTCAACGGCATGGAAAAGATAAGGGGGACGGTCATTGTTTCCGCGGCGACCGGCGGAGCGACACTCGTGCTTGGCGTCATATTGACAAAAATTTACGGGTTAAACGGCATGCTGATAGCCTCCTCCATCTGCATTGCCGCGTCGGGCGTGGCCATGTACGCGCTGTATGTGGGTCATATCGGAAAGGGCATTAATTTCATCCACGTGCTGGCAAAACCGCTTATAGCGGCGGTTATCGGCTGGGCGGCGGTATATTTTATCCCCTTCGGCATGCTGCCGATAAAAGGGTGGCCGTTGTTTTTTGCCAGGACCGCGGTATTCTCGCTGCTGTACTTATCCATTGCGGTTTTTGTTCTTAAACATTTTGACGAGTATGACATTAATATGCTTAAGAATTTTGCGCCCGTAAAAGCAACAAAAGGATAATACTGGCAATAATCCCGTTACAAGACCGGAGGCAAAATGTACGCAATAAGGGTTTATTTTTTTAACTTAAAAAGGATATTCAAGAATTACAGGGGGCTTGAAGCGCTCAATTTCTTCCTTGTGTATTCCGCGTACGCCTTAAAATACAATCTTTTATGCAGGCTCATGAGGCTCGACATAACCGCGGAAAATGTTTTCGGAAGGAAGGTGTATTTTTTCAATTACAGGGATTTCATCGGGCTCTTTGAGGAAATATTCATAGGAATGGAATACTATTTTGAATCCTCCGGCAATTCGCCCCGCATAATAGATTTTGGGAGCAACATAGGGATGTCGGTCATATATTTCAAATGGCTTTACCCGGGGGCGCTGATTTCCGCGGTCGAGGCGGATCCCGCCACTTTTGCCATGCTGAAAAAGAACGTCGAGGCAAACGGTTTGACAGGGATCACATTGCTCAATAACGCGGTATATGACCGGCTCACCACGGTCAAATTCTATTATGACGCATTGAAAACAGGGTCCCTGCAAATGTCGATGTCGGCCGCCAGGGGAGGGGAACGTTCTTTTAACCGGGTGAAGACAATACTCGCATCATCATTAATAAAGAGCAATATTGACATGATCAAGATGGACATTGAGGGGGCCGAAGGGGCGGTCATGAAGGAACTGGTGAAGAAAGGGGCCTTGAAACGCATTTCGAGGATTGCCATGGAAGTGCACCATAATATGGAAGGCTCCCCCGGGATACTTTCGGGCATACTGGGGATATTCACAAAAAATAAATTCAAATTCCAGATATTCGCGCCGAACAATCCGCCGTATTTTGAGAGAAAATTCCAGGATGTGATGGTATACGCGGAGAAAAAATAAAGGGATCCGGCCCTGATTTTCGGATGGCATTGAATATAAAAAAGAAAAATGCTATGATTTTCCAATGATTAAATACACACATGGACGGTGGGTTTGTGACAAATTATGTGAAGGCATGCATTAAGGGAATGTGGTACGGCTTCGGGGGATTGAACAAGATACGGGACAAAAATTTAAGATGGTTCATTAAATTGCTTTTATCGCCGATTGTTGTTTTTGAGGCGTTAAGGCTCATGCTGCTGGACAGGCTTGAAATACCTGCATTTGAAATCGTGCTTACGACCAAATGTTCGCTCAGGTGCAAGGATTGCGCCCACCTGATGCAGTATTATAAGGCCCCGAAAAATTTCGAGGAATCAGCCCTTGAAAAAGACATGGACGACATCCTGGACAAGGTGTCGGCCGTGTATGTGTTTAAATTTATCGGAGGAGAGACGTTCCTTCACCCGCAATTCGGGAAACTTGTCGCAAAAGCGTCGGTTTCGCCGAAGATAAAACAAATCCAGGTTTTTACAAATGCCACAATAATACCTTCCACAGAAGCGCTTGAATCGCTGAAGAACCCCAAAGTTGTGGTGCAAATAAGCAATTACGGCGGGAACAGCAGGAAATTCAAGGAACTCACAGACATTTTTACCCGGGAGAAGATAGCTTTTGAATCGGAAAAAAACCTTGAATGGTGCGATACCGGCGATGTCCATTTCAGGGGAAGGAGCGAACAGGAGCTTAAAAAATTATTTTCATCCTGCATAGCGAGCGAATGCAAGAGTTATCTTAACGGCGAGTTCCACGTGTGCCCCCGCTCGTCCAATGGAATGTATCTCGGAGTAATACCCGGGAATGAAAAGGAATATGTGAAGCCTTCTGCCGTGTCAAAACAGGAGCTGAAAAAAAGGATCAAGGAACTTTATAACGTCCGGTACATATCCTCGTGTAATTACTGCGACGGGATCACCTCATACGGTAAAATGATAAAAGCGGGCGTGCAACAGAAAGACGCATGAAGCCGTTGGATAACCGGATTTCTCCTATCTACTTTCTCCTGTCACCTGTCCCAAAGAAATGCGGAGCATTTCTTTGTCTGGTGCGCCCGGCAGGACTCGGCCACTACGCAAAATTCTCCTGAATTTTGCTGCGTAGCCTCCCCTCGTCGGGCTTACGCCGCCATCCATGGCGGCTCATCCTCGCTAATCGCTCGGCGCCCGACTCGCTTCGAGTCCTGTGCAAAGTGATTTTCTTGAATTTTATTTTATATTTTGATTTGATTGGTGCGCCCGGCAGGACTCGAACCTGCGGCCTGCTGATTCGTAGTCAGACGCTCTAATCCACTGAGCTACGGGCGCACTTTAATAATTGCGAACATTATAAATACACACATTAAAAATTATTTTTGGTACGCCCGAAGGGAATCGAACCCCTGACCAACAGATTAGAAATCTGCTGCTC
>CAYUDX010000033.1:0-19624 GCA_964443355.1 uncultured Spirochaetia bacterium
AAACCATCATGTCATAAAACCTGACTAAACTCTATCCTTCGCTGACTTTGAACAGCGCGGCCAGGTACATGCCCAGATTCCTCGCGTACGAGTTGAAAAATCCGTTGAGCTCCCTTACCATGTATTTTGACTTGAAATCGTCGAAGACCACCATGCGGGCGGCCTCGGCGTTGTTGCGCTGTGAATAGCTCATCGATAGCAGGAACCTGTCGGTCTCCGACAGGTTCGCCGCAAAATCAGCCGCGGTCTTCTGCACAAGGTTCGCCTTTAGCATGTAATCCTTTTCAAGCGAATCCTGCATTTCCTTTATTTTATCGATGGTATACCCCAGGTCCTTCAGGGCTTTTTCCCTGTTCAGGTTCTTCTTCACATAAAGCGAATAAAGGTCCTCGTAATATTTCATCGTGTTGTTGTCCGGTGTGTTCAGAAGCGTCTTCAAATACAGTTTGTAAATGTTGGTCTCAAAGCTGTATGCGTTCCTGTTCAGGCTGCGGCGGTCGAGCCTGGGCACGTTCGTGGCCGACGGCGTCGGCTCGCCTCCCAGGTCAATGTCGGTGCCGCCTCCTCCTTCGCCTTCATCCGAATCGGTGTTCTGCGCGTCCTCGCCGTTGTTATCCCCGGAATTGGTGTTATAGGCGTTGGCAGACACTACTGGCTGGCCTCCGGCCGCCGTTGTAAGCCCCGCTGCTATAAGCACCGAATTGTAAAGGTCGTCCGGCACAAAATAACCCTTGAGCTTGGCCTCGATAAGGAAATGCGCGGTGTAAAGTTTTGTCCAGTCCGAGGCGTCGTAGGAGCCGCCCGGCCAGAAAGTCACCCTGTTGCCCGGCAGGACAAAGCTCCTGAGCCTCTTTATGGTGTCGTTTATGTAATTCTCCGTGTTTATACCCTGGTTCTCCATGAGCATTTTTGTTATTCCCAGGTCCCTGTAGAACAACAGCGGGAAGCCCGAGGATGTGGTCTGCTCTATGCATCCGTACGGATAATGTATCAGGTAATCGAAGGCCCCGGCGTATTCGGCGGCCCTGCTGTAGGAGAGAACCACCCTTGCCCTTTTGCCCTGTGTTATGTATGTGGAAGGCACGCTGAATTTCAGTTCCTTGCCCGGCTCGAGCGACCCTTTTATCACCCTCGTCTCAAGGTGCGCAGCGGGCCGGACCGCGAGCTCTCGTTTTACGGTCATTGCCTGTCCCGAGCCTGCGGCCGTTATCTCGAATTTCGCCAGCCCGGCGTCGGATGACGCCTTTCCGCGGAAAGTAAGTATCTTCTCGCCCTTGCTCTTTATCTCGTCGGCTGTCTGGACCGATTTCTCGAATTCCACCGGCCCGTCCACGTTTATCTTAACGCTGAAGGCGGAAGTGATGGTGGTATTGTTGTACACCCTTACAGGCATGAAGAACTCGTCGCCGGGCGCCAGGAACCTCGGCATTGTCGGCGTGATGACTATCGGGTCGACCACATTGACGCGTTTGCTGTCCGAGCCGAACCTGTCGCCTTTTACGGTGAACACCATCACCCTGACCTTGCCGTTGAACTTGTTGGTGTCGAATTTGTAATTGATGTTGCCGGCCTCGTCCGCGAAGACTATGC
Source organism: uncultured Spirochaetia bacterium (assembly GCA_964443355.1). Classification (GTDB taxonomy): domain Bacteria; phylum Oederibacteriota; class PGYV01; order PGYV01; family Palsa-1178; genus Bog-1181. The sequence continues at coordinate 1,591 of CAYUDX010000033.1, forward strand.
CGGAGAATTTCGCATAAGACTCGTTCCTTGCCTGTATCGGGTTCAGATGCCTCTGCATGGGCCCGTTTTCCATGTCTCCGCCTATGGCAAGTTTCTGCGCCTTTATGTCGGTCAAAAGTTTGTTGAATATGGTGTATGTCGTCGTCTGGAGCGCCTTTTTCATGTAAAAGAAAGAAAGAGGGTCCGGGGTCTCGAAGCGTATTATCTGAAGTATTCCCTCATCGACCGCGGCAAGCACGGCGGCCGTTCCCGCCGGCATGCCTGTGACGGAGACGTTTATTCCCTCGGTGGACATGACCTCGTCCTTGCACGCCGCTTTCGGTTTCAGGTTCCTTATGGACTTGTCTATATTAATGTTCTGTATCCCGTACGCCGTGAATGGCAACGACAGATATTTTTCCGAGGGTTTCCTGAAGGCAACGACCGTCAGGTACACGTTTGGCAGGTACTCGGCCTGGATGGGCACGCTGAATGTCGCGCTGCCGTTTATTATGGCCACGTATCTTTCAAAGTACACCCTGTCGCGGTCCAGCGACACGTAAGCCATCCCGTCGAAGGGGGCGTTTATCGTGGCCGTTGCAAAGTCGCCCGCGGAATATTTGTCCTTGTCCATCTTTATGGTTATCTTGTCCGCGTTCGACATGTCGTAGGTGGTAAAGCCCGGCCCCGAAACGCTTACGGTGAGCCCGGTGCGCATTTTTTCCTCGCTGCCGACGTATATGGAATACTCGCCCTCGACGTCCGCGGTGAAAGATACGGACGCCTGGCCGCCGATGTCTATTGTCTTGTAAAGCACCGCCTCCTCATACGACGAGGAGTCGTACTGTTCCTTGTTCCACCTTGTCGTCCTGAATATCGAATACCAAACCTTTCTCTTTACTATGACCTCGATGTTCTTTACGTTCTGAACCTCGTCCTTTGAGTTCACGGCGGCTATATCGACGTCGATTTTGTCGCCGCGCTTGAAGGATTTGCGCTCGTCCCTTAGTTTCGCCCCCAGGTAATATTTGTAAAGGTGGACCGGCACCGTTTTATAAGAGCCCACGGGTCTTCCGCCGTCGTCGTAGACCTCTGTGTATATTTCGGCCTCGAGCGCCGAAGGCGGCTTTGCGCCGGATGGCACGTTCACGCTGTACTGGTATTCGCCGACCGCGTCAAGGTTTACAAGCCCCAGCCTCTCGTATTTTTCCGCAAAAGATTTCTGCGGGTCCCTGAAAGTGTAATCCTTGAATTTTTTGGACTGGAAGGTGTAATCAATGAATTTTACCTCTGTCTCGGCCTTGTTTCCCGCGGCCGGCGGCCCGAACATCTGGTTGGATTTTACAGTGAAGAGCAGAGGGCTCCCCGGCGCGACTTCCGGCTCCTGCGTCTTTATGTCGACCGTGAGCTTGTCGGGTATGAATTCTTCGATCTTAAAAGTGGTGCTGCCTATCATCCTGTTGTCGTTCACCCATATTTCGGATTTGTATTCCCCGGTTGGCGACGACATGGAGGAATTCAGGGTGAAAACGGCCATGCCTTCCTTATTAATGGTTTTCTTGTCGGACTGGATAACCTCTCCCTGGGGCCCGGTAATGCGGTTCTCGATTGTTATTTCGGGCGGCATGGTCATGTCGTTGTTCCTTATTACGGCCGTAAGGTTGGCCTTTTCCCCCGGCCTGTACAATCCGCGGTCCGATGTCAAGAACGCCTTCATCCCCTCGGAAAGGGTCGGCTCGCCGCTTGTGTCAAAGGTGTAGTTGTTCATCTCGCTTCCGTCGAATTTAAGGTATGAAAAGTCGTCTCCCGACTCGGCCAGAACTATGAATGGCTGAAAATTGTAGATGTTCTCGCGCCAGTTTTTGAACACGGTCTTTCCGGCGGCGTCGGTCTTTTGTTCCTTTATGACCTGGTTCGTCTGGGAAACGAGCTTTACGGTTATATCCGCGTCCGGAGCAAGCGTGCTCACCGAGACGGCCCTCACTATGAGGTCCTTGCCTGAGGTCTTGGCGATAAGCCCGAGGTCGGTACAGCGCACCAGTTTCCTCTTGCTGTCGTAATAGTTCTTCAGGTCGGATATCTCCGCCACAAATATGCCCTTGTATGGCTCCTTTGAGAACTTGTTGAAATTGATGTATTCGGTTATCTCCTGGTTTATGTTTCCGCCGGTTATGTCGTGGTCGCCGTCGAATATCTGCTGGCCGAACTCCTGGGCGTTGTTGTTTTTCAGGTAATAAACCAGGTTGTTCTTGAATATCTTGTAAAGCCTTACGTGTATCTTGTCCAGATTCATGACGCGCAGGGCGACATTCATTTCCCCGCCGGGCGACATTATCTCGCCCTCTTCCGCGTAATCAAGCGAAGACGGCAGGTCCTCTATTGTTACCGGAACGCTGTGGTCTTCCTTCATTGGCTCGCCGGTTTTCGCGCTTATACCTTTTGCTATGGTGACGTCGTATGTAAGGTTGGGCTCGAAATCCGCCGTAAGCACCGCGTAACAGTACTCTGTCTTGACCGTGAAAGGCACGGCCTCCATGGGTTTGTCCGTCGTCGCGCGCCTTATGACCGTAACGTATTTTTTTACCTGCTCGTCCGAGACGGGCATGTTGAACCTCACCGCCAGCATTGTCTCCCCTTCGGTGTGCCACGGGGCGACGCTTTCCACGGAAAGCAGGACCTTCTGCTCGATGCGCACGCCGTCCTCAAAATCCTTTTCCATGCCCTGCGTGCATTCCGGGCACTTTACGCCGGCTTTTATCTTCACCCTTATCTCCTGGCAGTCGTAACTCCTGGAGATGCCGGGCACTTTTATGTAGAAGCGCGTGGGAGTCTCGGACTGTTCTATGGAAAAGTCCATTGGCTCCTCTTTTTTCGAGAGCTGGTTGCACCCGGGCATGGTTATCTTTTTTGCCTCGACGGCTTTTTTCAGCTCGCTTATGTCAACGGGATAATTGAAATTCACCTCGCCGACAACTTCCTTTTCCTCGTTCTTCATGATGTCCTTGTTCGCGAAAAACCTTGAATCCACTATCCTCATGAACGGCGTGTTAAATGTCGTCGAAGGCGATCCGGTCACCTGTTTGCCGGGAGCCTTAAAATATGCCTCGGGGGCCATTGAGACTTCATATGAAGTCGAGGGCTTCAGCGGCTCGTCTGGCGTGAACATCACGGTCTTGCCGTTCTCAAAGCTGTAATGCCCCTTTATATCGGGTTTTATGACAAAACATTTAAGGCGGCTTATATCCTTGTCTTTGAGCTCGACCGACTTCGAGAATTCCGCGGTTATCAGCACGTTTTGCCCCACCTCGCCTTTCGGTGAAAGCGAAAGCACGTGAACGAACGAGTTGTCGTAAATATAGGTCACAAGATTGAAAAGTATGACAGAGACAATGATAATCCCCAGGATCGCGGCGGCTTTTATCCTTTTTGCTTTTATTTCAGAAATATTCTTCGCCGATTTTTTAGCCAGTTTCCCGAAATATTCAGCCGCGCCCTTCCCCGTATTTTTTATGAATTCTCCGGCCCATTTTTTCAGCATTCCGCCTGTTTTTACAAACAGGCCGAGCACAACGGTTTCGTATGAAGCCGCATATGCGGCTATAAGCATCGCAAAATAATTATATATTCTGCCGTCGACCCAGCTAATCTTCGATATAAGGAGGCTTAAAAGCGTCAGGACGCCGCCCGTAACTATGAATATCCCCGCGCTCAAAAGGGCGTCGAATTTTTTCCCCTTAACGAACCTGCGCCACAGCGCCTGCACCGCGAAGAATATTAAGGCCAGCCCGGCGATGTCCCGGCTGAAAAAGTCGCTGAAACCCTCGTTTTCTTTTGCAACAGACAATATAATGAACGGAACTGCCAGCACAACCACCGCCAGCCATACCCAGGTCAGTATCACGCCCGCCACCTTGCCGACTTTTACAAAAAAATCCCTCACCCTGATGAAAAACGGCGGCAGTTCCTCGAAATAATAATAAGAAAAGTACATAAGGACATATATAAGGTACAACCACGCAATGGCGTGCATGTGGATCACCGGTATGAGCATTTTGTTCAGGACGGCCCCGGCTATCCATGCGGCGGCATAAACAGCCGCGCCCTTTAACAGCTCCGTCTTTTGCTTTTTTATGAATACGCGCGCCGTCATTGTCATGGCGAAGACCGCGATGAATACCCAGAGGTTGTTGTTCAAAAGGAAAGCGGCCATCCCGTCGAAGACGCCGTACTTGGGCTGTGCGAAAATGATGATGACAGCCGGGATGACGACGAGCACAAGAGCCAGGACAAGACAGGAAATGACGGTTTTAACGATGGATTGTTTCTTTGCCATAAGGGACCCCTCCGCATTTGGAATTGCCAACGGATAATTTTATCACTTGGACGGGATTTTTCAAGGGATTAATGAAATCGCGTTCATGGCCTTACCAGTATTTCATCTCCTGCCTCTTTTCAAGGTAAGTTGCGTCGAGCATGTCGTGCATCCTGGACCAGGAAAAGATGCCGATAAGCGTAACTATTATCAGTATCATAAGGGATAAAATTATTACCGCTGCTTTTTTCCTTATTTTTGCCTTCAGTGCTCCGAACCCGTGCGAAACCGTCCACCCCACCACATAATACTGGAACCACCCGGCGGCAAGCAGGGTCGCGGCAAATGCCACGCCTATGGCCCCTATGTAAACATCCATCCTTGCCGCGTGGAAAACAAGGACCAGGGGTATCAGGCACATCAATACTACGGGGACGAGCGACACGCCGAAGAGTGTCATTGGGACGCCGAGCACTGCAGGCGCGGAAAAAAGGACGAACGACCATGTGTTCTCGTTAAGGTTCGGGTTGGAAAGGGTCATCACAATCCCGAGCGTGATGATATTGACAAGCAGCGAATATATGAAAGCGTAGCTGTTGGCCGTGACCTCGGTCTTCGACTTGAACCTGTTAAAAACAATATAAAAACAAACCATAAAACCCGCATAAAACGCGCTGTTTGTTAGAATGGATTTGACCCAGTTAAATTCCATAAATCACCCCATATATTCAATAACAAAACTGGTAGAACTAACATGGATGGATGAGACTTTTGGAGAGCCCTGCGGCCATCTTTTAAATTTAGCCGCAGCTGCCGGAAAAAGGCTCATACGTCCATGTGGACAACAACGACTTTAAACAACCGTTATTTCTTCCAGCCGCCCTTTTTATACATGATCCATCCCGCTATCCCCTGGAAGAAAAAGACAGAGGCGATGGCTATGAATATCCCCTTTTCCGCGATCGCCGGTATCCTCGATAGGAATATCGCAGCCGGTATCTGCAGGGCGAAGAACGCCAATAAATTGATGATCATGGGGGTTTTTGTCTCGCCCGCGCCGTTGAAGGTATTTGCCGTTATGATGCCGACGCCCATAAAAAGGTAAAAGAACGGCACTATTTTCAGGTATGAGATGCCATAGCTCACCACGGCAGGGTCGTTGTTGAATATCCTTATCACCCAGTCCGAAAAATTAAAGTATATGAGAAAACAGGCCAGGGTAAATCCCGTGTAGATCTTCAGGCTGGTAATAACCGAATCTTCCGCCCTTTTGACGTTGCCGGCCCCGAGGTTGTGCCCGACCATGACCGAGGTCGACCCGCCTATGGCCCAGCCTATCATCATAACGAAGACATCGAGCCTGCTGCATATGCCGAGCGTTGCCAAAAGCGCGTCGCCTGCGGGCGCGGCAATTTTCAGCATGACCAGCGAGGCGAAATTTGAGAGCAGCCCCTGCATCATCGCAGGCACCGATATCTTTATGTAGTCCACGAGGAACTTCCAGTCCAGCTCGATTTTCTTCCAGTCGATGCGCAGCACGCCGCTGGTGTTGGTAAGGATGAACACCATGACGAACGTGGTTGTGAAATATGAGATGAACCTTGCCATGGGCGCGCCCATGAGCCCGAGCTTCGGGAAACCCAGCCATCCGAATATAAGCACAGGCTCGAGCACGGTATTAAGGATAATCGAAACCACCAGCAGATAAAAATGGCGCCTGATCTGGCCTGCCGCCCTTAGCACCGCGAAGAATATCCAGAGCCCGCTGTCGTTAAGCACGGAAATAAGGCATGTGGAATAGATGTATTTCGACAGCTCCAGCGTCTCGCCCCTGGCCCCGAAATATGTCAGCAGGTTGTCGCGGAATATGAAGGCGGTTATGACGTATATGAGTGTTAGCGCGTATGCCGCAAAGAGAGTGTTGACCATTGTCTTTTTCAGCTGGCCGTAATCTTTTTTCCCGCAGCAGCGAGAGGCGATGGCCGAGGCGCCGGCGCCGAGCCCTCCCTGCATGGACCAGAAGGTCGAAAGGATGAAGCCGATTATGGAGATGGCAGACTGCGCATGAACCCCCAACTTTCCCAGCAGGAACATGTCGAACACTGAAAAAAAGTTCTGCATCAGGTTGACGATAAGCAGGGGGACGCTCAGGTAAAGGAGGTGTTGTATTATGTCCCCCTTTTCAAGCTCCCTTGGAAATTCCGCCATTTTTATATCTCCTTGTTGGCCCATCTTTCGTTCTTATATATTAACCAGTAAACGATGCCGTAAAAGACGAAAGAAACGCTCATGGCCCAGAAAACCCCCGAAGAACCGGCTGACGGCAGCCTGTCCAGCGCCACCGAGAGCAGAGGCCTTATAATAATGAAAGCCAGGATGTTAACGAGGGTCGGCGTCCCGATAAACCCGGCGCCTGAAAATCCGCTCTGGCACGCCTGGCCGAGCGCCATGAACAGCAGCGCAGGCGCGATTATCATGAGGAACTGCCTCCCGAATTCTATGACTGCGGCGTCCGATGAAAAGGCCCCCATTACCGGGGCCGCCCAGAAAAAAAAGAGCGCGGCCGTTGGGACCGTTATCCATAAAAAGACCTTTGTGCTGGCCAGTATAGTTTCCACCGCCCTTTTCCTGATGCCGGCCCCCAGGTTATGGCCGACTATCACACCGCCCGAATTGCAAATGGGCCAGCCCGCCATCATCAGGAAATTGATGAGCCTGGAAACTATGCCGTAAGCCGCTATAAATGTGTTGCCGAACGGTGAAATTATCCTGAGCATTATCATCGACCCCGCGTCGTTTGTGAAGTTCTGCAGGATGGACTTCACCGAAAGCCATGCGTAGGTGAAAAAGAGGCCGTTCTTTACCGGACCCGGCCGTAATTTTATCCCGCCTATGCCGCGGATAAAGACCACGGTATATAACGCGGCGCCGACCACATAGGTTGCGACCGCGGAATAGGCCGCACCCATTATGCCAAGGCCCATCGGCCCTATGAAAATTGCGTTGAGCAGGATGTTTAGCGGCACAAGTACGCAGATTATTTTGAGGGGGGTCATCGAATCCCCCATGCCGCGGGAGACGCCCAGCAGCTGGGAATAAAACGGCATAATGAAGCTGAGCAAAAGCGAGATTGACATGTAGCCGGTGACCTGTTTTAAGACCGCACCCTTTGCCCCGAAAAACACGAACGCAGGCACCATTATTGCGTAGCATACCAGGGCAAAAACGGAAAAGAAGACGACGCCGGTAAAAAGCATGCCGGGAAGCGCCGCGTTTATTTCCCCGTGCCGTTTTGCCCCGTATTTGCGCGAAACCACGGCCATTGCCGCGTTAATGAGGCCGCCATGGACGGAATTAAAAAGCGCCCACACCGACGACATGGCAATGGAATATGCGGCCAGGGTCTCGACGCCGATTTTGCCGAGCATGAAAAGCTCGAATGCCGCCGCGCCGTTGAGCAGTATGTTGCCCAGGAGCATTGGCCATGAAAGGTCTATTATGTGTTTCGTCAGATCGCCCTTGTGAAATTCCTTCAAGATTTTTCCCCGGCCTTATCCGTTATTTTTTATATAATTTTCCACGGACCTGTCGTAGCTTCTCTCCGCCGAGCCGCTGAAATAGCACGCGGGCAGCTCTCCCGAGACCCTGTGGTACTGCACGCACTCGCAGCATTTGCCTTTTCTTGGGCATCCGGCGTACGTGCAGTTGCAGCGCGAAAGGTTGTCCTTGATATTTTTGCACTCCATTTTATTGCGCCTCCTTAAAAATATCAGCCGGCCAGTTTTTTGAGCAGCTTGATGTTTACCGGGTCCATGCCGCCCTCTTTCGGAGTTTCAAGTATCATGGGGGTGTTCTTGAACCTTTTGTCGTTCACGAGTTTTTCAAAAAAATCCACGCCTATAAAGCCCTTGCCGATATGCCAGTGCCTGTCGGCCTTGCTTTCGAATTCCGTCTTTGAGTCATTGACGTGGAAGCAGCCGATTTTTTCAACCCCTATGACCCTGTCGAATTCCCCGAATACCCCTTTATAATCGCCTTTGGTGTCGTAACCGGCCTCGAATACGTGCGCGGTGTCGAAGCAGACGCCGATCTTTTCCACCTGTTTTATGTTTTTTATGATAAGAGCGAGGTCCTGGAACTTCCCGCCGATGGAACTGCCGGAGCCTGCCGTGGTCTCGAGCAGGACTTTCGATGAAAAACCCTTTACCTTCGAGAAGGCCATATTAATGGATTCAGTTATGTGCGCGACCCCGCCATCGAAGTCGCCGCCGGTAAAGCTCCCCGGGTGGAGTATGAGCGCGTCAAGGCCCAGCGCCGCCACCCTCTCGAGCTCCGCAATAAAAGCTGCGCGGGATTTTTCGAGGAGCTCCGGGTTGAAGCTGGCAAGGTTCACAAGGTAGGAATTATGCGAGACTATTTTTTTTATCCCGGACTTTTTCCACACGGCCCTGAACTGGGCCGCGTCCTCTTCCGACGGGGTTTTTACCGTCCACATACGCTGGTTTGCGGTGAATATCTGAAGCGCGGAGCATCCGAGGGCGTCCGCCTCGTTTATGGCGTTATACAACCCGCCGCTTATGGAACCGTGAATTCCGAGCAGGCCCATTTCCGGCCTACCTGCTGATCTTTGCGGCGGTGATATTTTTTTGCGCCTGGTATTTTCCCTTTTTATCCGCGTATGATGTTTTGCATCCCTGCTCGGCCTTTAAAAATATCACCTGGGCTATCCCCTCGAAAGCGTATAGTTTCGCCGGCACGCCGGTAAGGTTGGCGATGGATATCGTGACGAACCCCTCCCATTCAGGCTCGAAAGGAGTCACGTTGACGATGACCCCGCTCCTTGCGTAGGTGGATTTTCCAAAGGTGATGGTCAGTATGTCGCGCGGTATGCGGAAATATTCCACGCTCCTGGCCAGCACGTATGAATTCGGGGGTATGACGCATACTTCGCCCTTAAATTCCGTAAAATGGCTGTCGTTGAAATCCTTGGGATCCGCGAATTTGGACGCGGTTGGATTAAAAATCTTAAATTCATCCGCAATCCTCATATCATATCCATAGGATGATACGCCGAAAGAAATGACCCCCTTGCCCACCTGGCTGGATTCAAAAGGTTCGATCATTCCTTTTTTTGCCCTGTTTATTATCCACTTGTCGCTCATTACGCCCATGTTTTCTCCTTATGCCATTTTGGCTGCGGGCGGACATATAAGTCCGCCCCTGCAGGTTTCAATTTTTTTTATTATAACACAGGCATGTCAAAACAGAAGTCATAATTCACCTTTGCGTTTGCACGTGCAAGTTTTTTTTACGGATTTAATCATGAGGTTTTGACTTTTTGCCTTTGCGGAGTATAATGTTGAAAACAAAACAGGAGGTTTTATATGGACTTAAAAGGAAAAACAGCGATAGTAACCGGCGCCACGCGCGGCATGGGATTCGCGATAGCGGAAAAACTGGCGGGGCTCGGCGCATGCGTGATAATGGCATGCAGGGAGAAAAAGAGCGGTTCAAAATCCGTTGCGGCCTTAAAGGCCAAAGGGCTCAATGTGGAATTTGTAGAGTGCGACGTGGAAAAGATAAGCAGCATCGACAGGGCGTTCGCCGCGGTATCGAAAAAACACCCCGTTATCGACATCCTCATAAACAACGCCGGGATAAATTCTGAACCCATGGAGACAAAAATCGAGACGATCAACCTGAAGATATTCGAGAAGATCATGAACGTGAACCTGCGAGGCACGATGTGGATGATATCCAAATTCCTGCCGCTCATGAAAAAATCCGGCGACGCCAGGATAATCAATTTCTCCTCGGGCCTGGCCCAGCTCTCGGTCCCCAGGATGGGGCCGCACATCTCCTATTCGATATCAAAGACCGCCGTAAACCAGCTGACCTGGACATTTGCGGATCATTTGAAGGACACGAAGGTGAAAATATACGCGGTAGATCCGGGCTGGGTAAAAACGGACCTGGGCGGGCCGAATGCCATGCTTGAGTTACCCGAGGGAATAGACACGCCGATATGGCTGGCGACGGAAGACGCATCAAAACTGCAGTCCGGGCTTTTTTACAAGGAGCGGAAGATACTGCCGTGGTAAAAAGTCAAAAGTTAAAACGAAAAACCAATAAGTGCAGGTTTTAAAATTTATAACCAAGAACGGTCATTTTGTATTAAGTTGAATATTGGCATCAACTTGGGAAAAAATTTTTTCATTGGGTACGCATAAAAATTTTCATAATCTTTTCCATAAAAAATTTAATATTTTCAGCTAAGTTCCTTTTCAGTCTGTATTTTCCGTTTGAGTAAACCCATGTTTCGTCGCTGTTGACTGATTTTGAGCTCATTATTTTTGTAAAATCCGGTGATTTGTATAAAGTGATCCATTCGCTTTTTCTCAAATATATACTGGAATATCCAAACATCCCGCACTTCCCAAAACGCATGCTGTTTACAATGTTGTCAGATTTTGGAGTTTGGCTTGCACGGTGATCTTCATGCAGGCTCAATTTTTGTGTAAATATATTTTCGATTTTATCATCTTTTATCTCATACAATTCATATTCCGACATGTAATACAAATCCGAACAACTGGTATCAGCTAAAAACGAAAATTGAACGCCTCCATTGCATCCCAAATCATGAAATTCAATCTTTTCATCACGCTCGCAATTGTTATTAAGAGGTCTTATTACAACACTGCCGGGAATTGGCGTGAAGTCGTCTTTCATCAACATAAAACCAAGCACATTATATCCGCACCCGGGGCATTCACCGCTTGTTTCTGCAATAACTAATTTGTTTCTATGACCTCTGGAATTAATTGAATAGGCGTCAAAGTCTTTTAAATTATATTTTACGTTCTTTCCATCCAGTATATGCGCTTCGTTAAATTTAAATTCTTTTATTATTATTTCCCTTATTTTTACTTTTTCGTCTTCGGAGTCCAATTTTACGTTTTCTTTCGGCATTTTCGTTGTTTTATTTTCAATGTTGTTTATTTTTTCCGGGGATGCCGCGTTTGTTGCCCGCACAGAATCAACGGAAGCTAAACAAATACATAAGAAAATAAACGTTATGATAATTGCAAATAAATAATTTTTCATTGAACACCCTTCCCCTGTATTTACTTTATCATTGTATTATACATCCCTTATAAGGCATATGTCAAATTTAAAGAAAATATGGTAGGATTTGAATAGTTTTGGGAATGATAATTTTTAATTTGGGGGGACTTAAATGAAGAGAACGCCGTTTATTTGTTTTGTACTGCATTGGCAACGATTGCTTTTGCTGATGATCAAACTGCTGTTGCTTTAACTTCTTCGCTTTCACCGATTTCTGTTACTTCCTCCGCTTCCCTATCCCCTACGGCTTCTGATTTGCCGGTTTATGCCGGAAAGTGAGCGTCAGTTCCAAGCGAACAGAAAACCCCGATAAATATCGGGCTTATTGGTTTTGACTTTTAACTTTTTACTTATTAAGTATTATCTTAATATTATGACCTTATTTATAATTCCCTCTGTTTCGTTGCCGTTTTTATCACTGCTAAAAACCGAATAAAAATATATCCCGTTTGCGAATCCGTTCATAAAGCCCGCTCTTATCGCCCCCTTGTTTATTCCGGCAGCTGTCGGATAAAGATTTTCTTCCAGCACCAGCCTGAACGCCCTTGTAAAAATCCTTATCTTGACCGTATCAGACTGGTCGGATACATTGTAAATAATATTCAGATCCCCTTTTGAAGGGTCGTAAGGGTTGGGATAAACAATTTCCCTGGTTTCCATTGCCGTCGGTGTAAAAGTCGGTGTAACCGCAACGGTTATAGTCATTGTTAATGTCTGAGTGAAAGAAGGCGTAATAGTTTTTGTCGGTATTATAGTATCAGTTGCTGTAATTGCCGGTGTTAAGGTTATAGTCAGCGTGAAAGTCCACGTATTTGCGGGAACAGTTGTTTCAGTACAGGTCTGCGTAATTGTTGCCGTTGCCGTATATGTAAATATAATCGTTTCTGTTTCCGTCGGCGTTGCTGTAAATGACGGCGTGTTTACAGTTGTCGGCGTTGATGTTACGGTATTAGTTACTGTCGGAGTCGGTGAATTTATTTGAGTTGGCGTGTCGGTATATGAAAGAGTGGCGGTTGGCGGTGTACCTGTGCAGGATTCAGTTACGGTCGGCGAGACAGTATCAGTCTGCGATATTGTCGCGGTCGGAGTATTTGTTGCCGTATATGTAGCCGTTCCTGTATATGTTGCCGTTAATAACGGGGTGCCGGTTGCGGTAAGAGTATTTGTGGCTGTAGCTCCTGTTGTTATTGTCCATGTGTTTGTCGGTGAATCAGTTGCCGTATTTACGATTGTCGGTGTCCGGGAAAATGTCAAAGTCGGTGAAGGCGTAAATGAATTTGTCGAGGTGGCGGTAAAAGTCCGGGTTGCTGTTTGCGTTGAAGTACCGGTCGCCGTTACGGTCATTGTCGGCGAATTAACCACTGTTGGCGTCACGGTTTTAGTCTGAGTAACGGTATTTGTCGGCGTTCCGCATGGAAGCAGGAACGAAAAATCATCAAGATAAATTGTCTGGTTTCCGGACTGGCTTCCTCCCGTGGTAATATTTAATTCCCAGAGCGCCGTCAGATTCACACCCGTAAATGACGAAAGAGGTATTTTAAGTTCCTGCCATGAAGTCGTCACGCCGCCTGTAAGGTAATTTGTTACTGGTATGCTGTTTGAATTCGCGCCGGACGAGTCAACAAGCGAGATTGATAGAGTTGTTATAGTACCCGAGCCTGACAACAGCCACAGATCTATTGCTGTCGCAGATGATGCGTTATAAATGCTCGATGAGGACGTGTTCCAGTTTGCCCAGTTATATCCCATGCCCTGGTAATATCCGTCCGACCATACAAAATTTATATCCATGCTATGGCTTGCTGAATGATACTGCGTCGTCACTTCGCTTACAGTGCCGCTTGTGCCTATATAACTGCCTCCCGATGCCAGATTATAAGGCGTTTCCCCGGTATATATCCAGCCATTGCACTGCATTGGCGTGCCGGTAAATGTCGGCGTTATGGTCGGGGTTCTGGTGATTGTCTGGGTTAATGTGGCGGTTGGCGGCGTGCCTGTTGTTGTCGGTGTTGCTGTGCCTGCCGGCGCGCTGTCGCAATAAAGGGTTCCCCGGCCGTTCGTTCCCACATACATGCGTCCATATATATCCTGATCCCCTCCGCACCATGCCCCGTAACCATACTGGTGGTTGTTGTCATTGATCCTCACCCATGATGTCCCCGTTCCGTCGTCGCAGCGGTAAAAACCGTAGGTACCGCCTACGTTTCCTGTCAGATAAACAGCCGGATGGGTCTGCCCGGACGCGGCTTTACCGAAACCAACGGAGTTGGCGGATGAAACGTTTGAAATGACTGCCTTTATCAGGCCATTGTTGGCAAAACGGTACAGGCCGTTTCCCGTGGCAACCCATACCTCTCCGGTCACTCCGAATACCGCACGGGGAACTCCGCTCCCCGAGAAACTATTGATGACGCTGAAGTTTGCCCCTCCATCCAGGCTGCGGTACAGGTTGCTTCCGTTGGTGGCAAAAATAATTGACGCGTTGACCCTGTCCGCGGCCAGATCCGAACCGGAAGGCAGTCCGTTGCAGGTTGTCCAGCTGCCGCCGCCGTCGGTGGTGTAAGCCGGGTTGCCGTATCCACTTATTGGGCAGACGATTACACGAAAATTGGAAGCATCAGCGGCCACGGCAACAGATTGCATTTCATTGCTTGTCGAGTAACCCGGCGGCGCGATTGAGGCGGGAGCCCAGGACTGCCCATTATCCGAAGAAAAGGCGGTATCGGAAGCAACGGATCCGCTTTTGCCGACGCGGGCCACGTAATTGGTATTATTTTCATCAAAGTCCAGACAGCTGGTGTTGCCGAAAGCCGGGTTACAGTATTTGTCGGGCGCAGGGCTGTCGAGGTTTGTATAACGCATTCCGCTTATATCGCCAAGGCAGCTGAAGAAAACCCCCGACTTGTATGACGGGCAAAGGAACAACACCGCAGTCTGCTCTATTCCATAGTCCGTGAATGTCCATGTTATGCCCTGCGGCTGGGTCGTGGCCTGGACATTCTTTGTTGACCATATCCCGCCGCCTGTGGTGTAGATGGCATTGTTGGAATTGAAAGGGTCTATTTTGACGGAAGCTATCAACCATGCACCGCCGTTATAGGGGCTGCAAAACCTGGTCCATGGCGCGCCGTTGATGTCATAGTTTGGGTATGGCCCGGAATTCCAGTTGTTTTGCGTGTTTGCAATTACAGTCCAGGAATTCCCCCCGTTGGTTGTCTGGAAGCACTTGTCGGTGCCGCCCCACCAATCCATTGTTGATATGACCGCATGCTGGGCATTTTGGGCATCCACGCATATGCCGCTGTAGCCGCCGGCTGTGGCCGGTGGGCCGCCTGACGGGGTCACAGAGTTCCAGGCCAGTGTACCGATGTTCAACTTCCATACCTGCCCGGTTGTGGGGCCGGAATTGTCATTGTTGTATACTATCCACAGGTTCGAATCGGACCCAAGCGAAGCCTGTGAGGTTGACATGCCGGAGGGCCCGCCGGAAATCAGGGACCAGCTGGCGCCGCCGTTTGTGGAACGGTAAATATTGCTGTTGCCAGAATTTAAAGCCATAACCCCTACATATATATTATTGCAGCCCGAACCTGTGGCGCTGTTTGGATCAAAGATCACATAGCTTAAGCCGTGTCCCGAATCGCCGTTTACGGGAAAGGATGTCACCTGGCTCCAGTTTACGCCGGAGTTGGTACTTTTCCAGAGGCCGCCGGACCGCGACCCGTAATAAAGTATTGCAGTATTGTCCGGGTCCACAGCCAGACGCTCTCCGGCGTAATTTCCGGAATCATTGCCGGCAATAATGACAGGCATGGGATACTGGATCCAGTTATTGCCCTGGTCAGAGGAAACTATGAGGTAGCCGTTCGAATTATTATAGGACTGGCCGATCGCGGCGTAGACCAGGTTTGCGTTCTTGGGATCCGGCGCTATGCTCTCTACGCCGTAAAGGTTCCAGTCTCCAAGCCAGTCCGTCAGCGGCACCCACACGTTGTTTGCGTTATCCCAGCGGTATGCTCCGCCCATATCGGTGCGCATATATATAAGCCCCTGCGTCAATTTGCTGTAGACGATATCCTGTATCGCGCCCCCGGCCGGCGTTACAACGGGTTTCCAGGTATATGCCGAAATATTTTGTATTATTAAAAAAAATATCATTAGTGCGGTTGTTTTCCTTAAAATATCACTTTTTCTGTTTTTGTCGCTCATCCATGTCCCCTTTTAAACTTAAACCGAAAATACTTTTGATTCGGCAAAGCAATCATTTTCATTTTTTTCACGTGCAACCGGCTTGCTTAAGGGGCTTCTCGGGTTTGCGCCCTTACGAAATCGATTTAGTATTAGCATATAAAAAAAACCGCCGCATGTCAAGTCAATCTATGCGGATTTTCTCACAATTAATTCCGGGTCAACCAGTACATGCTTGAACGATTTCAATTTTCCTTCTATTGCGGCAACCGCCATATTAAAAACTTCACCGCCAAGCTTTTCCATCGGCTGTCTCACCGTGGTCAGCGGAGGGTTAAGGTATGCCGAGCTCATGGCATCATCAAATCCAATCACAGCCAGGTCTTCGGGAATTTTCATGCCGTATTTTTTTGCGTTTTCCATTATACCCAGCGCGGTCATGTCGCCGGAGGCGCAAAAGATCGCGTCAAATTTTCTTCCCTTTTCAATAATTTTGTCGAACAACATCATTCCTTCGGCTATTGTATAATCAGAAACAAGCTCAAGGTATTGACCGTCCCGCTTGATCCCATGCAGTTCAAGCGCCTCATCAAATCCGGCCTTCCTTTCCGTCGCGGCATAACTGAAGCCATATTTCGACCCCATTTTCAGCCCGCCGCATATCAACCCTATATTTTTCCTGCCGTTTTTTATAAGGTATTCGGCGGCCATAAAGCCGCCTTTGCGGTTGTCCAAGTTAACCGAGTGCGCGTTCTTCATAAAGTTTTCCATCAATATTACAGGAATCTTCGCCTTTTTATATTTAAGCAGTATGCCGGGGTCGGGGTTCATTGCAAGGGCCACAATGGCAGAGACTTCCCTTCCATAAAGTATCTTTCTGAATATTTCATCCAGGATTTTCCTGTTATAATTTGTGGAGTAAGGAATAATATTATGAACATATTTACCCGAGCCAAAGGTGTTTCTTTCAATGGCGCTAAGTATTTCCACGGTAAAATGCGAGGCGATCCTTCCCGACATAAATGCTATGTTATCATTTCTGCCTTTACGCAGTATCTGTGCCGATCTGGAGGGGTAATAATTATTATCCTTGATAATCTTTTGTATTTTTGCCCTCGTCTTTTCGGGAATGTCGTTATAATTATTTACAGCCTTTGAAACCGTACTCTCGCTTACTCCCGCAAGTCTGGCAATATCCTTGATCATCAATTTTTTCATATAACTCCAGCGATATGATTTTATGGTTGCACGCTGGATTATAGAATAATCACCGGCAGATTTCAAGCCATTTGACGGCATTGGCAATGCATAAAAATTTATTGAAATTTTTTATGAAAATAAACTTGGTTTTTCTAAAACATTCCGGAAATCGATATATATTGCAAAGGCGATACATTGCTGTTTACATACGCATAATCTATCCGCAAAAAGTACCACTTTATACCGGCGCCAAGGCTCAATTCGGCGTCCTGATCCAATGTACCGGCCCCGGATATATACCCTTTGATGCCGCATCTAAGAGCAAGCATTTCATTCCAGGTAAATTCGCCGCCAAAATGATATTCGCCGTTATACTCCGTGTCATAGTCAGCCGCCACTATCATCCTGCTGGATAAATTTTTCAAAAATGCAAGCGGCAGGTCGTATCCAATGCCGGATTTAAGGTTGTATGACACTCTTTCAACCCCTCCCGGAACGTTTATTTCTGTATATGGATCCTGCATGTTAATACCCAATGTCAGCCCTTTTAACGGCCCGCAAATTTCACCGGGATCGATGTATAAAGCCGCATCCGCGCCAAATCCATTGTACCCCTGGCCGGAACCTGTTCCAGGGTACATGCCGAACAGGGCTTTCACATTAATTCCGGCCGACAGCCAGTTTGATATTTTTTTTGCGTATGCGGCATTAATAACATTATCAAGGGATTCTTCGGGTCCGCCGATTTGATTGCCGGATCCGTCCCTTATTATTATATCCGCAAAATGCTGTTCCAGATAACCGATTCCAAATGTTCCGGTGTTTTCACCGGAATTATAAACCATATTTAAATATGTGTAATCGGCATTTGTCCCAACGGCACCGAGGAGTTTAACGGACGAAACCTCAACACCCTTGACATTTACAATTCCGGCCGGATTCCAGTACATTGCGGAGGCATCATTGGCAACTGCCGCAAACGCGCCCCCCATACCCAGGGCCCTGGCACCCACTCCTATGGACAGCATATCCCCCGCATAATCAGAATCAGCGGATTTTATTGCGGCTGTAAATATCAGGACAGCCAGAGAGGAAACGGCAAAAATTTTTTTTATATGACCCAATTTTATATCCCCTGATAGTTTTTTTTACGATCCATTATTATTAAGTTAAGGCGGGGAGCTTTAACGGCTCCCCGCCCGCGTCCTATACGGTTACTTCATCATT
>CAYUDX010000034.1:0-15697 GCA_964443355.1 uncultured Spirochaetia bacterium
TTAAATCGGCTTAAAAGAGCCTTTTCTAAAAACGCCAGAGTATTATAATAAAAAAACAGCTTTTGTCAATAATATTTTTCAGTTATTTTCACAAAACCATTAAGTAAGGAACCCTAAAGCCCGCCAAAAAAACATCTTTCTAATAAAGCTCCTTATTTTAAAGGGGTTTTCTTTGTTTTTGCGAAGCTCCAAATAAGTCGTATTTGTATAAGAAAAATAAGAAAACCGCCCGTTCCTGTTTTTTACATCGCAAAACCAAAAAATATATATTTATTTATTTTTTTATATTACGGTCTTATTTTAAAGGGGTCATATTCAGGATTTTTCCCGTACCAGAGTCTATCACATAAAGTTCGTCAACTGAATTAACATCTTCGTCCGACCTTGTTATTACCGCTATGGAAGATTCCGATATCCACCTGTACTCGTCGATAAAATCCTGCGTCTTAAATATTGTCTTCTTGTCAACAACAAAAAGGTCGCGTATAAACCCGCCGTCCCTTCCATGCCTGTCGGAATCAAGCCAGGAAACCTTTTTCCCCGAAGGCGAGAGGGCCGGCCATTGCATTTTGGACCAGTCTTTTTTTCCGGTAATATCCTTTGATCTGTGGCCCGCAAGGTCTATAAGTATAACGCCGTCGTTTCTGCCGGATGAACCGGCCATTGCAGCAGCCATTCCCGTCCGTCCAATAAATATCTGTGATATTTCATCCGTGCCCCATCCATTATATTTAAACAACGTGGAAGTATTTCCTTTTGGATCGATCGATATTATCTCGCGTGAATTATCGTCGGGCCACTGGCAAATTATGCCGTTGCCCTCTCCCCAGGATACATACAAGCCTTTTATATCCATCCGCTCCGATTTCCCGGATAAAAGATCATATACAAAATAACCCTCGTCAGCAGCCGGACTGTTGCCGTCGTCAACCGCGGGCTTTCCCTGCAGCGATTCGTCATCATTGTCACTGTCATCTTCAACTATATGGTATAACAACCGCGTCCCATCCCGCGACCATCCGTTTACAAGCGCTTTTCCCATGCCGTTCTTTGGCGCAATCTTTTGTTTTTTTACTCCGGATATTTCGGTGATCCAGAGAATATTGCCGTCGCAATATGCCATATGTTTTTCATCACCGGAAACGTTGGGCAGTGTGCTGCCGGAATACGACGATTCCCAGGCTGCGCCGGTTGATAATTGCATCAGCGTTTTTGTTTCCCCGTTCTCAAATACCCTGTAAATCCGGCACAATCCATCGTTTACTTTAACCGGATAAATAATATGGGCGCCCCTGCTTTTTACCGGGCAAAAAGCCTGCACATAGCACAGCGACAGGGCTATGATAAACAATACCCCGAATGTTTTTTTCATTTTATCCCCTGTATAAAAATTTTACTTTTTAACAAGCACGATGACCGCGCCGACCGCGATAAGGACGAGTTCCATCCCCATTATCACTTTCATCTGTTCCATCTCGGCGCTCATTTTTTCCATTTGCGGCCCGACTTCCGAGAGCCCCGTGTAGCACTCATACTGCGCGATTTTAAGTTCGTCATCGCTTGGCACCAGCTTGAATTTTGGGCCCGTTTTAATTTCCGCCGATGCCGCCTGGCCTGAAGCCGCGGGTGTGGCAGATGGCATTATATCCTGCGAAAGTTTTTTCTTTATGCCTTTCAGGTTTGCCAGCGGTATCTTTATGTTCCTGGTCCCGTCGTTTACGACGATCTCGGTGGAATTCTGTTCCACCATGTATGCGTCGAGGACCTTTCCGTCCTTCAGGTAAATAAGGTCCGCAAAGGCATCGACGGATAAAAAGGCAAAAATAAGGCAAAATATCATGTATTTTTTCATGGCCGGATGATCCCTCCTCATTTCATTTACAATTATAATCAATATATCCCAAAAAACAAGATTTTAATCGCCGCCTTTATGCCTCCGCGTCATTTTATCGCGGAGAACTCGATGACAGCGCTGTCATAAGGGCCATTGAATCTCACAGTTATGCCATTTTTCATGATCTCCGCTCCGGACGACGACCGGGTCCTATCCTGCGACGTTATGCAATAACGGAGCTTCTTTTTCAGCGCGCGGGGAAAAAGCTTGACGTCGCGCCTGCCGCCGAGATTGTAGGAAAATATCACGCCCCTGCCCGAGTCTTTTGTAACATACATCAACGACGGTGTCCCGGACCCGTACGGGGAAAGCAGCCTGTGGAGGTCCCCGAAAAATACGATATCCCTGATCTTTTTATACTTTATTATGGCACGTTTGAGCATGTCGAAATCTTCCCTCTTCCATTTCAATATGTTGGCCTGTATCCCGAAATTCCCGGACATTGCCGTGGCGAGCCTGAACGAAAGCGGGATATCCCTTTTTGTGAACCAGTTGGGGACGTCGCTTACATGGCTGTCCATGGCCCTCGCCGGATAAAAAAGGGAGACCCCGTACTGGATGAACTGCCGGTCCCTTGCATCTGTGTTGTCGCTGGTCCATATGCAATCCGCATATTTGAGCATGCCGCCGTCGAACCTTCCGCCCCCGCCGGCGCAGCCTTCGATGATGATGCCGGGTTTTGATCCCCTTAATTCTCCCATGAGTTCATAAAGCCGCCTTGTATGTTCCACCCAGACCGGTATTCCGCCTCCTGGATTATCAGCTCCCGCCTCGCTTATATACCTGTTCATGTCCCATTTTACAAAATCGGCGCCGTAAGCCCGGACGATCTTTTTCAGGAGTTTCCTTATGAAATCCCGGACTTCGGACCTTGTGATATTCAATACCAGCTGGTTGCGCATCAGGCTGCTTTTTATCCCCTTGAACCCATAGGCCCATCCGGGATGCGCCCTGTAAAGCATGCTTTTGGGACTTATCATTTCGGGCTCTATCCATATACCGAATTTCAGTCCAAGCGACCTTAAATACCGCGCTATGTGTCCCATTCCCGAAGGGAATTTTTTTTCATCGACTTCCCAGTCGCCCAGAGATGTCGTGTCGCCGTTCCTTTTCCCGAACCAGCCGTCGTCTATCACAAGCGCCTCGGCCCCGGCCGCGGCCGATCTCAAAGCAAGCTCTTTTACCGCCTTTTCATTTATATTGAAATAAAACCCCTCCCAGCTGTTCACCGGAATGGGGGTTGTTTTTTTCCTGTTTTCCGCGGGCATGACCTGTTCCCTGTAAAAGTCGTGCAGGCTGCGGCTCATGCCCCCCAGCCCCGATTCCGAAAAACCCAGCAAAAGCGGCGGTGTGGTGAATTCCCCGCCGGGTTCCAGGGTGATAGCCGAATCAAAATCGTTTATCCCTCCGTTGAACACGACGGCGCCGTGGAACCTTTTTTCAAATACGAACTTGAAATTACCGCTCCATAAGAGCTGGCCGAAATACACGTCCCCTTTTTCCTCGGAAACCTCCCCGGCACCGGCGATAAAGAAAGAAGGATTGAACAAATGACTTGAATTTCCCGTCCTGCTCTCCAGGACTTTTTTGCCCGGATTGATCCGCTCAACTGTCAGGGAACATTCCCTGGCCCAGGCCCCGGACAAATAACCGAGGTCATATTCCGCGGGCGGCAGGACAAGGGATCCGGAAAAGCAGTTATCAAGGATGACCGTGGATCTTTCCGATGTATTGCGTACCGTTATGGACTTTTCCATAAGGCCGTATCCGGGCCTTGCCATATAATGAAGGGTTATGTCCAGCCCGCGCCCTTTGTCGGCCATGACAATGTCGAGGTTATCGCCCTTTATCCTGTGGCCGCTGTAGACGCATTTTGCCATGCGGGTGTTGCCCGAAAAACCGGCCTTAACCGTGTTCTCAAAAACATTCCTGCCGTCATATATCTCGGCTTCCGGCAGAATGTTCTGCTCCCGGTCGGAATCGTGGTACCCGAACCAGGGGAACCTCGGCGGTCCGTATTTTTTTATTTTTTTTCCAAAATAAAGATGCGCGAGCGCTCCGTCCCTGTCCACGCAAAAACTGTATATGAACCCGCCGCAGGTAATGCTGAACGCCTTTTTTCTCGAGTCATATTCGATTGTTTTCATTGCATGCCGTCGTTTTTCTTTTCCTTATTTTGTTTCCACATCATATACAGAGGCAGCCCGAATATGAGGCATAATCCGGCGCCGACCACAAGATATATGAAACCGCCGGCAATAAGCGAGACGGCCATGTCGTGGGCGGAAGGGTGCGCCGACACCTTCAGCTCCCTGAAGTACCCTATGACCGTCCCGGCCGCGAAAAAAAAACACGCCAGTATGATCAGTATCTTTTTCATACGGTCATCCCCTTTAAGCAAAAGGGCCCGGTTTTCACCGGGCCCCTATATCAAGCTCTTTCTTATTCGTCTTTGCTTTCTTCCTTCAACTCGTCCAACTCCGGCGCCTCTGCCGTTTCCTCGTTCTCGGCCTCATCGATCTCTTCCTTCTTCGACCTTTTTACCTTTTTACGCTCGACCTTCTTGAATTTCGCGAATTCCGCGACTCCGGTGCCGGCAGATATCAGGTGGCCGATAATGACATTTTCCTTGAGCCCCTTGAGCATGTCGGTCTTTCCGTTGACGGCGGCGTCGATTAAGACCCTGGTCGTTTCCTGGAAGGATGCGGCTGAAACCCATGATTCCGTCGAAAGGGCCGCCTTTGTTATCCCGAGAAGGAGCGGTTTCGCCTTTGCCGGCGCCTTTTTCTCCTTCTCCATCCTTTCATTCTCTATCTGGAACTCGAACCTGTCCACCTGTTCGTCGATGAGGAATTTAGAATCGCCCGGGTCGTCTATCCTGACCTTTTTCATCATCTGGTGAATCATGACCTCGATGTGCTTGTCATGTATGGTAACACCCTGGAGGCGGTAAACTTCCTGCACCTTGTTGAGCAGGTATTCCTGGACCGCGTTCTCTCCCTGAACCTGCAATATGTCGTGCGGATTGATGTTTCCGTCAATGAGCTGTTCTCCGCCGGAAACTTCGTCGCCTTCGCGGACGTTGACATATTTGCCGTGTGGTATCTGGTATTCCCTCTCGGTGCCTGAATCGTTCCTGATTATTATCTTGCGCACCCCGGATGACGACTCCTCGAACCTGACCTTTCCCTCTATTTCGGAAATTATGGCGGGGTTCTTCGGCCTGCGAGCTTCGAAAAGTTCGGCAACGCGCGGAAGGCCTCCGGTGATGTCGCGGGTCTTCGAGAGTTCCCTGGGGAACTTCGCGAGTATCTGGCCTGCCGTTGCTTTCTGTCCGTCTTCGACCTCAAGCCTTGCGCCCACGGGTATTGAATAGGAGGCCATTACGCCGCCTTTGGCGTCAAGGATGTTGACGTGGGGATATTTCTTCTTGTCGCGCGATTCGACGATGAATTTTCCCAGGGTGCCGGTGGCCGCATCGGCCTGTTCTATCATGGTCTCGTTCTCCAGGATGTCGTCGAACTGCACTTTTCCCTCTTTTTCGGTGAATATCGGTATATTGTACAGGTCCCACAATCCGAGTGTGTCGTCCTTTTTCACGTGGGCCCCGTCTTTTACCTTAAGGATGGTGCCGTATGCTATGTGATGAAGTTCGCGTTCGACATGCTTGTCGTCAAATATCGATATCTCGCCGTTCCTGTTTGTGACGATCATGTCTCCGGCCGCGTTCAACACGTATTTCATGTTCGCGAAGCTCACAAGTCCGTCGTGCTTGGCCTTCAATTCCGACTGTTCGACGACGCGTGAAGCCGTTCCGCCGACGTGGAAGGTACGAAGGGTCAGCTGCGTTCCCGGCTCTCCTATCGACTGCGCGGCTATGATGCCGACAGCCTCTCCGAGCTCGACAAGCTTTCCGGTCGTGAGGTCGGCGCCGTAGCACTTCGAGCAGCATCCGGTCTTTGCCTCGCATGTAAGAACCGAGCGCACCCTGATCCTCTCATAGCCAGCCTCTTCTATCTTCTTGGCAATATCCGGGGTGATGAGCTCGTTGGCCTTGATTATCACTTCGTCCGTGATAAGGTCGACGACGTTATCCACCGCGGCGCGCCACACTATCCTGTCGGAGAGCGGCTCTATCATTTCGCCGCCTTCCTTTATTGCCATGACGTTGATCCCGTTGATGGTATGGCAGTCGTTCTCGGTGATTATAACATCCTGCGCAACATCGATGAGCCTTCTTGTCAGGTATCCCGCTTCAGCGGTCTTTAAGGCGGTGTCGGCAAGTCCTTTGCGCGCCCCGTGTGTCGATATGAAATACTCGAGCACGGATAGCCCTTCCCTGAAGTTCGACCTGATGGGTGTCTCGATGATCTCGCCTATGCCGCCGGTCATTTTCTTCTGCGGTTTGGCCATGAGTCCCCTCATGCCTGCGAGCTGCCTGATCTGCAGTTTCGATCCCCTTGCGCCCGAATCCACCATCATGTGGACGGGGTTAAACCCGTCCTGGTCCTGGGCAAGTTCTTTTATCATGAAGTCCGCCACCTTGTCGGTAGCGGTAGTCCATTTGTCGATGATCGTGTTGTAGCGCTCGCCCTCGGTGATTATACCGTCGTCGTACCTCTTGCGGATGGCGAGCGTTTCCTTGTCGGCTTTCTTCACTATCTCGTCCTTTTCCCTGGGTATCAAAAGGTCGTTGATGCCGATGGTAAATCCGGCAAGCGTCGCGTGCTTGAACCCGAGTTCCTTCATCTTGTCAAGGACCTCCGCCGCCTCTTTTGAGCCGTAACGCTCGAAAATTATCCCGACAAGCTTTCCTATCTGTTTTTTGTCCATCTTGTCGTTTACGAACTCCATCTGCGGGGGAAGTATCTTGTTGAAGATTATCCTGCCCGGCGTCGTTTCGACCTTCTTGGACTTCATTTTCACGACTATGGACTCGTGCAGCCCTATTACCTCGTGGTCAAAGGCGATAAGCGCCTCTTCCGCGGAATAAAACACTTTCTTCAGGTCCGGCTTGTGCAGCCTTTCTTTGTTCAGGTAGTACAGCCCCAGGACGATGTCCTGGTTCGGCACGATGATCGGTTTTCCCGATGCCGGCGAAAGGATATTGAGCGGCGCAAGCATCAGCAGTTTCGCTTCCGTCTGTGCCTCGAAAGAGAGCGGTACGTGCACGGCAAGCTGGTCGCCGTCGAAGTCGGCGTTGAATCCGCCGCAGACGAGCGGGTGCAGCGTGATTGCGTTGCCCTCTACGAGTATCGGTTCAAATCCCTGTATCGAGTGCCTGTGAAGTGTCGGTGCGCGGTTGAGCAGGACGACATGGTCGACGAGTATTTCCTCGAGAATGTCCCATACTTCAGGCCGTACGTTCTCGACCATCTTCTTGGCGCTTTTTATCGTGTAGCCTATCTCCTGGACCTTGTTGATGATGAAAGGCTTGAAAAGCTCAAGGGCAATCTTTTTCGGGAGTCCGCACTGGTAAAGTTTCAGCGTCGGTCCTACTACAACGACCGAGCGGCCCGAATAATCCACGCGTTTTCCGAGAAGGTTCTGCCTGAAACGCCCCTGCTTTCCTTTCAACATGTCGGAGAGCGATTTGAGAGGCCTGTTCCTCGCTCCTCTCACCGGGTGGCCGCGCCTGCCGTTGTCAAAAAGCGCGTCTATGGCTTCCTGTATCATCCTTTTTTCGTTCTTGATGATAAGTTCCGGCGAATTTATCGAGATGAGCTTCTTCAACCTGTTGTTCCTGTTTATTATCCTGCGGTAAAGGTCGTTAAGGTCCGATGTTACGAACCTGCCGCCGTCAAGCTGAACCAGCGGGCGAAGCTCCGGCGGTATCACCGGAATGACGTCCAGGATCATCCACTCGGGTTTATTGAGAGATTTCCTGAAAGCCTCGACGACCTTGAGCCTCTTGATTATGTCCTTTTTCTTCTGGAGTGAAACGGTCTTTACAAGCTCTTTTCTCAGGTCCTTGGCGAGCTTGTCTATGTCCTTTTCCTTCAGAAGGGCCTTGATGGCCTCCGCGCCTATCTTCACATTGATTGTATCGGCGTATTTTTCCTTGATCCTTATGTAATCGTCCTCGTTTAACAGTTCATATTTTTTAACGTCGGTGGCCGTTCCCGGGTCTATTACTATGTAATTCTCATAATATATGACCCTTTCCAGGTTCCTCGCGGAGATGTTGAGGAGGTAAGCAAGCTTCGAAGGAATGCCCTTTAAATACCAGATATGGACGACGGGCACCGCAAGCTCTATGTGCCCCATGCGTTCCCTTCTTACTTTTGCCTCAGTGACCTCGACTCCGCACTTGTCGCACACAACGCCTTTGTAGCGCTGCTTCTTGTATTTTCCGCAGGCGCACTCATAGTCCTTCGTCGGCCCGAAAATCCTCTCGCAGAACAGCCCCTCGAATTCGGGCTTGAATGTCCTGTAGTTTATTGTCTCGGGTTTCTTGACCTCTCCGAATGACCACTGCCTTATCATTTCCGGAGACGCAATCGATATTCTTATGGCGTTAAAGTCCACTTCCTTGACCTTACCCGGCTCTTCTTTACCCTTTAATAACTCGCTCAGGTTAAGAGGAGCGGCAGGTGCTTCAACGGCCATGTCGAGCTTGATGCCTTTGTCTTTTTTCTTCGATTTTTTGTCTTTAGCCATTTATTCGCCTCTCCTTCCCTTAATTTTCTTTTTTGCCGGTCTTTTTCTTGACCAGCTCGATGTTCAGGGCGAGGCCCTGCAGTTCCTTCACAAGTACGTTGAAGGATTCCGGTATCCCCGGCTCAGGTATATTCTTGCCCCTGACTATGGCCTCGTACAGGCGCTTTCTTCCCTCCACATCGTCTGATTTGACCGTCAACATTTCCTGGAGGGTATATGCCGCGCCGTATGCTTCAAGCGCCCACACTTCCATTTCTCCGAACCTCTGTCCGCCGAACTGCGCCTTGCCGCCGAGCGGCTGCTGCGTAATGAGCGAATAGGGCCCGATGGAGCGGGCGTGTATCTTGTCGTCGACCATGTGGATGAGCTTCATCATGTACATGACTCCCACGGTCACGTCGTTCGCGAAAGGCTCGCCCGTCTTGCCGTCGTAAAGGGCGGTCTTTCCCGAATCATGCATTCCTGCTTCTTTCATTATTGTCTTGAGTTCCGATTCCTTCATGCCGTTGAAAACCGGGGTCTCGTAAAACTTCCCGAGCTTGCGCCCGGCGAACCCGAGGTTTGTCTCCATGAGCTGTCCCACGTTCATACGCGACGGGACGCCAAGCGGATTTAAGACAACATCTACGGGGGTTCCATCGGAGAGATAAGGCATATCCTCGACGGGCAGGATCCTGGATATTACTCCCTTGTTCCCGTGCCTTCCGGATATCTTGTCCCCGACCGATATTTTTCTTTTCTTGGCTATAAGCACTTTCGTGAGCTTGATGACGCCCGGCGGGAGATCGTCGCCTTTTACCTGCTTCTTCTCCCTGAAATCCGCCTCGATCTTCTCCTGCATATAATCAAAGTATGCCTGCTCGCTCTCTTTAAGCCTGTTCTTCTCGTCCTTGTTCACCGCGCTTGAATCGATCTCTTTCAGGCGTTCTTTAAGCCTGATATCGAGGTCCTGGATCATTATGTCCCTCTCCTTGCGCAGCTTGGAGAGTTTTTCCTCTTCTTTGTCTTTTCTTTTTCCGCGTTCCTTGCGCGCGAAGACCCTGATGTCTATCACGATGCCCTCGATCCCCGGCGGAACGCGCAGGGACGTATCCTTCACGTTGTCCGCTTTGGAACCGAATATGGCCTTTAAAAGTTTTTCTTCCGGCGTCAGGTTTGAGCCCGATATCGGGGTCACTTTTCCGACGAGTATGTCCCCCGGTTTTACCTTCGCGCCGATCCTTACTATTCCCTCGGCGTCCAGGTTCTTAAGCGTGTCCTCTGAAACGTTCGGTATGTCGCGGGTGACTTCCTCGGGCCCGAGCTTCGTATCCCTTGCCTCTACCTCATATTCCTCGACATGGACCGAAGTATAGGTGTCTTTCTTGAGCATGTTCTCGGAAAGCACTATGGCGTCCTCGTAATTGTATCCGTTCCACGGCATGAATGCCACTATGACGTTCTTGCCGAGCGCGAGTTCGCCGTGGTCCATTGACGGTCCGTCGGCTATGATATCGCCTTTCTTTACCCTGTCGCCTTTTGCGACGCGGGGCTTCTCGTTGATGGTGGTGTCCTGGTTTGTCCTTTTGAACTTGCGCAGTTCATAAACATCCATGCGGTCCTTTAAAGAGCCTTCCTTGTCGTCGCGCAGGATTATGATGCAGTCCGCGTCGACAAAAGCCACTATGCCGGCATGGGTCGCGGTAACGGCCCTGCCAGAATCAAGGGCGGCCTTGCGTTCCATCCCGGTGCCGACTATCGCGCCTTCTGTTTTCAAAAGCGGGACTGCCTGGCGTTGCATGTTCGAGCCCATGAGCGCCCTGTTGGCGTCGTCATGTTCCAGAAACGGTATGAGGGAAGCGGCGACCGATACGACCTGCTTAGGCGATACGTCTATGTAATCCACCTTGTCGGGTTCCATCATGATAAAGTCGCCCTTACTCCTGATCAGCACGGCGTCGTCGAGTATCTTTCCCTTTTCGTCAAGCTTGACGTCCGAGGGTCCGATGCGGTAATTGTCCTCGAGGTCTGCCGTCATGTATTCTATCTTATCCGGTCCGGAAACCACGCCGTTCTTTACCTTGCGGTACGGGGTCTCGATAAAGCCGTAATCGTTCACCCTGGCATATGTGGCCAGGGATGTGATCAGGCCGATGTTCTGGCCTTCAGGCGTTTCGATCGGACAGAGCCTTCCATAATGGGTGTAGTGGACGTCGCGGACTTCGAATCCTGCGCGTTCCCTGTTCAAGCCTCCGGGCCCGAGCGCCGATATACGCCTTTTGTGCGTAAGTTCCGCAAGCGGGTTTACCTGGTCCATGAACTGGGAAAGCTGCGATGACCCGAAAAATTCCTTGATGGCCGCTATAAGGGGCTTCGGATTTATAAGGTTTGCCGGGATGGCGTTCTTCATGTCGATGATCGTCATCCTCTCCCTTATCATCTTCTCGACCCTGACGAGCCCAGCGCGGAACTGGTTTTCCACCAGCTCGCCGACCGAGCGCACGCGCCTGTTGCCCAGGTGGTCGATGTCGGATTTTTCAAAGCTGTTCGCGTTAATGGCGAAGAATTTTTTGATCGTCTCTATTATATCCTGCTCGTCGATGGTCTTTGTCGATTTTTCCTTGGTGATCTCGAGTATCTTGTTGAGCTTGTACCTTCCTACCACGCCCAGGTTGTACCTTTTGTGGTCAAAAAAGAGGTTCTTAAAAAGGTTTTTCGCACCCGAAAGGGTCGCCGGCTCTCCCGGCCTCATTTTCCTGTGTATCTCGATGAGGGCTTCCTGCTCCGATTTGATGGAATCCTTCTTTATCGTCTTGATCATGTTCAGATAAAGATTTTCCTCGTCGAGCACGGCGAGCTGCACTTTTTTTACATCCGCCTTTTTCATCTTATCAAGAGTTTCTTTTGTCAGCGGGCTTCCGGCCTCCGCCAGTATCTCGCCAGTCACTTTGTCGATGATATCCTCAAAAAGTATCCTTTTTACTATATCTTTGCCCTCTATGGAGACGGTCTCCTTTTCGAAGAATATGGCAAGGATATCCTCGGTCTTTGAGTATCCCATTGCGCGCAAAACCGTGGTTATGGGGAACCTTTTCTTCCTGTCGATTTTGGCGTAAACGATCTCATTGATGTCGTATTCGATCTCGAGCCAGGTGCCCCTGTAAGGCACTATCCTCGCCACGTAAACCGGAGCTCCCATCAAACCTTCGCCCTCTTCCTCTTCCTCGAATGATACGCCGGGTGAACGGTGCAACTGGCTGACTATGACCCTCTCGGCCCCATTTATGACAAATGTGCCGCGGTCCGTCATCAGGGGTATGTCGCATATATGGACCGCCTGTTCGGGCGCTTCCTTTAAGGACATCTCCTTGGTCTTTTCATCTATTTCCTTTATTGCCAGCCTGAATATTCCCTTTAAGGAGGCGGCAAATGTTTCGCCTCTCTCTATGCACTCATCAACAGAATGCTTCGGTTTGCCGAATTCGTAACCGACGAACTGAAGCGTGTAAAAACCGTTATAGTCGGATATGGGGAATACGCTGTTGAATACTTCCTGAAGCCCCTGGTTCTTCCTTTTGTCAGCGGGCGTATCCAGCATAAGAAATTCCTTGTAGGATTTCTTCTGGATATCCATCAGGTCGGGAATTTCCAGGACTTCTTCAACGGTAGACTTTTCTTTCATCCTTCCCATAGTTGCCCCTTCCTGTATATTATTTTTGAACTAAGGACAGATTACTTCAACTCGACGGTGGCTCCGGCTTCCTCGAGTTTCGCCTTGATCTTGTCCGCGTCGTCCTTTGATACGCCGGTCTTGACTGCTTTCGGCGCGGTGTCGGCTATGTCCTTCGCTTCTTTGAGCCCAAGGTTCGTCAGTTCCCTGATGACCTTGATGACCTGTATCTTTTTGTCCCCTGAATTTGTCAGGATAACGTCAAAAGACGTCTTTTCTTCCTCGGCAGCCGCTCCTGCGGCCGCGCCAGCTCCCGCGGCCATCATAGGCATCGCCGCTGAAACTCCGAATTTCTCCTCAAGAGCCTTTACGCGCTCGTTAAGTTCAAGTACGGTCCAGCTTTCTACTTCCTTTAACAAATCCTCAGTTGAAATCGCCATGATATGGCACCTCCGTGTGGTTTTTTTTGGAAAATTTAATTTCCATTATTTTGTTTCTGTTGCCGCTGTATCCGACGGCGCCGCCGGGGCTTCCGCCGCTTTTGTTTCAGCAGCTTCGGCTTTTGGTGCGTCCGTTTTTTCAGTTTCTTTTTCCTTTTTCGAGGCCCTGTCAAGCACGTTTACGAACCTTTGTATGGGCGAGTTGAGCAGCATCACGAGCTTCTGCAGCAGTTCCGGCTTCGAAGGCACGTTGCTTAAAGCCGTTATCTCCGCGAGCGTTACCGCCTTTGCCTCGATATAGCCCCCTTTTATCTTGAACTTTTCGTTGGCCTTCACAAAAGCCGTCAGAACCTTGATGGCCGCCATGTAATCCTTGCAGAACACAAGGCCCGTAACGCCCCTGAACAGGGGCTTAAGGCTCGCGTCTATTTTAAGGTCGTCGAGCACCCTTTTTGTAAGGGTGTTCTTTATTACCTTATAAGATGCGCCTGCTTTTTCAAGCTTCCTTCTCAAGTCGTTTACCTGGGTCACTTTCAACCCCTGGTAATCGGTGATGATGATGCCGCTGGCGTCCTTGAAGCGTTCCAGCGTGGCGTCTATCACAACTTTCTTTTTTTGCTTGTTAGTTGACATTGTTTTATCCACCTCTTTACAAGTACTTTTTAAAATTAAGGGACATCGAAACGCCCATTGTGGTCGAAATGTACATGGCCTTGACGTACTGCCCCTTGGTCGCCAGCGCCGGCAGTTTCAGGAACGTCCGGATGAAATGCTCCACGTTCTCTATGATGTCGGCTTCGGGGAACGAAGCCTTTCCCACAAGCACGTGAACGACGCCTTCCTTATTGGCCCTGTATTCAACCTTGCCCGCCTTGAAGTCCCTGACGGCCTTGCCGACGTCCAGCGTGACCGTCCCCGATTTCGGGTTTGGCATTAGCCCTTTTGTTCCGAGTATCTTTCCAAGTTTACCCACGTCTTTCATCATATCCGGGGTCGCGATGGCGATGTCAAAATCCATCCATCCGGCCCTGATCTTTTCGATGAGGTCCTCGGCGCCAACGACGTCGGCTCCGGCTTCCTGGGCCTCTTTTTCCTTGGGCCCCTTTACGAATACGATGACGCGGACCTTTTTGCCGCTTCCCTTTGGGAGGGCGACCGTGGTCCTTATCTGCTGTTCGGCCTGTACCGGCTTTTTTGCGAGATTCACGGAAATGTCTATCGACTCGTTGAATTTCGTTGTGGCAGTTTTCTTAAGGATCGCCACGGCATCGGCTACTTCGTAAACCTTTGCCGGATCCGTCAGCGGCCTTAAAGCCTTGTGCCTTTTGCTTTCTTTGGTTTTCATAAAAAATCTCTCCTTTTGCTCATATCGGGCCTTTTGGCCCGCAGGATAAAACTTTATTCTACCGTGATTCCCATGTTCCTTGCGGTCCCTTCGATCATCTTTACCGCGGATTCTATCTTCGTGGTGTTAAGGTCGGGCATCTTCAATTTCGCGATCTCTATGACCTGCGCCTTTGTGACCTTGGCCACTTTTACCTTGTTGGGTTCGCCCGAGCCCTTGATTATGTTCGCGGCTTTCTTTAAAAGCACCGAAGCCGGCGGCGTCTTGATGATAAAGGTGAACGAACGGTCCTCGAAAACATCGATGACAGCCGGAAGAATAAGGTCTCCCCTGTCCTTTGTCCTGTCGTTGAACTGCTTGCAGAACTCCATAATGTTGACGCCGTGCTGTCCGAGCGCGGGCCCCACGGGCGGCGCCGGGTTGGCCTTTCCGGCCTGGATCTGCAGCTTTATCTGCGTCATTAACTTTTTGCCTTTTGCCATTTCACTTCTCCTTGAAATATTTTTACGATCCACACGGAAAACCCTTGCGGCCTCCGCTACGCGATCTAAAAGCCGTTGCTTATACTATTTTCTCCACCTGGCCGAATTCGAGCTCCACGGGCGTCGGCCTTCCGAAAATGGTGACCACAACTTTCATCTTGCCTTTTTCCGGGGAAACTTCCTCGACAACTCCGTTAAAGTTCATGAACGGGCCGTCGTTTATCTTGACGTGCTCGCCTTCCTCAAAATAAGAGGCCATCCTGGGCTTCTTCTTCCTGTCTTCCATAAGGTCCATTATGGACTGCACTTCCGGGTCGGTCAGCGGTATCGGCCTTGATTTAGTGCCGACAAAACCCGTGACTTTAGGGGTATGCCTCAATACATAAAGGATCTCTTTACCCTCTTCGCTGTCTATATCGATGTCCATTTCCACCATGATATAGCCGGGAAAAAACTTTTTGTTGCGGATTACCTTCTTCTTTTTCTTTATTTCCGTCACGTTCTCAGAAGGAATAATGACCTGGGTTATCTTCTCGTTAAGATTATAAGTCGCTATCCTCTGGTCCAGGTTCTCCTTAACGCTGTTTTCCTGACCGGCGTAAGTGCTGACAACGTACCATTTCTTCGCCATCATGGTTCTCCTTAACCAAATATAATTTTCACTAGCTTTGCCAGAGAAAAATCAATTACGCCAAGATAGATCATGAGAAGCACCGTCACAAGGACCACGACCACAGTAGAGGCGATAATTTCTTTTCTTCCCGGCCATGTGACGTTCTTTAATTCCCGCCACACTTCTTTCAGGAACTCGATCAATTTCTTCATTTTTTGCTCCGTCGTTTCTTTTTTCGTAATATTGAAGCCTCTTTGATCCCGCATCAAGGGCCAAAAAGGCTCAAGCGCATTCCTCAAAACTGGCAGGCCAGGAGGGACTCGAACCCCCAACGCGCGGTTTTGGAGACCGCAGCTCTACCAATTGGAGCTACTGGCCTACTTCTGATTACTTTGTTTCTTTATGTAAAGTATGCTTTTTGCAGAACTTGCAATACTTTTTCAGTTCAAGCTTTTCCTGGTGTAGCTTTTTGTTCTTCGTTTCCGTGTAATTCCTGCGTTTGCATTCGCTGCAGGCAAGCGTGATTATATCTCTCATTTTATATTGTCATCCTTTTATGTTATTCTACTATCTCTGTGATTATACCCGAACCAACGGTCCTGCCGCCCTCGCGG
>CAYUDX010000035.1:0-14028 GCA_964443355.1 uncultured Spirochaetia bacterium
GGAGCAGGCTAATTTGTTCTAATCCGAGTGTCCAGTCGGAGGGGTTCAGTCCATAAAATTTTAAAGAATAAAGGCAAGTGTTTTTCCGAATTGGATAATATTAAATTGTTGAATAAGAAAAGCACTGAACACATGCTTGTACCAATTGGATGCCCAGGGTCTTTAGTTCATATATATAATGATTTGCAGCAGGTAAGTATTCAACCGTTTTGTTTTTATACATATTTTAAAAAAGATAAAGGTCAAAATCTGCAAAAAAATCAATTGCTGCTAAATTATTCTACAGACGGATGGAAAAACGCTTATGACGAAGATGTTGAACAAGTGAATATTAGAGGAATGAGCGGATGCCCTATAATTGAATGTGACATAATACGGGAACCTATTTTGCTTTACAATTTTAGTATAATTGCATTTGGCGTTGAATGGGATGAAGAAGCTTATTCAATAAAAGGGATATGTGCTGGATCAGTTTTTAGATCTTTTATAAATAAATTCGCATACCTTAAAGAAGCTGTAGATGAGGGATTAAAATTCAGGTTAAGAAATTCTTTATAGCGTTAAAAATAGTCAAAAGTTTTAGATTATAAACAAAAAGATAAGAAGAATTATTTTAAATATAGTTTAAAAATTTTTATTTGACATTCTTTATGTAATTTGCTATATTTTAACCACAAAGGAGGACGTACAAATGGCAAAGAATTACCGTAACTCGTTCAAAAACACCAGCGCCACAGTTACGTCCGTCCTTACACTTCCGGTAGTACTTCTACTTACCGGGCTTCTTGTAGTCGTACTCGCCTAAGGGCGGGCAGCGGCGCAGGAACCCGGGAATCCAAGAAACAAACCCCAAACAAAGGTTTCGAGCGCCGAGATAGGTCTAACCATATTTACATATGGAAGTTAAAAGGTAAAAGGCAAAACCAATAAGCAAAGAAGGAGGTGGAGGCTATGGACAAATGGAACGCTTCGGATTACAACAGGAACTCGCAAAATCAGTACAGGTGGGGAATGGAGCTTATTAAGCAGGCCCGCGTCAGGGCCGGTGAAAAAGTGCTGGACCTGGGCTGCGGTGACGGAAAGATCACCGCTGTGATCGCCTCCATCGCCGGGAAAGGCAACGTAACGGGCATTGACGCCTCAAAGAAGATGATAAAATTCGCGAAAACCAACTTTCCCGGGGGGATAAAATTTATCGCGGAAAAAGGTGAGGATATGGATTTTTCAGGGGAATTTGACCTGATATTTTCAAACGCCTGCCTCCACTGGATTGCCGACCAGGAAAAGGTGGTCAAAGGCGTGTACCGCGCCCTGAAACCCGGCGGGAGGATATTTTTCCAGATGGGAGGCAAAGGCAACGCCGGAGTGATGAATACAATAGTGGACAATATGATAAAAGAAAGGGAATGGTCAAAGTATTTCAGGGATTTTGAGATGCCCTATCATTTTCACTCGGCAGCAGGTTACAGGAAATTTTTAAAGACCGCGGGGTTGAAACCGGTCAAAATCGGGTTGATCCCAAAAATAGCAAAACATGACGCCGGGTCGGGTTTGGCGGCATGGATGAGGACTACCTGGTTCCCTTATACAAATAAAATACCTTTAAAATTAAGGGATAAATTTATTTCACAGGCCGTTGCTTCTTTTATAATGGCCACAAAACAAGGCAAAAAGAAAGAGATAGACATGAAGATGATAAGACTGCAGGTTGAAGCTGTAAAACCCTTTAATAATAAGGGTGATTAAGGGCCGGCAAAGGGTTTTTGTTGTTGCTGGCCATATTGGATTTTGTTATAATTTTAAAGTTTGTCCGTATGAAAAAGGCTTTGTATTACCCAATTTTAAATTGAGGTGAAAAAATGAGAAGCGACGCGATGAAAAAAGGCATTGAAAGGGAGCCGCACAGGGCACTTTTCAAGGCCATAGGCTACACCGACGAACAGCTGAAAAGGCCCATTATAGGGATAGTGAATTCTTTTAACGAGGTCATACCGGGCCACGTCCATCTTAATACAATAGCGAGGGCTGCAAAAGACGGAGTGCTTATGGCCGGCGGCACGCCCATGGAATTTCCGACCATCGGGGTATGCGACGGCATAGCAATGGGCCACACCGGCATGAAATATTCCCTGGCATCGCGCGAGCTCATCGCGGATTCCATCGAGATAATGGCCAACGCCTACCTTTTTGACGGGCTTGTTTTCATACCGAACTGCGACAAAATAATCCCCGGGATGCTCATGGCTGCCGCCAGGATAAACATACCTTCGATATTCATCAGCGGCGGGCCCATGCTCAAGGGAAAATACAAGGACAAGACTTATGACCTCATATCCGGGGGCTTCGAGGCCGTCGGGGAATTCACGAACGGCAAGATGGGCAAAGAGGACCTTGAAGGCATTGAGAACTCATGCTGTCCCACATGCGGGTCATGCTCGGGCATGTACACCGCCAACACCATGAACTGCATGACCGAAGTGCTGGGGCTGGGATTGCCGGGCAACGGCACCATACCTGCGGTTTATTCCGAGAGGATAAGGCTGGCAAAGACCGCGGGAATGAGGATACTCGAGCTGATAGAAAAGGACATCAAGCCGCGCGACCTTATGACGGACAGGGCATTTGAGAACACCTTCACCGTGGACGTCGCGCTCGGCGGCTCGACCAATACCGTGCTCCATTTGCCGGCGGTCGCGCATGAAGCGGGTTTGAAATTCGACCTTAAAAAGATAAACGAGATATCGGCGAAGACGCCGAACCTTTGCAAGCTTTCTCCTGCAAGGCGCCCGGACGGGAGCCAGCATTATATCGAGGACCTCAATGAGGCCGGCGGCATACCGGCCGTGATGAAAGAGCTCTCCAAAAAAGGGCTGCTCCACCTTGAATGCAATACGGTCGCGGGTCCGATAAAGGACATCATAAAAAACGCCGTGAACAAGAACGCGGACGTGATAAGGACGCCCGAGACGGCTTATTCTCAGCAGGGCGGGCTCGCAATACTTTTCGGCAACATCGCTCCGGACGGGGCCGTGGTAAAACAATCGGCGGTCGCGCCCGAGATGATGAAAAGGGAGGGCAGGGCAAGGGTTTTTAATTCCGAAGAAGATGCGCAAAAAGCCATTCTCGGAAAAAAGATCAAGCCCGGTGATGTAGTCGTCATACTTTACGAGGGTCCCAAAGGCGGGCCGGGTATGAGGGAAATGCTCGCTCCCACGGCCGCAATCGCGGGCATGGCGCTGGACAAGGACGTGGCCCTTATAACCGACGGAAGGTTTTCCGGAGGCACGAGAGGCGCGGCCATCGGACACATCTCGCCGGAGGCCATGGAAGGCGGGCCCATAGCGGTAGTAAAAGAGGACGATGTCATCGAGATAGACATACCGGCAAAGAAACTTAACCTGAAGATACCGGATGAAGAACTGAAAAAACGCATGGAAATGTGGAAAGCGCCCGAGCCGAAGATAACGACCGGAATACTCGGCCGCTACGCACAGTTTGTGACATCCGCGAGCACCGGGGCGGTATTTAAAAAATGACCAAAGGAGACAGACCATGAACGGAGCCAAAATATTGCTTGAGTCCCTCAAAAAAGAGGGTGTGGACGTGATATTCGGATATCCGGGCGGGCAGGCTTTGCCGCTCTTCGACGAAATATACCAGCAGAAAGATATCAAGCTCGTGCTTGTCAGGCACGAACAGGGCGCCGCGCACATGGCGGACGGTTACGCGCGCGCTACCGGAAAAGTCGGCGTGTGCCTCGCGACTTCGGGGCCCGGGGCCACGAACCTTGTGACCGGCATAGCAACGGCTTACATGGATTCCATCCCGATGATAGCCATTACCGGGCAGGTAGCCACGTCGCTCATCGGTAACGACGCGTTCCAGGAAGCGGACATTACCGGCATCACACGGCCCGTATCAAAGCACAACTACATAGTAAAAAGCGTGGGTGACGTAGCGCAGACCGTAAAGAACGCCTTCCATATAGCCGCGACCGGAAGGCCGGGGCCGGTGGTGATAGACATGCCGCGAGACGTCCAGGTCAAAGAGGGTGAATTCAAATATCCCGAGAACCCGGATTTGCGCGGTTACAAACCGAATTATGAAGGCCATAAAATGCAGATTAAAAAGGCCGCGGAGCTCATAGAAAAAGCCGAGAGGCCGCTGCTTTACGTGGGCGGCGGCGTGGTGCTTTCGGCGGCATCGGCGGAGCTCATCGAGTTTGCGGAAAAGATAAACACGCCCATCACCACGACATTGATGGCAATGGACTCGGTCCCTTCGGACCATCCGCTTAACCTGAGCATGCTGGGCATGCACGGCACGAGATACGCGAATTACGCGGTGCAGGAATCCGACCTTTTGATCGCGGTCGGCGCGCGCTTTGACGACAGGGTGACGGGCAAGGTCGCCGAATTCGCACCGCACGCCAAGATAATTCACATAGACATAGACCCTTCGTCGATATCGAAGATCGTGAGGGTTGACATCCCGATCGTGGGCTCGGCAAAGACCGTGCTGAAAGAACTTTCGGGAATGGTGAAAAAGCTGGAGCATAAGGCGTGGATGGACCAGGTGAACAAATGGAAGGGCGATTATCCGCTGACATACAGCGACAGCGGCAAGGAACTGAAACCGCAGTTCATACTCCAGAAGATAAACGAACTCACGAAGGGCGAGGCTATAATAACAACGGAAGTCGGGCAGAACCAGATGTGGGCCGCGCAGTTCCTGAAATTCAAAAAGCCAAGGACTTTTTTGACGTCGGGCGGGCTGGGCACCATGGGATACGGTTTTCCCGCGGCCATCGGCGCGCAGGAGGCTTTCCCTGACAAACTGGTAATTGACATAGCGGGCGACGGTTCCATACAGATGAACATACAGGAGCTGGCCACGGCGGTGCAGTACGGTTACCCGGTAAAAATAGTGATATTGAACAACGGATATCTCGGAATGGTCAGGCAGTGGCAGGAGCTTTTTTTCGGAAGGCGTTACTCGTCGTCCGACATTGAAACAAGCGTGAATTTTGTTAAGATAGCCGAGGCTTACGGCGCTAAGGGCATCCGCATCGAGAAAAAAGAGGATGTCGAGAAGGCGCTGAAAGAGGCCTTTTCATACAAGGGGCCGGTAATGATGGATTTCAGGGTGTGCAGGGAAGAGAACGTCTGGCCCATGGTGCCTGCGGGATCCTCGATAAGCAATATGATGGACGGCGGGCTGGCATAAGATACGGACAGACTGAACGAAGCGAAATATCAAAATGGCGGCAAAAGGAGAGAAGATATGGAACAGCGTAAAACCATAAGCGTGACCGTGGAAAACCAGCCGGGCGTGCTGGCGCGCGTGGCCGGGCTTTTCGCGGGCAGGGGATTCAATATTGAGTCGCTTGCGGTCGGCGAGACCGAGGACGACTCCACTTCGCGCATGACCATAGTGGCGCGCGGCGAGGAAATAGTGCTTGAGCAGATATTAAAACAGCTCAACAAGCTCATCGACGTCATAAAGGTAATCGACATGCACGACGAGCCTTTCCTTGAGCGCGAACTGGCCCTTGTGAAGGTCAACACGGTGGGGAAGTCCATGGAAGAGATAATGAACATAGTGAATATTTTCAGGGCGAAAGTCCTCGACGTGTCGCAGGATTTTTTCATAGTCGAGCTTTCCGGGACCGACGAGAAGGTGAATTCGTTCATCGACATGATGAGGGTCTACGGCATAAAGGAAATGACGCGCACCGGCACCATAGCGATGACGAGATCAAAAAAAAATAAAGACACAATTCGAAAGGAGAAATAAAAAATGGTAAAAGTGTATTACGACAAGGATGCAAATCTCGCGGTTTTAAAGAACAAAAAAGTGGCCATCATCGGCTACGGCTCGCAGGGCCACGCGCACGCCCAGAACCTGCAGGACTCGGGGGTCAACGTTATCGTGGGCTTGAGGCAGGATTCAAGGCACTGGGCCGAAGCCGTCGAGGCGGGGCTCAAGGTAATGAGCCCGAAGGAAGCGGCAAACGAAGGCGATGTCATCATGATGCTTGTTCCCGACCAGATACAGGCGAAAATATACAAGGAGTCGGTCGAGCCCGTGCTCAAGCCGGGCAAGGCTCTGGCTTTCGCGCACGGTTTCTCGATACATTTCGGCCAGATAGTCCCGCCGAAGAACGTGGATATCATCATGATAGCGCCGAAAGGCCCGGGACACATGGTGAGAAGGCAGTACCAGGAAGGCAAGGGAGTCCCTTCGCTTATCGCGGTACATCAGGATGCCACGGGCAAGGCCAAGGACATAGCGCTTGCATACGCCAGCGCGAACGGCGGCGGAAGGGCCGGCATCATCGAGACCGATTTCAAGGAAGAGACCGAAACCGACCTTTTCGGTGAGCAGGCAGTTCTTTGCGGCGGAACATCGGCTTTGATAAAAGCCGGGTTCGAAACCCTTGTCGAGGCCGGATACCAGCCCGAGATGGCTTATTTCGAATGCTGCCACGAGCTCAAGCTCATCGTGGACCTTATATATGAAAAAGGCATAACGGGCATGAGGTACTGGATATCGGACACCGCGAAATACGGCGACATCACCAGGGGACCCAGGC
Source organism: uncultured Spirochaetia bacterium (assembly GCA_964443355.1). Taxonomy (GTDB): domain Bacteria; phylum Oederibacteriota; class PGYV01; order PGYV01; family Palsa-1178; genus Bog-1181. The sequence continues at coordinate 6,596 of CAYUDX010000035.1, forward strand.
TCATAACTCTTGAGACAAAAAAGGAAATGAAAAGGATACTTACAGAGATACAGACTGGGATATTCGCCCGCGAGTGGCTCACGGAGAACCAGGTCAACAAGCCTGTTTTTAACGCCCTGCTCAGGAAGGACGAAAATCACCAGATAGAGACGGTAGGAAAGAATCTCCGTAAGATGATGCCGTGGATCCACGAGAAAAAAGAGGCGACGCCGGCGGTAAAGGCCGCGAAGAAAACGAAAAAATCCAGGAAGAAGTAGGAAATATAAGGGCCCCGGGCTCACAGGCCCGGGGCCGTAATACCGGAAAATAATATTCCAGCGAAAGGACGGCGGCATTTATGGCAAACGACAAAGTACTGATATTCGACACGACCTTAAGGGACGGGGAACAGGTCCCGGGAGCTTCTCTGACCAAGGCTGAAAAGCTGGAGATCGCAAAACAGCTTGAACGCCTCAACGTCGACGTTATCGAAGCCGGATTCCCGATATCATCTCCCGGCGACATGGAATCCGTCAGGGAGATATCAAAGACCCTTAAGAAACCGGTCATTGCCGGATTATGCAGGGCCGTCAAAAAGGACATAGATGCCTGCGCCGTGGCGCTCAAGCAGGCAAAGCGCCCCAGGATACACACTTTTATCGGGACATCGCCGCAGCACGTGGTATACATCACCAGGACCACCAACGAAGAAGTCCTGAAAAGGTCGGTGGACGCCGTCAAATACGCGAGGAATTTCTGCGACGACGTGGAATATTCCGCCATGGACGCGACGCGCACAGGGTTTGATTACCTGCGAAGCGTAGTCGAGGAAGTCATAAAGGCCGGCGCCACGACCGTGGACCTGCCGGATTCGGTGGGTTACACCACGCCCGAGGAATACGGCGAACTAATAAAAAAAATAATGAACACAGTGCCCAACATAAACAAGGCCGTGATAGCGGTGCACTGCCATAATGACCTGGGAATGGCGACCGCAAATTCGCTTTCCGCGGTGATGAACGGCGCAAGGCAGATAGAATGCACGATAAACGGCCTGGGTGAACGCGCGGGCAACGCGTCGCTCGAGGAAGTTGTGATGGCATTGAAGACCAGGAAGGATTTTTACGGCCTCGACACATCGATAAGGACCGAGGAGATTTACAAGGCCTCAAAGATGGTCTCCAGGCTCACCGGAATGATGGTGCAGCCGAACAAGGCCATTGTGGGGGCAAATGCTTTTGCGCACGCCTCGGGCATCCACCAGGACGCCATACTTAAGAACGAATCGACCTTCGGGATAATGACCCCGACGTCGATAGGGATACCGGGACACGAGCTTATCCTTACGAGCCGCTCGGGCAGGCACGCGCTGGCCCACAGGCTCAAGGACCTGGGCTATAAGGTCTCGGAAGCGGAGATAACGTCCGTGATATATCCGAAGTTCCTCGAGATAGCAGACAAGAAAAAAGAGGTTTTCGACGACGACCTTACCACGATGATGGACGGTCAGGGCAAAAAAGGCAAGGACACTTTCCATCTTGAATCGATATATTCGGCCACCGGAAGCGGCATAATCCCGACGACGACCGTAGAGATAAGCAAAGCGGGGAAAAAATTCGTGGCAGCCTCCACCGGCGACGGCCCGGTTGACGCGACTTACAAGGCCATAAACGAGATAGTAAAAGCGGACCTGAAGCTCATCGACTACCAGATAAAGTCCGTGACCAAGGGCGAGGGAGCGCAGGGCGAAGTGACCATAAGGGCGAAAAAAGGCGAGGTCGAGGTGACGGCGCGCGGCGTTTCCACGGACATAATAGAAGCCAGCGCCAAGGCTTACCTTAACGCACTGGCCAAGATCGACAATATGAAGGGCAAGAAATAACCGGAGGTGTTGTATGTCAATGAACATAGCTGAAAAGATACTTGCCGCAAAGTCGGGCAAAAAACATGTGGAGCCGGGAGAGCTGATAATAGCGGACATCGACCTGGTGCTGGCAAATGACATAACGGCGCCAATTGCCATAAAGGAATTCAGGGCATCCGGCGCGACGAAAGTCTGGGACAGGACCAAGATAGCCCTGGTTCCCGACCATTTTACGCCGAACAAGGACATCAAATCCGCGGAGCAGGCGAAAATGCTGCGTGAATTCGCCCGCGAACAGAAGCTTACCCATTACTACGACCAGGGTGAAGTGGGCATCGAGCACGCGCTTTTGCCGGAGCAGGGAGTGGTTGTGCCAGGAGACCTGGTAATAGGCGCGGACTCGCATACCTGTACCTACGGCGCGCTGGGGGCATTTGCCACCGGCGTCGGCTCGACGGACGCAGCCTTCGGCATGATGACGGGCAAGGCGTGGTTCAAGGTCCCGGAGACCATAAAGTTCGTATATAGGGGCAAGCTCAATAAATGGGTCTCGTCAAAGGACCTGATACTTTACACAATTGGCGACGTCGGTGTTGACGGCGCGCTTTATAAGGTCATGGAATTTACCGGGCCTGTCATAGACAAACTCTCCATGGACGCAAGGCTCACCATGTCCAATATGGCAATAGAGGCCGGCGGCAAGGCCGGGCTGATAAACCCGGACGAGACGACCCTTGAATACGTAAAGGGCCGCGCCGAACATAAGTGGAAAGTATTCACCTCGGATAAGGACGCAAAATACGAAAAGGTAATCGAGTACGACTGCACGAAGATCGAACCTATAGTGTCGTGTCCGAGCCTGCCGGAGAACACAAAGCCGGCGTCCAAACTCTCGAAGGTCGCGGTGGACCAGTCGGTTATAGGTTCCTGCACTAACGGCAGGATGGAAGACCTGCGCATCGCCGCGAAAATACTGAAGGGCAAAAAAGTGAACTCGAGGGTGCGCTGCCTGATATTCCCGGGCACAAAAGAGATATACCTGCAGGCATTGAAAGAAGGGCTCATCGAGACTTTTGTGAAATCAGGGGCAATATTTTCGATGCCGACGTGCGGCCCGTGCCTGGGCGGCCATATGGGGATACTGGCCAAAGGCGAGACCGCTATATCCACAACGAACAGGAATTTCGTGGGGAGAATGGGTTCCACGGAGAGCTCCGTATACCTGGCTTCCCCGGCTGTGGCAGCGGCAAGCGCGATACTCGGAAGGATAGGGACCCCGGAAGATCTTAAATAAAATCAGGAGGCATATAAAATGAAACTTACCGGAAAAGTGTGGAAATTCGGCAATGACATAGACACCGACCTAATAATACCCGCGAGGTATCTGAATACATCCGACCCTGCGGAGCTGGCCAGGCATTGCATGGAAGACGCTGACAAAACGTGGGCGGCAAAGGTCCAGAAAGGCGATATCATAGTGGCCGGGAAAAATTTCGGCTGTGGAAGTTCGCGCGAACACGCGCCCGTGGCGATAAAAGCCGCAGGCGTATCCTGCGTCATAGCGAAGGATTTTGCCAGGATATTTTACAGGAATTCCTTCAACATCGGCCTGCCGATATTCGAGTCCGAGGAAGCTTCGCTGAAAATAGCGCAGGGCGACATTGTGGAGATAGACGCGGATAACGGAGTCATCAGGAACACCACGAAGAACGAGTCATACGGCGTAAAGCCGATACCGCCTTTTATGCAGGAGCTGGTGGCCGCGGGCGGGCTTATAGCGTATGGAAAAACGAAATATAAAATAAAATAGGGCAAAGGAGAACTGAAATGAGCAAAACGTACAACATCGCGGTAATGGGCGGGGACGGTACCGGCCCGGAAGTCGTTGCGGAAGGAATCAAGGTACTGAAAGTCGCGGCTGAAAAGCACAATGTGGGGCTCCATTTTGTGGATTACGACCTCGGCGGCGAGAGGTATATGAAGACCGGGGACCTTCTGCCCGAGTCGTGCATCGAGGAATTCAAAAAGGTCGACGCCATATATCTTGGCGCCATAGGACATCCCGACGTAAAACCGGGCATACTGGAAACCGGGATACTCTTAAAACTGCGCTTCGCCCTGGACCAGTATATCAATTTAAGGCCCGTAAAGCTTTACCCGAACGTGGAGACCCCGCTTAAGGACAAGGGGCCCGAGGAAATAGAGTTCGTCGTTATAAGGGAAAATTCCGGCGGCATATACACCGGCATGGGCGGGGCCGTAAAAAAGGGCACGCCGAACGAGATAGCCACCCAGGTCATGGTATATTCGAGGTTCGAGGTGGACAGGTGCCTGAGATACGCGTATGAACTGACGCGCAAACGCAACAAAAAGAACATGCTCACCCTCGTGCACAAGAGCAACGTGCTCACGCACACGGGCGACCTGTGGGTAAGGGCGCACAAGGAAATGGGCGACAGGGATTTTAAGGACATAAAACAGGATTACGCCCACGTGGACGCGACAACGATGTGGTTCGTCAAGAACCCGGAATTTTTCGACGTCATAGTGACGGAGAACCTCTTCGGCGACATCATAACAGACCTGGGCGCCATGATACAGGGCGGCATGGGGATCGCCGCGGGCGGCAACATCAATCCCGAAGGCGTATCGATGTTCGAACCGATTGGCGGCTCGGCGCCGAAATACACCGGCAAGAACGTGATAAACCCGCTCGCGGCCATTAACGCGGCGGCAATGATGCTCGACACCCTCGGTGAGACAAAGGCGGCCAAGTCGATCGACAACGCCGTGACAGAGGCCTTGAAATCGGGGAAGATAAAGTCGATGTCGGCGGGAAAAATGGGAATGGGAACCACGGAGCTCGGCGACATGGTGGCGGGGCTTGTAAAATAAAAGGCGATTATTAACGGGACAAACATATAACCAAAAAGGAGATAGTGTTATGAAAGAGTACAATGTAGCCATAATGGGCGCCACCGGAGTGGTGGGCGAGGTGATGCTTGACATTCTCGAGGAGAGGAAATTCCCGGTCAAGGGGCTCAAGCTTCTTGCCTCGGAGAGGTCGGTCGGGAAGAAAATGAAATATCAGGGCAGGGACATCGCTGTCGAACTGCTCACAAAGGATTCTTTCAAGGGCGTGGACATTGTGCTGGCTTCGGCCGGCGCTTCCATATCCAAGCAGTTCGTAAAGGATATCCTTGCGGCGAACGCGCTGATAATAGACAATTCGTCCGCATTCAGGATGGACGACGGAGTGCCGCTTGTCGTGCCGGAAATAAATCCGGAAGACTGCAGGTCGCACAAGGGCATAATAGCCAATCCGAACTGCACGACAATTATCGCGCTTGTACCGTTAAAGCCTATACATGACGCGGCAAAGATTAAAAGGCTAATAGTCACCTCATACCAGGCGGCTTCGGGAGCCGGCGCCAAAGGTATGGCCGAGCTTGAACAGCAGGCCAGGGACTGGGCGGCGGGCAGGCCGTTAAAGGTGGAAAAGTTCGCCCACCAGCTCCTTTTTAACGTCATCCCGCACATAGACGTTTTTTACGACAATGGTTACACCAAGGAAGAGATGAAGGTCATACACGAGACGCACAAGATCATGCACGCCCCTGAAATGAGGATCACGGCAACGACGGTCAGGGTGCCCGTATTCAGGGCCCATTCCGAGGCCATAAACATCGAGACCGAAAAGAAGCTCACGGCTGATGAATGCAGGAAACTGCTTTCCAACGCGCCGGGTGTTACCCTTGATGACGACTTCCACAACAATAAATACCCCATGCCGATAAACGCAGCGGGCAAGGACAATGTTTTCGTTGGGAGGATCAGGGAAGATTTTTCCATAGAGAAAGGGCTGAATATCTGGGTGGCCGGCGACCAGATAAGGAAAGGCGCGGCGTTGAACGCGGTGCAGATAGCGGAGATAGTGGCGAAAGAAGGGCTAAAATAGGATAAATTTTCAGATAATACAAGGCCCGGACATCGAGTCCGGGCCTTGTTGTTTTTATGGTTTGGCTGTTTTCCTGTCTGTTTCCCTGTAGGGGCCGACCTATGTGTCGGCCCGGTGCTTTGCCCGGCAGGTGGAACTTTTTTTAAGGCCAATCGAGCAGCTTTTGGTCGCTGCCGGATGACATGGCGAAATTTGATATAGGGCTTCACGCAGCTATATTTACATACAAATGTATTATACGATTGGCCCTAAAAAAAGTCCCACCCGCCAGGCTGTTTTCCCGGCTGCTTCCCTGTAGGGGCCGACCTATGTGTCGGCCCGGTACTTTGCCCGGCAGGTGGAACTTTTTTAAGGCCAATCGAGCAGCTTTTGTTCGCTGCCGGATGACACAGCGAAATTTGATATAGGGCTTCACGCAGCTATATTCACTTACAAATGTATTATACGATTGGCCCTAAAAAAAGTTCCACCCGCCAGGCTGTTTTCCCGGCTGTTTCCTTGTAGGGGCCGACCTATGTGTCGGCCCGGTGCTTTGCCCGGCAGGTGGAACTTTTTTTAAGGCCAATCGAGCAGCTTTTGGTCGCTGCCGGATGACACAGCGAAATTTGATATAGGGCTTCACGCAGCTATATTTACTTACAAATGTATTATACGATTGGCTCTAAAAAAAGTCCCACCCGCCGGGCTCCCGCCTGTCTGCCCCTTCTTCGTTTTTTTATGTACAAATCACCCTTGATTTGCTGTATAATGTACCTCCGCTAACAAAACAGGAAAATATAATAATTAAAGGCTGGGAGGCTTAAAGATGATAAAACGATATACCCTGGAAAAAATGGGCGCGCTCTGGACGGAAGAGGCTAAATTCAATTCATGGCTCGATGTCGAGCTGGCCGTCTGCGAAGCCTGGACAAAAAAAGGCAAGATACCAAAAAAAGATATGGCGGTAATAAAGAAGAAAGCGGCGTTCAACGTCGATGAGATAGAAAAGATAGAGCTAAGGACAAGGCACGACCTCATTGCTTTCACCGAATCGCTTGCAAACCACGTGGGGCCGTCGTCAAGATACATACACATGGGCATCACGTCGTCCGACGTTGTGGACACCGGGTTCGCCCTGAGGCTCGTAAAGGGATGCGACATCGTAATGGAAGACACAAAAACCCTCATTAAAACCCTTAAAAAATTGGCGACAAAACACAAATACACCGTGCAGATCGGCCGCACACATAACGTCCACGCGGAACCCATAACATTCGGCCTCAAGGTCCTTGTATGGTATTTTGAGATGAAACGCAGCCTTGAAAGGATGCAGGCCGCAAAGGAAGACATACGCGTCGGGAAACTTTCCGGGGCCGTGGGCAATTACGCCAACATACCGCCCGAAGTGGAAAAGATCGCCATGCAAAAGCTCAAGCTGAAAAGGGCGGAGATAGCCAACCAGGTGATACAGCGCGACAGGTACGCCTATTTGATGACGGTAATGGCGGTAACCGCCGGCTCGATCGAGAAAATAGCGACCGAGATAAGGAATCTCCAGCACACCGAGATACTCGAGGTCGAGGAACCCTTCGCAAAGGGGCAGAAAGGCTCATCCGCCATGCCGCACAAGAGGAACCCGGTGGTCTGTGAGCA
>CAYUDX010000036.1:0-11221 GCA_964443355.1 uncultured Spirochaetia bacterium
CGGAATTCATAAAAAAGTAGTTTAATGGTAAAAGCTTAAAAATCCGCCCGTAAAAACGGGCGGTAATTTTATTATACAGGAGAATTTTCCAATGGCGCAGGACAAGGAGAATTTATTCAAGGAAGCAAAGAGTTTTTTCCAGGTGTTCGAGCCCAAGGGCGAAATAATAACAGGCGTGACCGTCCCTGGAGGCGTCCAGATAATAGGAGAGGCTTTTTCCGGGAACAGGGGCAAGATCATTTCGGTGCCGATAAACAAGAACGCATTCATACTGGCGCAAAAAAGGAAGGAAGGCGACAGGTCGCTTAACTTTTATTCACAGCGTTATGATGAAAAGATAAGGTTGTCCCTCAACGCCCCGGAGCGCAGGGAAGAGCAGGGCTGGGCGTACCATATGGCAAGCACGCTTTTTATGCTGGAGGGGACCTCAAAAAAGGTTCCCGGAATGAACATATATATCGACAACAGGGTGCCGGACCTTTTTTCGGCGGGTTCCATGGAAGCGCTCGAGGCCGGCATTGAGAACATAGCGTCCAGGTTCGGAGACTGGCAGCTCGACGGCGTCGAGGCGGCCAAGATATGCGCGGGCGGCGAAAAGAAGTTCCTGGACAGGGACACGCATTTCGTAAAATACATACCCATGATACTGGGCAAAAAAGGCACGGTGACATATTTTGACGAGTCGACCGGGGAGAGCGAGAACGTAAAAGCCGATTTCAAGGGGCTGGTTTTTATGGTGCTGAGCTCCGGCCTGAAGAAAAAACACATTGACGCCAGAAGGACAAAGATACTCGAGGAAGTGGCCGCTTCGATAGAGATCATGAATAAAGTCGGGGCCAATATCGAGTCGCTGGACCAGCTTACAATGGAGAAATTCGACGACTACAGGTCCAAGCTTTCGCTCGACCAGCGCAAACGCTGCGCTTTCTTTATTTCCGAGAACGACAGGGTAAAAGAGGCAAAAGACGCGTTAAAGGCGGGCAACCTCAACGGATTCCTGGAAGCGATAAACGAGTCGCAGAAGAACATAAAGAACAGGCTTGAAATGGTGACCGAGGAGAATGAGATACTTATAGACACCATACAGGACACGGACGGCATACGCGCGGTCAGGATGCTCAACATGGGCACCGACGGCACCGTGCTATTTGCGGTCGACAGGGACAAGAGGCTGCAGGCCGAATCAAAGATAAAAAAGACATTCATCACCAGGACCGGCATAGAACTGTCCGGCGAAGTTTTCAACCTGGACGTGGAACTTGAAGAGTTCAACATAGACGTGTCTGAATTTAAAAAATGAGATGAAGATAAGTTTTTTTACATACGGGTGCAAGGTAAACCAGTACGAGACCGAACTTATCCGGCAGATGTTCCTGAAGACCGGAGGGTTTGTTGAGGCGGAGGATCCCGAAGAGGCGGACCTGTGCCTGGTCAATACCTGCACCGTCACCGCAAAGATAGACAGCGAGATACTCCGCAGGATAAAAAATCTTAAATCCAGGCCGGGACGGAAAGTAATACTGACCGGATGCCTTGTGGAGCGCGCAGGCTTTGACGGTGAAAAGACCGGAGCCGACTGGATAATACCCAACGATCAAAAATTCAACCTTGCCGGATACCCGCGCGAGATAATATCAACTCAGACCGCAGTTTATGAGTCGATCCTTGAGGGATTCTCAGGGAAGAACAAGGCTTATGTGAAGGTCGAGGACGGCTGCGACCGGTTCTGCGCATACTGCACGGTCCCGCTTGTTCGCGGCGGCGACATCAGGTCGCGGGACGAGGCGGAGATAATCGCCGAGATAAAAAAACTTTCCTCAGCGGGTTTTTCCGAACTTATCCTTACCGGGGTTAACCTCGGGCGTTTCGGCGCCGACAGGTCTGACAGGAGCGCCCTTTATAAAACACTGAAAAAAATAACGCTCCTGAACGGATCGTTCCGCGTGCGCCTGAGCTCCATCGGACCCGCGGACCTTGACGACGGGGTTATCGAGCTTGCCGCGGACAACCCTTCGCGCATATGCCCGCATTTTCATTTGTCCCTGCAAAGCGGGGACGAGGCGGTGTTAAAGCGCATGAACAGGACATACACGGCGGGGTTTTACCGGAAGAAAGCGGAATTCATCGTCTCGAAGATAGATCTGCCGGGCATCACGACCGACGTTATCGCCGGGTTCCCCGGCGAGAGCGACGCGGAATTCAGGAATACCCTTGATTTTATCGGATCCATCCCGCTGACACGCATCCATGTTTTTCCATACTCGGACAGGCCCGGGACAAAAGCCACGCAGATGCGGGACAAGGTCGGCGAGGCGGTAAAAAAAGAGAGGGTGCAAGAACTTCTCAGGGCCGCGGCCGCCAGGGAAAATGATTTTGCAATAAAAAATATGGGCGCGGACAGGACCGCGCTCATTGAGGACCCCAATAAAAAAGGGGAGATATTCGGATATACGGAAAATTACATAAGGGTATCCGTGGCCGAGAACGAGTTTTCCCGGGGAAAGATAAACACCCTGGCAAAAGTGAGGATAACGGAAGTAACCGGAGTAAAAGCGCGCGCGGAATTCGTGCGGGACTGATAATTTACGGAGGCGAGAAAATGGCTGACGACTGTCTTTTTTGCAACATCATCAACGGAAAGATCCCTTCCAAAAAAGTGCTTGAAAACGAGCTTGTATTCGCGTTCGAGGATATAAATCCCCAGGCACCCGTGCATGTGCTTATAGTGCCCAAAAAACATGTGGACACCCTGAATGACGTCGACGCATCCTTTGACAAATATCTCGGCGCGATGTTCGCCGCGGCAAAGGAACTGGCGGCGCAAAAAGGCATAGCCGCCCCGGGTTACAGGACCGTGTTCAATGTCAACAAGGACGCCGGCCAGGAAGTATTCCACCTGCACCTGCACCTGCTCGGAGGCAGGAAGTTCAAATGGCCGCCGGGATAAGGGACAAATGAGGTGTTTTAAATGAAGCGCGAGGCTGTTTGCCCGGTTTTCGGGAAATGCGGCGGTTGCCTTATGCAGGACACGGATTATTCCGCGCAATTGCAGATAAAGAAGAACGCTATCCTGGGGGATTTTCATCTCAAGGGCATCGAAATTGACCCGGCCGTGAAAATATTCTGCAAGGACGAATATTTTTACAGGAATAGGATGGATTTTCCGTTTTCATTCAACGGGCCTGGCCAGCGCCAGAAGGGCAGGTTCGACAAGATCGTTAATTTTGAAAAATGTTACATCGCCAATCCCGGCGTCAACGCGGTATTTGACGAAGTTTCGTCGTGGTTCAACGAAAAAAAGGCGGAACTTGACGTATTTGACGTCGTAAAAAGGACCGGGACGCTCAGGTACGCCACGATAAGGAGCGCATTTTTTTCCAAAGAGTCGTCGGTGACATTCATATTCAACGCCGACTCGGACCGCATTGAAGGGCAAAAGGAGCTTGTCGCGCGCTTCGCGGAAAAGGCCGCCGTAAAAAACGTACTTATAGGGAATGTAAAATACAATACGGACCAGAGCACGGACGGGAATGCCGCGGTCATAAAGGGAAGCGACATTTTATACGAGGACCTTGGGCCAAGGAGGCTTTATTTCCACTCGCAGGGGTTTTTCCAGAGCAACTCCGCGGTCCTGCTTGATATAATTTATTTTATAAGGGAAAAACTTTCCGTCAGGCCGTCCACGCTTGTTGACCTTTACGGCGGGGTGGGCACACTGGGCATATCGCTTATGGACGCATCAGACGGGGTTTATGTTGTGGACAACAGCAGGCTTAATTCCATATGCGGCAGGAAAAACATCGAGGCCAACGGAGCGTCGAACGTCATGGTATTCGAGGCCGATGCCGAAAAAAGCAGGGATCTCGGGCTGGAGTTTGATCCGGAGAGCTCCGTGTTCATCCTTGACCCGCCCAGGAACGGGATACACAGGAAGGTCCTGAATTACATAAAAAACGTCAAACCGGGAAAACTTTTGTATGTTTCCTGCAACCCGTTAAAACAGGCGCAGGACATCGCCGCGCTCCTGGAGGATTACACGCTCGCGGATTTCGCGGCATTCGACATGTTCCCGCAGACAAACCACGTGGAGACTGTCGCGGAGCTGGTAAAAAAACTGCCGTAAATTTTTCCATCGAAAAGGAGATTAAAATGGGAATGTTAAAAAATTGGAAAACGGTCCTTGATACAGGCAACCTGCCCGAGGGGGCAAGAATGGACTGGCTTTCAAAATGGCTCATACTTACCCGCGCAGAGGTAATATCAATGACGATAACATCCGCGCTTGTGGGTGCGATAATAGCCCTGTCCGCGGGGAAGTACGATATTTTATCCACGCTTCTTGTCATTGCGGCGCTTTGCCTGGCGCATGCTTCGAACAACCTTATTAATGATTATTTTGATTATAAGCAGGGGCTCGACACACCGGACTATGAGAGGATGCAGTATTCCCCCCATCCGCTCGGCTCGGGCCTCATAAGCGAGAAAAAACTTCTCGGTGTATTCGCGCTTTTCGGCCTTATTGAATTCGCCGTGGCCTGTTATCTTTACACCAAGGCCGGCTGGCCTGTTTTTGCATTCGCGGTCGCCGGGTTTTTATTGAGCGTTTTTTACGTGGCCCCGCCCGTTAAATTGAAGTACAGGGGGCTGGGCGAGCTTGCCATATTTCTTATATGGGGGCCTCTGATAACGGTGGGTACATATTTCACGATAACCCGGTCGCTGGACGCCGGGGCCTGGCTTGCCTCGATTCCTTACGGCATTGTGGTAACAAACGTCATACTTGGCAAGCACCTGGACAAATACACAAAAGACCTTGAAAAAGGGGTTAAAACTCTCCCGGTTGTGCTTGGCTGGAAAAGGGCCGTTGCCTTCACAAGGATAACGACCGCGATGTTTTTTGTTTCAGTGGCGCTTCTTGTTTTTTTCAGGATAATATCGCCGTTGTCGCTGCTTTGCTTTTTTGCTTTCGGCAGGTACCTGAAGTTCATGGATGTTCTCTCGAGCAAAAAGCCGGAAGTAAAGCCCGAAGGTTTCCCGGTATGGCCGCTGTGGTACGTCGTATGGGCGTTCTGGTTCAACAAACTTGCCGGGGGACTTTTTATCCTGGGGCTGTTCCTGGGATGCTTTCCGCTGTTCAGGTTTTAAACTTATAAAACATAAGCCGGAGGTTTGCTGTGAGAACAAAAAGATCATGGGGTGGGAGGATACTTACAACTTTGCTTTTCGCTTTTTTATTCTACGGTTGTTATTTGACTTACATATATTTCAGGTTGCCGGCGGCGAGAAAAGAAATATCAGATATTTACATGGTTGCAATTAAACAGCAGGCCCCTGATTCTCTGGAACAAAAAAGCGACATTGCCGGGGCCATTCTGCAGATAAACGCAAGGACATCCGACGAGGAACTGGCCTCGCTGCGGAACAATCCTGAAACCGTAAAAAAAGCGCAATCGTATGACACGATGCTGAACAGCGGCAGCATGGCTGTGCTGGACAATATCCTTAAAATGATACCGGGAGCGGCGCGGAAATCCATAGGCGCCGACGAGAAGAACGAACTTAAAGAAGCGCTGGAAATATTGAAAAAGAACGACAGGGCCGTGGACGACGCGGCGCAGGAAAAAAACTGAACATATATCGGGAGGACTAACACCGGTGAAAAAGCTTAAGGCGGCAAAGGCAAAGGAAGTCCTGGACCTGGAGGCCGTAAAAAGCGTCATGTTCGTCCGGCTTGGAAAGCTCGGCGACATGATGGCCGCGTCCTGGATACTGAAAGCCGTGCGCGATCAATATCCGCATTTGAAAATAGGGCTCCTGACGCTGCCAAGGAGCGCCGGGCTTTTCAAATACAGCCGGGACATAGACGTACTTAAGCTGTGGAGGCCGGTTACCGCCCCTTTTCTTGCCATGACCGAAAGGCTGCGCAAATGGGACCTTGTCGTGGACTTGAACGACGAGCCTTCGCGGCGGTCGGTGCTTGCCTTAAAACTGCTTTCCCCTTATTCGTCCATTGCCTTTGACAACGCCAAAAGCCGCGGTAATTTCAAGATCACTGTGAAAACATTAATCAAAGAAAAGAGCCATGTGCTGGAAAGGCTTTCAGTCATGGCCGCCGGGCTGGGGGTCAAAACAAAAAACTTGATATTGAGCCCGGTTGTATATTTAAAGGAAGGATCGGTTGAGGAAATATCGGCAAAGCAGATGGCGGACTGCGGAAAAGCAGGAAAAATAATAAGCCTTAACATTTCAGCGGGACACAAGTCGCGGTACTGGGGCGAAGAAAAATGGGTTCAGCTCGGCGCCGCGCTGCAGAAGGCCGATAAAAGAATATTTATCAGGGTTCTAGGATCTCCAGCGGATTCGGAAACCGTAAAAACGGTGTCGTCGCGGATCGGGGGAAGGGTCCTGCCGGCTGCAAAAAGCGGCCTTAATGATTTCCTGGCGTCGATCGCGTCCTCCGGCATGTTGGTTTCCCCCGACACATCGGCCGTGCACGCTGCATGCGCCTTTAATGTTCCCGTGCTTGGTTTGTATCCCGAGCCGCTGTGGAATTTTGTATCCTGGCGGCCGGCAAACGCCAACTGCATTGCAATACGCGCAAAAGGGGAAGGGGTCGACTCGATCCCGGCGGGCGTGGTTATAAAAGAGGCGTTAAAGATGGTCAAGAAAATTAAAATTCCGTAGGGGCGGCCCTGTGTGGCCGCCCGGTATTAACCGTGGCAATGGCAGGCAGGGCTTTTTTTGGCATGCCGTCCAATTTTTGGTCGGTGCAGGATGACACAGAAAATTTGTCATATGGCTTCACGCTGCTTAATTTACACGTAAATGTGTTATTGACGGCAGGCCAAAAAAAGCCCCGCCTGCCATTATATATTCAGCTCCCCGTAGGGGCCGCCCTATGCCATGTCCACCGAAGCTCACCAGAGCGAAGGCGGATGGCGGCCCGGTAAACGCGCAGGTATGGCGGGTATGATTTTTTGAAGACCAATCGAGAAGTTTTAGTCGTTGCCGAATGACGCGGCAAAAGTGGGAATGAAGCTTCACGCAGCTTAATTGACATATAAATGTATTATAAACGATTGATCTTCAAAAAATCATACCCGCCATTATATTGCCCCCCCCTGTAGGGGCCGCCTCATATGGCGGCCCGGCCTTGTCCCGAAAACACGGCCCATTATTGACTGCCTTAACCGCTCGTGGTATTATCTTTGCATCAAACCTAACGGAGGTCGTCATGAAACACAGCACTTATTTTGAGGGAAAGATCCAGAGCCTTGAGATCAAGACCGACAAGGGCAGGGCCACGGTCGGCGTCATTGAACCTGGAAAATACTCATTCTCCACTTCGTCGCAGGAAACAATGGAAGTGGTTTCGGGCATGCTTAAATACAAGCTCGAGGACAGCGGCTGGAAAGAAGCGAAAAAGTCCGAGAGCTTCATTGTGGCGCCGGGCCAGACATTTGAGGTTGAAGCGCTGCAGGACGCGGCCTATATTTGTTATTATAAATGACGCCGGGTAAATGAAAAATAAGAAAAGCTTTTTACTGGAGGTAACATGAAAAAAAGCGCGGTATTTGCCCTTGCCCTGTCGTTATGCGCAATGGCCCTTGTCCCGGCGGCGTCCGCCGACGTAAAAAAATCAGTGGTAAAGATTTTCACCGTATCCAGCACTCCGAGTTATTACCAGCCGTGGCAGATGAACGCGCAATCCGCGGAGAGCGGCTCAGGCAGCATAATATCCGGAAACAGGATCCTTACCAACGCCCACGTGGTGAGCAATGCCATGTTCATCCAGGTGCGCAAATACGGCGAGGCGGAGCGTTATGTGGCGGAAGTCCTGGCTGTGGATCATGACTGCGACCTGGCCCTTCTACAGGTAAAAGACAAATCATTTTTCAACAACACATGGCCGATATCCATAGGAAGCCTGCCCAGGCAGGGCGACCCGGTGAATGTTTACGGTTATCCGACGGGCGGCGACGAGCTTTCCAGGACAAAGGGAGTGGTATCAAGGATAGAGATAGGCATTTATTCGCACAGCTACAAGAGCCACCTTGACATGCAGATCGACGCCGCGATAAATCCCGGCAACAGCGGCGGCCCGGTCATAAAGGACGACGCCATAGTCGGCGTCGCGTTCCAGAACCTTCATAACAGCAATAATATAGGCTACGCCATACCCACAGACGTCATAAACCATTTTCTTAACGGTTTCAGGGACGGCAAATACAGGGGATTTCCGATGACGGGTATATGGTGGGAAACCATGGAGAACGAACCCTTAAGGACCATGCTTGGCATGTCAAAGGGGCAGAGCGGCATACTTGTGACGCGGGCGGTCTATGATTCCACTGCCTACGGCGCGTTAAAGGAAGACGACGTTATTTTGTCCATCGACGGCGTGAATATCGCAAACGACGGCACCGTGCCTTTAAGGGGCGACAACAATGTCAGGGTCAGGTACACTTACCTGCTGGATTCAAAATATATAGGGGATAAAGTGAAGATAAAGGTGATCCGGGATAAAAAAATTATGACTCTCGATGTGGTGTTAAAGGGCGGAAAGGACCTGGTGCCTCCCATGGAATACGACGTTAAGCCCACATATTACATATTCGGAGGGCTTGTCGTGACGAGGCTTACCGGAAATTACCTTCATGAATGGAACGACCTTAACAAGTCGCCCATAGACTTCCAGGAGGACCTGTTCCTCAAATATAAGACGCCGGAAAAACAGGAAGTGGTGGTGCTCATCCAGGTGCTGGCCGACGGATCGAACCTGGGATATCACGACATAAACAACACGGCCGTGGATGAAGTGAACGGCGAAAAAATAAGGGACATAGCTGATTTTGTGGACAAGGTTGAGAGCAATAAGGAGAAATACCTTATAATAAGACTGAGCGACGACACCAGGATAGTGCTTGATTACGACCGCAGCAGGAAGGCAACCGCGGACATACTGGCGCGTTACCAGATACAGAACCGCATGTCGCAGGACCTTGCGGACAAAATAAGCATATCCACGGCGGGCGACGCGCTGGACATATTCAACCTGAAATAAAAAAAGCGGGAGGGCATCGTGGAAAATTTAAGGGAGCAGACGGCGGTGTGCGGCATCGACTGCTTCAACTGCGAGTTTTACCATACCAATATAGCCGGGTTCTTTGAGAGCATATCACCGGAAAGAAAGGCGGGATTTGCCGCGCGCGGGGCGACCCGGGAAAATTTAAGCTGCAAGGGGTGCAGGAAGGACGGCTGCAAAATGCTTGCGGGAGCGTGCGCCACATTAAAATGCGCAAAGGAAAAAAATGTCGAGTTCTGCTATGAATGCGCTGATTTTCCCTGCCAGAAACTTCAGCCGATAGCGGAGAACGCGGACAGGTATCCGCACAACCTCAAGGTATATAATCTAACGGCCATAAAGAACAGGGGGCTGGAAACGTGGGCAAAGGAAGTCACCATGATAAGGAAGAGATATTTTAAGGGTAAGTTCGCCATCGGAGCGGGGCCGCAGTTGAAGGATGAGAATTAAAACGGAGGAATAAAAAATGAAAACTATTTTTCAGGCACTGGCAAAGTATAACGGCAACGTGAACCTTGAAATTACCGGGTTCCTTGAAGGCATGCCGGCCGAAAAGCTTACAAACAGGACAAAGGCCTATTTTCCGACGATCCAGGACGCCGTGTTCCACATTTTTTTGAGCGACCTGGGGATGTTCAGGCGTTTTAAGGCGGCTTTTCCGGAAAGCAAAGCCATAAATTCCTCCGCGTTGCTAAGCGCCGACACGGCTGTTATAAAAAAAGAGGTCGAAGCTGACCTGAAAAAATTTTTCCAGTACCGCAGGGACATGGATTTCATGATAACGCAGTTCATGGACGAGTTGACCGATGAAAAACTGGAATCGCCGCTGAAGTACGTCAATTACAAAGGCGAGTCCGTGGAAACCGTGGTTTGGAAAATGCTCCTCACAATATTCAACCACCAGACGCACCACCGCGGGGGCATATCCGTAATGCTGGACATGGCCGACGTTAAGAACGATTTTTCCGGCACACTGGCCAGGATATAAGACAATAATAAATTAGCTAAATAATCGAATAAAGGGGACTTATGGGTTGGATTTACTTATTAATTTGTATTATAGCTGCCGTACGGTTATATAAATCAGCTTTTTTTGTCTTTTCAATAATAATAACTATTATTAATTTCTGGGCATTCGGTGTTATGTATAATTTTAAGGACACTCCAGAGCAAGGACCTGATTATGCGGCAATTACAAATTTTATTTCTACAATAATTGGAATAGGGCTTCTAATTTTATCATTTACTTCATTAAATAAGCAAAGTACAAGTAGCTATTCAGAGACCATAAAACATTACAATTTAGAAATAAAGCTTAACCCAATAAAAGCAGACAATTATTATTTTCGCGGTAGCGCTGAAGAAAGTTTAAAAGATTATTCAGACGCAATCAAAGACTTTAATCTAGCAATTGAACTTAATCCAAAGCATGCACTTGCATATCTTGCTCGTGCAGGTATTAGTTCAGCTTTAAAAAATTATGCAGAAGCATTGGATGATTTAAACAATGCTATTAAATTTGATCCAAAGCTTGCGGAGGCTTATTATGCCCGAGGTATTACAAAAAATAATTTAGGTGATATTTCAGGTGCGATAGAAGATTTAAATCAATCAGGAAATCTAGGTTATAAGGACGCATTTGAGGCTATTAAGCTAATAAAAAATAGATAAACTTACAATTCATTTCTTGCTTTTCTAACAGTTCTTAAAGATGTTTTAAATAAATATTTTTGTTATAATTAAAAACATTCAAAAACAGTAATTTTCTCTAGAATTTCCCTATAAAAAGCCGTACAATTAATTTTAAAATTGAGCAAAAGGCTGACTTTGAACATTTAATATTGATATTAAAGCCTATTAAGAGTATCCTTTAGTTATAAAGAGAAGTCATGAAAAGGGATGAAAAATGAAAAAATTCTCGTCAGTTATATTGTCTGTTATTATAATTTTTATGATGCTGGGTTGTCGGAAATCATCCCCTGCATCTACGGCAATGCCAAAGCCAATCATATATAACATAACTTATGAAGTAAATGTAGCAACCGGAGGACCATGTAATTTTTCTCCATATAATATTTCATACGAAGAAAACACGGGATTTATTAATCAGGTTCAAGTAAATACTGGAGGAATTTG
>CAYUDX010000037.1:0-9991 GCA_964443355.1 uncultured Spirochaetia bacterium
AAGCCTCTCTTCGCCGATGATAGTTTGCGGGTAGCTGCAAGCCAAAGTAGGGCGTTGCTGGACTTAAAAAAGACCCCGGTATGTGAAAACATACCGGGGTTTTTTATTTTTATAGACCTACCTAAACCCCGGTATGTTTTCACATTGCGAAGTTTTTTAAGTCCAGCAACGCCCTGGGCGAGTGGTATCATTGAGCCCATAGAGGGACTCAATGATTGATTTTCGATTGCTCGCTTTAGGCTCGCAAAACGCCCTAGGGCGGGACGCGAGATGACACAGTGTGAGGGCATTGATAGTGAGCGCCCCAGGTTCCCGACAAGAATTGCTCGCTTTATGTCACGTTGTCCCACCTGGATCATATATCCCACACATTATTTGACAAACGACATTTTGATGATATATATAAATGAACACTTCAGTATGAAAATTAAGGAGGGGAATACATGCGGAAAATAATCGTAACGCAATTCATGACTTTGGACGGTGTCGTACAGGCTCCGGGCGGGCCGACCGAGGACACCTCCGGCGGGTTTAAATACGGCGGGTGGTCGGCCAATTACTGGGACAAGGTCGCCGGGGATGTGATGGCCGGGTTCATGGGGCTGCCTTTTGAACTGCTCCTCGGCAGGCGGACCTACGATATTTTTGCCTCCTACTGGCCCACGGCCAAGACCGACCTCATTGTGGCCGAAAAATTCAACGGCACAAAGAAATATGTTGTTTCGAACAACAAGCTTGAGCTTTCCTGGGAAAATTCCGTATGTATAACCGGGGACGTCCCCGCGCGGATAAAGGAATTAAAAGGAGCCGACGGACCCGACCTGTGGGTGCACGGCAGCGGCAATCTCATCCAAACCCTGCTTAAGAATTCCCTGATCGACAGGATGCATATCTGGACGATCCCGGTAACAGTGGGCGGCGGAAAGCGGCTTTTCGGCGAAGGGACAAAAGCGGAAGGCTTTAAATTGACGGATTCAAAGACCACGGCAACCGGTGTCATTATCGGCACATACGAACCGGCCGGTGAACTGATAACGGGGACAATGGGATAGTATTTTTTAATAATAAAAAATATTGAAATCCGGTTTTTTTCTGATATAATTTATTTGGATAAAGCGAAAGCAGCGGTAAAACAGGGCAAATCTTCCTGTTGGACCGCAAAAAAACTAAAAACAACCTATTAAAAAACCCACTTTTAAAGTAATACATCTGTTTGTTTACATATATTCATATTTATGAAATTAAATAACTTGTCCTTGCGGTTTAAACGGCCGCCTGGAAGAAGGTGAGAAATGAAGGAAATAGTCATTGCTTGCGGAGTCAGGACTCCTTTTGTAAAGTCCGGGACAACGGCCAGGGAAATGACCGCCCAGGAGCTCGGAAGGCAGGTCCTGTCCTCGCTTTTCAGGAAGTTCCCCGTGGACCCTGCGCAAATGGACCAGGTCATAATGGGCTGCGTCGCACAGCCGATGGACGCCGCCAATGTTGCGCGCGTGGCCGCGATAAATGCCGGCATCCCGCTTACTGTGCCGGCTTTCACGGTCCAGCGGAACTGCTCGTCATCCATGCAGGCCGTCACTTCAGCCATGGAAATGATAGAGACGGGGGCCGCAGAGGCTGTGGTGGCCGGCGGCACGGAATCCCTTTCAAACGCTCCGCTTACCTATAACAAGTACTTTGTCGATTTTTTCGGCCGCCTCTCAAAAGCCAAAACGCCTCTGCAGAAGGCCGCGGCCATGCTTTCTTTCAGGCCGAAAATGCTGAACCCACGCATAGGCATCATCGAAGGGCTGACCGACCCCACATGCGGAATGATAATGGGCGACACGGCAGAGCTTCTATCCCGCGAGCTCGGCATAAGCAGGAAGGAACAGGATGAGTTTGCCCTGGCTTCGCACAAAAAAGCCTCGGACGCCCGTAAGCTGGGGTTATTCGGCGAAGAGATCGAGCCGATATATCCGGAACCTGAATTTAACCCCATTACCCAGGATAACGGCATCCGCGACGGCCAGACCATGGAACAGCTGGCAAAACTCCGTCCGGTCTTTGACAGGCGCCACGGCACGGTAACGCCGGGGAATTCAAGCCAGGTAACGGACGGCGCCGTCGCCCTGATAATAACGACAAAGGAAAAGGCAAAGGCATGGGGGATAAAACCCATCGCAAGGATAGCGGGATGCGAATACGCCGGGCTTGAACCCAGCAGGATGGGGCTCGGGCCGGTCGCGTCGACCGCAAAACTGATGAAAAAAACGGGCCGTGAATTGCGTGACATGCAGCTTATTGAAATAAACGAGGCTTTCGCGGCGCAGGTCATCGCCTGCATGCGTGTGTCCGGCTCAAACGCTCTGGCGTCAAAGAGGCTGGGGCTTGACAGGGCGCCGGGCGACATCAATCCGGCCATATTGAACGTAAACGGAGGGGCGGTTGCGCTCGGCCATCCGGTCGCCTCCACGGGCGGCAGGCTCCTGCTGACGCTTGCCAATGAAATGCGCAGGCGCAGCCTGACCACGGGGCTTGCCACGCTGTGCGTTGGCGGCGGGCAGGGAGCGGCATTCATACTGGAAAGGACGGAATATACGCAATGACAAATACAGAAGAAAAAATAACGCGGCTTGAAATGGAAAACGGCGTCGCCCACATAATACTGGACGCACCAGGTTCGGCGGTAAACGTCGTTGGCAGGGAATTTGTGGAGGAGCTTAACGGCAGGCTTGACGAGGCAAAGAACGATCCGGCGGTAAAGGCCGTGGTCATACGTTCCGCCAAGGGCAGGATATTCATCGCGGGTGCCGACCTGAACGAGATAAGGGCAATGGCCCTCTCCGCCGACGCACAGGTCAAAGGCAGGGAAGCCTCGGCCGCTGGCCAGGCGCTCACGAACAAAATAGAGGACCTGAAAAAACCCGTTGTGGCCGCCATTCACGGCGCGTGCCTTGGAGGCGGGCTCGAACTCTCTCTTGCCTGCGCCGCCAGGGTGGCATCGGATGACCCGGAAACTATTATGGGTCTTCCGGAGGTAAAGCTGGGGCTTGTACCGGGATGGGGCGGGACTTACAGGCTGCAGCGGGTCATAGGATTCATGCGTGCTCTCACCGCAATCCTCTCTTCCACTAATTTTAACGCGCGGCAGGCCCTGAAAATGGGGCTCGTCGACGATATGTGCTACAGGGAACAGCTTGCGCAGGTGGCGCAAAGCCTCGCCCTGAAGCTTGCGGACAAAACAGGCGGTGCGCCGATAAAAGCCGCAAGGAACAAAAAAAAGCCGTTAATTGAAAAGCTTTCAGGACTGCCAGTCATAAGGGATATCATCGGCATGCTTGTCATGTCAGCTGCCGTTAAAAAAACCCATGCAGCATACCCGGCGGTCGGAACGGCCGTGCGGCTTGTTACGGCCTCTGCGGGAAAAAAACGGACAGATGCGATGAAAAAAGAGGCCGACGCCCTGGGTTTGATGCTTTCGACGCGCGCATGCCTGAATCTTGTCAGGATATTCTTCCTCTCACAGGAAGCGAAAAAACAGGCCGGGGCCGAAAAACCGCCTGAAATAAATTCCGTCGGCATAGTCGGCTCGGGGCTCATGGGGTCGGGCATTGCCATAAACCTGACGCATAAGGCATTTATAAAGACAATGCTCAAGGACACCGATATACCGACATTGGGCCGCGCACTAAAAAAAATAGGTGATTTTGGATCAAAACGGGTAAAGCAGGGAAAACTGAACCATGTCGAAGCCAATAAAAGGTTCTACCTTGTTTCCGCGGCCGCCGGCTACGGGGGATTTAACCGCGCCGATCTTGTCATAGAGGCGGTGCCCGAGATAATGGAACTGAAACAAAAACTTTTCCGCGAGCTGGAACCCGTTGTAAAAAATGACGCCATAATAGCAAGCAACACGTCCAGCCTTCCCATATCCGGCATGGCCGCCGGGCTGGCAAACCCGGAAAGGTTCATAGGCATGCATTTTTTTATGCCTGCCGAGGTAATGCCGCTGGTTGAGATCATAGCGGGGGAAAGGACAAATGGCCCGACGATAGCCGGAACCGTCGGGGTCGCCCTTGCCATGGGCAAGACGCCGGTGGTGGTAAAAGATTCGCCGGGTTTCCTGGTCAACCGGGTGCTCTCCGCATACATGCTCGAGGCTGCGCTCATGGTCGACGAGGGTGTCTCGCCCGGGATCGTGGATTCCGTTGCGGTTGATTTCGGCATGCCAATGGGGCCGATGCGCCTTACCGGCGAGGTCGGGGTTGAGGTCCTTAAAAAAGTCCTTCATACCATACAGGCGGCCTACGGAGACAGGATGAAGGCTCCCGAATGGATACTCCGCGACGACCTGGCAAATGCTTTTTCCAGGGGAAAGGACGGGAAATGGAAGGCCGACGCGGCCGTCATATCCGGATGGGTCTCAAAAAAGGACCCGGGGCTTCCGGCGGATGACATACGTGACAGGCTGTACATTTCGTTGCTCAATGAAAGCGCGCGCTGCCTCAGCGAGGGGATAGTTACAAGCCCGGGAATGCTCGACCTTGCCATGGTTTTCGGCATAGGGTTCCCGGCTTTCAGGGGAGGGCCGCTTGCCGAGGCGGACAGCATGGGCATGGCTGAAGTAATAAGCCGCGCCGGAAGGCTGGCATCGAAGTACGGGCCGCGTTTCAACGCGCCGGAGATAATATTAAAAATGGAAAAGGACGGGACGTCCTTTTTTCCCGGGGAGGGAAAACATGGATAAGAAGGGCATGCATTTATTGGGCAAGCCGGGGCTCAAAACATCGGGCCTAGCTAAAACCCTGGGCATGGAGCTTTTGCATTTAAGCCGGGGCAGGGTCAGGGGCAGGATGCCCTGGTCGGAAAAAGCGAGCCAGTGGTACGGCCTCATACACGGCGGCGCGCTTGCCGCCTTTGCGGACACGGCCGCGGGGGTTGGGTCGGTATACACGGCGCCCAAGGGAACGAGCGTGCTTACCTCCCAGTTGCAGATAAATTTCTTCGCAAATATCACAAGCGGATCCGTTGATTGCGACGCAAAGCTTGTTCACAAAGGCAAAAAAAGCCTGGTGTGGGAGGTAAGGATAACAAAGACGGGGGACGGCGAACTACTCGCGCTTTGCATCATCACATACGTTATCGTCCCTGTCAAAGGGAGCAAATAATGGATAAACCATGGCTAAAACATTATGAACCGCAGGTGCCAGTTTCGATAGAATATCCCGACACGCCGGTCTATAAATTCCTTGAAGATTCCGCGGAAAAGTACCCGGACCACACTGCGACAATATACTTCGGCAGGAAGACCACTTTTTCCCAATTAAATTCCCTTGCCGACCTGTTCGCGGAAACCCTGCCGGGGTTGTGCTTCAAACCCGGGGACAGGGTGGCGATAATGCTCCCGAATTGCCCGCAGATGATAGCTGCATATTACGGGGTGCTGAAGGCGAGGGGCGTCGTAGTGCAGATAAATCCTCTGCTTTCCCCTCCGGAGGCCGGTTACATAATACACGACTCCGGCGCCAGGATCCTAATTTGCCTGCCGCGCTACGGCGAGGTTTACGCCCCGCTTTTAAAGCAGAACGTTCTAAGGGACGTTGTCCTGACCGACGTGGGCGATTTTGCGCCGCCCGCGTACGGCGCGCTCATCAGGCTGGAGGCGATCCTCCACAGGACCCCGGACGGGCCCAGGCGCGGGCCGCATATTTATACCCTTGCCGACATGATGGCGGGAAAAGTCGTAAAGGCATGCATAAAAGAAGAGGCCTATTCGCAGAAGGACCTTGCGCTCATTCAATACACCGGCGGCACCACCGGCAACCCCAAGGGTGTGATGCTCACGCACGGTAACCTCACCGCGAATACGCTCCAGTGCCACGCGTGGATACATGACGTGAAAAAGGGGCCCGGCGGCGACGTCTTCATGGGGGTAACGCCATTCTTCCACGTGTACGGCATGACGGCGACAATGAACCTGGCGATATACTGCGCCTGCACGCTCGTGCTCCTGCCGAGGTTCATGACGGATATGGTGGCCGATGCCATCAAAAAATACAGGTGCACGGTTTTTACCGGCGTGGAGCTCATGTACAACCACCTTAACAATTCCCCGAAAAGCGCGAAAGGGTACTTAAGGACGATAAGGGCCTGCATAAGCGGCGCGGGCCCGCTTTACAGGTCCGTGCAGGAAAAATTCGAGGCGCTGACAGGCGGCAGGGTCGTGGAAGGGTACGGCCTCACCGAAGCCTCCCCGGTCACGCACTGCAACCCGCTCTTCGGAGACCGAAGGATAGGGACGATAGGACTGCCCATGCCCGACACGGAGGCGCTGATCGTCGATGCCGCGGGAAAGGAACTGCCGCACGGCACACCGGGCGAAATTGCGGTCCGGGGGCCGCAGGTCATGAAAGGGTACTGGAACAGGGAAAAGGAGACCGCGGAAGTGCTGAGGGACGGCTGGCTTTATACGGGCGACATTGCCACCATGGACGACGACGGCTATTTTCGCATGATGGAGCGCAAGAAAGACATGATAAAGTCGCGCGGTGAGAACGTTTATCCGCGCAACATAGAGGAGGCGTTAAGGAAGCATCTTGGCGTGGCCGAGGCGGTGGTAATCGGCATCCCTGACGTGGAGCTCGGGGAGAGGATAAAGGCTTTCATAGTGCCGGCGCCGGGGGCGAAATTGAACAGGGACGAGCTTAGGGCCTTCTGCAAAAAATACCTGGCGGCATTCGAGGTGCCGGGAGAATTCGAGTTCAGGGATTCTGTCCCGAAGAACCTCATAGGCAAAACTCTCAGGAGGGTATTGAGGGAAGAAGAGGAAAAGAAAGCCTTAAAGCCGGCATAAGGCCCGTAAAGACTGGGCGACAAAAAAACGGAGGTAATAAAAATGGTCATGATGGATATGAGCAAAATGAGCACGGGCAAGAGGGAAACATACGAGCAGTTCGAGACCAGCAGGCAGATTGGGCCGCAGCCGGGCTTCCTGGACCTGATGTTCATGGGCAGCGTAAAGGATAAACTGCTCTGGCCCTTCCCGGCCCAGAGCGCCGATGACAGTAAGATAGGCGACGAACTCATGGCAAAGGTCGAGGATTTTTTAAAAAAGAACGTGGACGGGGACGCCATCGACAGGGAGGGCAATATTCCGCAAAGCGTATACAACGGGTTGAAGGATCTCGGCCTTTTAAGCATGAAGATCCCGAAGCAATACGGCGGGCTCGGCCTTTCACAGGCAAATTATAACAGGATAGTCGGCCTTGTCGGCACACAGTGTGCGTCAACCGCCGTATGGCTCTCCGCGCACCAGTCCATTGGCGTGCCGCAGCCGCTTCTGCTTTTCGGCACCGAGGAGCAGAAGGCCAAATGGCTGCCGATGGTTGCAAAAGGGGCGATATCGGGTTTTGCCCTCACGGAAAAAGGAGTGGGCTCGGACCCTGCCAGGGTCTCAACGACTGCGACGCCAATAGAGGGGGGGAAGTATTACCTTTTGAACGGAGAAAAGTTGTGGTGCACCAACGGCATCATAGCCGAAGTGCTGGTGGTCGCGGCCAGGACGCCGGACATTGAGGTAAAGGGGAAAAAGAAAAAACAGATAACAACTTTCATACTTGAAACAAAGACGCCGGGTTTTGAGGTTGTTTCCCGCTGCAGGTTCATGGGTCTGCACGGGATAATGAACGGTTTAATAAGGTTCAAGGACGTCAAGGTGCCGGCCGAGAACATAATCCTGACGCCCGGACAGGGGCTCAAAGTCGCCCTTACGACCCTTAATTCCGGCAGGCTGACCCTGGCGGGCGGGAGCGCCGCCGCGGCGAAATCATGCGTGGCAATGTCAAGGCGCTGGGCCTCGTTCAGGGAGCAGTGGGGCGAGCCCATTGGCGGCCATGACGCGGTCGCGCAGAAGATAACCGAAATGACGGCCAAAGGGTTTGCCATCGACGCGATGGCAAATTACGTGTGCGGCCTCGCCGACACGCACACCGCGGACATAAGGCTCGAGGCTGCCATGGCGAAACTTTTCTGCAGCGAGGGGGCCTGGAAAATAATAGACGACACCTTCCAGGTGATGGGCGGCAGGGGGTTTGAGACTGAATCGTCGCTGGCGGGAAGGGGAGAGACGGGCTACCCGGTGGAGCGAATGATGCGCGACAACCGCATAAACAGGATAATAGAGGGTTCGACCGAGATAATGAAACTTTTCATAATGCGCGAGGCCATGGACGGACATATGAAAGCTTTCGGCTCGCTTTTGAACATGAAGGAAGCCTCGGGCGCGGGAGAGCTGATCAAGGATGTGCTGAAAGCCCTGGGGTTCTACGCTGGATGGTACCCGGCGCGCTGGCTGCCGCACGGCTGGTTCGGTTTCGGCGGCTACGGCAAACTTGCGGGCCAGATGAGGTTTGTGGCCGGGCAATCGAACAAACTGGCGAGGACAATGTTCCACCTTCTGGCTCAGAACGGGCCCGGCATTGAGAAAAAGCAGGTCCTGCTCGGCAGGGTGGCGGAAATATGCGCCGAGCTTTTTGCAATGGCGTGCGCGTGTTCTTTTGCGAGGCACAAGGAAGAAAACGAGAATGTGCGCGGCGCGGCCGACCTGGCCCAGGAATTCTGCGTCATGGCGCGCAGGCGCGTAAAAGAGCTGTTTTATTCCCTCGGCCATAACGACGACAAGAGGCATTACAAATTTTCGGGCAGGGTGCTGAAAGGAGAGTTTGGCTGGTTCGAAAAAGGGGTAATGCCGGTCAAAGAGCCGAAATAGACAGATCGGAATATTACAGGGATCGGTATAATTATTTCTTTATTTTTTCTATGCTGTAATCTTCGAGCATAAGATTGTAATATTCATTGTCTTCCATGACGTATCCGACCCCTTTTCCGAACCACTGTTCGGACTTTTTGAAGGTCCCGCTGCCGTCGTCGATTTCGGTCTTAAGTTTGTATATCTCCACCTGCTTGCCGCCTATATTTATGGTGTCCCTGCCGATGACCTCGAACTTTGCCCGGGCATTCCTTGTGATATTGAATATCCCGAGGAACTTCACGGTGCCTGTGGAAGCCTGCTCCCATTTATCCCCGACTTTAAGAGGGCATTTGATGAATTGCATCTCGGGGTTCAGGTCGACGTCCACGTAAATAAAGCCGAGCACCGGCATGGGATACTTGATGGTCCTTATGAAAGCGCCGTCTTCGGTTATCCTCGTCACATTCTTCAGGTTGTTGGCGGGGGAGTAATAGCAGTAATACGTCTTCCCGCCGATCTCCTGTTTATACTCGATATGAGCCCTGAATTCCATGACGTTTGAAGGATTTTTCTTTTCATACCATTTATAGCGCCAGAGGGAGTTCATGTCGGTGGGGGAATAATCGAGGCATCCGTCGCCTGGATAAACAAAAACAGGCAGTAAAAATAAAATTACAAAGGCGATCATATGTTTTATCATGGGTTAATTATAGTTATTTTTTGGCGCATAGTCAATATGACGGACTCGATAAAAGAACATATAATTGAATTAATTGGTGTTGTTAAATGAACCTGATTGCACAAAACAATTTAATACGTCCATAAAGTCTTCCCGGATAAATTATTCGAATAAACACCCCGAACCTAATTTCGCATAAAATACTTAATGCGCAATTCCCCATATATTCGACTTCGTATAATATAAATTATCCGAACTCATTTGACATCCGGCCAGTAATAAAAGCCTTATAAAACAATACATTTTGTATCATAATTGATAAGACCCGTTTATATGAAAATCATAAAAATTCCTTCAATGTAATAACACCTGCTATATGTTCTATTAAAGCTTATATTCCTAAGCATATTTATTGCGTTACAATTAAATAATGTATTTTGCTTAATTTAAAGCCATTATGGCATGGTATTTGCTTTATTATCGTATAAGGCGAAGACCCTTTCAATCGAGACGACCAGTAAGGTGGCAATAAGTCTGTATAAAGACGAATATAGAGGTTTTTCTAAGGCACTTGCACCTGT
>CAYUDX010000038.1:0-9057 GCA_964443355.1 uncultured Spirochaetia bacterium
GCTCAACAAATCCGCTGTTTATCAGGGTAAGGAAACATCATGGGATTATGTGATCTTTCTCAAAGCGCGTGAACTTGCACACTACCTGGTTGGAAAGCAGAAATCCCTTGATCTGATCAGCCCGGATTATACAATCAGCCGTCCGGATGCTGCTGATATCCGCAAAAAGATCATGAGTATCCCGTATGCTGAATGGAAGAAACGCGGATTCTCTAAAGGGACATTGCAGTATATGAAGAAAAATGCTGAAGGTGATCAGCCTTTTTCCCTCAATAAGCATGTGCTGACTCGGCTTGATCAGTGGGATCAGGGTGCTGATCAGCCCGGATGATGTGCTGATCAGCGCTGATTTGTGCTGATGCTGTTGCTGATCAGCAGGATATTGATGAGGATCAACATGAAATCACTAGCCTATTTTGCAAATCAACGGTATTGAAGCCGATTTTGAAAGGAACCGGTTCTGGTGCGTAGCGAGACTTTTATCATCTTTATAATTAAGGGATGATTATGGAAACGGAAACACCAGAAAACGCAGATGAGGAAATAATCTCTATTCCGAGAAGTGAGTATGATCGCCTTTGCGAATCGGCAGCTAATCCGAGTTTTTGGGTTGAAGCCTTAAAGAATCCTATTGGCACTAAAGGTGTGCAAGATTTTGTTCAGACTATTCTTCAAACAGGATTATCGAATTATGGAGATAAAATATTAAAGAGGCAATTGATCAATTCTGCAATCCGAACTGTAGCAGTAGTATTATTGCTTGGAGGAGTCGTATGGATTTCTTACACTCTCACACAATCGGGAAAATTAGATGCAGGCGCATTTACATTCCTTATAGGAACAATTGTAGGGTATGCTTTCTCTTATCTCACTAGGACCGAATAAAAAGTATTTTCCCGATTCGAGCTCAAAGTCATGACAACATAACACATCCAGGAAACCATTGAAATTTATAATTGAAGTGCTTCAATCATTACTTGAGAACATTAATGTCTGATGAGAACAGTGAAAAATCAAGCAAAATTGAAACGATCTATCGTATCATTGAATTCGAAATAGACAATGCCAACAATCAGATTTCCTTGTCGAAAAAGGACAATATTAACTTCATTTTGTTGATCTTTGCATTAATTGGCTTGTTTGCTATCATTCCTGCTGATACTTTTTTCTATGAATGGATTTCAAACGGCCTTTGGATGACGTGCATTTTGATCGGTACGGTTGCCGTTCTTTCAATTGTACTCTATTATCAGATCACTATAGGGAAGCTCGGTAAGAAAAATGCCGAAAACACCAATAATGACGAAAAATGTAATTTGTGTGAAAGTTCCTCAATTTGCAAAAATACCAACGACCCGATAAAGAAAGAGAAGATTAAGACATACGCTCATTCAATACTGATTAATACACTTGGTCTTTGCTTTTCAGCCGTCTTTTATACAAGTTTTTTCCTTTTCGTAAGCTCAATGATAGCCTATTTGTACTATTCCGCTTCAAAGGATATTCCCCCTTCTTTTCAAAATAATTCGGGGATATCTTTACTCTTTATGCTAATCTTACTGGTGTATTTTTTATTGTATTTAAGGCACAAATCCCTTCTTAAAAAAGGCAATTTGAAAAAATATTTGTTGGAACTGGGAATTTTTTCAATTGCAATTTTTATTTGTTCTGCAATAATTATAATATATGGTACATATTCACAAATTCCCCCGTTTATCTCAATATCCAACGGAACACAATTTTCACCCCTTTTAACAGAGCATTTAAAAATTATTCCATCAATTCCCTTATCCTATATTGTATCCCTCTATACCTTGGTCATCTGTCTCGTATTAATTGAATTTTTTATCTCCACCCAATACATTAAAGGCATCAATCGGAAATTGGAGGAATTGCTTATTTTGAAGTACCGGATTGATCGTTATCAACTCGGCATTATCCCTAACCTTAACATAGAGGATCTCATTAAAAGGTTATCAAAACTGAAAATTTACCCACCCAGTTATTTCATAGCTGGGGGAATTATCACAATTCCTGTTCCCCTACCCGTCAATCGGTGTGAGGAAATGTTCCATTCTGCCTTGGAAGATCAACCGGAAGGAGCGCCGGAAACGTTGCAGAAATGAAGGAAGTCGGAGGATGTGCGGATTCAGTGCTGATTTATGTGGATCGGTATTTTATCAGCGGATTAAAAAAGATGATCAGGGTGCTGATCAGCAGGAATCAAAGGTTGATTTTGTGTAGTGATCAAAGAGGGTCTATTGAGGGACGGATCAATTTAAGAGGAGTAATCTACAATAAGAATTCTATAACGCTGACTTACTCTTCAAAATTTTTACTCCTCCCCATTGATAATTAGATCTTGGAAGTAGTTAATGAAAAATATCTTCATTAGTTCATCATATGAGGATCTCAAAGGCGAAAGAGACGTAATGATCAAAACGTTAGATCAACTTGAAGATACAAAAGTTATTACGATGGAAAGATTTCCGGCCTTTCCAGACGTCTCAAAAGATTACTGCATTGAACAAGTACAACAATCCCATGCAATGATTTTGATTTTAGGATTTTCGTATGGTAATATAGATCCTGAAGAGCAAATTTCACTTACTGAAATTGAATATAACACAGCGAAGATGCAAAATATTCCAGTTTTTGCAATTTTAAAAACAAATGAATTTGGAAAATGGGAGCCAAAAGATGAGGATGCGCAAAAAAAGAAATTATTACTAAAATTCAAGGACAGATTGAGTAGTGATCTTGGACGGAGAAAATTTAAAAATGACGTTGAGTTAATTTCTGATGTCCTAATCTCAATCCAGAATTATCAAACTAAGCATGGTGAAATTGGTGCTCGAATTCCACCATTTTTAGATGGGCGAGACTTTTTCAAATCATATATGGATAGACAAAAATTATTACATCATCTTCATCCGTTTTTTGGTAGAGAGCAATACATTATTCAGTTAGATAATTTTGTAAATTCAGATAAACAATTTGCAATTTTATATGGACATCCGACCGTCGGGAAGAGCAAAATTCTATTTGAATATTGTAAAAGATTCCCAGTTACCTTTCCAAAAAAGAAATTATTATTTGTCCGAGACAATATCATCTTAAATGAAGACTCTATTCCGTCATTGCCTACAAGAATTGATGTGCTTATTGTTGTTGATGATGCTCATACGAGATCTGATTTAAACTTATTACTCGAAATTGCAAAAAAATATTCAGAGACTATAAAGTTTCTTTTTATCACAAGATCATATGCTCGGAAACCTCTAGAATTACAAATATATTCATCAAATTTTGATTCGAATGACCTTGAAATATTACCGGAAGTGCAACCACTTAGCATTCCGGATTTAGAGAGATTAGGCAAAGAAATTTTGGGAAGTAAATATGAACATTATCTCCACCCACTTCTAAAAATAACACAAGACTCAACACTATTCTTTGTGATCGGTGCTAAATTACTCGTTGATCGCGAAGTTTTGCCTGAATCACTGCATAATCATGATGAGTTCCGACGATTATTAATTTTAAGATTCAAGGATATCCTTCTGGGGAATATTGATTCGAAATTTAAGTCAGATCATATTCAAATTCTTTTAAAATTAATTGCAATTTTATCTCCAATTAGGCCTGATGACCGGGACTTCCAAGAACAAGCATCAAGATTCCTAGGAATTGAAAAATTCATTTTTATCGATTTATTAAGCGCCCTAGAACAAGCCGGGGTCCTGATTAGAAGGGGATATTCATTGAGAATTACCCCGGACATATTGTCCGATTTTATACTGGATCAAGCGTGCATCACACCCCAAGGATCATCTACGTCATATGCAGATGCGGTGTCTGAAGCATTTGGATATGAATATCTCCAAAATATATTGAAAAATCTTTCAGAATTGGAGTTCAGACGGTCAGATTCTGGAAAACCTTTGCATTTATTGGATAATATCTGGGAAAAAAAACAAGAAGTTTTTAAAATTAGTTCTAACTTGGAAAGATTAGCATTTTTAAACATCGTGGATAAAGTCGCCTATTTAATGCCGGAAAAATCACTAAATTTGATTGAATTCGCATTAAACAATCCGTCGGATAATAATAAAGGACTCCTCGGGGAAATTACTCATGAAGATGTAAAACGTATCCTTCCAAAAATCTTACAAAAAATTGGTTACGACTTGGAATTTTTCCCCCGTTGTTCTGATTTACTATGGAATCTCGGAAAAGATCAACAGGGATTCCCCTCTTCAACTCCTGAACATTCAATAAGGATCCTATCGGATTTTATGGATTATGATCCCGAAATGCCACCAGATTTTAGAGAATTTTTATTAGATCAGATCGAATTCTGGTTAAAAGATTCCAATGCTTTTGAGTACCGATATTCTCCGCTAGATATACTGGACCCAATTTTTAAAAAGGAGGGTGAATCTGCTACTGCAAAAGGAAGAAATATTTCAATTACTCGGTATTATGTAAATTACAACGCAGTTAAAAATGATCGTGAAAAAGCTCTATCAATACTATCCAAGTTGACATCTTCAAATTCACCTAAAATTTTAATTCGAACTTTAAAATCGCTTTTTACTGCTTTGACTCCTCCGTTAGGATTGAAAGAACACGAGTCTTCCCAAGAGAGATACAAACAATGGATAGCTGAGCAATTATCAGTATTAAAGATTATTTCGAATTTGGTTAATACAAATAAGAATCCTATTATTTTCATCGAAATCAGTTCGAGTCTTAATTTTTTTATTTGGCAACAACAATCGGCAGATTATGAAAAAGAGATTGTCGAAAAAGCAGAAAATATTTTAAAACTAATTCCAGATTCCTTTGATACTCGATTGATGCGTGCTTTATTATATAGATATGATCGCCATTGGGATGTTGAATATGATAAAGGAATAGAACAGAATGACCAGGAACTAAGAAAAACGTCTCAAGAATTTTTGGATCAATTTACTGATGTCGAATCCGTATTTACCAAATTAGAATGTATTTTAGGAGAAATTAACCAAATACAACATGAGGGCAAAGCTTCAAGATTTTTGCATTATCTTACAGTTCAAGATCAAACTCTTGCATTAGGTCTCGCCGAAAAAATTATTGAAACGCCGACATCACAAATTTCGGCATACATTGATGCGCTCTTATCAAATATTCGGCAAAAAGATACGGAAAAAGGAATACAATTGATAAAGTCTACATTGGCGTTAAATAGTGTAAATCTCAACAGGCAAATTGCATTTGGCTATTCCTGTCGTTGGTGGGAATCTGGGATTCATAAAAAAGATTTAGAGAATATAAAACAATTATTACTGACTGAAGATTCCCCAACCAAGGCATATACAATCGAATCCATGAGATTTTTCCCGGAGGAGATGAAACGCCAAGCAATTGATCTTCTATTAGAGATTGAAATTGGTGATGACCGTCGCTTAGCCGATGCATTGGGTCAAACACTGAATTCGCAATTCGGGATTAATCTTTCAAATATCACTGATGAGCAACTTACCCGAATCTTATCAAAATTAGTTCGAGTAAATACTTTAAGGATGGATTCTCATGGAGAGGGATTATCTATAAGAAATTTTATTGGTGAATGCAGTAATCGAATACCCGAAGAGGTAGTAAATTTTATTCTTCAACGAATTGCAATGGCCGAGAATAAGACCATTCCCCGTTGTAATGATTTCGAGCCATTACCATACGACGGACTGCATGAAATATTTAAGGGGATTGTTAACAGTCATAACTATGAGAATATTTTACGAACTATTAGAGACAGTTTGTTAGAACAAAAATCTAAAAATTATGAATACTGGATATCTCATTTGTATGCGTATATATCCGACAATTTCAGTGATACTAGTTTGCGGGTTTTATCGGAATGGTTAGATTCAGATGACGATGAGAGGATACTTAAGGTGGGTACTCTTTTGGAGTCTGCATCAACGAATATTCTCCTCTCACACAGTGAGTTCATATCAAAAATCATCGAGAAATCATATGGAATTAGTCTTGGTTGTTATGAACAAATATTATCCCGGTTATTGAAAATTCGATATTCCGAGGTTCGATCTGGATTTGCTGGAGAACCATTCCCACAGGACGTTAAAATTAGAGATATGGCAATAGAAATAGCACAACGATATCCTAAAGGTTCTCCAACTGAAAAATTTTATAGAGGATTATCCGAATCTGCAAAAAAGGATATTGAGTATCAACTAAAAATGGAGGAGGAATTTGAACAGTAAATAGAATTAAGGAAAAATTCAATTTTGCTTAAACAAGTGGGGTTTCTATTTTTGTCTGATTTGGAGAGTTTAATGAGTATATTCTCTATTTATGCGATCCCATTAGATACTTCAATTCCTCAATGGATAGAGGTGGATTCTTGGTATCTGAATAATTTTCTATGACCGTGATGTTGTAATAATTGACTACGGTAGTTATTGGAGAGGGACAATTTTCATAGATATATGTAATATTGCCGCTTGTTGGGGGCGGAGCATGAATCCCAAAAGTCATTACTGTAAAAATCAGAACGATGACATATACGATTCCAATGATACAGACACCAATTATCAACAATGAGGGTTTCCATTTTGAATATTCGTAGTAAATTGAAAATACTCCGCCGAGTAGTAAGCATAAAAGTCCTATCCATAATGGTTGTAACACGATGTTTCGCTCATTGTAAGCCTCCTGTAGAATTGTAAGCATAAAAGTCCTATCCATAATGGTTGTAACGGCAGGCCATTTTCAATATAGAGATCCTTTCCCAGTGCTACAAGTGCAACTATAGCTGCAACAAAAGCTAATATTGTGTTTGAAAAAGTTAATGCCCGATTTTCATTTTTTGGATCCTTTAGATACTCAAGGATTCCTTTCGAATTGTCTCGTATTGAAATTAAAACGTCATTTTCATCACGATGTTGAGGTTCTGTAACTAATGGAGGGGGGTTTAATCCCCGCTCTTGTAACAACCGATCTATTTTTTGATTCAATTCATCGTGATTTCTTCTGTTCTTTGCGGCGTTTGAGGTTAATGCGGTAACCAATAAATTCAAGCCAAACATGAATAAGCTGAAGAATAGCGAAAAGAACAATGCAAATACACGCCAATCTGCATCTGTGTTAGGGCGCATACCAACAAGAGAATATAGAGCGTATGAAGAAAAGAGAATGAAAATTAGCCCAATTACGATTTTTAATCCTTCATAAGCACATGTTAATTTTAAATCTTCAATTTCATTCAGTGCCGTGTCTCGATCTGAAAGTAGATTCCTCCAATTCATAATTTGAGATTATTCCCGCATACATAATTTATCCTTTTTGATTTGTCAAAACGCGCCGCTGGGCAAGCAACTTTTCAGAACAGTGAAAGCAATTTTAGAAGAGTGGCATTTTTACGGGATACCTATAACCCACTTTTAGAATGCGAGGACTGGGATTCGAACCCAAGACCACTTGCAAGACGAGGCCTTCAACCTAGTGCCGTTGACCTAGATTTTAGGTCTTCATCTGATTGGACGGAATTAAGCAGCATCAGAAAAAAAGCCGCCCCCGCATCTGTGCCTTAAAAAAAGAGAAACTTCATCAGCGGGCAGGTCTCTTAAAAAAATTTCACACAAACCTCTCAAACCTCTCCTTCGAAGCCTTACAAATCGGACAGATCCCCGGAGGCTGCTCCCGTGCGCAGAGATACCCGCAGACTTTACAACGCCAGACCGGCAGCGGAAAAATCGGGAGTGCTGTTGTCGAAGCGATCCGTACAGAACCGGCTTTCATGCGCTCGGACCGGGGCGGGCGGCGTTCGGGTATGGGTGCGACCTGCTGTTTTCCCGATGCGATTGCCTCGTTCACGTACAGGGCACAGTAACAGGCGCCGTGCTCTTCAATATCTGCATCCCGGTAATCGCAGGGGCAGACAATATCGAGGTCCTGATCTTTTACACCGGATGCGAGGCGGCAGGGACAGGCACGGTACCCGTACCGCTGCTCGTTTTTTAACAGGCCCCGGACAAGGTTTTTTACAAAATCTTCATCCGGGTTCAGCCGGTACCCGTTTTTTTCAGCATCGGCCTTGAGCGTCCGGTATGTATTTTCGACGGCAGTCTCTGTAATTTCGGGGACATTCATGCTGCAAATGCCTCCCGGATCTCCTGCTCGCGGAATCCCACGATGGCACGTTTGTTATCGATCACAAGCGTGGGAAACGATCCGCTGGGATTCCACCGCTCTACGGAATCCATTACCGAATCCTGTTCTTTGCCTTCGAGCAGGTCGACATAATCGTAATCAAATGCAATGCCGAGTTCTTCCAGCAGTACCTTTGTCTTGTGGCACCACTGGCAGGTCGAGAGTGCGTACAGCATGACGGCACCCTTGTTTTTTCCGTTCACGTGCGTTGGCGTTGTAAACCACCTTTTAGTGAAAGAAAATTGAGACCTGTACTATATAACAATGGGGATACGGGCCAGCAGATATTCAGAAGTATGCAGAAATGAGCGTTTGAGATTGTGTCGTGCCCGGATCTGAAGATGAATCTCCAAAAATGTTCAGGAGGATTTGTCGGGTTTGTTCGTTGGCTCGAT
The DNA here is from genome assembly GCA_964443355.1 of uncultured Spirochaetia bacterium. GTDB lineage: Bacteria > Oederibacteriota > PGYV01 > PGYV01 > Palsa-1178 > Bog-1181. The sequence goes on from CAYUDX010000038.1 coordinate 8,616, forward strand.
TGCGGCAGAATATCAGTGCTCAAGGGAGGCCGGTGAGGGGTAACCGGGGGGTTTGTTCTGTCCTTTGCATCAGCGTTAATAACTAATCCGGCACATAAAGTATGGACATCATGAAGGCGGTTCTGGGATTCGAAGACGGGGACTTTGTTGTCGGTGAAGGATTCGGGGTGAAGGGTGAATGTGCAGGAGAACTGGTCTTTAACACCCAGATGACCGGTTACATGGAATCTCTTACCGATCCGAGTTATTTCGGTCAGATCCTGATGTTCACCTTTCCCCAGATTGGCAACTACGGTGTCGATCCCGAAAATTTCCAGAACCCGCGCGTATGTGCGCTCGGGTGTATCGCAAAAGAGATCTGCGAGAAACCCGAATACGAACCTTCCATCAGAACTTTTTTTGAAGAAAATAACCTCCTTGGGATGACCGGTGTCGATACCCG
>CAYUDX010000039.1:0-8313 GCA_964443355.1 uncultured Spirochaetia bacterium
TTATGGCTGCCGGTGAATTCTTCCTGGAACAACTGCAGGTGCAGCTCGTTTAAAGTCGGCCATTTGTATCCCCTGCCGGATTTTGAAGGAAGTTTACACCAGGAGACAACCTGCGGGGTTTTCATGGTGCAGAAGTATTGTTTGTCCGGGAGATCTGTTGCGAGCCCGCACCGCAAAAATTCCGTCGTGACGATTGGCAGGTCAAAATCAAGATTGTGGGCAACGACCGTTTCCGCTTTCTCCACATCGGCATTGAACTGCGGGAGCACCTTAAAGAGCGACACGCCCTCACTTTTCGCCCGCTCGGTCGTGATCCCGTGAATTCTGGCAGAGTCCATCGGGATGGAAAAGTCCGTCGGGTAAATGATGAAACTGTTCCGGCTTTCACGGGTCCCGTCGCTGTCGTATAAGGACCATGCGAGCTGGACGACCCGGGGCCATTTTTCGACGGGGTCGTTTGTTGCGGAGTGTTTGGGGAGGCCGGTGGTTTCGGTGTCGAGGAAGAGGAGCATTTGGTTTAATTTTAGGTGGGTGGGTATTTGGGATTGACGAATTGAATCGAATTAATTATCAATGAGTTAGTATATTCACACTATTTATAGGGTTAAATGGGAATTACCATGGGACTTATCGAGGAACTCAACGGTTTTGTAACGAGTATTACTTATGACGATTCTCTTTCTTCTCTTTTGAAAGGGGTGATGAATGCACAACTTACTGAAGAACCTGCCCCAAGGAATTATTATTACATCACTCATGTAACTAATCCTGCTCAAACCTATTTTTCAAGAATTCATCCTGAGGTTAAAAGACCTCAAGAGATCGCCCGAAAACTCGCATATGGAAAACAGTTGCATAATTTCGCAGGTATCTGGTTTAAAAATCTCCCGGACTTCTGTGCAGAAGAAGGGTTGCTTGACGGTGCATGGGTAAATATACCGGGAGTTCGAGGTAAGATAGATCACCGGCTTGGAGATTCACTCCTCGAATTTAAAACAAAAGATTCCATCCCTAGCACTCCCGAGGAGATAATTTCTATTTATCCTCAAGATCTTGAACAAATTGTATTTTATTCTGTAATTCACCCATCAAGTCCAAAAAATAACTATCTTGTTTATATGAAAAATTCAAAGCCTTTTGAGATTAAAGCGTTTAAAATTGATATTAAAGATAAAGGAAAGATAAAAACAATATTACTCTCTCGAATCAGTCTTCTTGACGAAGCCTTTGAAAAACAAGATCCCTCAAAGTTAGGTCGATGCCGGTACTTTGACACCGGTTGTCAGTATCATCTTCGGGGTCTCTGTTCTTGTTCTAAACTTGCCCCACTTAATACGGTTCCTCTTCAAAAATCAGTAGAAATTTCATACGATGAAAATTTCACCAAGCAATTGATAAAAGCAAGAGAAGAATCAGGAATTCCAGACGTTTTTTGCCTCTCAACCCGGGATATGCTTGTTCCGAGGAAACATTACATGGAGGCTATAGCCGGTGTGGAATCATCATACGATAACGATGAAGTATATGAGTATAAAGCCTGTTTGTGGTCATCAGTTGGAATTCTAAAAAAGCGTCAGGGTATTGATCTTGATAAGACTGAGAGACAATCAGTCGCTGAATCATTACGCGATCCTCGTGCCCGAATTGGATTCCGCTGGTTAAAAATGAAAAGTTCCATACACCGAGATGGAGAAATCGTTCCTTATATTGAAAATATCAGTATGAGAGATGAAATGAAATACACAAAACCATCTCAATATCACTTGGCAGAATTGGGAATAATTTGTGCACTTCACGGAAAGAATAAAGGATTGATAATCAGAGTATTTCCCAAATTAAACAAGCTCGTTCTTGTGTATCAAATAACCTACAGAAATCAAGAAGAGATGTTTCACAAAATAAAATCCACGATCGATCTCACAGAGAAATCTGAAGAAAATGAGGACTTACTGACATTGCCCCCATGCCCACCATATATGAATGATAATGGAAAATGTCCATTAATGGCACAGTGTAATAATACCAAAGGTGCAAGGGGATGCAGATAATTTCAGTCTTTACTTTGGAAATTGTGAAATATTGGTTGCCGGAGTTTTAGGACCCGGTGGATGTTGCCCCTCACAGAAAAATTCAAAAAGAGTTGACATTACCTTGGAAACAACCTTAAATTCGGTAAATCTCGTTACCCGAATCCCAAAAAAATTTGGGAAATACAACCTTGTTATTCTCGGAGCTGGCTTCTCAAAAGAATATAGTTATCCGTTAGCAGATCAGTTAATGAAAGATATTTGCACCAAGTCTTCACAAAATTCACAACGAATGAAGGATTTGATACGGTTCGTCACTCATTTTTATCAAGACTTTGACATAGAGAAACAAAATTATCCTGATATTGAAGACTTTCTTGGAATGTTAGATGTTGCCGAACATTATGCAAATATTAGATCCTCTTCAAATATCGGTTATTACTGGAGAGAAAATAAAGTAACTGAATTAAAAAATGGCATTAAAAGAATGATCTGTGATTATTTATGGTCGTTCCAAAAAATAAACGTATGTGGTGATCTATCCAAAATTTTTAAAATGGTCGAATATTTTAATCATAAAACAATCTACATTAATTTCAATTATGATCTGTTACTTGAAACAGCATTAAGTAAAAATGGAATAAAATACTGTTATGGCATTTCTGGAGATCCCGACATAATTTCTATATTAAAACCCCATGGATCAATAAATTGGTTTTATAGGGGGCGATTCAAACCTCACGAATTTTCTAATTTAATTAATTACGGAGAGACTTTTTTAGTTACGAACACACTTAATTTCGAAGATATTGAACAATGTAAAGGAAGAGACCCCGTGATTATCTCTCCAACACCAAGTAAAAGAATTGAGGATCATGATTTGAAAAAAGTATGGACTGGTTTCTCATCATCAGTTCACAATGCAAAAACCCTAACTATCATTGGCTATTCCCTCCCGAAAGCTGATAGACTAACCCGATTAGTGATAAGAAGAGCGGGACCTAAACATCAAAATTGTAAAAGAATCACGATAGTACGGCGATCCGATCACGAGGCCGAATATAAAAATTATATTTCTCCATATGCAAGACAAATCAAATCATCATTTGGAGATTGGGTATCCACACTGGATTAATCATAATAACACAGAGAACTCACACCCGTCTTGATATTTGTAGAATATCAATAAGGTACACGAGGAATGTATGCCGGTTTCTTATTATTTTTGCTCTGTAGAAATCATTGAGATAACCGATTAACGCTCTTGGGGGTTACGGCATGAGTCCATTCGCCCCCGCCGCGTGGGCATCTCCCAAATTGCGATAGTTCATCAGAAGGCTAGCGAAAAATTTCATATATCTTAAATAATCACTGGAGGGCACGGGAGGTTTTACAGAGCAAAAATAACAATAATTGTACTCTTACTTATGTTATATTCAATTTATCAAATAAAAAAATTATGTCGAATCTTTATTTATGATCGAAATCATTTCATTGAAATGCTTCTCATCTTCCTTCTTTATCAATTCTAATATGTCAGTTAATACCTGGGGAGTTTCATCTAAATATGACAAATCTCCTTCTGTGTCTGCACGTATATGATCACTATGGGAATTTGCATCCGTGTATCTGAGTATTCGGGTTTTTTTCTCTTCGTCAATTTTTATTTTTGCAAATTGATTGCCAAAGTAGCCGATTTGAGTTGGAAACCTAAATGCAAAAAACGATTCTAATAATCTTCTAGAAACGTTGGGGAGGAGGTAATAGTTTTTTAGATTATTTTCTGATGATGTTGCATTTTTATAAACAAGGCTGAATAGATAATGATATTCGGAAGTGTATTTTTTGAGGAGGTCGTCAAGTGGGTGAAGTTCCGCTACACGATATCCTTCTACGATTGTATTTTTCAACATATACAAACTGGATTTTTCCGATCGCTTTGGATGCTTTGGATTTACTAACCAATTTTTAACTTCCTTAAAGAATGAATAGTTATGAGTGAGTACAAATAATTGTTGAACCCCTTCAGTACGATTTTTTAAAAAACTAAACGCATTGTAGAGGGAGTTTGAATCAAGACTGGATATCGGATCGTCTATCACTATTACACTATGACTAAAATCAAAATCTTTGTCATGAAGTGTCTTAAGAAAGTATATGAATGATACTGCTGTTTTTTCTCCTTCACTTAATGCATCGGCGACGGCACCATTTCGTATTATTTGATAACCCTCCCCTTCAATATCAAATTTAATTTCTTCATGACCAAGATAACTGCGTAAGTCTGAATTGATTTCTTCCGCAGGAGTCCGTTGCTCTACTATTTTCTTTTCGAGATCTATTATCCGAGAATAAATTTCGGCGCTTTTTGATTCGATATCATTATATTTCGTTTGGGTATCTGTCAGGGTTTCTTCGGCTTCCAAATAATCTTCCAAATTTTCAGCCACAAAATGGTCTTCTAATTTCCGCCTTGCTTCTTGGATTACACTTGTAAAATTATCAGTTTTGGCATTATGATATACGATCATTTTATTGATTATGTCAATAGTTTCCTTGATTTTTAATTGTGGGGCAGAATGCCGAATATCAAATTTAGCAAAAGGATTATTTCGTTTTTTATTAAGATCATCTACAAGCAAATCAATAAAGTGAGAGTATTCCCCAATCTCCAATAGAAAAATCTTCTTTTGTTTCTCATACTCATATGAAATTTCCTCGTAAAAGTCAGATTTGCTAGGTAAGTGAAGATTGGTTTGTTCCTTTATTGATCTAAAATTAACAATTAAATGATCCATTTTTTGGATAAATAATTCAAATTCATTATTGAAATGACCTTCTAGTTGCTCAACGAGATTTGCTGGCAATTGCTGATTACAGAAAGGACATACTTCCAGTTCTCTATTTTTTAAAAGGGATAATCCTTGGTTTATCCAAGGACTCAATTCACTATCTCCATTTAATCGTTCAATAACGTTCGAGACAACTGTGGTGATCAAAGTCTGTTGAACAATGGATTCCAACTCTGTTAATTCGGGAAGGTGAGATGAAATTGGAGTGAGTTTCTCCTTCGATTTAGAGGTTATGATCTGCCTCATCTCATCTAATTTTTCCTGAGGCAATATTATTTTTATAAATTCTTCATTTTCCAGAGTGCTGCATTTGGCCTTGAAATTGCGACTGTCGTAGTTGTTATATTTATTCTCCCCAGCAGAACGGAGTGAATCTCTAATTCCTTTTGCTTTCTCCGAGCAAAATTTCTCAAATCCCTTTTTCTGTTTATCAATATCTTTTCTAGTTTTCTCTTCATTTTCAAAGAGTGCACTTTGTTGATTTTTTAAAGATTCGATCAGTTTTTTTGTCGCAATATCTTTTCGACCAAGGTAAAAAATTGGAGTTATTTCCCCGGAATCGGTGAATATATTCTCTTTTACGAAATCCTGATTGAATACTTTTAGATTCAATGAGGATTCAGAGATATTTCTTTCATTTATGGATCCGCTTTCAGTAAGAACGTTGAACCCCTCACAATCTGAAGATACTTCGCGTAGTTCAATCTGGCGCAAGAACTTGGAAAGCGTTGTTTTTCCTGAACCATTCCAACCGTAGATCAGATTGTATTGTTTGAAATCATCCAGATTTGTACCCCATTCAAAATTATGAAAAATATGGAAATCTTGGATTGTTTTTATCCGTTTAATCATTTTATCCTCAATTTACTACGAGAACCATAATTACTATTTTACTAGTTTAGTAACTCAGCTACATATTTGGAAATCGTGGGGAGCTAACAAATGCCAAAAATGACCAATTTTTTCTAAAGTACCTACGATTGATATTGTTTTTTTATCCCGATGTGCATTACATGCATCTCTATATTCATCTTCACTCAATAGGACATGCACTCGCCGTCCAGATTCATCTAATACAATAATAATGCTCTCGTCAGAGGATTCTTCTTCATGAGCATCCAGATCACGATTTAACTCGACAATTTTTCCATTTATTGTTACAATTTGAACTGTATCTTCTTGTTTTAAAGTTTTTGATGCGGATTTCAGGTATTCTGGGGCTTTTGAATCAAGTTGTACTCTTATATTTGCGATATCGGGCTTAATTTCCCAAATTGGCGACCAAGAAACAAAATATTCCGATTGTATTTCATTAAAATTTTCGAGTATTTCAGAAAGTACATCACAAGTATTTGCATTCAACCCGGTTTTATAATTATTCACTAAAATATCAACATTGCCTTCGATCACTGCTTCTTGAGTATTTTTAATTCCTCTAATGATCCTCTCAACAACACGACGTTCAAAGGGGGGGATTTGTTCGACTTTCCCCCCATCAAGTGTAGATTGGGGATGTGGCCTTGGCGAAACAGGTGATTCTATTGTAAATCCAAAACTTCCTTTTATGGTATGACCGAAACAACATTTATCGGTATATAACATCCCAATTCCAAGTGATTTTGATAAGAATTGTTGGGGACTCTCTTCAGATGAGGCAGCCAAACTCCAGAATCTTCGAATTTTTTCTACAAAACCCGCTGCTTGTGCTAAAGATATCGATGAAGTATCAAATTTTATGAATATGATATCTTTATCAATGGAATTTATCGTTTTAATTATCTCATATGGAGATCGATTTTCTAAAACACTCAATAAATTAATTGCATCAGCATATCTACGAAGAACGTCATCATGATCATCACCTTTTGGTAATACAATCTTTATTGGATCACCGTCGTCATCTTCATGGCCTTGAAATACAAAGAAAGGATCTGATACAATTTGATTCCAATTATTCATTTTTAAATAGGGAATGAAGTTCCCGAGAGTCAGATAAACTAATTCAGGATCAGTATATTGTATTTTTAGCATAGATTTGTCTCACCTCGGGAAATTTTTTCAAAAATTTCTTTTAAGGAGTCCCCAGTAAGTCTTCGTTCTCGGTTTATCCGAATAGTCTTTGTACTAGTATTTGGGATCTCATCACCACTAATTTGATCCCAATAGCAACTATATTTGATAATTAACTGTTCCGGAGAAAGCTGAACCCAGTCCGTTTGTTCACGAGGCATACAAAATAAAATTAATATCATCCGGGTACTTCCGGGATTATTCGCTCGACGAACAAGATGGTTGTAGTTTTTTGCCTCAAGGTCATATTTTATCTGATCCTCTTCAATCGCGAAATCATATGTTGACTTCAGTTGATAATCAAGTGTATATCCATTTTCCTCAAATTGTCTATTAATTTTACTTACTTGATGAAAAGACCCGTCAACTTTATAATCGAAAATACGTGAAATCGAATTGTTATATCCAGCAATCGCAGCCACAGCTTGGATATATGCGATACCAAGACTTTCTTGCTGATGTGGACGAGTAATCATTTAAGTTCTCTAAAGTATCTATTGGGAATGGAGACCTTAATATTTCCCATTTTATCTTATACGATTTGAATTATCATCCAATTTTCAAATTATCGAATATTCGCCGATTTCTGTAAAATATAGCAATCCCTCTACGTCCTTCCCCATAACCACTTGCTCGATTGCGTTTGTGTATGTCCTTATTGAGATTTTATACTCCTCTGCTATCATAGGATACAGGTTAGATGCAATTGATTCCGACTTATAATCAATTACCACCCACGACCCATCATCCATCTCGCACAACCGGTCAGTCTTCCCCGTCACTGGCTTCCCATCAATCGTCACCACAAACGGCACTTCACAATACGACCGCTTCACCCGTTTCATCAGGTCGGATGAGAAAAACGCAGCGCGAATCTCCTCGCACTGCCGGACATGCTCCTCAAAAAAATTCCCCGTACTCTTTGAGCACGGTCTCCGCATCCCGGCCCAGAGGTCTCGGAGACAATAACGCCCTTTTTTGCCCCCGCCCCCATACAATAACCCCTCCGGAAAACCGTGGCCCGTACAGGCCCGCTATCAAGCAGGTTGAAGTGGCCTTCTATTTGCCCGGTTTTTGAAAATACCCCTTTAATGTCGTTTTTTCCGTGGGCGTGGACATCGTTTCCTGTGGAACCGGAAAACGGGATCGCCGGATTGCCAATCCGGGGCCGTATCGGGCTTTTTAGGGATACGGTCTGTCGGTCATTGCCGAAAGGGGGCTTTACAAAGGAACTTTACAAAGGAAGATCACGACAGGGAGAGTGGTAACGGGCTGTGCTGAATTCAGACATTACAAAGAAGAATTTCGATCCAGATCCCGGATGATTGCGGAAATCTTTGGTTCGAGAACCGGGAGCTCAATGG
>CAYUDX010000040.1:0-8068 GCA_964443355.1 uncultured Spirochaetia bacterium
AAACCATCATGTCATAAAACCTGACTAAACTCTATCCTTCGCTGACTTTGAACAGGCAGTTGTCCTTTGCCATCTTCGCATATTTCTGGAAATCCGCGTCCTTTATCCCGGGCACCTCGGCGGTCGTCTCGAGCTTTATCGATCTTATCTCGAACCCCTCGCCCGCCTTGTCGAGACCGACGCTTGCCGTGGTCGTTATCTTAGCCGGCTTGAACCCCGCATTGCCGAGTATCATGGAAAGCGCCATTGAAAAACAACCGGAATGCGCGGCGCCGATGAGCTCCTCCGGATTCGTTCCCTGCCCGTTCTCGAAGCGCGAGGAGAACGAGTATGGAAGTTTTACGTTCCCTCCGCTTATCTCCATGGTGCCTTTTCCAGTGTTGATGGAACCTTCCCAGACCGACGTGCTTTTTCTTGTGACCATAGAACACCCCCGTTAAAAATATTTTTTATATCTTTACCAGCAGTATGTTGTTGCTGAATACCCCCTGCTCGATATTCTTGAGCTCCCACCCGGCGCCGAGCAGAAGTTTTTCAAGGTCCTTCAGGTTCCTCTGCACCGTCGGCACGCTGCTCGTTTGCTTGAGAAGTTTTATGGGCCCTTCGTCTCGTGTGACCGAACCGGCGAAAATAGCCCCCCTTTCGGCCAGTTTTGCAAGGGCGGAAAGGTTGGAAACCACCGTGTAATCGTCGCCGTATTCGAAAAGGCCGCCCTCGGAGGAGAGCGCCACAATGGCCCCTGCCGCCACCCTTATGCCGAATATCCCTTCCAGGGTCTCCGGGTGTTTCCAGTCATACCTGCAGTATTTAAGGACGACATCCACATTTTCCAAGGGAGCGCCCGGCGCCTGAAGCGCCATTAACGCGTTATTTCCGAAGAACGGCCCGGCTTCCTCAAGGTCCAGTACGGTTATTGTTACCTTGCGCTTTGAAAGAAGCCCCGGATGTTCCTTTTGCAAAAGCAGCATGGCGTTGAGCGTGTCAGGCGAAGGGCCTCCCGCGATATTCACGAAGCACAGCGGTTTTTTTTCGTCGTTTTTCAGGGCCCCATAGATCCCGTCGGCCAAAAAACGGGCCAATCCGGCCATTCTAAGGCGCATGGCAAAGGACGGCAGCGAATCCGCGATCATCCTGTCTATCCTGCCGTTGAACCCGGGGCCGAGGTTGCCCGATCCGAGCTTCATCATGTAAGTGTGCATGCCGCCGAGATATTTGTTTTTTATACCCATGACGGCCTTTGCCAGGGCCGAATTTCTCAGGTATATCCTTAAAAATATCCACTGGATAAACTTTGGTATCTTCGCCTGCTTTTGCTGCTGCCCGGTAAAATCGCTTATCTTCCCCTGCAGTTCGTCCTTGCTTATCGCAGGGTTAAAAGCAGGGTTTGTAATGTCGATGACCGGAAGTTCCATCCCGTCCATTGTGAGCGCGTAATATATGCCGGGCTTTTTTTCATTTGCCGCCTTTTCGTTTTTTTTCATCATTCCCTCTTCATCATGTTTTTGCGTAATGCACCGCTATGGTGCCTGTCGAAAGTTTCCTGACGCTTGTCAATTTCAGTTTTAGCAGCCCGGGTATCCCGCCCAAAAATGTCAGGCCGCCGCCGATTGCCCTCGGGACGACAAGAAGCCGGTACTCGTCTATGAGATTTTCTTTTGCGAAAGCCATGGCAAGGTTCGCCCCGCCGGACAGCAGTATGTTCTTGCCGGGGAGACTTTTGAGTTTCGCGACTTCCTCCGCCGGAGTTCCTCTCATTATCTCGGAATTGTTCCATCCGGCGCTCTTTAGCGTCCTGGTAAAAACGCATTTCTTTGTTTTTTCTATCCATTCCAGGAATTTTTTGTCATATTTCGTGGCCTTGGGATCTTTACCAGCGGTGGGCCAGTACTGCAGGAACCCTTCGTATAAAACCCTTCCAATGAGCACAGTATCGGCCGAATCAAATGCCTCAAAATTATGTTTCCATGTCTCATCGCTTACATCCACCCAGGACATGTCCCCGTTGACCCCGGCTATGAATCCGTTCATGGTAATCTGCATTCCAAGTATTACTTTTCGCATGATAAAACCTCCTTATGTTTCGTCCCCTAAAGGAACATCGCACCTATGGCAGGCGGGACTTTTTTTTCGGCCTGACATCCCAAAAATTTTATATGTCAGTTAAGCTGCGTGAAAGCTTCATTACACCTTTTCTGTGTCATCCTGCACAGCATGAAGCCTGATGGCAGGTTGAAAAAAAAAGACCCGCCTGCCATGCCTTAACCGGGCTGCTGCGCGGCAAGTATCCCCTCTATTTCCTTAACAATTTCGGCGCTGAGCGTGACATCGCCGGCCGGCGCCGTCTCTTTTATCTGCCCCGGCTTTCTTGCGCCCACAATTGCCGCCGTTATCTCCGGCCGCCTCAATATCCAGGCGATTGCCAGCTGGCCAAGCGTAATCCCTGCTTTTTTAGCGGTATTTTTAAGCTTTTCCAGGAGCGCGATATTCCTGGAAAGCTGCGGCTCGTTAAAATTCGTGTCGCGCTTCCTGTGGTCGCTATCGGACAAAGATGCCACCCATTCCTTTGTCACTTTCCCGGTCAGCAGCCCCTTTTCCATGGGCGAATAGGTCACTATCCCGATATTATTTTTTGCGCAATAGGGCATCTGGTCCTTTTCGATCCAGCGCCTCAACATGCTGTACGGCGGCTGGAGAGATGCTATTTTCCCGGAAGGCCATATTGTATCCATCTGGGCCGTGGAAAAATTCGAAACGCCGCCGTACCTCACTTTTCCCTCTTTAATGAGTTCGTTGACCGCCTCCCAACCCTCGATAATGTCCTCTTCGGGGTCGGGCCAGTGTATCTGGTAAAGGTCGATGCGGTCCGTATCGAGCCTTTTGAGCGAGTCCTCGCACTCTTTTTTTATGCTCTCTTTTTTCAGCACGCCGTAAATGACGCTGCCGTCGGCGTTCCAGCGCCTCTCGCATTTTGTCGCGATGATCAGCTTGTCCCTTATGCCTTTCACCGCCCTGCCGACAACCGTCTCGGAATGGCCGATCCCGTATACCGCTGCGGTGTCGATCCAGTTTATGCCCGCATCCATCGCCTCGCGCACGGTAGTCATGGTGTCGGAATCATCCTGCGGCCCCCACCCGAATTTCCATTCGCCGCCCCCGGCCGCCCAGGTCCCGAGGCCTATAACGGACAGTTCCAGCCCTGTCCACCCCAATTTTCTTTTTTTCATGAAAAGCACCCCCTGTTGTTTTTGGATCATAACACGGAATATTCCGGCCATGCCCCTATGGCGTTTTAATTATATCCGCATGATATGATTTGTCAAGACACGCGCCTGCACTTAAAACTGTCTTTTTTTAAGGAGGGTAATATATGATTCCAATGATTCATAGCGGCAGCTTAACTTTTATCCTAATCCCTGTATTTTAAATATTCATCCCGCGCCGTGTCAAAACCCCTTGTGATCGATATGGCTTTTGACGGGCATACCGAGGAGCATTCGCCGCAAAGGATGCATTCTGTGGACAGGATCCTTTTGTCCCGCGCCGCATAGTCGAGTATCTTTATGTCCATCGGGCATGTTTTCTCGCATGCGAGGCATTTTGTGCATTTGCCGTTGTCCACTTCAAACTTGAAAACCGAGAATCTCGCGGGTATTTTCATCAGGACCGCGACCGGGCAGAGATATTTGCAGAAGGCGCGGTTGTCCTTCAGAAAATATGCCAGCGCTGTTCCGGCGGCATAATAAAGCAGGTTGCCGGCCGTGAACCAGTATATCGAGGCCGGTGCGCCTACTTTTAAATTGTATTTAAAGATAAAAAGCAGGGCCGAAACCGCGGCAAGCGAGGCAAAAAAATGAATGTACCTGTATTTCCCGGCGCCTTTAACCCTGCCGGCTGGCCTCTTCCACGGCAAAAAATCAAGCACCATGGCCGTCCAACAGGCATAACCGCAGAACCCCCTGCTGAAAACCGCGGGGCCGAAAATTTTTGCTATGGCGTAATGAATAAAAGCTCCGGTGAAGAAGCCTGTAAGAACCTGAAAAAGAAAACCTTCCAGCTGCATGTTTACCCTTATGACGAGGTTCAGGAAAAACAGGAAATACAGGCCCACCATAAGCTGGGTGACGCGCCTGCCTGTCCCGCTGGATCTGTTCCCACGGTCCGTGTTTATGAATATTCCCGATGTCACGGCCAACCCTATATACGGCAGGTCAAAAAGAAAGAACACCCTGCGGGTGAAAAACCATGTTACCAGCGACGCGCCCAGGAAAATCGAGAGTATAACGACCGGCAATGTGTACTTTCCTGTTCTTGAAGCCATTTAAATCCTCTCTTTTATCCTGGATTATTTAAAAATGGTCTTTATAAGCATTTCACTTATTATGTCGACCCGTCCTATATCCTGCTTTAAGTCCCACATCATGTAGTCCACGGTCTCTTCGTTTTCCTTAAAATCACCCTCAATGACGGCCCCACTGAAATAGACCGCCTCATAATGGACCGAGGCGTCCTTTTTTTTCCATTTTTTCATAAGCCCCAGAAATTCAAGGCGCTCCACCTGCTGCCCTGTTTCTTCCTTAAACTCCCTGTAAGCCGCCTCTTCCGGGGATTCATCCGTATTTATCTTTCCCCCGGGAAGTTCCCATGAAAGGTCGCGTCTTTTCTGGACAAGCATGAATTTGCCGCCGACAGAGGCTATAACAAGCGCGTGCGTAAGCGGGGTATAAATGGGCCCCACCTGGTCCGCCGATATAAATTCCTCAAAAATATTTCCCTTTATGTTGGTCGCTATCATGGCCGCCCCCTTATTATATGACATTGCCCGGCGTGCGGGTATGACTATACTGAAAATAATAGCGTGGGATTATTAATAAAATGTTTACACCGGCGGAAGCGTCTGTTAATTGTTAAAAAAGAGCCCGGAGCGCCCCTTCAAAGGGCCCCGGGCTCATGAAACGTTTTTTTTCCTGTTTACTTTGCTTTCGGCATATTGGCGCACATTGAGGCGCATTTTGCCGCGCTATCCTGTATTGCCTTAACCGCAGCCTTGTCCGTTGAAGTTATGGATATTGTTACTCCATCCGCGGTGTTGGTAACCTTTACTACGGCCCCTTTCACGCACATCGGGCACGGGCAGTTTCCCTTGGCGCAGCACATGGTTGTGTTCCCCTTCATGTCAGCGCACGTCTTGCCAGCCTTGTCACCGGCAAAAGACGCCGAAACCATTACAAGAACGAAAAACAAAGCCACGATCAGTCTGGAACTTTTCATCTGAAGCCTCCTTTAAAATATTTTACTTCCTTTTTGTCTATTGCCTGGCCGACACACAGGTCGGCCCCTACAAGAACTTCAAATCTATTTCCCGGACATCATTTTTATGCGTTCAATGAACTGCGGGCCGTATATTATCAAAAGCACGGCAAGAATTATTATGTAGGCGGCCCCCATGATGATCCCCGCGTAGGCGAACCATTTGCCCGTCTTTTCTTCCGTTCCTATTTCCTTTAGCCCCATGTAACCCAGAATTATGGCCGCGGCCGCTTTTTCAACGCCCAGCAGGTTCAAAAAACAGACTATTCCCACCACCATGCTTGCCACAGCCACCTTGCTTTTAGTTCCCATCTTTACACCCTCCTGTTTTCATTTTGCAGTTTGCGCCGCATTTTGCCTCGCAGCATGTGCAGGCGTTTTGTGTGCAGGCCCCGCAGAACTTCGCGAACGCCGCCGGGGCAAAAATACTTCCGCAGGCGCCAGCCAGAACCGCGTTTGCGGCCATATTGCCTGTTTGTGACCTTACGGAACCAATATTCATGCCGTAGGCCACCGGCGCGACTATCATAAATGCAGAAAAAATAAGGATCAGCGCAGAAAGCGCCAGCGGCACTGGTATAAACTTTCCGATGCCTAACGCTGGTCTTGCCGCCTTTTGTGCCCCTATTTTCGCGGTTATTCCGGCGCGGAAAGCCGCCGTAGGTTCAATAGCCGGAACCTTCATTAAATATTCCCGCTGAAAAACAAGCGCTTCATATTCTTTTGAGCATTCATTGCATGACCCGATATGCGCCTTTACCTCGTTCTTCGCCGGTTCAGGCAGCTCATTGTCCAGAAAAGCGCTTAATTTGCTGATAATTTCCCGGTGTTCCATAAATTCCTCCTTGATATAATTTGCTTTTCATATATATAAACGTATATATAAGGAAAAACTTGCGGGGTATTTTTGGGAAAATTTTAAATGCAAAACCAAAAGTTACAATTAGTAAACCCGCAAATAATAAAGCCCCGTTGACCGGGGCCTTATTGTTTTTCCTGCTCTACTTTAAAATTTATCGGTTGTACTTTTTGGTTTAAAATTTTAACTTTTAAATTTTTTTCTTACAGCTCGTACCCTACCTCAAGCTCAAGCATGCCGAAAAGGTAGGTCTTGAGGTCGTTGTTATATACCGTGCCGGGGTTGTTATTGTAGTGCCATGTATCCGTCAAAACCGGCGCAAGGCCCGCAAGCACTCCGAGTGAGAAGATGAAACCTTCCTGCGTCCTCCACCTGTAACCTACATCAAGGGCCGAGGCCAGGTATGCTGCCGACCCGGTCCAGTTGCCGGAACCCGAATCGCTTATTCCGGAATTATTAATTCCGTACTGTTCCTGGAGACCGATGTAAAATGCGTCCCCTGTGTCGGCTTCCCTGAAAAATTTGCGAACACCCAGGCCGAAAGCATAGGCCGTGGTCAGGTCGGTGGTAAGCGCATACGAAAGCAGTCCCAGCGAATGCATCCTGAATGCCCCGAGTATATAAAGGTCCGGGATAAGTTTTGCCTCAAGGTCGAGCTGCGGCCCGAACTGGACGAAGCCAAGAGGGTTGATCAGCAGCGCGAAGTTCTTTTCCGGCTTGTTTTTGATCCCGGAATCGTCTTCACCGGCCTTTTCTTTGGTTATCTTTATAATTTCAGACATCTTAAAAACAAAAATACTGCCGTCCTTTGTTTCTATGGTCAGCGACTGGTTGGGCACCTGTTCGGTTATCATTCCCTTAATAACGCTGCCATTTTTAAGATAAACAACATCCTGGTAATTTACCGCGTATAATGAAACGGATACCAGTACAAAAAACAGCGCAAAAAAATAATTCCTGAACTTTTTCATAAACTCCTCCTTGTTTTTTTGTCCGGAAAATTATAATTTAAGCGTATAGCGTTGTCAATATCTTTATAACACCAAATAAATAGTATTTACGGCCTGCTTTTAAGCCTGGACTTCAGCGCCTGCCTGGCGCGGAAGAGAAGCGACTCCACCGACGCTGTTGATACGCCCAGTATCTGCGCCATCTCGGAATAGGGCCTGTCCTCGTATATTTTCATTATTATGGCGGATCTCTGGTTGTCCGGCAGGGTCAGCAGGGCCTGCCGCACATTTTCAGCTGTTTCTTCGCTTTCCAGCGTCTCGTCCGCGGGTTTTGTTTTTTCATCAGCGGCGGCTCCCCGTATTTCCACGCCTCCGCTTTCAATATGTTCGTCGAGCGATGTGTGAATTCCCCTGGACTTTTTCTTCCTTATGTAATCTATGGAAATATTGTTTGCCATGCGGTAGATCCAGGTGGTGAATTTCGCCGAAGGGATGTAGTTTTTTGCGTTGTTATATACCCTGATGAAGACTTCCTGCGCCAGGTCCTGCGCGTCCTCCCTTGATCCCGTAAAACGAAAAATATAATTTATGATGGCCCTTGAATATTTATCAACGAGCCTGTTAAAACTCCCGCTGTTGCCCGCTTTTACCTCGAGCATCAGCCTGATGTCGTCGTCCATATCCGTCCCTGAATTAGTCACAGCGCCCCTTTTTTCAGCCATTCCATTATTTTTGCCATGTTATCGCCCTGGATTTCGATAATTCCGTTCTTTACCGTGCCTCCGGCTCCGCACAGGACCTTAAGCGCTTTTGCCATGGCGTCAAGCCTGGGAGCGCCGTATGTATGCAGCCCGGATATAAGTGTAACCGTCTTCCCGCCCCGCTTCTCGGTGTAAATCCTGGGCCTGGGCGACTGCCCGTATGTGTTTGACATAGCACATCCTTTGCATGT
>CAYUDX010000041.1:0-7790 GCA_964443355.1 uncultured Spirochaetia bacterium
TGGTCTTGTGCACAAGACCTTTGATCCGGTCGTTGAGCTGGACAAACATCCCGAACGTCGCAAAACCCTGGACTTTCCCCAGATAGGTTTTTCCTTCTTCGACATCGGACAGGTCACAGCCTGCGGCCAGCCGGTAAACGATTATATCAGTATCTGTCTGCATTTTTTTCTCCTCACGCAAGCGAACGAAACGATATAGGTAAGCGCTATTTTTGTATTTGGTATCGTTCAACGTTGTCAAGCACGCGGCAGTGCTGCGTGTACCAAGAATGGTCACCGGAGGGTTATGTTAGTTGTGATACGGACAGGTGGGGGCTAATGATAAGTTTGAATTTTTTTTTGTTTTCACCAGCTGAGCCGCTCTTTTATTTTCGGATTCTTCAGTTTATGACCCGGATTTTCTCAAAAAAATTCAGCAAGGTTCCCGGACTTTCCGGAATAACACTTTGTTAACTGTGATTAACCCAAAAAATTATCTTATTGTTTTGTCTTCAGTTTTGTAGCGCTTCTGATTTGTAGCAAATACGGTATATTCACCTTGAATAAGACAGTCTATATCTAGATAAATTTGTGGTAACCTCTCATTTAATAATGGTTTTTTATCTTGAGAATCGTTAGTAGGAATACTTTCAAGAGTTAGTAAAAAATTTAAATTTTTCTTTAAACGTGCAAGCGCGGCGAAATATAATCTTTCTTTCTTATTATAATTAGAGTTAACAATTTTATCAGTTATAGATTCCACTTTTGAAATTTCTTCTTTTGTACCGTTGTCGAATAAAAATTTCTGTATTTTTGTTAAATCTTTTTGATCTGTTATCTTATCGAATAGGTCGACGTAATCATTAACATCGTCTATTTTCTCTCTGATGCTGTATAATTTAAATCGCAATAGATTTTGACAACGCTGTCTTTCTCTTTTTGTTTTAATGAAATCCCATATTATTGATAGTGCAAATCCAAGAATGGTACCCAAGATAGTAGCGAGAATACCTAAAATTCCTACAATTGCGTCATCGCCCATGACTCTGTTCTTAGATAAAGGCACTATAATGATTTTACTATTTTGCTGTGACTTATCCTCTATGAGCATATAGAATAAGTCATAGCGGCCTGAGTAAAATCAAAAAGAAAAGGTTATCGACTAAAAATATTATTAAAAGTATATGGCAGTATCTGATAATGAAAAATTCATAATCATAAAGAAAAGGGAAGAAATTAGAATAGTATCTCAAGAAATTTTAGATTTGGTGAATAAAGAATCGTTATCTGAACAAGATATTACTGATATAAAGAAAAAATTTGTTCATATTATCTCATTATTAAATATTATTTCGACATCGGCCAAATCAACTTTTGATATGCAAAAATTAACAAAAATGATCGCTACTACGATCGAAGGACTCGAAAGTCCAACCTCAAGGAAAACTTCGATAATTCGTATAGAAGCGTTTTGTTTTGCTGTAAATGCATTTTCTTATTCGTATAGTCATTGGCCAACATTTTTTAAAGCGGATAGTCCACTCGGAGGCTTTGAGATTGGTAAAAAATAATACAAATAATTTTTCCTCTTTATCATAGTCAACAATGTATTATTTCAAAAAAAGTCTGGCAAGGTTATCGATCTTTCCGTAAAATTGCCCGGCAAAATCATCGGACTTTCCCGGAAATTCCCGGGTCGGGACGTACGCTCATGATTGTGTTGTGGGGATATCATGGGGCTGTCGCCGCCCCCGGCAGGAAGCCCCCCCGGCGGATCAGGGGAGGGATCCGGACTGGCATGTACTCCCGGGGAAATCAAACGGGGCTCAATTTGCCCGTTTTTCAAGACTTCCCCCGAAAAAAAGATCCTCATATCCTCGTTTTTTCGGCCTTTCCGGGTGCCGGATGGGTAAAAGCATAGGTCAAAATTATCCTCGATTCTAGGGCCATTAGCGGCCCATAACTGACATCGAAATCGGGCGAATTTTGGCAAACGGAGCTCAATTTAAGCGGTTTTTCCACGCGAACTGAAAAGGAGCGTTTTACGGGCGTTTTCACGAGGGGCCAGAACAGGAAACGAACAATCCGGGCTCAATACGGGCCCGGATTAGTGCAGACCTATTCGGGTATGGCAGGGATGGCGGATCTCTAACTGAGTGTATTTTTTCAAATGAAACGGAAATTAGGTAAATTGCACACTCGTCCTTAATCATTTGAATATTTTCCACTCAGCTAAGGTATTGGTGGTGTGAGAGTGTTTTGGTTTTGGGAATTTATGTTCTATTGGGTTATAATCAGTGTAGACGTTATAGATCCTCGAATATTTTCGAAATGGTCCAATATCTATCGTTTAAATCATGATTAAATTTTAAATCAACACTTGCCTCGGTTTTCGGTTCGCTCACAAAAGATAATTGGTGATCGAGAGTCCTAAAATTTGTATCTTCTTCGGAAGTTTTTTGACCCGTAAATTTATAAAATTGTTGAGCAAAAGCAAGTAAATTATCAGTTTCAGAATACCATTCTTTATAGTTTATTTCCGGGGTTTCGTCACGATTTTCATCTGAATCACCATTATCTAAAATATTTCCCTCTACAATTTTTTCGAGTATCTGTTCTTTCACGTAATCTCGAATGTACTCAATCTGACCCGCTTTTATCTGTCGGTAAAAAATTGGTTCATATTTCTCCATTAGACAAATAAAATCAAACAATATCTCTTCACTCATGAAACACATGTGATCAGAATAAAAGTCGTGAAGATATTCGATTTTTTGAGATTTTTCAACAAAATGGGACAAATAATAAAATTTTTCTAGAGATTTGACCCATGAAAAATCAGAATTATGTCGACCATTTTCGTATGTTGAAAATTTACCGAAAGTACTAAGTGCATGCAATATGATTTTATATTCCCGAGATTTTACAAAATCTTTGAGATCTATCTTTCCTGATTCATAATATGATTCTTGCAAATCTTTCGGGAGTAATATTTCTAGAGACGCAAGTAGAGAATTCCATTCATTTTCCGCACAGGTTATTGCTGAAAAATCGTCGATACGATTAAGTAGTTTTTCAAATTGTTCATCCGTATGTATTGAAATTAAACGATCAATATTTTCCTTTTCTGCATACATCTTTCCAAATCCTCGGATAATTTCGGAAACAGCAACTGGGCTTGCCATTTCAATATGCCTTGATAAGGTTCTATCACTATTCTGAATTTTCAGTAAAAGAAGATCTCGAAGACTTGGGTGCTGGAACAATATGGACTTTCCATAGTAGGGATAGTTTTCAACTTTCAAAAAACTTTGAACAAGTCTGTCTAAACATTCATTAAATGGTAAATGTTCACCTTCAAATTTTGCCACACGGTTGTCATAAGATGCCTTTAATTCGTTAATTTTTGCAAAATTTTCAAAGTCCAGCATAGCCGACAGTAATATTTTTTCAGATTCGTGAAGTTGGTTATATGCTTTTTCCCAATGCTTACCGGGGTTTTTCAAGAATGCATGAATTTTTCTCCAATCGAGAATTCCTACGTCAGATGTTTGATAATTTTGAGAGGGGATATAATCATTAATTAACTGACGAATTCTTTCGGGAGTGAAATTAGAATCATTTACAATTTTTTCCGCATTTTCTTTAATAATTTTTTTTTCAGAATCTTTCAACGTCCCATTCTTTGCGTGTTTATAGAGAATTTCCGCTTTTTGTAAAATAGATAGTTCCGAGACTTCAACAAGGATCTCATGAATGCCGGGGAATGATGTTATTTTATCTTCGAGACGAGAGTTATGAATCGCTTCTTTGAGGATATAACTTCTGGCGGTCCAAATTAATTTGTGTTTTGCGTCTAATGAACCAAAAATTTTTGAAAATTCTTGACTCCAACGTTCTGTTAGCCCAGGATCGAAAGTGAGTGAGCCAACTGCATCGTCAGCAATGAACAGATGACTCCCCTCTTCATCTAAACCACGAATTTTAAGAAAATCCGTCGGTTCCCTAACAACATCAATCTGAAAACCATCGGCAGAATAAACAAATGCACAAGCAGCAGCAATCATACTTTTGCCCGCTTCTGGAGGGCCATCAATAACTGCAAAGTGATAATTCTTTATTGTATTCAAGGCTTTCAGGTATGCTTCGGTTTCAACGAATTTTCCCATCTGGGGTGACCATTCATTGAAATAAAACTTTGAACGAGCATAGATGTCAGGATTTATTAACAATTGTAAATCGGCTAAACCAAGTAGTTGAGGATGTGATTGGCGAATGGCAGGATGTATATCTAAAAATTCACAAATTTCATTCCCATCTATTACTGCAAAATTTCCTTTAATTCCACATTTATTTGCAAGCACATTCAACTCCTTTCTATTACTCGAGGTAAGTGAGATATTTGTTATTAGGATATAATTATCCGACTTTTTCCTATTTTCTTTTATTATTTGTTGAAACTCTTTACGCGCCTCCGTTTTTAAACGAGATCGGGCTGTATTTGGAGTGAATTCTTCATAATCTATGAATTTTACCTGAAAGATCCAGTATCCTGACCACTGTGTACTTCCATTTGGATAACTCGCAGATCCTTCGAATTTCGCATCACGACCGCCATCTCTACTTCCACCAAATGAAGTTACACCTGGGCCGATAATTTCTTTTAACAATGTCTGGACGAGTCGTTCAAAATTATACCACCCGAGAATATTAAGTCTGTATTTTTGTGCCATAGTAATTATACTCTCAATTAACTCGTTGTTTTTACAGCGATTGCTCTATCGCCAAGCGGTGTATTAGGGATGCACGAATCCACCATCTCACAGAAAGCTTTGATTTTGTCTGGTGCTATTTTTTCGTTCTCATAGAGGAAAAGAACATGTTGAGGTTTACGATGTGGTGATCCGGCACTCGGAATAGATAGGAATGATTCAAGGTCCTTTGGAATTTGCTTAATGGTGAACGTGAACTGTGATTTCGATTCTTCTATTAGCTGATTCAATTCGAGATGTTCATCTCTATTCTCATCATCATCATGAATTACTGAATGACTAATACCTAAAGCTGAAACTAAATTCATAAACCGGTGGATATTATATTTACCGATAGAATCGAGGACATATAGTCCTGAATTAGAATTTCTGACCTTTTCTTCTCCGATCAGTTTATTGATTAAGGCAACTTCAGTGGGACCTTCCACAAGAATAACATGGTTTGCAAAAAATAATCCACATCGATCAGGGTTGAGCCATAAAAATTGTTTAATAGATTCCATTTCAGGTTTTTGATCTTCTTCGCTCAATTTTGCCTTCATTCTCCGAAATTTTTCTGCAATTTTATTAATACTTTGATTCGCATCGATGATACTATTCCATTCTGCAGCATTAATCTGATATGTATGAATGGCACCATCCTTTCGGCAAAAATGAATCAATCCTGGAATATTATTCGCATTTCTACTTACAAAATGGGGGGAATGGGTCGAACAAATTACTTGGTTCTCTTCAGGTGTGGAAAATTTCATAAGATTTCTTGCGAGGATATCTTGTTGCGGTGGATGTAAAAACGCTTCAGGTTCCTCAAACAACAAAAGCGTCATCCTTGGAGTGAAATCTTTAGATTTCTTTTTTTCTTTTTTTATCGTGTATCGAGAGCTGATATTGATCAATGAGTAGATGAAATGTCGTTGAAATCCAGAGCCATAATTTTCAATTTCTTGAGGTTTTCCGTGAATCAAATCCTCAAACTCATAATTTATCATGGATTTTACAATTTCATTTGCCAAAGGTGTTCGTAATTGAATTTGAAAATTCACACCCCAAGGATTTATTGAATCATTTAATTCCCCTTCAAAAGAATGGATCGAATAACCCTCTTTAGTTTTTTCTTGGCAAATTCCTTCAGAGAAACTTGAAACCTGCGTTTGAAAAGTCTCGTAGTTTTTACTATCAGTCAGGGTTGCGGACATAATATTTTGAAGTAGATCACGAAGAGCGGAAGGTCCGGTTAATTTTGTATGCTCGTCGACCCGACTGACCGCAGGAATGTAAATAATATCTCCGATTTTCCCACTTTGGACATTTTTCGCACCATAAAATGATTCATCTGATAAGGTGCCGTCAGCGTGATATCCAAAAATAATTCCACTTGCCGATTTTCCCTCCTTTGTTTTAGTTTCCGTTTCGAAATATTTCCTAAGAATGAGATTTTCATTTTTTTGTTGGTATTCCTCCGCTAGTGAATCATTCTCTGCCTTGGTTAATTTAAAAATGATTTCAATCCATGATTCTTTATCATCCGTTTTTATTAAGGGAAAATCGGTTTCATTTTTGAATTTGAATCCATCTTTTTCGTAAAAAGCCCGTATTGCATTTATCATTGAGCTTTTTCCGGAATTATTGGGTCCGACGAATAGTGAATAGTTTTGTAATAAAAAAGTCTGATCGATGATACCTCGATAGTTATGGACTTTTATTTGAGTGATGATCATTATTGCTCAGCATCTTCACGTATATTTCTTTAATTTTATTTTTATATTCATCAATGTTGTTATTTGATCCTCGACACCGTGGGGTAGTATTTCCTCTCGTAAAAAAATGAAATTTACCGCAAATGCATCAGCACGCATAACCCTATTATGCGAGTCGAATTGTTTACGGAACCCCCCGCCGACAAAGGACGGGTGGAGCAGTGCCACCCGTCCGACTCGGTGGGGGGACTGGGGGGCGTTGGCTCGTTTAACGAGTCGTAATACCCTTGAAAAACCGGTCAGTCCCGGTACATAACTTCCAGCATAAACAGGTCTTCGGGAACAAGAACGGTCCGGGCAAATGCAGCCTTTGCTTCACCGGTATGGTTTGCGATATCCGTGTACCGTGAACTGATATGGGTGAGGGCGAGCGTCCGGGCGTTGACTGCCGCCGCCGCCTCCCCGGCCTGCCGGGCGGTCGCATGATAGAAGTCAGCAGCACGCCTGACCTCGCTTTCGTCGTATGTCGCATCGTGGATGAGGAGATCCGCGTCCTTCCCGTATTCCAGAAGTGCCGGGATCACGGGGCGGGTATCGCCGGTATAGACAATCTTGCGGCCCGGGCGCGGGGTTCCCATCACGTCCGAAGGTCTGATCTCCTGTTCAGACCCGTCTTTTGTCACCCTGATCGTTTCGCCGCGCTGGAGCCGGCCAAAGAGCGGCCCGGGCGGCACGCCGAGTTCAATCGCATGTTCACGGTCAAACCGGCCCGGGCGGGGATCCTCTTCGAGTACGTAGCCGAGTGCAGGCAGGCCGTGGCTGACTGCAAACCCGGTTACGGTGTAGCCGTTGAAGCGAACCCACGACCCGTGCCCAAGCTCGACGGAATCAAGAGTAAATTTCAGGTTGAACCTGCTGATCTTTTTGATGGTCTCGACAAACTCGTGGACCCAGTTCGGGCCGTAAATGGTCAGCGGTTCGGTGCGCCCGTTAAACGACATGGTCTGGACAAGGCCGAAGATCCCAAGAAAGTGATCCGCGTGCCAGTGCGTCACAAAGATGGCGTCGACCGTAAACCCGCAACGGGCCCGCATCATCTGCTGCTGTGCCCCTTCCCCGCAGTCAAAGAGAAGGGTATCGGTGCCGCGCCGGACCATGATACAGGGCGGGTTACGTATCGGCGTCGGGAGTGCCCCGGCCGTCCCGAGGAAATAGACCTGCAGGGTCTCGCCGCTCATATAAAACACTCCGAAAAGACAGCCCGGCTCTTTTTTGCTTCCTCGATCGAGCGACCCTCGATCACAATCACACCGCTGTACCGTGCGGCGATCGTTTTTCCCAC
>CAYUDX010000042.1:0-6874 GCA_964443355.1 uncultured Spirochaetia bacterium
AAAATTTTAGGTGTTTTTAAGTTTGATTTTTAGCTTACATATACAAGGCAGGGCGTAATTTATGATCCTTTTTAAGATATAGCAGTAAAAACGGAGAAATGCAAGGCGGTTTTTGGGGGTGTATTATATGTTCGCCTACAGCATGGTTTTGTAATTTAATGCCCTCGTTCGGGCCGCCATCCGTCTTCGCTCTGCTGAGCTTCGGCGGATATGGCATAAGGCGGCCCCTACAAGGGCAAATCCAGAGGCGGGTACATTTTGTTTTATCGGTCTATGGTCTTTATCATGGTGTCGTTGTAGCGCTTCCCCGACACTTTTCCCGGCGCCAACGCCGCGTCGAGAGCCTTCATATCCGCGTTATCAAGGGTAATGGAGGCTGCGGCTATGTTCTCTTCCAGGTATTTCCTGCGCTTTGTCCCGGGGATGGGCACTATGTCCTTACCTTTTGCCAGTATCCACGCGAGGGCTATCTGGGATGGTTTTGCCTTTTTAACGGACGCTATCTCACGCACAGTGTTTGCGGCCTTCATGTTGTTGTCGAAATTCGCCCCCTGGTAACGCGGGTCATTGTGGCGGAAGTCCGTCGCGGGGTATTCCTCGGCGCGTTTTACCTCGCCGGTCAGAAAACCACGGCCGAGCGGTGAAAAAGGGACGAGCCCGATACCCAGTTCGCGCAGGACCGGGATGACATCCGCCTCAAGGTTCCGCTCCCACAGGGAATACTCGCTTTGGACCGCGGTAAGGGGCTGGACCTTGTGCGCCCTGCGGATATTATTTACGCCCGCCTCGGACAGTCCGAAGAACCTGACCTTTCCCTGTTTGATAAGCTTGCCGACGGCCCCTGCAACATCCTCGATGGGAACGGCAGGGTCGATTCTGTGCTGATACAGGAGGTCGATATGGTCGGTATCAAGACGCTTCAAGGACCCTTCGACTGCCTCCATTATATGCGCGGGGCTGCTGTCCCGTTCGGTCAGGACCTGTTTCCCGTCGGCGAGCTTAAAGCCGAATTTCGTCGCAATAATAACCTTGTCCCGCATCCCCTTGAAAGCGCGGCCGAGCAGTTCCTCGTTCTTGTAAGGCCCGTATACTTCGGCGGTATCAAAAAAGTTGCACCCGAGCTCGATGGCGCGGTGCAGGGTTGCCAGGGATTCCGTCTCATCGGCCGGGCCGTATGACTGGCTCATGCCCATGCAACCGAGTCCTATTGCCGGGACTTCGAGACCGAGGGATCCGAGCTTGCGTTTGGATATTGTCATGATAAAACCTCCTAAACATTTTTTCTATTTTATTATCACATCGATTGGATTAATAACATGTTCATCCACCAATATAAGGGGGACCTTAATTCCAGCGCGTAAAATTAGAACAATATCTTTCGCAACCTCTTCCGGCAATTTGTCGGCGATTATGCCTTCAAAACCTTTAAATCCGGGTTTAATAGCAAACGCCCGAAAAATGCGTCCGTCAACAACCACATCAAAATCCTTTCCGGCATTTTTATCGAAAAACTCAGAAAAACGCTTGCCGCCATCCTTATTTAGTTTCACCCAAACTTCATATTTTCCGGAATTTTCCCGGCGTATCTCCGCATCTAATATTTCAGTCCCGATCAAAAATGGCTTTGTTGATTTATCCATATTGTTTGACGACTTCAATTCCACAACAGGAAAATTTTCTAGCCGCTTTATGATATTTACAGTTTTAAACCCTGGTAGAAATACAACTATTTGATTCTTGCCGTTCATTATTACCTTAGGCCCGTCAATTGTGTCGCACCTGTTCTCCATATTTTCATACGCAATTTTCAAAGCTTCCCGAGCGGATAAACCATCTGGGATTTTTTTTGGATCAACTTCGTAAGTTATGTATGTTCCAACTTTATGACCAGGGTCAAAAAAATTGAATATTCCGGGATTAATCAGCACTCCATCTTTATCTTTCAAATCAAAAATCGGCCATGGTTTAAATATATAAACCATGGCCCCCACAACTATAACTATCATAGCCCCAATCTTCAAACCTTTCACTTAAACCACGCTCCATTTTTCATATCATTTTCAAACCCGCGGCTATACTTTTGCCTCAGCTTCGTCGAGCGTATTTAGCACCGCCCACAGATAACTCCCGCTGCTTTTTATCCCCGCCTTTTCAAACTCCGAGGGTTTTTGCACGGGCCACATATCGTAAGCTTTTTTCAGGTCGTCGAGGTTTATGTCCCACGAACTGCCGCGTATGAGCAGAGTGTTCCCGAATTTCCTGTACACGAATTTTTTCCCCGTCTTGGTAATTATATCACGCCCCTCGAAATCTTCCACTTTTTTCATGAGATCCGCGAAGTTTTTTCCCGGGGCCGCGCACGGGAAATATATTGCGCCGGTTTTTTCCCTGTTTTCGTCTTTATAGTCCTTTATGACCGTTAAAAAAGCGTCCCCGTAGGCTTCCATCTTTGCCTCGCCTATGCCCAGGATGCCCAGCATCTCCTGTTTTGTCACGGGCTGTTTTTTGGCAAGCTGGGAGATTATGGCGTCGCTGAATATGACATACGACGGCACGTCGAGCTCGTCGGCGAGCATCCTGCGCTTTTTCTTGAGCATGGAAATGAGGCTGTCGCCCCTGGGCGCCTCATAAACCGGCTCCGGCGCCTGGGTCTCCGGCATGTATGACACGGGTTTTTCGATCGGGCCGGATCTTACTATGTCTCCGAGCTTGTGCGGTCCGCAGACGTCGCAGGGTCCTTTGCAATCCCCGACCCGCTCGCCGAAATATGATATGACGGCCCGGTGCCTGCACGAGGAAGATTCCGCCAGCCTGAAAAGCTCGACGGTCTTTTGCCGCATCAGGCGCGCCTGTTCCGGGTCCTGGTTGTCGTTCATAAAACGCTGATAATTCATGACATCGGCCCAGGAATAAAAGAGTATGCACCTGCTGTCCATGCCGTCGCGTCCCGCCCTGCCTATCTCCTGGTAGTAACTTTCAATGGTGCGCGGCATGTCGCAGTGGATGACAAACCTGACGTCGGGCTTGTTTATGCCCATGCCGAAGGCGATTGTGGCAACGACCACGTCCACGTTGCCGCGGATGAACTCCTCCTGGTTGTGCTTCCTCTCGTTATTGGTCATGCCCGCGTGGTATGCCACGGCCGATATTTTTTTCGAGCGCAAAAAAGCCACCATAGCGTCCACATTGCGCCTTGACCAGCAGTATATGATGCCGCTTTGTTCCCTGTTCTGGCGAATGAACTTAAGGATGGTGTCGCGCATGTTGACCCCCTCGCCCTTTTTCTGGAAGGTAAGCAGTAAATTCGGCCTGAAAAAAGAGCCCCGGTATACCTCGGGCGTTTTCATTCCCAACTGCTGGCAAATATCGTCCATGACCTGTTTCGTGGCGGTGGCCGTAAGTGCGAGCACCGGTATATTTCCGAGCTGTGATTTTAAGCCTTTCAGCTTCCTGTAAGCGGGCCTGAAATCATGGCCCCACTGGCTGATACAGTGGGCCTCATCCACGACCACGAGGCTTATGCGGCAAGAGAGGATGTAATTTTGAAGAGAGCCTTCCAGCGCCTCGGGCGCGAGGTAAACAAGCTCATATTTTCCCGCGCGGAAATTTTCAAGGCGCTTTTCGCGCTCCTTGTCGGTGATGGTTGAATTTATGACCGTGGCCTTATATCCGAAAGAGTGAAGCGAGTCGACCTGGTCCTTCATGAGGGAAATTAGGGGCGAGAGCACAAGCACGGTCCCGTCCATCATGCGGGCGGGTATCTGGAATGTCATCGATTTCCCCGCGCCGGTGGGCATGATGCCGAGGCAATCCCGCCCGGAAAGCACGGCATTGATGACCTGCTCCTGCCCGGGCCGGAACTCTTGGTAACCGAATGTGTGGCGTAGTATGTCCAGAGGCATTATAGTGATAAAGACCCTCCCGTGTATAATTTAAAACAAACGGATTATACACTTTGTATACCGGCAAGTCAAGTCTTAAAGGAGCAGATTTTTTTTGTTTTTCAAGTTTTATAGAAAAAAATCCAGATTTTTTCGATAGTAAATTGTTTTTTTGGAAAAAATCAGAGAAGTATTTAAAAAATAGAAAAATTATTGAAATTTTTACAGTTGTTTTACATTTTTGTTTGAGAGATTCTTCATTGCGGATAAATTGCAGGAAAATTGCGGATAATTTTTTACTTATATTTGTCCGCTAACATATACGCCCTCTTTTTGTTTGACTCTCCCACGACCTTCAAAAATCCCTTTAAAACCCACTCTTTGGCCAAATACGCGGCCATCCTTGGCTTTATTTTCAATACTTTGGCAATATCGCGGGTATTAATTATCTCTGCCGTTTCAAAAAGTGGGTAAATTTCCTTTGCCCTGCGGTCCAGTTTCCTATAATTGTCGAGATTTTTCTTATCGGCCGGCGAGTATTCCTGGGCGGTTTCCTTTAGTTCAGTATAGGCTTCCAGCAGCAATTTAATAAAATACGTAACCCACTTCGTAAGATCCGCCCTTTCCCTGCCCTCGTAGTAATTATGATGCCGGTGCGCCGCAAGTTCCCGGTAGTATGATTCAATGTCTTTTGCGTGATATTCTTCAATTGAAAACATGCCATTCAACCCAAAATTACCTTTCATGAGCACAAAGGTAGACAGAAGCCTGGCTGTCCTGCCATTCCCGTCATAATATGGGTGTATGGTGACGAACCGGTAATGAACGAGCGCCGCTATGACAGGTACCGGCACTTTTGTGCCCTCTGCCCATTTGACCCAGCTTACAAGTCCCTTCATAAGCCCGGTAACATCCTTTGCTTCGGGCGGTAAATATACGATGGCTCCGGACCCGGCTTCCCTGATTACATTCTGTTCCGTCCTGTATGGGGTTGGCTTTGAATGCCCGCCCTTGTGAACCATGGCATGTAAGCCCTTGATCAGGTCTTCACTAAATTCCGCCTGTTTGCCTGCCAGTTTTTCAACCTCAACAAGGGCGTTCCAATAATTTCCAACTTCCTTGACGTCCCTTTCCCTGCCGTAAAAGTTCTTTTTATTCTCATCAATAACATCTTTAGTCTGTTTTAACGAAAGTCTGTTCCCTTCTATCCTTGTCGAGTAATGGGTGGATCTCAGCCTTGCCTCATGCTTTAACTTCGCTTCGACTTTCGGGGAAAGCACCATGCCCGATATCGTGTCCTTAACAGACGCGAGCTTCATTAAAAAATTTACTGCCTCATTTGTAAGTTTATAATTCGGATTCCAGGTATTTTTCATACTTCCATTATATAAAACTTCTGTTTTACAGTCAATAGTTCATTGCAGATAAATTGCAGATATATTGCGGATAAATTATATTATAAGAGGTATTTCGCACAAAGTATTTTATACGAAATTAAATTGTTTCATTCATTAGGTCAGAACAAACACTTTCCATAAGGGTAAACAAATTATGCGTGTTCTGTCTTCTTTTTGGTGTTAATCCACCAGCGCCGGGCCGCTGTAAGTGACCATACAGCCTCAACAAGCCCGAAGGGCCATGCACCCTGAAGGAACCCGTAAACCGAGCCCATTACGCATGCAAAAGCAAAGGCCAGAATGTACCAGTGGCTTCGTGATTCAAGTGCATAAAATACAAGCATTGCAGTTACTGAAACTAAGCCGTATACAGTCAATAAATCCATATTTTGATCTCCTAAATAATTCATCTTATAGAGTCTAAGATCTAATTTCGTATAATTAATATTATACGAAGTGGTTTTTATGGCGTATACAATTTCAAACTATAATGTTTGTAAATCAGATTAAACTCATTATTCATCTCTAATTTTAAGCTCTTTAATTTGTTATTTCTTTTTCACCGACGATATATTGCCGACTTTTACTTTGTTGCCTGCTGAACAATGTCAAAATCAACATCAAGCTGGAGCGACCACATCATCTTCGAGCTTCCGGCAAACTGCTTTGAAAGTGGGAATACGGGTCCAGTTAAAAGATCCGCATTGTCCGCAAAATAGTAGTACAAACCCGCGCCCCATGCCGATAGAGAGTTGTTTCCGCCCATGTAATCGGCGCAAAGCTGGAATTTGCCAACCTGCGGCGAAGTGTAGCTTGCCATCAAACCGTTTGCATCGGCTTTTCCGTTGTCGTCAATAAGAAGCTTGTCATTGCCTGAATAGGCGCCTATACATACAGTGCCTATATTGTCGAATGTTTTTCCTATAGCCACATAAAAGACATTATAATTGGTCACGTTATTGTCGACTCCAGCGTCAAAAACACCGAGCGAAAAACCCACTGGAAGAAGCGCGTTTTCATTCCAACCAATTTTGCCGTTAAAATAATTTGCGTCCTTAAATGTCGCCGGTGATGGCACTGGAAGAAGTGCGTCATAACCGACTTCAGCCTGTATTTCTTTGAACGGTAATATACCCATTGTGTAGCCGTAATCATTTGAGAGCATACTGTTGTCACGGACATAGGAGTCATAACCAATGTGCCCTTTTAAGAACGGTTGAAAATAGACCGTGCATGGCGTCCAGAAAACAGTGGACGGTGTGGCGTTTAAAACAAATACAGGAACAATTGAAAAAACGATTGATAACAGTGCCGCGGCAATACTTAACTTCTGACTTTTTTTCTTTTTCATTTTTGCCTCCTTTTAATATAAAACAGCATTATTAAACATCGCTATAACCATTTCATTCACGTTCGTCCCCGATGTTGTTATTATTTTTATCATCCATATAACTGATCAACTCATTTATACCTACTATATACTGATATCCCATAATTTTATAAACTGTTTCATCGGGGGTGCTTGTATCCCCTGCGTCAGGAACTGGAACCATTTTATAAAAATATCTTATTATTTCTTTTTTTAAGCCACTATTT
>CAYUDX010000043.1:0-6673 GCA_964443355.1 uncultured Spirochaetia bacterium
CTTATCGAACTTTCTTCTTGAAAATATCCCGGCATGGCAGATATTATCGGATGGAAAAAAATATCCCGCAGCCTGCCTCAATAACCCGCTCTTCAGGAAATTTGTCTGCTCGTGGATCGACTCTGTGATTTCCATGGGTGTTGATGCCATAATGTGGGACGAACCGCGTTTTGCCGTCAGGCAAAAAGGCGCGAAAAAAATATGGGGCTGCAGGTGCGCTTACTGCAGGGAAAGTTACGAGATACAGAACCTGAAATCAATGCCGCTTTTCAAGATGGATGAAAGCGTGGTGAATTTCAGGGAGCTGTCAATAAAACGTTTTATAGCGTTCATGTCGTCTTATGCCAAGGAAAGGTCGGGGAACAGGACGAAAATAGCGGCGTCTTTTTCGGTTTCAGTTGAAAAACCCTTTAAGAATTCTGTGTTTGAATCCGTCGCAAACCTCAAG
This sequence comes from uncultured Spirochaetia bacterium, assembly GCA_964443355.1. Lineage (GTDB taxonomy): Bacteria > Oederibacteriota > PGYV01 > PGYV01 > Palsa-1178 > Bog-1181. Next base: position 449 of record CAYUDX010000043.1, read on the forward strand.
GTTGTGGATACGCTGGGAGCGTATCCCTGCTGGTTCAACGCGAAAGATAAAGTGGATATTTACGAACTTTCGTTGCGCTCCGCTGCCGGTATAAAGGAGATATGCGACATGGCGGGCAAAAAGCCGCACTTCTGGCTCCAGGGTTTTGGGTACAGGAAAGGCAAAGAAGGACAGGCTCTGCAGGCCATAAACGCGGCAAAGGACGCCGGCATCAGGAAATTATGGGTTTGGGGTTATAATGGAGGTGAAATGATGTCAAGCATAGCGTCCGATGATCCAAAAAAAACCTGGAAAACAATTGTGGACGGTATAAAAGCCAAATAGGGACGTAATTTTGCTTAATCGGTTAATGTTTTAACGGGAAAGTGGTTTTATTGTTATTGCTTTTTAAATACGGTGATATATAATTGTTTTATGAAAAAATATAAAATAATTCGATCCAGCCATACGGCATATTTTCAACTAAAATCCTTCATATTTCTGCTTATTTTCATGTCATTTTCAATCATTTTGTTTGCCTCCGACGCGATCGTCGACTGGTACACAACTCACCAGTCTATACGCGGTTTTGGCGCATCAACAGCCTGGAGCGGCACAACCATGCCTGCGGCCCTGGCTGATCTCTTTTTCAGGACGGACGGGGCCAATATCGGGCTTTCAATATACCGTACAAGAATCCCGCCGGACGGAACATTGACGGGCGAAATGGGGTCCGTCCAGGAGGCGCTGCAGAGGAACAGCAATATAATAGTATGGGCCGCACCCTGGTCGCCGCCTGCGGCTATGAAATCAACGGACAACGTGAATTGCGATGTTTTAGTGTCGACAAATTACCAGGCTTATGCAAATTATCTTACAAAGTATGTCCAGACAATCGATACAAGCCTTAATGCCATTGTAAGCGGCACAAAGTTATACGCGTTATCCGTGCAGAACGAACCTGACTGGAACACATGCGCCTCCAACTACGAAGGCTGTACATGGACGGCCGACCAGATACATTCGTTTATCCTTAACAATCTTGGCCCGGCCATGCAGGCAAGCTGCCCGGACACCAAATTATTAATGCCTGAATCATTCGGCGACAGCCTTGCCATGTCGGATCCCACTTTAAACGATTCCGCCGCCGCCTCTTTTGTCGGGATAGTCGGGGAACACCTGTACGGGTTGCCCGGGAATGAGCCTAAAACACCGAACGCCTATCCGCTGGCAGTAACACTTGGAAAGGAATACTGGGAAACCGAATTTTACAACAATTCGCTGTCGTCATACGACGCCACCATGACCGAAGGGCTCAAGACGGCCGTTCAGATACATAACGCCCTTGCAATAGCGGAATTTAACGCATATCACTACTGGTGGATGATCTCAACGGGCAATGACAACGGCGGTCTGGTCCCGTCCGGCTGCGCTTCGGCGGCATGCGCCCCGAAGACAGTTTATTGCCTCGGGAATTTCTCGAAATTCATCAGGCCCGGATATGTAAGGATAGACACGACCTTAACCCCGCAAGCGGGAGTGTATGTTTCGGCGTATAAACTTGCCGCAACCGGTGAATTTGTCATTGTTGCAATTAATACGAATGCCGCCATTGCGAGCCAGAAATTCGACCTTAACGCTATGACGACCACAAGCGTTATTCCTTATCAGACCGATGCTTCGAACAATATTGCGCAGCAGGCAAGCGTGCCCGTAACTGCGGGATCATTCACTTATAATCTTCCCGCCAGCAGCGTAATGTCGTTCACGGGAACAAGCGGAAATATCACTGTGACCCCGACTTTTACCCCTACGGCAACGCCGGTGCCCGCAAGCGTTTTACTCGATGACATGGAGGACGGTAACAACACAAACAACTGGGGAGGGGCCTGGTATGATTATGTCGACACCACGGGTTCAACAATAGCCCCACAGCCTTATGTAATGACAGCCGGCGGCGACCCTGCTTCTCCGCTGTACTGCGCTTCAATAACCGGCAATATTGTAACGGGCGGCTACGGCGGGCTCGGGACTAATTTAAACAGCGCGGGCACAGCCGTTGACCTGACGGGATATATAGGCGTCCAGTTCTATGTAAAGGGAAGCGGGAGTTACTGGTTTCAGCTGACACAGCCGGTGATAACAGGCAGCGATTTTGGCATGTCGTTCACGGCGACTTCCACATGGACGCTTGTTACCGTTCTGTTTGCGTCAAACCTTTCGCAGAGATACGGAGGGCCCGACACTTTTACCCAGAATTCTATAATCGCTCTGCAGTGGGCGAATAATTCCACAGGCGCAATGAACCTTCAGGTTGACGAAGTGAGAATGCTCACGGCCGCGGCGCTGACTCCGACAAACACGCCGGTGACGGCCCCTTCGTTCACATACACATGCACAAGGACGCAGACCCCGTCTTTTACCAGGACGTTTACATTTACAGCGCTTCCGACTTCGACAAATACGGCGACGGCAGCACAAACGCTAATGCCGACGTCTTCGGATACGGCAACGGCGTCGGCAACAAATTCCGCCACTTTTACTCAGACCATACAATCCACAAACACAATAACAGGAACAAACACCCCGACCACGACTCTGACGACACAATTTACGCCAAGCTATACCTGGACACAGTCTAAAACAATGACGGCCACGGCGACTTTTACCACCGGGCCAAGTTTTACCCCGACAAATACGCCTGCAAATTCCCCGAGCCCTACGGTATCGCAGGTTTTAACGCCGACAAATACTTTTACAGTCACAACGCAAACCACGGCGACTTCCACTGCGACACCCACATTCACATATACATTACAGCCGACTCAAACCGCGTTCACGCCTTCGCTAACCGCCACATGGAGCGCCACTGTCCCGGCAACGGCCACGCTTACATCTACCACGGTTCCTTCTTCCACGGCTACTGCTACCATCACAGTTTCAAAAACCACGACCGGCACATTTACTTCAACGCCTACATTCAGCTTCACCCCGACATCAACATTCACCGAAACATTGACGCAGCCATCCGCAACAATGACAATGACTGCGACGCAAACCGGCGCGGTAGAACCGATAACGGTCCTTTTTTATCCGGTGCCTTACGATCCATACACGCAGGACCTTAATATCGCGATAAATTTAAAGGATGTGGCTTCAAAAATAACCATCAATATATACAGCTCCTCTTTCCGACTGGTCAGACGGGTGATTCTTCAATCCATAGGGGCAGGCAAGACAATGGAAACGATCAATAAAATGAATTTTCTGGACCTTGCAAACGGCTCGTATTATTATTCCGTTAACGCCGAGAATCCCAATGGAAAGACGACGGCAAAATCAGGGGTTATTGTAATAATTAAATGATCCATGATCGATAATACGTCTTCACCGAAACCCCTTTTGCAAGAAAAATGTCCGTTTTTATTATTTGCAATTTGGTTTAACGATTTAACTTCCATAAATAGCACGTTAAAATGACGTTGATAATATGCACCTCCATGTATATAATTAGTATGCTTAGGGAAAAAGCGCAGAGAAGAATTGGCTGTGTCAACAGCTGCATGGAGTCCAAAATGACTAAAAACTTTCGCAATGGTATTGTTATTTCCATCATTATATCGGCCAGTCTCCTTTTAACCCGTTTTTTATCCGCGGCGCCCAATAACTGGCAGTCTGTCATAGTCGGCGGGGGCGGTTTTGTCGACGGTTTTGTGTTTCATCCCACGGTTTCAGGGCTTGCATACGCGCGGACCGATATGGGGGGCGCCTACAGGCGCGATACGGCAACATCAAGCTGGGTGGCGATAACGGATTTTCTTGACCGCACAAATTCGGATTACATGGGGATACTTTCAATAGCGCTGGATCCAAACGACGGCAACCGCGTTTATTTAATGACAGGTAAATATACGGCATCATGGGCCGGGACAGGGGCCATACTTTCATCCGACGACAGGGGTGCAACCTGGACGATAAATTCGCTTGCCGCGTACGGCATCAAGATAGGCGGGAACGACAACGGACGCGGAGCCGGGGAACGCCTTGCTGTGGACCCAAATCTGGGTTCCATATTGTTCATGGCCACCGGCGGAGACGCCGGCTATGGGTTATGGAAATCCACGAATAACGGCGTCGCCTGGACCCAGATAGGGACCGCCACAATAAGCACCACAGCGGACATGAATTTTGTAATGTTTGATAAGACAACAGGCACAACAGGCAACGCCACACAAAGACTTTTTGCATCAGTTGAGGACACAACGGGTTTGAGTCTTTTGCGTTCCGATGACGGCGGGAATACATGGACCGTGGTGCCCGGACAGCCAACGGGAGTAGAGGCTTTAAGGGGAGATATTGCTTCCGGATATTTATACCTGACATTTTCAAATTCATCGGGTCCCGGCGGCGCCACCGCAGGATCTGTCTGGAGATATACAATTTCAAACGGAGCTTGGCTGAATATAACACCGCCTGCCATACCGGGCCAAAATTACGGTTTTGGAGGCATATCTGTAGATGCACAGAACAGCAATAATATAATACTTTCATCCCTGAACTGCTGGTGGCTGCACGAACAGGTGTGGTATTCATCCAACGGCGGGAATTCCTGGACCGAGCTTCTGTTCAACAGCTCTTCATTCACAGAAAAAGCCACCTATGACAATTCTTATGCTCCTTGGTCCACTATAAGGACGCCACACTGGGTGCAGGACATAAAGATAGACCCGTTCAATACCGGCCACGCAACGTTCGGGACCGGGTACGGCGTCTGGTCTTGCGACAACATCGCGGCCGCCACGACGAACTGGGTGTTCAGGGACGCTGTTGTCGAAGAGATGGTGCCGATACAGATAGCGGCGCCGCCATCCGGGACTTTGTTATATTCGGCTTGCGGGGACCAGGGCGTATTCAGGCACGATGTCCTGACAACCTCACCGGCAGCAGGAGTCTCTTTGAACGTCGGCTCCGCACTCTCCGTGGATTTCGCGGAAGGCGCGCCTGCCACGGTAGTCGCGGCTTATAACTCGCCATCGCCTTTTGGGGCTTATTCGACAAATAGCGGGACAAGCTGGACGAATTTTGCAACGGCCCCGGCAAACGCCACCGCGGGCGGAAGCGCGGCTATTGCGGCATCATACGACGGAAAAACCATTGTTTGGGCCCCAACTGGCGCATCAATGTCTTATTCGACCAATAATGGGGGATCCTGGACGGCCTGCGGAGGCGGAGTCCCGGCAGGAAATTGCCCGATATCGGACAGGGTAAATTCCACAAAATTTTACATGTACGACCCTTTAAACGGCAATATGTGGTACTCATCAAACGGAGGTGTCACTTTTACAAAATCAGTGACTGCATATCCTACGCTTCCGTCATACCTTCTTTATAACGGAATGGCAAAGGCCGCATTAGGGAAGGAAGGGGACGTCTGGATTACCACCGGATCGGGCGGATTGTACCGCTCCACCGACTCCGGCGCAACGGGCGCCAAGATAGGCAGCGTCACAGAAGCATATATGGTGGGTTTCGGAAAATCTTCAGGCGGCGCTTATCCCGCGGTATATCTGAACGGCATTGTAGGCGGCATTCTGGGGATATTCCGTTCTGACGATACAGGCGCGACATGGACAAGGATAAACGACAACGCCCACCAGTACGGTTTTCTCCATTATATAACTGGCGATGAAAATATTTATGGCAGGTGCTACATTTCCACCGAAGGCAGAGGCGTCCTCTTCGGGGACATTCCTGCTGCGGGAACGCCCACTTTTACAATAACTTCAACACCAACAAGGACAATCACACCTACATTCACACGCACTTTTACACCAATTTCAACAAAGACATATACTCCGACATTTACATACACTTCAACATATACAAGGTCTTTTACGCCAACATATACTTCAACACAACAGATAAGCTCTCCGACTTTCACACCGACATTTACTGACACGGCGACCATTACAAAGTCTATCACGCCGTCGTTTACTTCAACACAACAGATAAGCTCTCCGACTTTCACACCGACATTTACTGACACGGCGACCATTACAAAGTCTATCACGCCGTCGTTTACTTCAACACAACAGATAAGTTCTCCGACTTTCACACCGACATATTCAGACACACCAACCATTACCTGGTCATCCACGCCGACGAACACAAAGAGTGCAACACCATCCAACACGCCGACTTTCACGGTAACGCAGACGTCGACGCAATACGCGGGGACGGCGACGG
>CAYUDX010000044.1:0-6088 GCA_964443355.1 uncultured Spirochaetia bacterium
GTGGAGCTTGTGCTGGACATGAACAAGGCCCATTTCTTCGATTCCCAGACCGAAGCTGCTATAATTTAAAAGGAGGTCGTTACATGAAATTCAGCATCAAGGCAGTTTTGGCCGCCGCAGTTTTAGCGATGGCATTTTCAACGGTAATTTCGGCCGATTCCACCACGCAGTTTGCGGGAGAATCACTGGCAATCGGTGTTGGCGCCAGGCCGCTTGGTATGGGCGGAACATTCGCCGCAATAGCGGACGACGCATCCACCTCATACTGGAACCCGGCGGGTATGACTAATATCCAGGGCGTTGAGGTATCCAGCGTAAAGCTGACCAGGATAAACGACCTCGATACGGCATATTCTTATGTCAACCTGGTTTATAATACAGGGTCGCCTTCCACGGGAGCCCCGGGATATGGCTCGTTCGGACTGGGTTGGCTCCGCCAGGCAATATCCGGGATAACGCTTACCGACCCCACGGGAAAGATAATAGAGGATTCGACGGAAAATGCGGACAACGCGGTCTATCTTGCTTACGCTTATCCTTTTGTAAAAGGGTTCTCCGCCGGAGCCACCGTAAAGATATTGCTCGGAGATTATCCGGCGCTTGTTTACAACGGCGGGACGGCGAGCTATTCCACGGTCAGCTATATGGGATACGGGCTGGACCTCGGCCTTTTCCTTAACGTGGGAGACGCGTTTAATATGAAAGATTTAAAGGGATTGTCGTTCGGCGTCAACGCCCAGGACCTCCTGTCGGCGATAAACTGGAACGCGATTGCGGGAGTATCTGACGCCAGCACGGAAACTATCGGACTTAATCTGAAACCGGGCGTGGCATACAGGCTCCCGATACAGCAGTTTGAAATCATCGGAGCGGTGGACATTGACACGCAATATCAGACGACGGTGCACGCTGGCGCGGAAATATGGTGGAACAAGATGATAGCGGTCCGCGGCGGTATCAAAAGCTGGGGATCCATATCCAACGGCGCGGCGGGCGGAACTCTTTCACAGGCTCCGGACTGGTCGATGGGCGCCTCCATCAGGTGGTATTTCATCGGGGTCGATTATGCATATGATTACAACGAGCTGACGCCGGTCCAGTACCTGTCCATAATCGGGAAATTTTAAGTCCATCTGAACTTGTTCTGGTAAGCGGGACAAAAACACCGCTGCGTCAATAAATTTTTCCAGCAAGCGGAAATATAAAATATCCAAAGGATAGGGGAGAGACATCTCTCCTATCTTTTGTTGTTAAAATAGGAGGCACGTAGATGAAATACGGTTATTTTGACGACGTAAACAGGGAATATGTGATCACCAGGCCGGACACACCGCTTCCGTGGATCAATTATCTCGGCGTGGACGTTTATTGCGGGCTCATGTCAAACACGGCCGGCGGTTACAGCTTTTACCGCGACGCCGCGCAGAGAAGGCTTCTGCGCTACAGGTATAATAACGTGCCCTCCGACAGGCCCGGACGTTATATTTATTTAAGGGATAACAAGACCGAGGATTACTGGTCGGCTTCATGGCAGCCGACAAATAAGGACCTTAAAAAATACAAGTACGAGTGCCGCCACGGCCTTTCCTACACAAAGATAAAGGCCGAATACGCCGGCATCGAGAGCGAAACATCATATTTTGTCCCGGTCGGCGAGGCCAACGAGATATGGCGCATCAAGATAAAGAACAAGACCAACAGGCCCAGGAAGATCTCGCTTTTTACATACGTCGAATTCTGCCTGTGGGACGCGATGAACGACATGACGGACTACCAGTACAACCTTAATATAGGGAAGACCGAGTTCAGGAACAACGCCATGTACCACATGACTCTTTATAACATGCACAAGTCGAATTTCGCCTATTTCTGGTCGGACAAGAAAGTATCGAGCTACGACGGCGTGCGCCAGGATTTTGTGGGGCCGTACAGGAGCGAAGGAAATCCCATAGCCGTTGAAAAAGGCAAATGCTCGAACAAACTGGCCGTGGGATGGGCCCCGTTCGGAGGGCTTCATATCAATGTCTCGCTCAAGGCCAAAGAGGAAAAAGAGGTAACTTTTGTCCTTGGCTACAGCGACAGCATGGGTGAAGAGGAAAAGATATTCGCGAAATATTCCAAAAAAGGGGCCGTTGACGCGGCCATGAACGACCTGGCAAAGTACTGGGAAAACAACCTTAACAAGTACCAGGCGAAAACACCGGACAAGAACATAAATTCAATGGTAAATATATGGAACCAGTACCAGTGCATGACGACTTTTAACTGGTCGCGTTCCGCTTCATACTACGAGGCAGGCGGCGAAAGGGGAATGGGATTCAGGGATTCCAACCAGGATACCCTGGGGTTTGCCCACCAGATACCGTCAAAGGTCAGGGAGAGGCTCATCGACATCGCCTCGGTGCAGTTCCCCGAAGGCCGCGCCCACCACGGATATTCACCGCTTACCAAAAAAGGGAGCCGCGAGGGCTATGGTGACGACCATCTCTGGCTCGTCCAGGCGGTCCACAATTATATCAGGGAATCCGGCGACATGAATTTCCTCAACGAGCATGTGCCTTTTACGGACGGGACAAAGGCAAAAATGTACGAACATCTGCAGAAAGCCATACAGTATTCATGGGATAACGTAGGCTGGAACGGCCTGCCCAAGGCGGGATTTGCCGACTGGAACGACTGCCTGAACCTTTCGGGGCCAAAGGGCATGGGCGTATCGGTGATGATAGCCTGCCAGTTCGTGCTTGGCGCCAACCTTCTCTCCGAGCTTGCCGAAAAATCCGGCAGGGTGCTCGATGTCGACAAATACAAAGACATGGCCGTCGAAATGAAAAAAAGGATAAATGAAAAATGCTGGGACGGCGAGTGGTACATGAGGGCATTCGACGACAACGGTAATGCGGTCGGGACAAGCAAGTCAAAAGAGGGGAAGATATGGCTGGAGTCCAACACCTGGGCGATCCTTTCTGGAGTCGCCGAGGGAGAACGCGCCATTACAACCCTTAATTCCATAAAAAAGAACCTTTATACAAAATACGGCATAGTACTTTTCCAGCCGGCTTTCACGGAATACCACCCCGAACTCGGATACGTTTCGGTATTCCCGGCAGGGTTGAAGGAAAACGCCGCGATATTCTGCCACACAAACCCGTGGGCGATGTGCGCAGAGGCAATGATGGGCCGCGGCGAACAGGCTTTCGAGTACTGGGAAACAATAGCGCCGGCGGCCAACAACGACATAGCGCAGATACACTGGACCGAGCCTTATGTTTATTCGCAGATGATAGCCGGCCGCGACCACAAGGATTTCGGCCAGGCAAAGAACAGTTGGCTCACCGGAACCGCGGCGTGGAATTTTGTCGCGGCGTCGCAGTATATCCTGGGCATAAGGCCCGATTTTGACGGGCTCGTTATAGACCCGTGCATACCGAAAAAATGGAAGGGTTTTACGGTAAAAAGGGTGTGGCGCGGCGTCACTTACAACATAACGGTAAAAAATCCGAACGGCGTCAGCAAGGGCGTGGCGGAAATGAAAATAGACGGAAAGAACATCCAGGGCAACAGGGCCCCGATATTCAAGGACGGCAGGGAACACGACGTCGAAGTGTTAATGGGTTGATGCTTTAAATTTTAAATTCACTGGAGATAAATTGGCTAAAACGGCGAAGGTAAAACCATTAAAGATACTTATCGCGGCGTCCGAAGTTGTGCCGTTCGCGAAGACAGGCGGTCTTGCCGACGTGACCGGCGCGCTCCCGAAGGCATTAAGGGCGCTGGGCCACGACGTCAGGGTCGTCATGCCGAAGTACAAAAAGATACATGACGCGAAATATTCCGTGGTCGATACGGGAAAAAGCGTCAACGTCAATATAGCGCTTGTGGACCACGCCGGCGCCATAAAGGAAACGGTCATACCGGGGACGGACGTTCCCGTGTATATGATAGACAACACGGAATTTTTTTTCAGGGACGAGATATACCGCACGCCGCAGGGCGAATACTGGGACAACGCGGAAAGGTTCCTTTTCTTCAGCAAGGCCGTCCTGGAAATGCTCAAGGTGATTGACTGGCAGCCCGACGTGATAAACTGCAACGACTGGCACACCGGGCTCATCCCGGTATTTTTGAAGACCACATACGCCGCGGACCCGTTTTACGCGCCCATTGCCTCGACATATTCGATACATAACATAGCCTACCAGGGATTTTTCCCCAAGGAAATGCTCTCGCACGCGGGGCTCCCCTGGGAGATATTCAACATGCACCAGCTTGAATTTTACGGCGGCATCAATTACATGAAAGGCGGGATAGTTTTCGCCGACGTGGTGAACACGGTCTCCCGCAGGTACAAGGAAGAGATAGAGACGAAGGAATTCGGATGCAACCTGGACGGCGTCCTGAGGGAGCGCAGGGAAGATTTGTACGGGATATTGAACGGCATAGACTATGAGCTGTGGGACCCGGCGACTGATGTTTGCCTGCCGGTCAATTATAATATCGAAACGGTGGAAAAGAAAGTCGAAGTGAAAAAGAAACTGCTGGAGTCCCTTGGGCTCAAATATTACGACAACGTCCCCGTGGTAGGCCTTGTTTCGCGTTTTGACGACCAGAAGGGGCTCGATTCGGTCTCCAAAATAATGGAAGAGATGATGAGGCTCAACCTGCAGTTCGTGGTGCTCGGCACCGGGGAAGAGCGTTATCACGATATGTTCCGTTACTGGGCGGGCGTCTTCCCCCAGAAATTATCGGCATCCATAAAATTCGACAATACGCTGGCGCACATGATCTACGCAGGCTCGGACATGTTCCTCATGCCGTCATATTTTGAACCCTGCGGGCTGGGCCAGCTCATAGCCCTTAAATACGGCACGGTGCCGGTGGTAAGGGAGACCGGGGGCCTGGCAGACACGGTAAAACGCTATAATTTAAAGGAGAAAAAAGGAAACGGCTTCTCTTACGAAGGATATTACGCGACCGACCTTTTTAATACGATCCGCATGGCCGTCGACACATTCAAGAACCAGCAGGTATGGGCAAAGATACAGAACAACGGCATGAAAGAGGATTTTTCCTGGGAACATTCGGCGGAGCGGTATGTTGATTTATACAATAATGCCTTGCAAAAAAAAGCAAAATAAGTATAATAGCTAATCTGTTTCGCACTTCAAGTGCACTTAAGCGGACGAATGAATTGTAGAGAGGCTCTCAAAAAACAAGAATGATTGAATACAAGATAAGAGTTGAAAATAAGAGTCCCCATGGTCAAGAGGTTAAGACACCGCCCTTTCACGGCGGTATCGGGAGTTCGATTCTCCCTGGGGACGCCAAAATACAAAAGGCCGCCTAAAGGCGGCCTTTTGTATTTTGGCGAGAAAGGTGAGAGTAGAGAGGAGATAGGAGAAAAAGCAAGGCGATTCAAGACCACCTTCGAATACAACTCAAACCCACCTTTCGGTCTACTATCTACTCTCTCCTATCTGAAAGTCGTTTCCTGCAGTGTTTTTGCCTTTGCTTTCGCCTAAAGGCGGCCTTTTGTATTTTGGCGAGAAAGGTGAGAGTAGAGAGGAGATAGGAGAAAAAGCAAGGCGATTCAAGACCACCTTCGAATACAACTCAAACCCACCTTTCGGTCTACTATCTACTCTCTCCTATCTGAAAGTCGTTTCCTGCAGTGTTTTTGTCTTTACAGTTGCCTCCGGTTTTATTCTATAGTAATATTATCCTCAGGGGCAAAAAATCACAATAAGGGAGGGATATTTATAATGGCATTTCTATTTGAAAACCTGCATGTCTATCAAAAAGCCGTTGATTTTGCCGAAACAATTTCCAACCTGACCGACAAATTTCCCAAAGGCACTTACTACCTGGTTGACCAGGTAAACCGTGCGGCCCTATCAATACCGCTCAACATAGCCGAAAGTAACGGAAGATTTACGGACAATGACAAGAAGAATTTTTTCTTTATCGCCAGGGGGTCAACGCATGAGTGCGTACCATTGCTTGAGATCTCCAAAAGGAAGGGTTTTATAAAAGATGCTGAATGTGAGAAATTGAAAGGACAACTTGAAGAGATTGCAAAGATGATATCCGG
>CAYUDX010000045.1:0-4625 GCA_964443355.1 uncultured Spirochaetia bacterium
AGATCATGACAAGGAGCGGCATGCCCCAGCGGTTGCAGTCCCGGACGATCTTTGCCCCGGACTCAAGCATCTTCGACTCGTTTGGGGCGCCGAGGTTGATGTGGATGGATACCCCGTCAGCGCCGAGTGCGATCGCTTCCTCCACGGTGCAGACCAGCACCTTGTCGTTCGGATCCGGGTTGAGCGAGGTGCTGCCCGAGAGGTGCACGAACAGCCCGATGTCCCGGCCGTGCCGCCGGTGCCCGCGCTTGACCATGCCCTTGTGGAGAACAATCGCATTTGCGCCGCCTTCGCTCACATCGGTGATGACTTTTGTCATGTCCAGCAGGCCGTCGATCTGGCCCATGGAAAACCCATGGTCCATGGGAATTATCACGGCCCTGCCTGTGTTCCTGTCCATTATCCGTTCGATCCTGATCTCCTTTCCAATCATGATTCCCACCTTACCCGTTGAGTACCTTGAGCGCTTCCTCGACGCTCTTGTTCTGGTGCACGATACATGCCGCTGCACGGACGAACTTGTCCGGTGTCCGGTGCTGGAAGGCGTTCCTGCCAATCGAGATCCCGGCCGCACCGCCCGCCATCGCGCCCTCTATTAATTCCAATGTTGTGCGGTCATCTGTCTTTGAACCTCCGGCAACCACGACCGGGACCGGGCAGCCCCGGGTCACTTCGCGGAAGGACTCCGGGTCGCCGGTGTAGACGGTCTTTACGATATCGGCACCGAGCTCCGCTGCCACCCGTGCGGCGAGCTTCACCTGGTCGAGATCGTTGTTGGTTTTGATGTTCTTCCCCCGCGGGTACATCATCGCAAGGAGTGGCATCCCCCATTCCATGCACTCGACGGCGACCATCCCGAGATCCTGGAGCATCTTTGCCTCGGACTCGGCCCCGATGTTCACGTGCATCGAGACCGCGTCGGCGCCCATCTTCAGCGCGTTTGTCACCGAATTGACGAGCACCTTCTCATTCGGGTCCGGCGCAAGCTTCGTGCTTGCCGACAGGTGCAGGATAAGGCCGATGTCCCGGCCTCCCTGCCGGTGGCCGTGCAGCGCAAGGCCAACGTGGCCGATCACCGCATTTGCCCCGCCGTCTGCGATCAGGTTCACAGTCTGGCCCATATCGATCAGGCCCGGGATCGGCCCGTCCGAGACCCCGTGATCCATCGGTACGATGATCGTTTTCTTCGTATTGCGGTTCATGATTCTTTCCAGACGAATTTCCTTTCCTCTCATAATTCTGCAACTCCTTTTTGAACAATCAACAATGTGTGAATCGGTAACTCTCAATCAACAACAATCAACAGCGCCCCTTCGAACCAATGAATGATCAGCGGCGAAGGGGCTTACCGGTACCAGGGATAATACCCGAAACCGAAGCTGCTAAAGAAACTAAAATAACCAAAAGCGCGATAGCCAAGGCTTGTCGCGTTTACATTTTCAGAAATAACAGTACTCATGCTGCGGACGATGCTCTCGCTGTTAGAGATAAAGACATTCCCGAGGGAAAAAACCCTCACGGGTGCGGACGCATCCTTCCTGCATGCTAGTTAGGTTTGTGGTGCTTGTATTTAATGTTGTGTGCTAAGTTGTAGCATGGTACAATTAGGGAACCTATGAAATAGCTAGTAAAACGAAAAATTATAGTCAAGTTCATAGAACAATTTGGGTCCTTATTGAGAGCAATTTAAATATTAAAACAAAAGCAGATTAAAATATTAAAAAACATAAAATCATTTGTTTTGTTTTTTATTTAGGGAAATTCTTAAATCTTTGATTGTTGCCCTAATTTCTGTTGAGGCAAGGATTAAACCAGAACCAAGGTAAAGAATTCCTGATTGAAATAAACAAATCATGTCTCCTAATAAAAAGCCGACAAAAAATCCATTAGATACTTGATACAAAAATACCGGACTGTTTTCATAAGGAAGTGGATATTTACTAATGGAATTAATTAAATCAGTGATATGTTGAGACATTATCATAAGACAACCAAAAAGAACCAATAAAAAGACCATAATTAGCAATAAATTTCTTGATTTTTTTTCGACATTACTTTCCCAAAAATAAAATCGATCTAATCCATTAGAATACAAAACATAATAGAAGATAATTGTAATTAAACAAGCTATAAAACCCATCCAAATTGATCCAATTGTAATAAAAAGAAAAACAACAAAAACTAATAGCAATAGCAATAAAATTTCTAAAACTTTTAGAGAGAGATCCCGTTTTTCAATATGGGTTATTTCAAAAAGTAATAGAATTAATAACCCAATAAAAAGACAAAAACAAAGAAAAATGCCGAAATCCAAGATATATCTAACAGTAATCCCTAAAAATTGAGTGTTAAGAAGATCAACATTATTCGGATTTACTAAAAATGTGGCAATATAATATGTAATTGCACCAATAACGCCAAGTATAGCAAAAATATACAAATAATATTTTAAAAATAGTAAAACCGTCATCCTTCTTTCAGGAAGGAGCTTTTCACCACACCAATCACAATATATTTCAGAATCTGAATTGTTACCTCCACAATTCATGCATTTTCTCATATTCTACCAATGATTATTACAGGTAGATAATAACTCACACATCTTAATTTTAATTTTTTACGTAATACAAATCAGAGCCAATACAGTTTTTCTGTTCTGATTCGCCGCGGGGGCGCCCCGTCGGGGGCGGCGGAACTCCTCGCTCGTGGGGGTGTGGGGGCGACAGCCCCCGCGATACCATCAGAGCCATACGGATTTTTTGAAAATCCCTATTATCTTAACCGGACCGGCCGCGAAACCTCCGCCCACTCTCAAGGCAAAAGCACCTCCCCGCAAAACAACGGTTCGAACCATGCAGAAAAAGTCCCGTTCGCGGACAAAGGGGGGGGAGGGGGGTACCTGTGGTGTAAAATGACATCGTGTCCTTTTTTGGGGGTAACATTTGATTAATTATATTAGTGTTGCAATTCCAATTGCCACTTGTTTAGGGATTTGCATATTCACCCTGATCAGGGCAATTCGTATGTCGGGAGAAGATAACTCAAAATTGAAAGATCCCGCAGTAATTTTCCCAATTATAATATCTATGCTTGCATTAGCGATCTCAATATTGGCAGTAATTATACCCGGTCAACCGATCTTGTCGTTTCACGGCTGTAATACATTCAATCAATCATTAAATTCAACGCCTTCGGAATTGTGCATTTACAACAAAATCGATTCTCGGCCGATTGTCGGAGATTTTTATGCCGATAGTATACCTTACATAAATATGACTTATTACGACTCAAAAGAAAGCAAAAATTATCAACTTTATATCCCATTATCCAATTATCATGAGAATTTCGTTACATCAAATGAACAATCGGGTTTTATTGCCAATTTTACCATTGTAAATCTCACCTGCAAAAACAACGACAAATTTGAAGATCTAGCCAACCAATTTAAAAATTATTCTTCTTTCCGTGGGGATGTGGGAAAATTAGACATTTTGGAATATGTCCACGCGCATTATAGAGGGCAATTTATCCCAGAAGATAAGTATTATATTATTGATACGTCAACGCACGAGATACCTTCAAATTTTTTCAAATTTGCGCATGTTTACGACACACCAATTGATGTTTGTTTAAGTAATGCGGATGATACAGCCTTTACAAACTGGGTAAACGCCAGCAAAAAAATGCAAGATATTAATTTTTTAAATGATAATTATACATGGTAAAATTATTCCTCTTCCGCCACTTCTTCCAATAACAGGATTTTCACTTTCTTCCCAACCCATTTTTTAGGAACCAGAACCCCACCGGAGTTCCCGATAGATTTCACTGTCTTATCCAGTACCTGATAAGCTGATGTATGAACGTCCATTTGTCCAGTCATGAAAAATACTTTGTTCAACATTGTATTTAAAACAATGCAACATTGTTACTACTTTGTTACAACAAAACAATAACAAATAAATACTTGTTAGAACAATGTATATACATGGTTACAACAACGGCATACCCCCAGACCTGCTCCGCCCCGGCGGCAGGATTTATTGCCCCGCAGGACCCAATCGATCACCTCTTCAGCTACAACGCAATTTACCACAACACCAACAACGGCTTTGTCGTTGAGTTCCGCAGGCAAATGATCGAACTCCGCGATCAGGGTTTAAAGTTAAACGAGATAGCCGAGCGGTTAAACTGCTCTGTATCTGTCGTTAAAAAGTGGCTCCGCCGGAATCGTGAAGGTGAAGTTATTGCCGACAAGTCCCGCGCACCGTTCCACCGCACTATCAAGAACACGCAGTTCAATCAGCACATGGTAGCGGAGATCCTGGAAAAGTTCCCGTTCTACGGCTCGCGCCGGATTGCTCACACGATTGAGAAAGAGATCGGTGTGACCGTCTCTCATGCGACTGTCGCACAGATGATGAAAGACATTGCACCGAAGAAAGAGCCGGTCGTAGCCGAGAGGATTGAAATTGCCGAGCCGGACGCAATCTGGCATATGGACATGACACCCAAGAGGATCGCTGGCGGCAAACAGCAGTATATCTTTGGTGTTATCGACGCTGCAACCCGCAGGGTTCTGGCAGTCAAGAACTATGACGGCTGCACTGCTGCTGAGGTTATCG
>CAYUDX010000046.1:0-4595 GCA_964443355.1 uncultured Spirochaetia bacterium
GCCACTACGTTACCGTACTTTTTTCCTACATTTTTTAGGACCACTCTTGCCATCTATGACCCTCCTGCATGGGTTTTGGAAAAATTTTGTTAAGTTAAATAATGATACGATAATATCATAGTTCGGGATAATTAACAAGAAGATAAATTCAAAAGTTAAAATTCAAAACCAAAAATTACAATTAATTAACCTTTAAAGTTGATACAAAACAGCAATCATGGCATAATTTGCCGATTGTCAAATTTAAAAGTTGTAATTCTTGGTTTTGAATTCCAAATTTTTAATTTATAGTCTTTTTAATGAATAAATTCCCTTGAATTTACCTTCAAAATGCCATAAAATTATTGATATTCAATTTTTTTCCAATATAATACAATAAAGAGGTGCGTAAAGTGGCTCAGGATAATAAAAATATATACAACCGCGGGAGCGGCCCCCTGGTTCCCCCTTCCACGCCGGCAAAACAGCCTGGCATAAAACCGCCGTTGCCAACCAAAAAGCAAAGGCCGTTCATCTTCACCTTCACTGTTTTCATGCTGGGAGCATTTATATTGGCCGGCATACTTATAGGCATATTTATCGCGTATATGCAGGAAGTTCCCGAGGTCGCCGACCTTAAGAACTACAAGCCGAATATGTCGACCGCCCTTTATGACCAGAAAGGCAATATCATATCCCAGCTTTATGACGAACAACGCACTGTGGTAAAG
Organism: uncultured Spirochaetia bacterium; assembly: GCA_964443355.1. Taxonomy (GTDB): domain Bacteria; phylum Oederibacteriota; class PGYV01; order PGYV01; family Palsa-1178; genus Bog-1181. The sequence continues at coordinate 711 of CAYUDX010000046.1, forward strand.
CTCTCCGACATACCGGTAAACCTCCAGAACGCCATAATCGCCAAGGAAGACCCGCGCTTTTTCCAGCACGGCGGCTTTGACATAAAAGGCATATTCAGGGCTGCCATCACCGACCTGATCCACATGAGGATAGTCGAGGGGGCCTCGACCATTACACAGCAGCTGGCCAGGAACCTTTTTCTTAACAGCCAGAAGAAGTTCACCAGGAAGATAAAAGAAGCCGTTCTCGCCCTGCAGATAGAGCGTTTTTACACAAAAAAAGAGATACTTGAGCTGTATTGCAACCAGATATATTTCGGCAACGGCGCGCACGGGGTCGAAGCCGCGGCCCGCACCTATTTCGGCAAGCATGTATACGAGCTTACCCTGCAGGAATGCGCAATGCTTGCCGCCCTTCCCCAGGCCCCGTCCAATTCAAATCCATACAACCATCCCGACGTGGCCCTTGAAAAAAGGAACATCGTCCTGGACAAGATGGCGGAGCGCGGTTTTATAACGGATTCCGAACGCGACCACGCAAAAAGCCTTCCCATAGAGCTCAACAAGCTCGAGGTCAAAAACGCCCCTTATTTCGTTGAATATGTAAGGCAGCAGCTTGAGGCCACATATGGCTCGTCCATTATATACAAGGGCGGCCTGAGGGTCGATACAACGCTTAATTCCGTGCTGCAAAATACGGCCCAGGAAATATTCAATTACAGGATAAAGGACCTTCAGGACAGGATAGAACGCAACAGGGGCCGCAAGCTCGACGCCCCGCTTCAGGGAGCGATGCTTGCCATGGACCCGAAAACCGGCGAGATACTCATAATGATAGGCGGCGTTGATTTCTCAAAATCGGAATTCAACCGCGCGACGCAGGCCTTAAGGCAGACGGGCTCGTCGTTCAAGCCCATTGTTTACGCATCGGCAATCGCCAGCGGGTTCAGGGTGTCGGACGTCATAATGGACTCACCCATAGTTTTCAAGAACCAGGATGGCAGCGACTGGAAGCCCGAGAATTTTTCCGGAAAATTCGGCGGGCCCATGATCCTGCTCAACGGAATAACATACTCAAAGAACGTCGTGACCGTAAAGCTTCTCAACAAGATCGGCGTGGGAACAGTCAAGAAATACGCCAGGGCGCTGGGTATCACGAGCCCTCTGGCAAACGACCTGACACTGGGGCTCGGGTCTTCTTCCCTGTCGCTTCTTGAAATGGTTACGGCCTTCTCGGCGCTTGCCAACGGCGGCAGCCGCGTGGAGCCGCTTTCTATATTATCAGTAAAGGATTCCAACGGCAAGGACCTCGAGGTCAATTCGCCCAAACTGGAGCAGGTAATTCCCGACACTACCGCTTATATAATGACATACATGCTGGAGAACGTCATAAACCGCGGGACCGGAAGGACCATAAGGAACATGGGTTTCACCGGCCCGTGCGCCGGCAAAACAGGCACCACCAACGATTTTACGGACGCATGGTTCATCGGCTATACGCCTGATATCGTGCTCGGAGTGTGGATAGGCTTTGATTCAAAGCAGACCATGGGAAAAGGAATGGTCGGCGGCTCGATTGCCGCACCAATCTGGGCTGAATTCATGCTCAACGGCCTTTCCGCCACGGGCAGGGAGTTCCCCGTCCCGGACAACATAACATTCAAGAAAATATGCGTCAAATCGGGCATGCTTGCCACGCCGGCCTGCACCGAGGCGAATACCGTCGACGCCCCGTTCGTGGAAGGCACTGAACCGTTAAAACCGTGCACTTATCATTCCACCGTCAACACCTCGAATTTCCTCAACGAGGACATAGAGTCGTCGTCGGCCATTTCGGATGACTGGGACGAGGAAGAGGCCGGGACTTCGGTCAAAACAAACGACGTAAAAAAGAAGAAGGCTGTCGACGACGCCGCGGACGAGGAAAATGTCCGTGAAATAAAGCAAAAAGACACTGGCAAATCCCCAAAAACAGCGGTGCCTTCCAACACAGGCGCAAAACTTGCGCCTGTGAAAAATTCCGTTCCGGTTAAAGCCGCACCGACTCCGGGCAAGGCCTCTGAAGACGACAGCGGATACGGCGGATTTTAAAGCCGTCACAGCTCCTTTTGAGATTCGTTCATAAATGACCTGTAGGCGTTGTTGTATTTTTCCATGATGCCTTCCTCATAAAAGCTGTAATATCCCTTTCCCTGCGTCCCTATTATTATGTGGTCCAGCATCAGAACATCGCAATCTTTTGCCGAAAATAACATTTTTTTTGTGATCTTCATGTCATTCTCGGAGGGCGACGGGTCCCCGCTCGGATGGTTATGGATGAGGATGAAGCTCAACGATCCGGTTTTTATGGCGCGGCTTATTATTTCACGGGGATAAAGAAGTGATTGCGTCAACGTGCCTTCGCAAATCATGGCAAGCGACGTTATAGAGTTCTTGGCGTCAAGGAAAACGCAATAAACCGCCTCATTGGTCATATCCGCGCATGCGGACCTGAAATATTCTATTACGTCGCTCTGCGTCGAGGCCTTGAATTTTTTTGCGATGAAATTATCCTTGTGATACTCGTCCAAAAAAGCCCTTATAAGCCTGAAAAACAGCCTTGTTTCGATGCCGACACCCTGGATCGCGGATCTCTCCACAGTCTCGAATATCTTCCTGAAATTACCCGATGATAACGAATATATCATTTTTGACTGCGGTTTTACATCCCGGCCTTTTATGGGATATGACAGCAGGAGCTCGATTATTTCATTCCTGCTTGTTTTTCCCTCAAGGAACCGATTTTTTAACCTTTTTATATGGCCGACGCCGTAGTGCCTGTCCATTTTTTGGGCCGCTCCTTTAAAACGTGATAACAAAACCTTTTGAAATTTGGGTTGCGGAAGGATAGGCTTACGGAATTAATAAGGCGGGCATGAAAGCTAATTCATGCCCGCCTTATATCTTTGAATTTCTATTTATTGTTATTAGAAAAGGAAAAGTATCGCTATGGCTCCCGCAAAGAGCGTGGCAAGCAATAACGGATGCACGCCCATCTGCTGGCTTATCCTTGCTTCCCCGCCCTCACCCGAACCTATTTTCGCCAGGACGCTTCTTACTCCCGGGTCGTTGGGGTTCATCTGCAGTGATTTTTCATAGGCAGCTTTTGCATTTGTCATATCGCCCTTATAATAGTAAGCCGTTCCCATGTATTTGTAAGCCTGTGCGGATGGCGCCACATTTGCCGACGCCTGATAATACTTTATGGCCATATCAAACTGCCTGGCTTTCAGGTATTTATGGCCGGTCACCAGATATTGTGCCGCAGGGCCCGATCCGCCGGACGTGGCTGCCGCGCCGCCGCTTAATTTTGCTATCATTGCTTTAGCGGCGGTATTCGACGGATTAAGCTTGAGCGCATACTGAAAATTTCTCAGCGCGCTGGCCTTGTCGCTCTTATAAAAATAAGCGACACCCATAAAATAATAAGCTTCGGTAGAGGCGCTCTGTTTGATGGACTGATTGTAATAAGCAATCGCGTTATCATACTGCTTCGCCTTCAAATACTTGTTACCGTAATCGAGGTACTGTTTAGCCTGCTGGGGTGTGGCCGATAATAGACCGGCCATGACAAAAAAAGCAAGAAAGATTGAAACCAAAATTTTTGAAACTTTCATCACCGCACACTCCTTGTTAAAAAATTTATTTGAATTTTATATAAGTACTTGTATTTAAGGCATAGCCGGAAGCGCGTCTCCCGGGTTCATGCCAATGTCTCCGCCCGGAACATCCGTCGACGGTGCCGATGCTCCCGGATCCATTGGAGGCAAACCCGAGTCTGACGGAGCCGCGGCTCCTGGATCAGCAGGCAATCCCATATCTCCACCGGGTAACGCAGGCTCTCCGCCTGGCGCAGCTCCCATATCT
>CAYUDX010000047.1:0-4532 GCA_964443355.1 uncultured Spirochaetia bacterium
CTCCTCCTTGGAAAAATAAATATTTTCAAAACTTATTTTACTATTTTACTATTTTGCCTTAAAAAGTCAAGGTGTTTTATGATTTTTGCGCCTTTTTAGCTCACTCATATGGCAATTTGCGCCTGCCAGCCAAGGACCGTTTCCAGACCAAACGGAAATATCCTGCTGCCATTAATATGAATATATTATATATTAATAAGTCCTCGCAAAACGAAAACCAACATCCACAGCATTCGAAGTATATGGGTTGCAAACGCCTCGGCCGCCCACCTGCATGGAGCTCGCATTGTCAAACGAACTGCCCCCACGGGTTACACGGCTGATTCCGCTTGAATATCCCTTATAATTTGTATTCGAACCGGTTGGATATGCATCCTCCCAATCCCAGCACCACTCCCAAACATTTCCCGACATATCATATATACCAAGGGAATTTGCATTTTTAGTGCCAACGGTTTGAGCAATATTACAATTTGCGGAATACCAAGCAACCATCCCGGTTGCTATCGCGTCAGTATAATCCGCTGCTGCCCCACTGGCATAGTTATACGGTGTCCAGTTTGAACCATCGATATAGCATGCGGCGTACTGATATTCACCTTCTGTAGGCAGTCTGTAGCCGTTCGCCCCCCATTTCACATATGGATCATCATAGCATCCCGCAGTTGTGCAAATAGTGCTTCCATACGCGCCGTCAGTTGAATCCTTTATTGGCATGGTAAAAGTCTCATCCGAATAATATACCGGCGTCAATCCTGTCTTTTGACTGTATGCGTTGCACCAAACAATTACATCCCGCCAATTTACCATTGTTACAGGCGTATATTTGTTATTTAATACATAGGATCCAGCATTTTGAAATGTATAACCATTGGCATTAGCCCATTGATATACACTCTGCCACAAATCATACGTCACCTGATACTTCCCGATTTTAAAAGAAGAAATAGTATGGCTGAAACTATTTGTGCCGTCAGTTTGTGTAAACGTCCCTCCGGGAACCGATACAAGTTCCGAATAATCATATGATACTGCAGGGGATGTGGGTGAATTCTTTTTGCAGCTAAAAATAATTAAAAAAGTTATGAAAATAAATAATAAAGTTAGGATTTTTTTCATATGACCTCCCCAATTTTTAATGGCAAACCGGCGTCAGACCTTGTTTATTGCTTTTTTGTTTAGCATTCATATTTTCCCCTTATAATCCACAAATCTTTCTTCAGCCCATTATCCCCTCATTACCCTTTCGGGTTGTAAACAGCCGCGAGCTGGCCGCAGGCTCCCGCAATATCCGCCCCTTTTTCTTTCCTTATGAACGCCATGATATTGCGCGTTGTAAAAAATTCCTGAAAAACCAGGGCCGTTTCACGGTCCGGCTTAAAAAACGGTTTATCCTTTACGGCATTATACGGGATTATGTTGAGCTTGTATTTGACCCCTTTCATGAGCTGGTACAGGGCTTCCGCGTCTTCCACGGAATCGTTGACCCCGGAAAAAAGCGGGTATTCGAACATCAACGGTTCCTCGTGCTGTTTTGAAAAATAGCGGCACATCTTGGCTATTTCCACGAGCGGGTATTTCTTGTTCATGGGAACAAGCTTGTTCCTGACCTCATCGTTGGCAGTTATTATGGAAACGGCCAGCTTGAACTTATAATCGTTGTCCGCTATCTCCTTCATGACAGGCAGTATGCCAACGGTGGAAACGGTTATCCTGGCGCGGGAAAAATGGAACCCCTTTTCGTCGTTGAGTATGGCTATGGCCTTTTTTACGTTCGCCCAGTTCAGAAGCGGCTCGCCCATGCCCATGAAAACCAGGTTGTCTATCTTGAGGCCGGTCTCGGACGAGGCGTAAATAAACTGGTTCAGTATTTCCCCGCACGTCAAATCGCGCTTGAACCCTAGGGTGGCGGTTGCGCAGAACCCGCAGGCGCACGCGCAGCCCACCTGCGAAGAAATGCAAAGGGTGTTGCGTTCCTTGTCGGGTATGAGAACGCTCTCTATTTTTTCGCCATCGCCGAGCTCAAAAAGGAACTTGACGGTGGAGTCGATCTTCGAGACGGCCCTGGCCGCCACATTTAACTTCGATATGAAATATTCCGCCTTGAGCGCCGCCTTATGCTTCTCGGGAAGCCCCTTGATGCCTTCTATGTCGCGGGCGCCCTTGTATATGCCCTCGAATATCTGGTCACCGCGGTATTTTTCAAAACCCATGGAGGCGGAGATATCTTTTATTTCCTGGCGCGTAAAATCCTTTAGATCTTTCATTGTGTTCTCCAAATTTAAAATTTAAAACCAAAAATTACAATTTAAAACTCAAAACAAACAACAGGTTGTCTTTTTATTTCCGCCTTCTTAATTTAAAACTTTGCCGGTTGTAATTCTTGGTTTTGCATTTTAAATTTTGACTTTCAATTTTCCTGATTGATGTTAAGATTATAAACGGTTATAATACCACCGTCAAACGATATGTTTTGATTTCCCTGTATCATCCGGAGGTTCTACTTGTCAAATTTCGATTGCATAGTCATAGGCGGCGGACATGCCGGCATAGAGGCCTGCCTGGCATGCGCGAGAATGGGGCTTAAAACCGCGCTTTTCACCATGAACAGCGCCAAAATAGGCGAAATGTCCTGCAACCCCGCAATCGGGGGGCTCGCAAAGGGCCAGCTGGTGCGCGAGATCGACGCCCTTGGCGGCGAGATGGCGAAAGCCGCGGATAACGCCTGCATACAGTTCAAGGTCTTAAACTCAAAAAAAGGCCCGGCAGTCCGCGGCCTGCGCGCCCAGGCCGATAAAAAGGCTTACAGGGATTATATGAAGGGCGTGATATCCGCCCAAGAAAATATTTCCATCATCGAAGCCACGGTGGACGATATCACCACCGAAGGCGGCTCTGTTTCAGGCGTGAGAACTTCCGCCGGGGAAAGCCACTCGGCAAAGGCGGTCATCATTACAACGGGCACCTTCCTGCGCGCCAGGATATTCATCGGCCTCACCTCGCGCGAAGGCGGAAGGCTCGGCGACCCAAGCGCCGATAAATTATCCCTGTCGCTGGAAAAACTCGGCCTCAAGCTGGGCCGCCTGAAGACCGGCACAAACCCAAGGGTGGACAAAGCCTCCCTTGATTTCTGGAAATTCATCGAACAGCCCGGCGACAAAATTCCCGTGCCTTTTTCATTCTCCACGCCGAAGATCGATATAGTGCAGGCTATGTGCTGGCTGGCAAACACCAACGAGGAGACGCACCGGGTGATACGGGAAAACCTGGAGCTCTCTCCCTTATACAGCAAAGAGCACCGCATGATATTCGGGCTTGGCCCCCGCTACTGCCCCTCCATCGAGGACAAGGTGATAAAATTCCCTGACAAAAAATCGCACCAGGTATTCATAGAACCCGAGGAAGCGGGCTCACCCGAGCTTTACCTCAACGGCCTTTCGACTTCCCTGCCCATCGAGGTCCAGTACGGTTATCTCAGGACAATTCCCGGGTTCGAGAATGTCGTCATACTAAAGCCGGGTTACGGCATCGAATACGATTACTCGCCGCCCATCCAGCTTTCCGCCGCTCTCGAATCTAAGATAGTCCCCGGCCTTTATCTCGCCGGGCAGATAAACGGCACATCGGGATATGAGGAGGCCGCGGCGCAGGGGTTATTGGCCGGCATTAACGCGGCGCTGAAAATAAAATACAAAAGCCCGCTGGTACTTTCCAGGGATGAATCATACATCGGCGTCATGATAGACGACCTTATAACCAACGAACTGAAGGAACCTTACAGGCTATTTTCATCGCGCGCCGAGCACAGGCTGCTTCTTCGTAACGACAACGCGGACATAAGGCTGACGCAGTACGGATTTGAAACCGGGCTGGTCGGCGCAGGGAGGATGGCCGAAATAGAAAAGAAAAAAGCCTTCGCCTCCGCCGAATATGAAAGGCTCGGGAAGGCACACATACAGCCCGTGCAGGAAGTGAACGAAAGATTATCCTCGCTGGGCACGACGCCGATATCATCCGAGCATTCCCTTTTATCCATACTTAAAAGGCCCGAGGTTTCCTACGCAGGGCTCGCGCTCTTCACCAAAATAGATAACGCGGTGCCGGGCCATTTCACCGAATACCTGGACGCGGAGGTCATGTACGAGGGATACATAAAAAGGTCCAGATATGAGATAGAATCCCTTGTTAAACTTTCCGGCAAGGAGATCCCCGCGGATTTTGACTACAAAAAATACCACGGCCTCTCGAACGAGGCTGTCCAGAAACTCGCCCTGATACGCCCGGCGACGGTGGGCCAGGCCTCAAGGATACTGGGCATAACCCCGGCCGATATCAACGTACTGCTCATCATGCTGAGAAAGCACGGCAACGACAGGGAAAAACAGGCGTAAAATAAGGTTTTTTTTATAAGGCTTGACACCTCACTTTCTTTTATATATAATAAGCTTCGTTTTTAAAAGCTCTTTTTAATTGCAAGCTTGGCCGGGATGGCGAAATTGGTAGACGCAGAGGACTTAAAATCCTCCGGAGCT
>CAYUDX010000048.1:0-4522 GCA_964443355.1 uncultured Spirochaetia bacterium
GGAGCAGGCTAATTTGTTCTAATCCGAGTGTCCAGTCGGAGGGGTTCAGTCCAGTTGTGGTAAAAGGCCCCTTTGCCAAAAGGGGCCTTTTACTTTAAGTCTAAATATATGATTTATTTATGTAAAATAATTTAATTCTCATAATATATAATGGCTAATAAAGACGTCTTTAAAATTGTAACTTTAAAAACTTGTTCAATCCATTAGAATTTGGTATTATTTAATCATTAAAATTTTATGAACAAGAAAATAAAAAAATGGAGGCATTTATGGGAAATGAACCTAAAGTAAGTAACGCTTTTATAAGTTTTGCCCAAAACGCACCAGAACACCAAAAAATATGGATGGAAACAGCCATGAAACTTAACGGAGCAAACAAGCTGGATGCAAAAACCGAAAAGCTAGCATATATTGCCGTGCTCGCAGCGCTCAGAATGGAAAGCGGCATACCGTTCCACGTAATTGAAGCAAAAAAAGCAGGTGCATCCCGTGAAGAAGTAATAAGCGCTATTTTAATTGGACTACCGGCTGCAGGAAATGCTGTAATCCAGTCAGTGCCAGCAGCAGTACAAGCTTATGATGGACAGTAATTCTATAATATAAAGTCGGCCATAAAGCAGTTCGTGTCATGTACATTATACAAATAAACACATAAATCTAATTTCGCATAAAATACTTTATGCGTAATCCCCGCTAATAAAAGCAGGCACTTTCTGGAACTTTTTCTATGGTATTATGTCTAAATAACAGCGTTAAGAAACCGTGAGAGGGGTTCCATATGCACCGTGAAACAACAAAAAAGGAAAATCGAATCCGACACTGGGCGTTCTTTTTAATTATTTTTATCCATACAATAATGATTTATTGTTCTGTCTATGCCGCGCCTGTCCGCGGAGCCGCAGGTGACTTGTGGGCGGACAAGATTCTAGGCCAATTCGATTTTTCTCAGGATCACAATAACGAAGTGAACGCGAAAAACGTTAATTTTGGCAATAGCGTCTTCGTGGATAACACTCACCATTACCTTTGCATGTGGGATTCGGGGAATAACCGCGTTCTGGTCGTTCAAAATTTCGAGACAGCGGTCACTGGCCAAGGCGCAGACATTGTTCTTGGACAGCAGGATTTTGTTCATTCCGGCTGTAACTATGATTCCAACTGGCAGACATTCAACTGGCAGACCTCTCCTAACGGTTTTTACAGCCCGCCGGTCTTGCCCAATGCCAACTGCCTTTGCGGCCAATACTACATGCTGCAATCACCGGGGGAAGGTGGTTCTATAGCCAACATGGCGGCGGATTCACAGGGAAACCTCTATGTGCCGGATTACTTCAATAACCGCGTTCTGCGGTTCAACTACCCGATTTACACAAATGAGCCAGCATCCTACGTCTGGGGCCAATTGGATGGGACCGGCGCGGGTAATTTTACGTTCCAGGCCTATGACAACAACGGGGCAAATGTGCCCGCCACACCCACCAACCAAAATCTGGGTTTTTGGCCAACCCTGCGGGGAACGGACGGCGGTTTGCCACAAAATGCGGCGGGTGTAGCTATCGACGCTTGGGGTAATTTATGGGTGGCAGATTCCCAAAATAACAGGGTCCTGCGCTTTCCAAATCTAAATGCTCCAGCTCCCGGCGTTCCCTCGACTGCAGCGGACGTGGTGCTGGGGCAGGCTGATTTTACCTCTAATATCATGAACACCGACGTTAATAACTTAACCGTTTTTCCAGTCCTTAATGATCCGACGGTTTTGCGGGTTGATATATCGGGAAATGTTTATGTGGGCGAGACAAGCTACAATGGTTACGGCCGAATTTCCATTTTCCAGCCCACCGGTACTAACATTGCAGGGGTGCCGGTTTATGGGAACGGTTACGCAAGCTATGAATATATCGCCGCTTCCACGACACAACCTATGGGCATCGAGATAGACCCAAATATGAATTCCGCTACGGAAGTCGGACTTTGGGTGATTGATCATAGTCTGGGAGCTTTTCATTACAAGATTACATGGCCCGTTTTCAGCGTCAGTATTTTACAGAACTTCAGTACGCCTGAGGCTCTTTACTCGCCTGGCGTTGCTTCTAACGGAGATGTTTATTTGTCGGATTATAGGGATATGAGCCTGTTGCACTACCCTGCGGGAAGCTCTTCGCCGGACAGCCTTCAAATTTTTTCCCCGCCCGCCGGCTACGCTGGCACAGGGAACCGGATAGGAAATTCCGGATTTTATACTTTGATGAATGTCGTGGTAGCCTCGGCTCCGGGGTCGGGCATCACCCAACTCATCGCTCCGGATGCATTAAGGATTCATTTTTGGAATATGCCGGCCAACGGCCCGGAAGGTTTGACCAACGGGCAGTTGGAGGACGGTTACGCTGGAACCAGCCAGCCCTATGTTTTCACTTCTTCGGCAGGATATGAAGGGGAAATAACAGTGGATTCATCAAAAAAATATATCTGGGCGCTCAATGGTTTCAGCGGTACCTGCAGGATAGAAGCTTTTAGCCTTCCGCTCCCACCGCCCACCTCACCTGAAATAAACCCGGTAGCGGTTGTAGATTCACCGCTTCCGGTCTTGGGAAAATCGGTCAAAGTAAGCTGGACCGGCTTGACGGGCCTTACTGCAGATCCCGCAGGAAACCTTTGGATCACGGACCTGGGAGGCAACCGGGTTATGCGTGTACGCGACCCGATGGGAACGCAGGGAATAGGACCGATAGTGGATGTCGTGCTAGGCCAACCTGACCCGGGGAACGGACCAGTGGGAACCAATTGTAATGGGAATGGAACGACCTGCCCGGGAGGAACCCAGATCAGTGCTTCTACGCTCAATTATCCAAGTTTTTTGCAATTTGACCATCACGGAGATCTTTATGTTTCCGACCACTGGCTTGAAGACGGCGGGAATTTCAGGATACTGAGGTTTGACGCCAAGAGCCTGCCAGTTAATAACACGGTCTGTGCTTTCGCCATTCCGGCTGACGGCGTATATGGAACACACGGAAGTTTTACTACAACAGGAAATACTCTTTATGACCAGGCCTTTTGGGAAATGGCCCTTAACTCGGACGACAGTATCATGGTGGCTGGAACCAACAGCCAGGCGAGCGGCGGATATCCGCCGGTCATCATCCAAAACCCGAGGAACGGCATCATGCCCGCAGGAACCCCGGATATTCCGGGTGCCGGCGATAATCCCATAGGACACTTAAACGATTACGGGCCACAGACCTATGGCTCGTATTTTGACAGCCAGGATAATCTTTACGCTGTTGACGGCAACCGATCCCGCATTTTGATCTATTTTCAGCCGTTCCTGATACCAACCGCAACCCCTGTCTATTCCTCTACGCCGGTTCCAACCGGCAGCCGGACCCAGCCTCCCACGGCTACAGCGACTTTAACCTCCACGCCGGGCTGCAGCGGATGCGCAAACCCCCAGGCAACATATGGTACTGGAGTTGCGGGCTCAGCCAACGGACAAATGGACGGCAACAGCCAACTGGCTGTGGGCACAACCAACAGTATTGAGTCAGTCTATTTTGCGGACATAAACAATAATCGTATTGACCAATTTAACGCTGCCACAGGGGTATTTGAGACATACTTCACAGGCGTTGGAGCGTTGAATCCTGGAGGGTTGGGCAGTCCATACGGCACTGCCGTGAGCGCGGACGGGCATTACCTTTTCGCAGCCTGCACCAACGGGAACGAGATAGTCAAGATGGATCTGACAAACAGCGGCGTAGTTGTTGCCGTCATAACAGTGACACATCCGGTTTACGTCACGCTGGATAATACAGGCACAGGCGACGTCTATTCTGGAACCGACTCGTGCGTCACCAGGTTCCACGAGCAGAACCCTAACAGCTATGTGGCGGTTGGCGTCATAGGCACGCCCGGAGTGACAGGCTCAGGGACAGACCAGCTAAACGGCTCTTACGGAGTAATGGTTCAGGACAGCGGCAACACGGTTTATGTTGCGGACAGTCGCAACAACAGAATAGTGGAGTGGACCACAGCCAATGGAGGGGCGACTTACAATTACGCAGCCACGGTCTTCTCCGGCAGCATCAGCCCCATGGAGATGGCTCCTGACCCCTCACACCCAAGCCTGGTCTATGTTGGGACGAATTTCAGCGGATACGCGATTTTGAATATGTCCACAGCGCCGATGTGGACGCTGGTTTACCAGTGCTATCCTGAAGGACAGAACTCGCCGGGAATAGAAGTTGATAACACGTCGGTTTATTGTTCACTGGCAGATAAGGGAGACACTTTCCCAAAGCCATACTCCTATTGTTTAACGCCGGTCTACTCCGGGACATGGACACCGACCATCACTCCAACAAGTACGGCGGTGACCGGGCCGACAGACACGCCGATGCCGACTCCAACCACCTACAATGGCATAACTTGCGGCAGCAGCAGCCAGTGGACGGTTTCACAGCCATCGGGAGTTGCCCTGGATTCATCCGGCAATATATATGTAGTAGATGATACCACAAACCTG
>CAYUDX010000049.1:0-4429 GCA_964443355.1 uncultured Spirochaetia bacterium
AGATTCTGGAAGTACACGTAAGCGGAAAACTTGTAAAGGAAGATTACGCGCGTTTTGTGCCTGAATTCGAACGACTGGTCAGGTTAAACGGAAAGCTGCGTTTGCTGTTTGACATGGAAGATTTTAAGGGGTGGGATGCCGGGGCCGCATGGGAGGATTTTAAGTTCGGCGTTGACCATTTTTCGGACATTGAGCGGCTGGCCATTGCCGGGGACAAGATGTGGGAAGAGGGCATGGCAATATTTTGCAGGCCTTTTACGAAAGCAGTCATAAAGTATTTTGATCTTGCGGATTTAGCCGGGGCGAGAAAGTGGCTGGCTGAAGGAGAGGAAATTCATCATGAAAGATGAAAAAAAAGATACAGAGAATAAATCCAACCCGGATCAGGGATCGGAAAAATCCGAAGCAAAACCCGGAAAAAAGCCTGAGGTAAAACCAAAGTCAAAAAAGAAAGACGGATCAAAGCAGGAAGCCAGGCCGGACGATAAGGATGACCTGAAATCCCTTCCCATAGCGGAACTGCAGACAAAACTGGGGTCGTCGCCGGAGGGGTTAAGCCAGGCCGAGGCGGAAAAACGGCTTGCACAATACGGGCCAAATGAGATTGAAGAGAAAAAAACCAATCCAATATTGAAATTTCTCAGTTATTTCTGGGGACCAATACCCTGGATGATAGAAGCCGCCGTTATCCTCTCTGCTGTGGCGCGCCATTGGCCGGATTTTTTTATAATACTGCTTTTACTCCTGGCCAACGGCATGGTTGGATTCTGGGAAGAACACACGGCGGGCAACGCCATTGACGCGTTAAAGGCCACGCTTGCGGTAAAGGCCAGGGTGAAACGCGACGGAAAGTGGGCAACCCCCGAAGCGAAGGACCTGGTGCCGGGGGATGTTATCCGGCTCAGGCAGGGAGATATTGTGCCGGCGGACGCGCGTTTGTTGGAAGGCGATGAGGTGGAGGTGGACCAGTCCGCTCTAACAGGAGAATCCCTGCCGGTAACGCGCAAGCCCGGCGAGGCTGTGTTTTCGGGTTCCATTTTACGCCAGGGGGAAGCGGGCGCGCTTGTTTATGCCACGGGCGCGAATACATACTTTGGCAGGACGGCCCAGCTGGTGCAGGAAGCGCACACGGTAAGCCACTTCCAGCGTGCCGTTCTAAAAATCGGAGATTACCTTATTGTTCTTGCGGCAGCCCTGGTTGCGGTCATACTCGGGGTCGCGATTTTTATACGCCATGATGATATTATAACCACTCTGCAGTTCGCCCTGGTTCTGACTGTTGCCGCAATACCGGTGGCAATGCCTACGGTGCTGTCGGTTACGATGGCAATAGGCGCGCGTCTGCTTGCCGGAAAAAAGGCGATTGTAAGCAAGCTGGTGGCCATTGAGGAACTGGCGGGCGTGGATGTGCTCTGTGCGGACAAAACAGGCACACTGACCCAGAACAAACTGACGCTCGGGGATCCTTTCAGTGTCAACAATATTGCTGCGGACCGGATCATACTCAATGCCGCGCTGGCATCGCGCGCGGAAAATAACGATACCATTGACCTTGCCGTGCTTGGCGGATTGAAGGACAAAGAAGCGCTGAAAGGTTATCAGGTGACACATTTCCAGCCGTTTGACTCCGTGCATAAACGCACAGAAGCGGCGGTTAAAACCGCGGACGGAAAGGTGTTCAAGGTAACAAAAGGCGCGCCGCAGGTAATCATGGCCCTGTCGGCCAATGCAGGACAGGTAAAGGATGCTGTCGACAAGGCTGTTAACGAATTCGCCGGGCGCGGGTTCCGTTCGCTGGGCGTGGCGCGGGCTGAGGGGGACGGCCAGTGGCAGTTTCTCGGAGTACTGCCCCTGTTTGATCCGCCGCGCGAAGACGCAAAGGAAACGATAGAGACCGCTAATAAGATGGGTGTTAAGGTTAAAATGGTTACCGGCGACCAGCTGGCAATAGCAAAAGAAACCGCAAAAAAGCTGGGTATGGGCACAAATATTCTCGACGCGGCCAGCCTCGGTGATTCCAAAAACAAGGAAACCGCGGAAACATCCGCGGCTATTGACAAGGCGGACGGGTTCGCACAGGTGTTCCCGGAGCACAAGTTCCATATTATTGACGTCATGCAAAAACTCGGACACATGGTTGGCATGACAGGCGACGGCGTAAATGACGCGCCGGCCCTTAAAAAAGCCGACTGCGGCATAGCGGTTTCGGGCGCGACCGACGCGGCGCGCGCGGCGGCGTCCATAGTGTTGATGGCCCCGGGCTTGTCAGTTATTATTGATGCTATCAAGGAGAGTCGGAGGATTTTTCAGCGGATGAACAGCTACGCCATATATCGCATTGCCGAGACCCTGCGTGTATTATTGTTTATGACATTATCCATCCTAGTTTTCAATTTTTATCCGGTTACGGCCGTAATGATAGTCATGCTGGCCCTTTTAAACGACGGTGCCATATTATCCATTGCCTATGACAACGTACATTACAAGGACCAGCCTGAATCCTGGAACATGCGTATGGTGCTTGGGGTTTCCTCGGTGCTCGGAGTTATCGGGGTTGTTTCCGCTTTTTTACTGTTTTTCCTCGGCGAGCGCGTCTTTCATATCGATCGCGCGCACATACAAACGCTGATGTACCTGAAGCTGTCCGTTGCAGGGCACCTGACTATCTTCCTCACACGCACGCGCGGCCCGTTCTGGACAATAAAACCGGCTAAAATTTTGTGGATTGCCGTATTAGGTACTCAAATTATTGCAACACTTATTGCGGTTTATGGATTATTCATGACGCCGTTGGGCTGGGGTTGGGCCGGGTTCGTTTGGGGATATGCGATAGTGTGGTTTCTTATAAACGACCGCCTTAAGTTGCTTGCATATAAAATTTTTGATCCGGTTAAAAAAACGGATACAAAAACTGAAATCAAAGCCACTAAAATTAATTAATGATAGTTTTCCGATAAATACCTACAAATAGAAAAGGAGCTAAAAGACATGAAAAATGTGGAAAAGGAAATCAGTAAAGTTCTGGGCCGGGCGCAGACGAAAAAATTCAGGGTAGATTTTGACAAGGAAATGCTGACATTGAAAAGCGCGTTTGGCGACGCCGAGGATCCGGATGCCGTCGTTGTTTTTGAACGCATGCACAACAGAAAAGTCACGAAGAAAGAATTTATGGAAATAACCAGCAAAGAACAGGAAGTTAATTTGTTTTTGGATTTTTTAATAAATGACGCTGCGAGTTTGGAAATCAGCAATGAAAATTTATTAAAATTGAAGGAATTGAAAACAAGTATTGGCGGGGCTTAATCCATTTACGCAGACCCCGTCGGGCATAGTCTTTATCGCCAACCGAACTCACGGGCGGACTTTGGATAATGCCTATGTTTCTACTAAAAATTTGAGTTCGGATAATATACATTATACGCAGTCAAAAGTAAAAAAATATTAGTCTCAATTAAATGGAATGGAATAGCAACCTGGCATTTTATAATATTTAAACCTGTTGAAAAAACGCCAATATTAGGTATAATTAAGGATATAAGAGAGGAATTATATGACAAAACTAAAAGAAGTAAAAAAAGTTTTAGAGGATCATAGAACTGAACTAAAAACCAAATTCAAGGTAAAAAAAATTGGTGTTTTTGGCTCATATGTGCGTGGCGAGCAGGACAGCAAAAGTGATATTGATATTCTCGTAGATTTTGATAAGGATGGTATAGGATATTTTGCATTCTGTGACCTTGAAGATTATCTCAAAAAATTGTTAAAAATACGCAAAGTTGATCTCACAACACGCGGCGCACTAAAACCTTTGATTGGGAAGCATATACTTAATGAGGTTGAATTTGTATGAGAACGGGTCAGGAATACGGCGACTATATAAATGATATGATTTCTGCTATAAAAGATACAAGTGAATTTATAAAAGACATGGATTATGTTGCTTTTTTCAGAGACAGAAAAACGACCCATGCTTCTGTAAGAAGCCTGGAAATATTAGGCGAAGCCGCCAAACACATACCGGAAAGCATTAGGGACAAACATCCTGACATACCATGGAAGAAGATTATAGGCTTAAGAAACCGTATTGCGCATGAGTACTTTGGTATAGATTTAAAATTAGTATGGAATATTGTTAAAGAAGAACTTCCAACACTTAAACCGCTTGTTCAAAAACTCGTAAAAAAATAACTTTGGTAAAATTTCATTATACGTCGCTGATGAATATATCTAATTTTGTATAAAATACTTTATGCGAAATACATGACCTATCCACCACAATTTTCGCCTCTATGCATGCGCAAAATAGGTAGGTAAGGACAAAAAGCCTCAAAAATAAATCATTTTCTATAATCCATAAAACATTAAGCCTAATACACAAACTCTTATTAAAACAAATCAAATATTGACGAAAATTTGACTTACTTATTTT
>CAYUDX010000050.1:0-3336 GCA_964443355.1 uncultured Spirochaetia bacterium
TCAAACTCTCCAAAGAACTATTATCCTGGCCAAGGCGAAACTCAATCTCTCTCTATTTTTCTAGTAAAGAACAATTTAGTCGTTTATCGCGTCTGGCGATTAAACATATCATATAGAACACAAAAAGCCACAATGGGTGAATACTACCCCAATCGGGATTCTGTATTTTTTTCATTCCCGCTGCTTTTTATTCTCTGCAGCATAATGCGCTGGTTTTCTAAGTCCGTTTTAAAAAGCTTATTGTTTAAAGCCTGATTTTAAAACAACCTGAAAAAGGGACAACATTCTATATTCTCTAAATTCTTGTTTTCAAGAACACTCTGAAATCTTTTTGTCTTTCAGTGATATGAATATAACAAACTCGGCAAATATTGTCAAGAATAAAAAGAAGAAAACTTCATATATTTTTCATTTAATTATATGGGCTATTATTTGCCTTGTTTTAAAGGCGTTTTATCGTGCCATTTTTCCAGCGATTATAAAATATTTCAAGAACAAAAAAATAAACGGCGGAGATGTTTTGTTTTTTTATCATATTATTTTTTTATTTGTTCTGCATTAATTTATATTTCACTTCTCTATTTGCACCGGTTCCATTTCATTTCCCGTATCGTTATTGACCGCGCCTTCGACCTTTCCGTTCTTATAACGCATGGTATATTGTTTTTCACCCGACTCATAATACATGTTAAAATCTCCGTCGCGCACGCCGTTGATATATTTGCCTTCGAGTTTTATCGTGCCCGTGTCGTAGAATTCCTGGTATTGGCCGTCTATCTTATTATTGCTGTATTTGCATGTAACATTCACGGCACCTGATTCGTAATTCTTCTGGTAATCACCGTCTTTTATATCCCCCTTGTAAGACGCGGATTCCGCCACTTCTCCGCCGTTATAATATGTCTTCCAGACACCGTCTTTTTTCCCTGCCTTGTAGGAACCTTCCCTGGCCTTTTTCCCGTCCTTAAAAAAAGCCGTGAAAGGCCCGTCGATCCGTCCGCCGGAATACGACTCGATTGCCGCGGGTTTCGTAACGTCCGCGAAATACCACGTGTAAGCGCCGTCGACTATCCCGTTATTTTTATATTTGAACATCGAGAACCTGTCGAACCCGTCTATATTGGTCAATATCCGTACATCTCCGGTTATTGTTACTCCCTGCATGGTCCTTGCGCCCCCGGCGTATGTCCATACGGCAACCTTTGTAACGCCGTCATAAAATGTTTTTGAATCCTCGGTCTGGACAGCGGTCATTTCCGCAAATGAAAGGGATGTTGCGAATAATGCGATGATTGCGGCAAGAATGGTTTTCTTCATAAAAACCTCCGTTGGTTAATGTTAATACAGGCAATTATACATCTTATATTGCGGGGCTTCAAGAGTGTTTTGGGCGGTGTTTTTTTACGGCATTATCCGTGCGAGAGGACCGGGTCGTGCTGGCCTATGTTCCTTAAAAGTATGCCGCCGGGGATAAGCTGGAAGGTGAACCTGTAATGCATGTTCACGCTGCCCTCGTAAATTCCAACGGCGCTCGCTATTTTTTTAATGCGCAGTGACGGATGGTCAAAATGTTCTTCCATAAGTTCCATTTTTTCAAAAAATATTTTTTTTACATCTTCGGGCAGGTGTTTGAAAGCTTTATCAAATGCGTGCGTCCTGTCGAAAATCATTTACAAAGTTCCTTTTTCAGTTCAGCCGCGGATTTGCACCTTTTGACCCTGCCGGCCTTGATATCCCTGTCCGAGGCCTTTTCCACGCACTGGCATGACTCGTTCCAGTACCAGTGTTTTTTCGCCTTAAGCTTTTTCTTTTTTACGACTTTTTTCATCTTATCCTCTTTTAAAATATATACGGGATGAACATTTTCGAGATCTTCATATATCTGCCGTATTCATCACCGAAACCTTTCATCATTTCAAGCTCTTCCATGCGCGCGGTTATATAAAGCGCCAGCGTGTTGACAATCACAAGGATTATTTGCGCCGTTTGTATCTTTTTAAAGAAAACCCCGAGCCCCAGGATTACCAGCGAGGCATAAAGCGGGTGCCTTATATATTTATACATGCCCGTCGTGACAAGCTTTGTCGTGTCCTCGAATTCCACGATGTTTTTCTTCGGCTTGCCCATTTTGACCAACAACATGAACCCGGCCGCCGCCACATATATGCTTGCGAACAGGAATATCCACGAGATGACCTGCATGGGTGAAAAAGGGTCGTCAAACCAGCATTTAAGGTCAAGTATTGTCATAAGCGCGATGCTTTCAAAAGAAAAGAACCTTGCGATGCCGTGATATCTGCCGTGTTTGATTGAAATAAACCATGAAAAAGCGGCTATTGCCAGAGATGTTAAGGCAAATACGATTATCTGGATATTATCCATCTTTTCGCCTCATTTTCCCTGCGGATTGACGCCAAGATCCAGTTCGCTTGCCATCAGCCCGCCGCGGATGCCCCAGTTATCCTTCGGGATGTCATTTATTACAATAAATATGTCGGTCGGCACAAGCTTTGTCCCCTTGCAGACATTCTCCACTATTTTTTTGTACAGGTCCCGCTTCATATCCTTTGTCCTGCCTGAATAAGCCAGGATTTCAACCACTGTAAAGTTCTCGTCCCTGCCGTCAAAATGTTCCGCGTCATACTCGCTTAAAAGAATGATCCTGTCATTTGCCGGTATTTTAAAGGCTGAAACCAGCGCCGCATGCACCCCGTCCAAAACCGTCTTCTTGTGCTCTTTAGATTTCCCGTCCCTCATGTGAATTTTAATCAACGGCATAAATCCCCCCTGTTTTTTATAAATACAAAAGGCGGGTTTGCACCCGCCTTTTGTATTTTAACGAATGTCCGTCACGGTTCAATCCGCCCTTTTGAAGAATTCGTCCACGTATGTAAGGTAGTAATTCACGTCGAATATCAAATCGAGTTCTTTTGCCGCAAAATGCTTTTTTATATCCTCATCCGCAAGCAGCGATGTTATAAAATCAGGTGATTCGCCCGCCCATACCCTCATGGCGTTCTTTTGCACTATTTCATATGATTTCTCCCTTGATATGCCCTTCTGCACAAGTGCCAGAAGGAGCCTCTGAGAGAATATCGCCCCCTTGAGATAATGCAGGTTTCGCTTCATATTTGAAGGATATACCTGCAACCCGTCCATTACCCAGTTTATCTTGTTTATAATATAATGAAGAAGAATAAAAGTGTCCGGAACTGTTATTCGCTCGACAGATGAATGTGAAATATCCCTCTCGTGCCATAGGGCTATGTTCTCAAGGGATGCTATTGAATTTGACCTTATCACCCTTGCCAGGCCGGTTATCTGCTCACAGACCAC
>CAYUDX010000051.1:0-3128 GCA_964443355.1 uncultured Spirochaetia bacterium
CTGTTTTCCCATTTTTAAATCCTCCTGGTTTAGGAAGTTTTTAAATTCAAATTAACTTTCAGTTACCCGATACTTTTACGACCTGCCGCCGGTAAACGTAGAGGAGAGCTGCTCCTTTATGTTATTGGGCACCGGTTCGTATTTTGCAAACTGCATTGTGTAACTCGCGCGTCCCTGGCTCATTGAGCGCAGGTCGGTTGCGTATCCGAACATGTCTCCGAGCGGCACAAAGCACCTGATATGGGTCATTTTTCCCCTTTTATCCAGGTTCTCTATCCTTCCGCGCCTTGAGCTTAAGTTCCCTATGATATCTCCCATGAAGTCCTCGGGGGTTACGACTTCGACGTCCATTATCGGCTCCAGTATCTGAGGGTTGGCTTTCCTGAACGCATCCTTAAATGCCATTGAAGCCGCTATTTTGAAGGACATTTCCGAAGAGTCGACTTCGTGGAACGATCCGTCGGTTACGATGATCTTTATGTCGTTTACCGGGTATCCGGCTATGACGCCGATGGCCATTGCTTCCTGGATTCCCTTGTCTATTGCCGGTATGTATTCCTTCGGGATCACGCCTCCGACGATGTCATTTACGAATTCATAACCTTTTCCGCGCGGAAGCGGTTCGATTTCAAGGCAAACGTGTCCGTACTGGCCGCGTCCGCCTGTCTGCCTGATGTATTTTCCTTCGGCTTCAGCTTTGCCCGAAATAGTTTCCCTGTATGATACCTCGGGTTTGCCGACATTGGCCTCGACCTTGAATTCTCTTTTCATCCTGTCAACGATGATCTCGAGGTGAAGTTCGCCCATTCCTGAAATTATGGTCTGCGCCGTCTCTTCATCGGTCCTGACCCTGAATGTAGGATCCTCCTCGGCCAGCTTGCTCAACGCAAATCCCATTTTCTCCTGGTCCGCTTTTGTCTTGGGTTCGACAGCGACAAATATGACGGGCTCGGGGAATATCATTTTCTCAAGTACTACCGCGTTGTCTTCCGTGCATATAGTATCGCCGGTGATGGAATCCTTGAGGCCTATGCCGGCGACGATATCGCCCGTATAAGCTTCCTTGATCTCTTCCCTGTGATTGGCGTGCATCCTGATGAGGCGGCCTATCCTTTCGTTCTTATCCTTGGTTGAATTGTAAACGTATGATCCGGAGGTTATCATCCCCGAATAAATCCTGAAATATGTCAGCCTTCCGACGAAAGGATCCGACATTATCTTGAATACTATGGCCGTGAACGGTTCCGAATCGTCCGGCTTCCTGACCACTATGAGGTCCTTGCCTTCGGCATCCACGTGTTTCGGGTCAAAACCCTCGACCGGCGGAACATCCAGCGGCGAAGGCAGATAATCAACGACCGCGTCAAGAAGCGGCTGGACTCCCTTATTCTTGAAAGCCGTGCCGCACAGCACCGGCACTATTTTAAACTCAAGCGTCGCCCTGCGGATCGCTTTTTTCAACAGCTCCTCGGGCAGGTCTTTTCCTTCAAGGGCCAGCTCCATGAGGGTGTCGTCGAAAGAAGCGACCGAGTCGACGAGTTTCTCCCTCCACTTTTTTGCGTCTTCCATGAATTCCGGCCTGATCTCTTTATAGTCGAATTTGGCGCCAAGTTCCTCGTTGTGCCAGATTATTTCTTTCATTTTTATAAGGTCCAGTATTCCCTCGAACTTGTCTTCCGCGCCTATGGGCAGGCAGAGCGGCACCGGGTTTGCGTTGAGTTTTTCCTCGACAGTGCCCAGCGACATCCAAAAATCCGCGCCGACCCTGTCCATTTTATTGAAAAATATTATCCTGGGAACCTTGTACTTGTTAGCCTGGCGCCAGACGGTTTCCGTCTGCGGTTCCACGCCGTTGACCGAATCAAATACCGTTATCGCGCCGTCAAGGACGCGCAGGGACCTTTCCACCTCGATCGTAAAGTCAACGTGTCCCGGGGTGTCTATGATATTGATGCAATGGTCTTTCCAGTGGCATGTCGTTGCCGCGGACGTTATCGTGATCCCGCGTTCCTGCTCCTGTTCCATCCAGTCCATGGTGGCCGCGCCCTCATGAACCTCTCCGATCTTGTGCGTCTTTCCCGTATAGTAAAGGACGCGCTCGGTGAGCGTTGTTTTTCCGGCGTCGATGTGCGCCATTATTCCTATGTTCCTCGTTTTGAGCAGCGAAAACTCTCTCGGCATGTTTCTTGTTCTCCTGATATTTTTTTAATTTTCTTTTTTTGTTCCCGGTCTATTCTTCCCGAACTATGATCCTACCAGCGGTAATGCGCAAAGGCCTTGTTGGCTTCGGCCATTTTGTGCGTGTCGTCCTTCTTCTTCATGGCTCCGCCCTGGTTATTTACGGCCGCCAGTATCTCATTGGCCAGCCTTTCAAATGTGTTCTTTTCTTTTCTTTCACGCACGGCCGTTATCAGCCAGCGGATTGCAAGCGACTGTCTCCTGTCCGGGGTCACTTCAACCGGTATCTGGTAATTGGCCCCGCCTATCCTGCGCGTTTTCAGTTCCATCAGCGGCTTGATATTTTCCATCGCCTGTTTGAAAGTGGCGATCGGGTCCTTGCCCTGCTTTTCGATAACATCAAACGCATTATAAACAATAGCCTCCGCCGTGGCTTTCCTGCCCTGGTACATTATGCAGTTGATAAGCTTCATGACGAGCTGGCTGTTATACTTTGAATCCGGGTCTATCTCTCTTTTTACGGTCCTTTTTCTTCTTGGCATATCTTCTTGCTCCTTTACATTCGCGTTTTATGCTGCAAAGTCCAGTTTCACAAAACCCGTGACTTTAGGCTTTTTTCTCTTTCTTGGGTGCCTTCGCGCCGTACTTGGAACGGCTCCTTCTCCTGTCGGCGACTCCCTGCGTGTCGAGCGCTCCGCGGATTATGTGATAACGTACTCCGGGAAGGTCTTTTACCCTGCCGCCCCTTATCAGGACGATGGAGTGCTCCTGAAGGTTGTGGCCGACTCCCGGGATGTAGCACGTCACTTCCTGTTTGTTCGTGAGCCTCACCCTGGCAACTTTTCTCAAAGCCGAGTTCGGTTTTTTCGGCGTGACCGTATATACCCTTGTGCAGACTCCGCGTTTCTGCGGGCACTGCCTCAAAGCCGGCGCGCTTGTTTTCATCCTTA
>CAYUDX010000052.1:0-2924 GCA_964443355.1 uncultured Spirochaetia bacterium
CCCGATACGTCCCTTGCGGGCAGTTTTCGTCGGGTCTTCATCAGAAATTGTGGATCACATTATTCCACAGACTACCATTTAAAGATTGCCCTGACGTTTCCTCGTTTTCTGATTATGATATATTGCCGGGACAAGTATTCACAAAACAGATAATTCCCCGGTGCTTTACGAACCGTATTCCGGATTCAAATTCCCCGATTTTGAGAGTGGGGAGCCGGAATGACCGGATCGTGAGGCGCGTCCGCACACCGGATTTTCAGGATCAATTCCATAACTCGCAGGATTATGGAGAGAATTCGGAAATAACGTGTATTTCTGCTGAAATCGACCCTTACAAAATAACCGGCCACGCATGGTCGCGCAGGAAACACCATGGTCCCGGGCCCACCCTGCCGCACCTGGTACCTGCGCATGCCAGCCACCCTTGCCGCGCAGCAGTTTGTAGTATTAGTGATGTTCTAGTAGTGATCTAGAGTACATAGCCTGCCGCGCACCATACTATATACAGTGCTCATGATTCCGCGCATGAATTCTAGAATTCTCGGTATGAGGGGTGCTGCGACAAGGGAAGTGATACCCCTACAATACGATACCTGAACTTAATGGGTCCGCCCCCCCTTTAGGGAACACCACCTGATTCCCTCCAACCATCATGGGGTTAAATCCAAAAGCCATTTTTCAACGTTGTTCTCACCGACAGATCCTCCCTGCTTCGGACCCTCCTTGCCGTAACCCGCAAAATTTGTAGACCTCATCAGAGCAGGTTAAAATTAGGTTGTGGGATGAGATGGACATACAATCGTGCGTGTGATTCGTTCAATAGCATAATACATTGTCCGGGAATGCGATCGCCAAATCAACGTCAGCAACTAGATCGATGAGATATTAATGATTTGATATCTGCACTCGGTGTTTGTCAAAATTATTCCTCTAATAATAGAAAAATTCGATATGATTATCAATTACCTCGTAGAAATTTTACTCAACCGGAGGTAATTCCCAAAATGCAAACATCAACAGAAACAAAATTCTTGATATATGTTGATGTTTTAGGATTTGAAGACCTTTCAAAGCAGATTGCGAAAGACACAAACCAGTATCCCGCTGTTGTTCGAGAAACGTATTTTGAAAAGCCCTTCAAAGAGTGTATTGAAACCCATCAGGATTTATTTCAAATATTAACAAGAGGAACTGATGACTGTTTATTATTAGTGAACGATGCTGATATAACCATAAAATGTATGGACATTTTTTCAACAATTCCTTTAAATCTTCCAAATTTTTTGTTTATTCCGGTCGAGATCGCTCTGGATTATGTCGAAGTTGACAGTAGAGTGAAAAATCCAATTAATTCAGATAATGTAATTTCTGCATTAAAAAATAACATTCTCCGGCTTTACAAAAACAATTACACAGATACAAATAACGGTAAAAAAATAGAGAATACATTTATTATTGCTACACCAAAAGCGTACGAAAAAGTTATAGTTTCGCCAATAAGACATCAAACCAAATTACAAAAGAAAAAATATGTGCAAATACCTCAAGATTTTCTTTTAAGAGAAAGAACGATTACCACCTTTTTTGAGAATTTACAAATAGAGAGAAGCGATTATTCGGGATCATTTATTGATAAAATCTATATTGAACCGGATGAATTTGAGGTGATCCAGAAAAAATTACACACAGACCGTGTGATATTTGTCACTGGACCCCCAGGTTTTGGAAAAACATATCTTGCTATTCGACTCCTCTGGTTAGGATTTAATGCGGGATATACACCTAAGTGGATTCGAAGCAACGATAAATTCGAGATATCTCAAAAAGAATTTATCGAGTTTTTTGATGCTAACGTCAAAGACAAAGATATTGTTTACATTGAAGACCCATTCGGTAGAATTACGTTCAGACAAAACGATGAATTGGTAAAGCGATTGTCAACACTTATTGATTTTGTAAAACGAAAAGATATTTTATTAATTTTTACATCAAGAAAGGATGTCTTTGAAACATTTGAAAGAAGTTGTTACACTCCGGAAAAAATTCATTCAATGGAACAGGAATTGAATGTAATTTCTCCTTCATATGATTATAAAAAGAGAGAAGAGATCTGTAAAAAATGGGC
Source organism: uncultured Spirochaetia bacterium (assembly GCA_964443355.1). GTDB lineage: Bacteria > Oederibacteriota > PGYV01 > PGYV01 > Palsa-1178 > Bog-1181. The sequence goes on from CAYUDX010000052.1 coordinate 2,126, forward strand.
AGATGAAAAAGGATGTCTGTGGTTTCATAATAGAAAATTAAAGAATCTCATTTTTAATTTATTGAAAGACCATTCACTTCTATCAACACCGCTCAGTATCCATGACTTTACTCAGGCAACAGTAATGATTTCTGAGGAAAACCCGTTAGTTCAGAAAATTCATGAATATTCGAGAGAAGCAGGGTCTTCATTTGGAGAAGAGATCGCAGGATTATGTGAATCGGGAAGAGTTGATCATATTCTATTATTATCACTAGTTTTTATCACAGATGAATCTGGACTCTCAACAAGTTACTCTTTTTTTGAGGACGAATACAACCAATTAAAAAAACAAGGCCACGATGATTTTGAAATTGTCTTTAAAGATGAGAAACATCGATTCTCAATAGCAAAACGAAATTGTGAATCGAAAAGTCCCGATGATGATATTGTTCGTTTTGCCCATCCGATTTATTTGAAGTCTCTTGATTATCTTATAAAAAATACTTGTTTTAGAACTATTTTTTTCCATGTTATTGAACATCTTTATTTAAACAATAGTCACGAGGTCCTACGAATTGTAAATAAATATTATTTGGATTTTCCCACTCAATTACGAAAAAGAATACTGTATAATTGTTTGTTGGAGAATATTTTATATGATTCGGAAGTAATTTCAACAATTAAAATTGACAACGACCTCATCGATTTAAAACGTAAAATTCCATCTTATATTGGATTCATATCGTCAGATGTTCTTTTACCCAGTACTTCCGAAAGTAACTCTTCGTAGATCATAACTACTGAACAGATCATTTTG
>CAYUDX010000053.1:0-2822 GCA_964443355.1 uncultured Spirochaetia bacterium
TAGATTGTATATCTTCCGCTTATTTTATTCATCCGAGCGAATCGTTATTGTGTGCTTAAATAATAAAACTCACAGAATCTTAGCAATCCCTTTATAGTTTTTACAAAAATTTATGCCTGCCTTTTTTGTAAAAGGCAGCATGCCGTAATGCATCGGAATTACAACGCCGGGTTCAATAACTTCGGAAGCCTTAACAGCTTCTTTCCAATTCATAGTGGGGCCGCCGCCGACCGGGAGCATGGCAATATCGGGACATAAACCTTTCATTTCCGGGATAAAGTCTGTGTCTCCGGCATGATAAATCCTATAATTGTCTATTTTTACAATATAACCGAGATATTCCTTTCCTTTAGGATGCATAATCTTATGCGGATTATAAGCGGGTATGGCCCTGACCTCAAGATTACCAATTTTTTTTGATTCCCCTGCCGCCATTGTATCCGTGGCCACACCCTTGTCAGAACCGGATTGTTTGAGGGAGGCAGGAACTATGATATGCGTTGATTCTTTTTTTAGCTTTAATGCCAGAGCGGTGTTGAAGTGATCTCCGTGATTGTGGGTCGCGAAGTAATAATCCGCTTTGGGAGCATCTTTGAAATCCCGAAAAGTGTCAATATAAATGACTTCCCCGCCGGAACTTGTGATCTTAAAAGCCGATTGTCCAAATCTGACGACATGTTTGTCTATCCAATCCAGGATTTGTTCTTTACCTGTGTTTTTATCATTTGTAACCATTTCCATCTCCTTTTAATCAACTTCATTCTAAAGCGATTTCATCCAATCCTCGCTCGTTTTTATTTCAGCCTGTTTGGATAGGATTTTTTCCAGCAGGACTTTATGCACTTCGGGATCGGTATCTGCGCAGAGGTCCGACAAAATCGTAATCTGATAATCCTTGTCTGCCGCTTCCCTGGTGGTTGACAATACGACTCCGCTGGTTGCGATACCAGTCAGGACAAGGTGGCTGACATCCATGGAGCGCAGCAGCACTTCCAGGTCGCTGCCGCTGAAAGCGCTTACCCGGCGTTTCGTAACCACAACGTCATTTCCTGCCGGAGTTATATAGGGGACGGAATTTACCATGCCGGCGGGCAAAGAAGCCTTGATCCTGCCGAAGGATCTGTTCTGAGGATTAATTTCAGGGAAACCCGGACGGAACCCCACGACCACAAAAATAACCGGGATCATGTTCTTGCGAGCCGTTTCTATCGTAATTTTCAGATTTTTAATATATTCGTCCTTATTTGCCAGCCTATCCACGATTCCTGTCTGGACATCCATAACAAGCAATACTCTTTTATTGATATCATTCATATAAATACTCCTTTTGATTTATTTTGATCGGATTATTTCATCCAGTTCATCCGGCTGTAGGCTTATGATGCCGCCATTTTCCTTTTCTCCCCTTTCCCGAAGATTAAGCTTGCGATAAATCTTGAAATACACCCAGCCGGCATTCAACAGCAGCAACGCACTAGTTATAATAAACACATACCGTGTCCCTAACCATGCCGCAGTCTGGCCGCCCATGACCGCGCCTGCAAATACCCCTAAATAACCGGCTGACATGTTGAAACCGAAAACCCTGCCGGTAAGATGGTCCGGAGTGATCCTTTTTATCAGTATATTCACCGACGGGATCAGTCCGCCCAGCGTCAGTCCCAATAAAAAACGGAGCGCGATAAGCTGCCAGGGGCTTGTCACAAAGGCCTGCGGTATGAAAATAATTCCGGCAGCTATGAGCGAAGTCAGCATTACTTTCTGCGGGCCAATCTTATCGGAAAGTTTTCCTAACAGGGGAGCTGCGATAATATTCGCCAGGCCTGACGCTGAAAAAGCCAATCCGGCCAGAAGTGCGATATGACTGGCATTTTTAGACAACTGGGTGATATAAACTGTGACGATTGGCTCCACGGAATAGAGCGCCACGGTCATAATAAAGAAAGTCACGAACATGGTTACTGTCAGGGATTTTTCCGGGATTCGGTCCCATACTTCCCTGATGCTAAGAGTTTTTTTATCTTGCTTTATAAAATTTTCTTTTACAAATAAAGCTGTCGTGATAAACGCGATCAGCGACAGTCCGCCTGTCAAAAAAAACACATTTCGCAGGCCGAATGCCTCAGCGATTGAACCGCCTATTATCGGCCCGAGTAGGGATCCGGCGATATTCGCCGTAGAAAGCGTACCCAGGGCATAACCCGCATTGGCTTTATCCGTTTGGGTGGCAATCAGAGTGGTGCAGGCTGTGCCGTAGCCCGCAATCACTCCCATAATCAGTCTTAAACTGATCAGAACCGGTACATTCGGAGCAAAACCCATACTAAATATGACGACAGCCATGCCGAGACTTGCCCTCAGTAGCATGGGCTTGCGGCCATAAGTGTCGGCAGCATGGCCCCAAATGGGTGAAAAAACAGCAGAGAGAATAAAAGTAATACCAAAAGCAATTCCTGAAAACTGGGCTATCATAGCAGGATCGGTCACGCCCAAATGTCTAATATATAGCGGTAAGATCGGAGCTATCTGGCTCATACCTATGGCTCCCGTAAAAATCCCGAACCAGCAGACGATTAAATTGCTTTTCCAGATTGGCATGGAATTATTGTCCATGTTTTTCATGTTAATTTTGAAATTAATTTTTTTAACAGAATTTTGAACTGCTTGCGTTCCGCAGCGCTGAACAGGGATTCGACCGCTTCCGTTTCATGGTTTAGCACTTTTACAGCTTTGTCATATACGTCGGAGCCCTCTTTGGTGGGGTACAGAAGAAATTCCCTCTTGGGGTCAACGCATACTTCGGACAAAATCGTACGCTAAGG
>CAYUDX010000054.1:0-2816 GCA_964443355.1 uncultured Spirochaetia bacterium
GCGAAGGCTGAGGGTCAAATCTGTCACCCCTTTTTGATGGGCTCATCACTCGGGGCAGTCATCGGTGCGTCCGGGACCATCTTTAAGCCTGAGTTGCCAATATCGGTAAAGCATGTTGCGCAAAGCGCGTTTCATCCGCTCTTGAGACACTTTTAATGCTGGCAAGTTCGGAGCGGCCTTGATTACAAAAAACCTGTTCTTGTCAACGTCATAGGTCATTAGGCCCGCATACTCTGGCAGCTCACCGTTCGGCACACTGAAGCCGCAAAGCACATACCAGAATTGTTTAGGTCGTCTATCAGGAAAACACTGGTATCGTAGTGCTTCGCGAGGATCATCCGGAGCATCAGCCATGACATAATAGTCTGGGCCTCTTACCCAGGGGGCGGGGGGATACTCGATCCTCCTGATTGTTCCAGCGAGAGTCGCGTGCTTCTCACGCTTCTTCCGATCAGCCCTGAAATCCGAAAGGCTGGTCTTAATCTCATACTCGTAAGCATATCCGGCGCGTGTAATCCCTAATATATCCGCCTCGTAAGAAGTCACGATATCCATGTTCGGAAAAATAATTTCAAAACTGTTAACGAGATAGTAATAAAGGGCATTTTGTATCTGGCGCTCTGTGGCGTTATCCTCACGCAGACTCATTCGACACTCCAAACACTATGCGCGATTTCGGCCCTACCATCTACCTTACCCCTACCTCCGAAACTAGCTGTAGCGAAGGCTCCTATAAATCTGTCACCGTGATAACAGTCCGAGGGTTATCACGGTCGTGATGGAGCCGTGAACCGTCCCAGGATTGAATCAGTCCGTCATTTTCCCAAAGCAGTCCTTCCATACAGTCAGCTATTGATTCCATCGCTCCTGAGAGGTCCGGCTGTTTCCCTCGATAGTAGAAATGTGCCTCGACGTGAATGGCATGAGTTATGATTATCTCCGCTCCGTATTTTGTCAGCACCCATATCCGTGCCGTTTTCTCCCATTTTTTATAGGCGTTTGAGGGAAGAATTATCGCCCGCGCCTTGACGTTCACCCCGCCTACGGTTGTGGCGATCTTACTGTTTTTCTTTGATACTACTGACCCAGGAATTACATAAGTGCGGTCCATCACCCCTCCTTTTCGACTGGCCGAGCATTCTCCTATTCCCGGCCCGGCTGAATGCGACGGTTAGGCGAGGGTTAGCGTTTTTTTCTGTAGTCGGGCAGCTTAATATTAACCACCTTCATGTCCGATAACCTCGACGCAATTCTAGCCCCAAGATGCTGTTCGATCTCTTCAAGTGTCAGATTGCTTGTGATAATTGTCCATTTATTCCACCTATTTCGTCTATCTATTACAAGATAGAGAGTGCTCTCTACCCATTCGGTTGTTTTTTCTGCCCCTAAATCGTCAAGAATCAAAAGAGCTATGTCCGCATATTTTTCTATTATTGCCTTTTCTGATGTTTCGCTGTCTTTTGCGAAAGAAGCTCGTATTTCTAAAAGAAGTTCCGGCACGCTTAAAAAACGCATTCCTGAATCACCTGAAAAACGCCCCGCCTCCCATTCCCACATTGAATTAAGAGGAAGCTCTATTTGTGTTGTGGTAATAAAATAACGTAGCATCGCCACCGCAAGATGGGTCTTGCCGCACCCCGTTTTACCGCACAACATAATGCTTTCCCTTTTTGGAATGGACGTCTGGCACATCTCTTTAATTGATTCACCCCCTTTAAAACTCTCAAAAGAAGCATGAAGATATTTTAACGGCACGTCCGCAGTTTTTAACCATCGTTCAGGATTATTCTTTTGTTGTTCTAACATTTTTTTTTTGCGAAAGTCTTCTTCCTCTTGGCATTTTCTTTGTTGTTCTACTATGAGTTTTTGAAAGTCTTCTATGTCTTCTTTACTCGCTGTAGGCCCTTCATTCTGTGACTTCGAGATCACAGGGGTAGGCTTGCCCGTCTCCGAGATTCCTAGCTGACGACGTTTTTCCTTCAGTCGCTCGTTGGCCGCTTCTACCTTGTCCATCGCTATTACCTCCATTCTTTCTTTCCCAGGACAGAAGAGTAGCATAGTGGGATTTATATTTATCCCCCTTACTTTCAAGGTAAAGGTCCATGTTGTCGATCATTTCCTGTGCCTTACCATCACCATAAGTATCTGAGAGGGATTGCCTTTCTGCTTCGGTAAGTTTTACCCGATGAAATTTTTGCCCATATATATTCTTTTCATTCTTTTCCTTCTTTATATTCTTTATATTCTTGTTTGTGGTTGATCGCTGGTTGATCGCTGGTTGATCGCTGGTTAGCTCGTCGGTTGAATCGCTGGTTGAAAGCCCCTGATAAATAGGCCAATTCGTAATAGTTATAAGGCTAAACTGGTTGGTTGATTTGATGGTTATTTCGCCGGTTGATTTTAGCCTTGCGATACAAGTGCGTATCGTTTGTATCGCAATTCCGGTGTCTCTTGAGAGGGATTCTCGGCCCGTGATAAGCTGACCAGGTAGCATGTCGATTCCTTTCCATTTTCCCGGTTCGTGGTTTGCAGAAAGTATCAAATGAGCAAAAAGGTGAAACATACCCGGCACCTTATACCATTCCCATTCTCGCAGTTTCCGATGGAATTTCACCCATCCAATCAAAATAAGGCAGACTCCCCGGCCAACGTAACCGTTGCAAGGCGATGACGTGACCATTGAAGGTAGGCCAGGAAGCCTGCCCACTTGATTTTATAATCGTAAGTAAATCGAAGGGAAATAGTCAACAATCATCACCTTGCACTCCCACTCTACCACCCCTAAAATCGAAAGTCAAGGGATTTTTTGGTGCCCT